>CAWCQI010000020.1:0-215102 GCA_963797625.1 uncultured Acidobacteriota bacterium
CTGTGGCGGATGCAGAAGAACGCACACGTTGCCGTCTGTTCCCTCCGGACCAATCCCGAGGGAGCTGAACTCCGCCCTCACCGTCCAGGCAAGGTGCAGCTCACTGAAGTGAGCCACCATTTCTTCGCCCTACCCATCGTCGCGCTCGCGTGGAGGGAGCGGTACCGAATCAAGGAATAGGATTATTCACCACAAATGGCTCGGCCCCGCGACAACCGAACGGGAATGGGAATCAGGTCGTTCTCGATGGACTCGCCGAGCCAAGACCACTACAGCAACGAGGATCTCGTTGGCCTGAGTTCGATCCGAGATTGACGTCGACGCGGCCAGGAGCGTAGCTTTTCATCGAGAGGCACGTACTTTTCGTCGGAATGGCCCCGTCGCCTTCTCCAGCGTCTGCAAGAGTTCACCGAGCCAGGATTTTGATGGCGTGCGCGACGCGGATGACGCCTCCCCGAGCGTTTGCCGCAGAGAAAGCAGTCCTGCGCGCGGGCTGGCGTCTACTTCAGTCGCCTGCCGCGGACGTTGATGACGTCGTGGCGGGCGAGCCGACCCAAACCGAAGTAGCGACCCTCAAACGAACTGAGGTGCAGGCTGCGACAGTGTAGCGGTTCGGAACGACCGCACGCGTGGACAGCCCGCGCCACGCACGAAGAATTAAGGAGGCGCGTTGGCAGAAGCTAACGGGCGCTCTTTAGCGCCGTGTCGAGTGCCGCCTCGATTGCTTCGGTAATGTCAACCACCGGACCGTTGAATACGGTGGCGGGCGGCATTCGATCTTCCCACCGTGCACCCTTCGGATAGACGGCGACGAGATCCCACAGGATGCCAGAACGCACGCAGCACTCTTGCTCGGGCTGCGGCGCTCGCGCGTCAGCGGCCATCTGCTTGGCGAGAACGTGATCCCGGTCCCAATACTGTTGCACCCGGCGATCCGAGGCGCGGCTCAGCACAGAGGTTGTGGGCGCGCCGAAGTCGGTTGGCAAGATCGGCTGCCAGACCATGAACACACGCACGGGCGCATTCGGCCGCGTGGCTAAGACCGATTCGACTGCGGATGACCCCCGCAGACACTTCGTTCAGGTCGGCGCGAGCAGCACGATGAGTCGCGTCTCGTCGGCCGCACGGTTGAAATCCGCCTTGAGCGCGGCGAGCGATGAGAGATCGAGATACGCGAGCGGCGGTTGCCCTGCGGGTGCGTCGTGCGTGGCGAAGCGCACATAGGCGACCGCGCCCAGGAGCGCCAGAGGCAAGACGAGCAGCAGGAGCTTGCGTCGGCTCATGGCATCCAATCGGCGAGCAGCCCGGCGATCATCTGTGGGAAGAGCACCACGACCAGCACGATGGTGGCGGACACACCGAGAATCCCGAGCGAGGCGGATCCGCGTGGCCGGCACGCGCGGCGCGCTTGCACGAGCTGCACGGCGCCAACCGCGAGCAGCACCACGGATGCCCCGAGGAACGACCATCGGTAGGTGCCCGCAACCATCGCGAGACCGGCCGAGGCGGTGCCCGCCGCGAACGCGATCGGCAGGCAGCACGCGAGCGTGGCAAGCGCACTGAGCGCAGCGGCAACCGGCGCGATCTTCTCCGTGTGCTTCATATCTTCGCGATCACCGGGCACTCCACCTGATATGAATATGACCGGACAGTTTACATCGAACCTGTGGGTCCTCCGACCGATAGCGACGGGTTGCGGACCTTCAACGGCGGTTGCACCCTTGATGCGGGGTCGAGTGGAGCGGCGGTTGGACGTAGAATCGCGACGAGCCACACAGCCGTGAGGGGCTTTGCGCTTGCCCTGACGGTTTGCCTTGCGGGCTCTCCACAGGGATGGACTCGAATGACGCTGACATTGACACTCTTGGGCGTGTTCATGGCCACACTTTGGGTCCGCAGAACGCTCCGATCCATCACCTATCTAGGACGGTGGATCCCGCGTTCGAGCGTCGCTTCAGGCTCTGTCCCGGTGCCTCCGATGATGGTGGCGTCTACAGTTCAAACGACACCCGCGCTTCTGTCGAGGGACTGTTTGGCCCCATCACGTCAATTGAAATCCACCAATTCGGGCCGAAGTTTGCCAACTTTAGTGCAGTTGAGACGTACGTTCGTGAGCTACTCGCGAAGAGACCACGCTTTGTGTTTCGGTCTCAACCGTGGGCGAACATGACACCTCTCGATCGGGATGGCGTGCTCGGCACCATTCGCTTTGGGAATGGCGTGTCGGGTGTCTTCGAGGCGAAGGGACCTTACGTCTGCTTGCAGGACGCGATGTCGCGGCACTGGTGGTTACGCCTAGTACCCTGATGATGTTTGGTGACCGGAGGAGTGTGGTTGCCCCGTCCGGCCAGAAGGAAAAGACGCAGGCGTATACGCCGATGCCAATGATGAAGCCTCTGTCTCCCTGCCGATCTCCGCGCTGCCCGAATCGTGGGCCGGGGTATTCCCCTACGTGTCAAGGCCTAGTGGCTAATCGGTTGCTCGGCCCAATCCACGGGCGAGGCGTCTGGCTTTTTGGGAAGTGGCGTGACGTGGTGGATCAGGTCCGGGCGTTCTCTGCTCACGGTCCAGACGTGCCCGCACTTGGAACAGCGGTAGTAGTCAGCGCAAGACAGTTCGCTCGGGAACGGCAGAAGCCGGCCCGACGCACCGTCACACGCTGGACAGTTCGCGACCGTGGTCATGGCTGGGGGACCACCCATTATCCATCGGAGATGGCAGTTCGCGCAATCAGGGAGTCCCCGTACCGCAATGAGTGTCTCTACAGTAAGCGGTCGGAGACGCCTCCGCTACTAGGAAAAGATCTGGCCCTGATGATCCGGGCGGACACCACTGCGCCGGTCTTCAATGACGAAGAG
Organism: uncultured Acidobacteriota bacterium; assembly: GCA_963797625.1. Classification (GTDB taxonomy): domain Bacteria; phylum Acidobacteriota; class Vicinamibacteria; order Vicinamibacterales; family 2-12-FULL-66-21; genus DATBJJ01. The sequence continues at coordinate 2,859 of CAWCQI010000020.1, forward strand.
AAACTCGCACGCGCGACAACGCAGGCACACAAGGTTGCCCGCGACGGTTACCGCTTTGACGTCGGCACGTTCGCAATTTGGGCAGGGTGTGACAGGGCGACGACCCTGGTCGCTGGGGCTCAGCATGTTGGGGTCCTCCGCCTACTGTTCGCGAGAGGGTTACGGCTTCGGAGGAAGTGGCGTGACGTGATGGACCAGCTGCGGGTTGTCCTTGTGCACGCTCCAGACGTGTCCGCAAGGACAGCGATAGTACGAGAAAGCCGCGTGCTTGCTCGGGAACGGCAAATATTTGGCGGCATTCTTCCCACACGCAGGACAGGGCGGAGCGTTGAACAACTCATCGTTTCCCGCACGGAACGTACCAGCTCACCCACAAGCGATTTGCGCCACGTTGCGCGCCGTCTGGACAGTTTTGTAAGGCCGAAGTCGTGGGAAGCGATCCCTTTCGTCAGCCGTGGAGGATTACAGACGGTCCCGCCCCGGTGGACAGGACCTACACCTGTCAAGGTTGGGTCTGGCGAACCCGCTCTGATTTTGTTCTCTGCGGGTCTAGAGATCCTGGGAGAGGGGTCAGGCTGAAGCTGGCGGGACTGGCGGAAGCGCATTGCGCTTCGTCGCCGCCTCGCGTGGAAGGAGCGGTGGCACTGGATCAAGGGGTGGAGATAGCCCGGCCACCCTTTAAGAATTGCGTCAACACGGAGGCGGAGACTTCGATGGCGTGTTTCTCTCTGGCTGTGCCCCCAGCATTCAGTCGGCACCGTGAAGCTGGGATTGCCTATCGGTGCCGATTGTGCGTTCGAGGTTCATCGCCACTGCTGCGTTTATCGTGGGTGAAACGGCCTGCCGCTCAGCCGCGAGCACCGCTGACCAACTGCCCGCGTCAGTCAGTCACCGAGGAAGTCGTCTGTGGTGCGATGGGCAGGCACACCATGTACACGTCGTCACGGGGGCCACCCAGCAGGTCGTCAAATCACAGCGGTTGCGGTTGGGTCCCCGCAGCCCTGTGATCACGCGCGTGTGATCACAGCTGGTCAGCATTGGGTCTCGTCCCACGCAGCTCATCTCCTCGTGAATCAACCTGAGTCGTGGAGACATTGTGGAGACGGAATGCGCGGGAAAACTCCGCGGGAGAATAGCGGATCGTGATGAGGATGGGTGCGGAGGCTGGAGCCAGAGTTCGGTCGCCCCTCGCGGTGCGAGAAAAGGGGCAGCTGACAGCGGGTCGTGAGCGGGCCGCGGTATTTCGTGTGCGGGTCGCACCGTCGGCCAGCATAGCATCCCTGAAGACACGTTTTCTGGTGCAAACCCTCTGAAACCCGCATGATGCTCGGCGCCTTTTGTGTTGGTTCGACTGATGCACCGTCGCGTCGGTCGATTCAGTCCCTTGGCGCTCCGGCAGCACGCAGTGTCAAGGGCAAAGCCCTCTCGCTGAACGTGTGGATGAAGATGCTCGCCGGCGCGGCTGATCCTCAACGCCATCGCCCGAAGTGGTCGCGATGAACGCGCCTCCGACTGGCTCGGCGCCAGAGTACTTCGGCGGCGTCAAACTCGACACGGCCGCACTCCACAATGCAGGTGTGCCAAACCAGATCGCGCAGTCCTGTGCTAGCCGCTGAAAGGTGAGAAACAGTTATGAGTTCACTTGCACACGTCCAGGCGTCCACCGCTCAAGTTCTGCTTCCGACGACGGCAGCGGAGGTGCCCGGCCCTGTTCGCGGCAACAAGATGCTCGACGCCTACGTCCAGCTTGTCGGTCGAATGGCGTATTTCTAGGGCTATCCGATGGTGAACGCGCACAACCGCCGTGCGGCGTTTGCCCAAGTACCCGTGCCCGGACTGGTGGGCGGCGTGTTGCCGCTCGCGCCGGTCGGCTTAAACCAGATGCTGACCGACTACATCAAGCCAGAGGAGACGTTCATCGTCTGTCCTAACCAGGACGTAGTTTACGGAGCAGGATTCACCGCGCTCGACAAGGAACCGACGGTGGTGCAGGTGCCGGACTTCGGCGACCGCTTCTACGTCTACGCCATGTATGACCAGCGGACCGACGAGATCGGCCGGATTGGTAAGCAGTATGGCACCACGCCCGGCTTTTACATGATCGTGGGGCGGCGCTGGAACGGCGAGCTTCCCAAGGGCATCACCGCGGCAGTGCGTTCGTCCACGGATCTTGTTTTTGTCATCCCACGAGTCTTCAAGGATTTGACACCAGAAGATACCGCAGCCGTACAGCCCCTGATCAATCGGATCGTGATGTATCCCCTCAGTCAGTTCGACGGCACGATGAAGATCAAGGATTACAGCAAGTCGCCGCAGTTCCCGGTGCCAGCGCCGGCGCCCGGTGCGCCGAAGGGCGAAAACAAGTGGGTCAAGCCGGAGACGCACTTTGACGAGCTGCGTACGGTCATGAAGGAGGTCGCGCCGCTGCCCGGTGAGGAAGCGCTCTACGGGTGGATCGCGTCGGTGTGGGACGCGGCCGACAAGAATCCTGAGACCAAGAAGGCGCTTATCGAGTCGTTCACCGCTGCGAACCCGGATGGCTCCACGACCGTTTATTTTGGCCCCAGCAAGCCGGCGGCGATCAGCGATGGCAATTGGATCCAGACCGTTCCCGGTAAAGGCTGGAACACGCTCCTCCGTCTCTACAGCCCATTGCAGCCGTTCCTCGACAAGAGCTGGCGGCCGAGCGAGATCGAACTGGTTCGCTGAGCCCGGGGCTGCTCGATGGACGACAATCCGGACTCGAACCGCTCGAGAATATCGGAGAGGTTTTGGACAGAGTGGCAGTGGGGGAGTGCTAAGGTCCGCCTTCCGCCTTCGCGGCTGCGCCGCTACGGCGCGACATGTCGCGGTGCGCAAAGTAGCGAACGAGCGCAGCGAGTGAGCCCACGCGAACGGAGCGGGGCTCGGGGCCCCCGCGAGAGAGCGTGTAAGGGGGTTCGGGGGACGAAGTCCCCCGAAGAAGATTGGATAGCGGGCTACGGGGATCGAACCCGTCTAACTGGCTTGGGAAGCCAGGACATTACCACTATGCTAAGCCCGCCCGTTGAGCAGATCGTAGCACGGCTCAAGGCTCAAGGCTCAAGGCTCAGGCAAGAGCCTCAGATCCCATCGAGCGACGTGGCTCGAAGGTCTTGCTTGAGCCCTGAGCCTTGAGCCCTGAGCCAGCTCCACCCATCGTCAGCTCCGGATAAACGCCAGCACCTCGTCCCGCTTTTCTTCCATCAGCTTCTGCGTCGTCGCCTCGAGGTTCAACCTCAGCATCGGCTCGGTGTTCGAGCCGCGGACGTTGAAATGCCACTCGGGGAACTCGGCCGAGAAGCCGTCGAGGGTATAGGTCCGGCCGCCCTTCGAATAGACCTCGTGCGCCGCGAGCGCGGCCAGCTTCTTCGGCACGAGCGCAATGTCGTTGAGCTTGGTGTTGATCTCGCCCGAGATGAAGTACTTCTCGCGCAGCGGCGCCAGCAGCTGGTTGAGCGTCTGCCCCTTGCGTGACATCAACTCGAGGATGAGCAACGCCGGGATGAAGCCGTTGTCGGCGTAGAAGTTATTGCGGAAGTAATAGTGCCCGGTCACCTCGCCCCCGAAGATCGCCTGCTCGTCGCGCATGCGGCGCTTGATGAAGGAGTGTCCGACCTTGTTCATCAGCGCCTTGCCGCCGTACTTGCCCGTGACGTCCTTGACCGCGTAGCTGGCGCGAACGTCGTAAATGATCGTCTCGCCAGGATGCTTCATCAGAAACGACTCGGCGAGGAGCGCCGTCACGAAGTCGCCGGCGATGAACTCCCCGGTGCCGTCGATGAAGAAGCACCGGTCGGCGTCGCCGTCCCAGGCGATGCCGATGTCGGCCTTCTCGGCGATGACGCGCTCGACGATGTCGCGGCGGTTCTCTTCGATGAGCGGATTGGACTCGTGGTTGGGAAACCGGCCGTCCACTTCGAAGCAGAGCGTCGTCAACTTGCTGGTTGGAATGCGCGCGAATAGTTTCGGTCCGACCAGGCCGGCCATGCCGCTGCCGGCGTCGAGGACGACGTTGAACGGCTTGATGGCTTTCTCGTCGATGAACGACATGACGTGATCGACGTAGTCGTCGAGGACGTCCTGGTGGGTGAGCGAGCCCTTCGTCGGCGCCGACTGGCGGCAGGGCGTTCTTCGTGACCATGTCGCGAATCTCGCCGATGCCGGCGTCGCCGCTGAGCGGGAAGGCCTCGCGGCGGACCATCTTGATGCCGTTGTATTCCTTCGGGTTGTGCGACGCGGTGATCTGGGCTCCGCCATCGTGCCCATCGCGGGCGACGGCGAAATACATCATGTCGGTCGCCATCATGCCGTAATCGACGACGTCCGCCCCCTGCTCGCGCGCGCCCTCGATGAACGCGCCGGCGACCGACGGCGAAGAGAGCCGCATGTCCCGGCTGACGGCGATCCGCTTCGCGCCGAGGTAGCTGACAAACCCGCGTCCGATGAGGCGCGCGGCCTCCTCGTTGACTTCCGACGGATACAAGCCCGCGGATGTCGTAGGCCTTGAAGATGTTGGCGTTGATGCTCATAGCCTGCTGTAGTCGGTGATGACGGTCTTGTCGCCGAGGATGACCGGTGTTTCGAGCACGGCATTCCGGCCGACGTGGCAGTTGCGCCCGAGGATCGATCCGCGCACGAGCGCTTCGCGTCCGATCCATCCGTTCGGCCACACGATCGAGGCGTCGATCACGGCCGCCTCGTCGATGTGCGTTTGCCGCCCGATGACCGAATAGGGCAGGACCTTCGTGCCGCTCTTGATGACGACGCCTTCATCGACGAAGCAGGGGCCATGGAGCTCGACGCCTTCCTCGAGCCGGGCCCCGGGAGAGATCCAGGATTTGCGCTCGGCGCCGTCAAACGGCGGCGCCGAATAGAGACCGTCCATGATGTCGCGGTGCACCTGGAGGTACTTCGCCGGCGTCCCGATGTCGATCCAGTATCCGTCGTAGACGTAGGCGACAAACGTCTCGCCGCGCTCGATGAGCGACGGGAAGAAACTCCGCTCGATCGACCAGGCCGTATCCTTGGGAATGCGGTCGAACGTGTCTGGTTCGAGGATGTAGATGCCGGCGTTGATCGTGTTGCAGGTGATCTCGTCCTCGCCTGGCTTCTCGAGAAACCGCTGAATGTTGCCTTTCGCGTCGGTTTCGACCAGGCCGTAGGCGCGTGGGTTCTCGACCGGCGTCAGGACAATCGTCGCCTTCGCCTTGCGCTCTCGATGGAGCGCCAGGACGGCGCGCAGGTCGACCTGGGTCAGCACGTCGCCATTGAAGACGACGACCGACTCGGTCAGCGAATCCCCGGCATACCGCACCGCGCCCGCGGTGCCGAGCGGGATGGGCTCGACGACGTAGCGCAGCTTCATGCCGAGGCCTTCGCCGTCGCCGAAGATCTCCTCGATGCGGCGCGGCTGGTAGTTGAGGCTCAGGATCGCCTCGTCGATTTCCGGCACCTGGCGCAGCTGATCGATCTGGTAGTAGAGAAACGGCCGGTTGAAAATCGGCACGATTGGCTTCGGCGTGTGCACGGTCAGCGGGCGAAGGCGCGTGCCTTTCCCCCCGGCAAGCAGGATAGCTTTCATGACAATCGACGATCTTATACTGATCCTTGCAATGCTGACTGCTGAATTCTGAGTGCTGAAGTAAATGCTGAAGGAAAATGATCAAGGCTGAAGGCCTTGCATCTTCGCATCTTCAGCATTATCTTCACCCTTGGACCTTCTTCCTTCACTTCAGCATTCAGCACTCAGCATTCAGCATTGCTTGGATGAACCTCCCGAACGCCCTCACCCTCGCCCGCATTTTCCTGGTGCCCCTGCTGGTCGTGGTGCTCGTGACGAAGTTCGAGGGCCGGCTGATTTTCGGAATTCGGATGGAGCTCGTCGGCGCCGCCATCTTCGGGCTGGCGTCGTTGACCGACTGGCTGGACGGTTACCTGGCCCGCCGGCGCAAGCAGGTGACGACGCTCGGGCAGATGCTGGACCCGCTGGCCGACAAGCTGTTGATCACCGCCGCGCTGCTGTCGCTCGTGCAGATGGACATCGCGCCCGCCTGGATGGTGCTGGTCATCCTGGGGCGGGAGTTTGCGGTGACGGTGCTGCGCGGCGTCGCCTACTCGCGCGGGGTCGTCATTGCCGCCTCACCGCTCGGCAAGTTCAAGATGGTCTCGCAGGTCGTCGCGATCCTGCTGCTGATCCTCGGCTACGACCATCTGCAGCAGTTCTTCGTGCTCGGCAAGATCGCGCTGTGGGTGGCAGTGATTACCGCCGTGGCGTCCGGCATCGACTACTACCGGCGGTTCAGCCACGTCCTCGCGGTGCAGAAGGTTCAGTCGGTCCAGAAGTTCACGGAACCTTCTTGACCTGAGCGTCCATCTCCGCCTTCAGCATCTCCACTCGTTTCTGCGCCTCGGCCAGGTGCTCGCTCGTTTCGAATTCCTTGATCAGGCGATCGAAATACGGCAGCGCCTCGGCCGGCTGGTTGGCCTTCGCGTAACACTCGCCGAGGTAGAAATACACCGAATCGCGGCGGGTGAACTGCGGGTCGTTTTTGAGCAGCGCCTTGAAGCGGTCGACGGCTCCCGGACACCAGCGGGATCGATAGTAGTGGTAGCCGACGTTGTATTCGTACTGGCTGAGGCGGTCCTGCGCTTCGCGGAGCTTGGTTTTTCCCTCTTCAATCATCGGGTCGTCAGGGTAGCGCTGCACGAAGAGCGTGAGCTCCTTGATCGCTTCGCGCGTCTCGGTCTGGTCCCGGTCGGCGCTGTGCATCTGACGGAAGTGGGTGATCCCCAGCTGCAACTGCGCGTAGCCGGCGCGGCGATGCGTCGGATAGAAGGCCAGAAACTCGCGGAATTCGTTGAGCGCCAGCACGTACGACTCCGCCGAGCCTTCGCCGAGATACGTGTCGCCGATGCCGAGCTTGGCGTCGGCGCGGTGAGGTGTCTGCGGGTAGGTGTCGATCAGCTCGCGAAAGTACTCGCGCGCGACCAGCCATTTTTTCTTGGCGAGTGCCTCATTGCCGCGCTCGAAGAGGAACTTGTCGGGTTCGGGCGTGCCCGTGGGCGGCCTGCTCGGGCCGCTGGCGCAGCCAGAGCCCAATGCAATCGCCATGGCCAAGAAGAAGAGGATCAGACAGAGGCCTCGGGACGCCCCAGAAGTGATGTGTCGTGCCGGTGTCATCAAAGAAAGCATCAATTTAGGAAATCAGGAAAACAGTTATTTTAGTCCGAACGGCTCTATTGCTCTATTTGCTCTATTGAAGGAGCGCCGGCGTACTCGCCAGCCACCGATACTCGGCTTCCAGCCCTTGCTCGAGCGACACTTTCGGCGCGAACCCGAGATCGGCGCGGGCCCGGGTCGAGTCGGCGAACGTGTCGCGCATGTCGCCCTTCTGCGCGGCTTCCCGCTGGATGTTGAGCGGCTGGCCGTGGATGCGGGCGATGATCTCGAAGAGCTGGTTGACCGAGACCCGCGATCCGCCGCCGACGTTGTAGGCAAACCCCAGCGCCCCTCGATCGCCCGCCGCGACCGTCGCCGCGACGGCGTCGGTCACGAACGTAAAATCTCGCGTCTGCTCGCCATCGCCGTAGAGCGTGATGGCATCGCCCCTGAGCGCCGCTCGAATGAACTTGTGAAACGCCATATCGGGCCGCTGCCGCGGGCCGTAGACGGTGAAGTAGCGCACCGATGTCGTCGGCACACCGTGGTTCGCGTGATACAGATAGCAGAGCTGCTCCGCCGCGAGCTTCGTGACGCCGTACGGCGACACCGGCTGGGGCAGGGCATCCTCCCGCATCGGGATGCTCACGTTGTCGCCGTAGACCGACGAGCTCGAGGCGTAGACGACGCGGTGCAGTGGCCGTCCGACGCAGGCCTCGAGCAGCCGCTGCGTCGCGTCGACGTTGTTGTCCGTGTAGATCCGGAAGTCGCTCCCCCAGCTCTTGCGGACTCCGGCCTGCGCGGCGAGATGAAAGACGTGCGTCTTGTCGGCGAGGAGCGCCGCGAGGTCCGCGTGCTGCAGCGATCCCCCGATGAAGCGAAAGCCCGGCCGCGACGCGTTGACGGCGAGATTCATTTCCTTGATGAAGCGCGGATAGTAGTCGGTGAAGCAATCAATGCCCGTCACTTCGGCGCCGCGATCGAGCAGCGCCGCCGTCAGGTGTGAACCGATGAATCCCGCCGCTCCAGTGACCAACGCCTTCATGCAAACGCCTCTCTGACTCGCTGCGGCAGCCGGCAAGGCCGACCTCCGGGATCGACCGATGCGTGCGTCGTTCTGCCGGTCGCGGCGATCGTCGCCTCTGCCGCGAGCCGCACTTCGTAGGTGAATTCCAGTCGCGCCGGCGACAGCAGCCGCCCGACGGTTCGTATCTCGAGCTCGTCGTCGTATCGGGCCGGCCGCACGTACTCGCAGTGCGCGTCGATGACTGGCAGCGACACGCCCGCCAGTTCCATTTCCCGGTAGCTCCAGCCGAGTGTCCGCAGCAGATCGGTTCGCCCGACCTCGAACCACACGAAGTAGTTCGCGTAGTAGACGACCCCCATCTTGTCGGTCTCGGCGTAGCGCACGCGGACGGTTGACGTCGACGTTGGCGCGGCGCTCGCGTGCTTCACGAGCTTCATGACGCGCGCTCGCGGAGCGCCGCCGCGCGAAGATCGCGCGTGGCCCGCTCGGCGTCGCCCTGACCGAAGATCGCCTGGCCGGCGACCAGAATCTCTGCGCCGGCGGCGACGACGCGGGCGGCGTTCGACTGGTCGATGCCCCCGTCGATCGCGATCGGCGCGCGGGAGCCGGCGCGGTCGAGCAACTCACGGATGGCACGCACTTTAGACTCGCTTCGCGGGATAAAGGTCTGGCCGCCGAAGCCCGGATTGACCGACATCACCAGCACATAGTCGAGGTCGCCTGCGACCTCCTCGATCGCGTCGACGGGCGTTGACGGGTTGATCGCCACGCCGGCAAGAGCCCCCAACTTCCGGATCACCTGGAGCGTCCGGTGGAGGTGGGGGAGCACCTCGCAATGGACCGCGATTCTGGCGGCTCCGGCGTCGACGAAGTCCTGGAGGTAGCGATCCGGTTCTTCAATCATCAGGTGCACGTCGAGCGGGACGGTCGCCACCTTGTGCACCGCCCGCACCACCAGCGCGCCGAACGTGATGTTCGGCACGAAGTGGCCGTCCATCACGTCGAGGTGCAGCAGGTCGGCGCCGCCGCGCTGCACGCTCTCGACTTCGCTTGCGAGCGACCGGAAATCAGCCGAGAGCAGTGATGGCGCGATCGACACGCTCACCGGCTGACCTCGATCGAGATCGGCTCGCCCGGCGCAATCTGGAACCCGGCCTGCGGGCTTTGTCGCAGCACCACGCCGCCAGGCACGCCCGGATAGGGGTGATCGCCGACCACCGCGACGCGGAACCCTTTGGTTCTGAGCAGGTCCGCTGCGCGGTCGCCATTGACTCCGATCAGATCCGGCATGACGTAGGTGGCCCCTCGCTCGCCCCGATTGACGAGCAGCGAAATCGTGTCGGACTTGCTCATGGCCGGTGGATTCTGCGCGACCACGGTGCCGGCGGTATAGTCGAGCGAGCGGATCTCCGCGGCTGGTCCGACGCCAAAGCCATCCTGTTCCACCTTGAGCTGAGCCGTTCGTTCAGACTCACCGACGAGCCCTGGAACCGTCGTCGAGCGCGGTCCGGCACTCAGCCAAACCCGGACGCTGCGCTGCCTTCTCGTGCGAACGCCGGGCGCCGGGTCCTGCACGACGATCTGACTGACCGGAACCTTGGGGTCCACCTTGCGGCCTTCCTCGACTTTCAGCGTCAGTCCCGACGCCGCAAGCGCCGCCGACGCGTCGTTGACCGTCTTGCCGCCGAGCTCCGGCACGACGACCTCGCGGGTCTTCAAGGCCATCCGCATCGACGCCGCGGCGAAGAGTACGTAGGTGAGGACCAACGCCCCGCACAGGAAGAGCACCTTGCCGGCTCCCCACACGCGCGTCGTCAGTGGCATGCAACCTCAAATTGTACCGCAAGTTGGACTTAGGCCACGGATAACACGGACAGCACGGATCTTGGGCCGGAACACGGATAACACGGATCTAAGCCACGGATACACGGACATTAAGCCGCGGATCACACGGACAACACGGATCTAATCGGCTTTTGCGAGGACGGCGCCGAAGAACGCCTCGAGGCCGTCGCGGAATGGGTAGGTTCGCAGGTGGCCGGCCGCATTGACGAGCGATTGCATCCGCGCAGGCAGATATTGCGCGGGGACCGGGCGGAACCCACCGCCGGACAGAAACCGCGCCACCACCTCCTCATTTTCCTCGGGTTCACTCGAGCAGGTCGAGTAAACGAGGCGTCCCCCGGGTCGGACCGCGCGCGCCGTTTCCGTCAGCATCTGCAGCTGGGCCGCCGCGAGAATCGGAAGGTCGGCTTCGGACCGTCGCCACCGGACGTCAGGGTCGCGGCGGATGGTCCCAAGTCCTGAACACGGAACGTCGAGCAGTACCCAATCGAAGGACGCGGCGAGTGGCAGCGCGGCAGCATCGGCCTGAACGATCCTGACCGACCGGGCGCCCGAGAGGCGCACCGTCGTGGCGAGCAAATCGACGCGCCGGCCGCGGACGTCGGTCGCAACGATTAGGCCGCGGTCACCGATGGCCGCGGCAATCGCGGTGGTCTTTCCGCCGGGAGACGCACACGCGTCGAGGACACGCTCGCCCGGTTCGGCAGCGACGAGCGACGCGACAACCTGCGACGCCTCGTCCTGGACGACGAAGAGGCCGGTGTCTGCGAGCGGCGTCAGAAGGGGATTGCCGGCGCGCACCACCAACGCATCAGTGGCAAAGCGGCCAGGGTCGACCTCCACGCCGTGTTCCTTCAGCGACTCTCCGAGCGCAGCTGGCGCAATGCGGAGCGTGTTGGCCCGGATCGTCAGCGGTGCGGGGCGATTGTTGAACTCGAGCCATGCCTTCGGTCGCCGCGAAGCCGTAGCGGTGCAGCCACCGGGCCGCCAGCCACCGCGGATGGGAAAGCGTGATCGACAAGTAGTCGAGAGCGACAGCCGGATCCTCGTCGCCGGCCGGACGGGGCGGCAGCGGCAATTGGTCACGCTCACGACTGACCCGCCGCAGCAGCGCGTTGACGAACGGGCCAGCGCTCTTCTTGCCGGCCTTTCTGGTCATGTTGACCGCATCGCTGACGACAGCCGCCGCGGGAACGCGATCCAGATGGAGAAGCTGGAACACCGAGCTGCGCAGGATATCGAGCACCTCAGGATCCAGCCGCGCGGTGGGGCGGCCGCTGAACGCGGCGATGACGTGGTCGAACGCTCCCTGCCACCGGAGCGTGCCGGCGACGATCTCACCCGCGAGCGCGCGATCGCGTTCGTCCGGCAGGCGCGTGCGCGCGCGGGCGAGGGCATGGGGCAGGTCGGCAGCATGGGTCGACACGGCTCGCAGGGCCTGATAGGCGGCCTCGCGGGCGGGCGCGATCATGCTCGCTCGACCTTCGATCCTGGCAAGACGTGACGCCCGGTCAGGAATTCGCGCGCGGACATCGCGCGCTTGCCCTCTGGCTGAATCGTGAGCACGCGGAGGACACGGCCATCGCCCGCGACGATTTCCAGCCGGTCCGCTTCCGCGCGCACAATCGTGCCGGGCGAATCGGGACTGACGGCCGGCGTGAGGGCGGTCCGATGAACGAGGCACCGGCCACCGGCGAACCGCCCCGACACGAGCGGCCACGGTTGGAGCCCTCGAACCAGGTTGTGAAGACGTTCGGCAGGCAGCGACCAGTCGACCGCTCCTTCCGCCTTTGTCAGCTTCGCCGCGTACGTGGCCAGCGACGCATCCTGTGGGGTCTCGGTCGCTCGTCCCTCAGCAATCTCCTGAAGCACCTCGAGGAGGAGCCCAGCTCCGAGCTCCGCGAGGTCTCGTTCGACGGCGACGCTGGTTTCATCCGGATCGATGGAACGTCGTGTCATCTTGAACGACGCGCCGGCGTCGAGCTCTTTCACCACTCTCATGATCGTGACGCCGGTCTCCCGGTCTCCGGCGATGACGGCACGGTGCACCGGCGCCGCTCCACGCCACCGCGGCAGGAGCGACGCGTGCACGTTAATCATGCCGAGCGGCGGGATGCTGAGCAGCTCGTCGGGCAGGAGCTTGCCGTAGGCCGCGACGACCCCGAGATCCGGCGCGAATCCCGCGATCTGGCTGAGAAAGGCGGCGTCTTTCAATCGCTCCGGCTGCAGAACCGGGATTCCGCGCGTCAGCGCCAGCGCTTTCGTTGGCGTCGGTGCCAGTTGATGGCCGCGACCCTTCGGCCGATCGGGCTGCGAGACGAGCGCGACGACCTGGTGTGCAGTCGACGCGTCGGGCCCGCCCAGATCCCCGCCCAGATCAACGAGCCGCTGAAGCGTCGGCACCGCAAACTCCGGCGTGCCGAAGTAGACGATGCGCAGCCGCCGTCCCGAGCGGGGAGTCACCATCGGCCGTTGCGTTTCAGCTTCTGAATGCGACGGACGATGAGGTCCCGCTTGATTCCGCGGAGACGATCGATGAACAGGACGCCATCGAGATGATCCATCTCGTGCTGGAAGGCGCGCGCGAGAAGAGCCTTTCCTTCGACCGTGTGCTCGACGCCATGTCGATCGAGGCCCTTGAGCACGGTGCGCTGGGGACGCACGACAGTGGCGTTGAACCCCGGCACACTCAGGCATCCCTCTTCTTCGAGTTGCATGCCTTCGCGTTCCACGAAACCCGGATTGACCATGACGATCAGGCCGTCGCGTTCGCGGCCGACGCTGATGTCGACGACGAAGACTCGCAGCGGCACGCCGAGCTGAGTTGCAGCCAACCCGACGCCAGGCGCGGCGTACATCGTTTCGATCATGTCGTCGATCAGCCGCTGCAGGCCGTCGTCGAACCTCGCGACATCGGCCGCCGGCTCATGCAGCGGCCGCTCGCCGTAGCGGAGGATGGGGCGAATCATCGAGCGCGGAATCGCGCCCGGACGGCCTCCGTCGAGGCCGCGACGGCGCGCTCGAGATCGGCGATCGCGTCGCCGCCGAACCGCTCGACGAGGGCATCGGCAAGAACGAGCGCGACCATCGCTTCTCCGACGACAGAGGCCGCGGGGACGGCGCAGACGTCGCTGCGCTCGATTGCGGCCGGAGACTCCTGCATCGTCGTCAGGTCGACCGAGCGCAGCGGTTTCATGAGGGTCGAGATGGGCTTCATCCAGGCCGAGACGCGGAGATCCTCTCCGTTGGTGACGCCGCCCTCGAGGCCGCCGGCATTGTTGGTCGGACGTGCCACGCCGGTTGCGTGCAGCCCGGACGTGTCGGGCACGATCTCATCGTGCACGCGAGAGCCAGGGCGCACGGCGACCTCGGGCCCGAGCCCGATTCCAACAGCCTTGATCGCCGGAATCGACATCAGCGCCTGGGCAAGCCGGCCGTCGAGCTTGCGATCCCACTGCGTATAGCTGCCAAGGCCGACCGGCAGGCCCTTGACGATGACCTCGAACGCGCCGCCCATCGTGTCGCCGGCCTCCTTCGCGCGATCGATGCCGGCGATCATCTGCCGTTCGACGTCGGCGTCGACGCAGCGGACGGGGCTGTCGTCTGGCAGTGCGGCCGCGCGCTCGAAGCTCACGACCGTTCCGGCGGGCAGGGCCGCTTCGCCGAGCACGAAGACGTGACTGGTGATTGTTGCGCCCGCCCGCGCCAGCAGTTGCTTCGCGACAGCTCCGGCGGCCACGCGGGCAGCGGTCTCCCGTGCACTCGCGCGTTCGAGGACATCGCGCACGTCGGTGCGTCCGTACTTCGCCACGCCTGCCAGATCGGCGTGCCCCGGGCGCGGGCGGGTGACAGGGGCACGGCGCGCGCCGCCGCCTTCAACTTCGGGTGGGTCGTTGTTCTCGCTGTTGTCCGGAGCTCTTGTCGGGAGCGACCCGCATCGTGTACTGCCAGTTTTTCCAGTCGCGGTTCTCGATCATCATCGCGATTGGACCGCCGATCGTTTCACCGGCGCGCACGCCCGACAGTAGGTCTGCGCGGTCGGACTCGATGGCCATGCGGCGACCGCGTCCGTATCCGCCTTGACGTCGCCGCAGGTCGCGCGTAATCGCCTCGGGGTCGAGGGCGAGGCCGGCTGGGATCCCTTCGAGGATGACCACGAGCGCGCGCCCGTGCGACTCGCCGGCTGTGAGAAATCGCACCATTCGATCGTCGATTGTATCTTAATTTCTGCGCGCCTTCGGGCGCCGACGGCGTCGATCTCCGAGGAAACTCGCTACTCGCGCAAGCGGCGGCGCCCTTGCAGTCATCGTTGCACAGCGATGCGCGAGATAGTGGCAGACCGTTTCGTCGCGTTCGGCGGCGCGTGGATCGATCTCGCCACCGGTTCGCCCGTGCGCCTGCATTGTGGGCGCGTCGAACCGGTGTCGGCGGAGATCCTCTGGAACGATCAGTGCGCGGAACGCGCTCGCCTGCGGCATCCGCTGCTGAACGTGCTCGTCGACTACGGTCCGCTCAGCCGCGGCGGCACGTTCGAGGCGTACAACATCCGCGACCCTGTACGTGTGTCCGGTGCCGCGGCGCCGGCACTGCTGCAACATGCCGGATCGTTCCTGCAATCGCACGGCCTGCCGTTGTCTGCCGAGATCTCGCGAATCGCCTTGCGTGACGTGATGGGGTTGCCTGGCACGCGCCTGGGGCAACGTGCTGGAGCGGCAGTCCGGCTCGCGAACGATCGGCCGCTTGGACTGGTGCTGCAGCCGCGCGCCATTCTCGAAGGCCTCGCGGAAGCGATCGAGGTCGCGGCTCCCGGCGGCGCCACGAGCATCGAGATCGCCGGTGGCCGAGGGTCGGGCATTCGAACGGCGCGCCTCTTCGCCGCGCGTACGGCGCGCGTCGCCGGTTTCGTCCCGATCGCGAGCTCGGTGCTCATCCGGCTGCCCTGGGTCCGCGACTATCTGAAGGACAGACACCTCTGCGTGTTCATCGAGGATCACTCGGCTGACGACCGCGCCGCGCTCGCGGTCTTTCTGTCTCAGCTGGGCACGGCGAGCGCGCGCCGGCACATTCTTCTCCGGTTCTCTCGAACGGAAGTACCCGGCCCGGCCGCGCGACGAATTGATTCGATGGGGATAACGGCCATGACCTCAATGGTGTTCGTCGACGGCGACAGGGGACCCTCACACGAAGAGTTGTTTGACGCCGCCCGAGGGGCGGGTGGGCGACCCGGCTTGTTCCTCGAGCGGCTGCGCGCCTCGCAGCTATCCGACGACGTCGCGCGCATGGTGGTCGTCCACGAGTCGTCGCCTGCCTATGTGCTGGATGCGCCGGTTTCGACGCACGGCCGCCGCGGAATCGGACGCGTGCTGCGCGACGCGCCGGAACGGGGCGCGAGGCTGGCATCGCGCGGTCGGCACGCGGCGGCCGCGCGCCTGCTGTCGCGGGCGTCGCGGGTTCTCGAGGCGCGCGGGGAACCGGCGGTTGCGGCAGCCTGCGCCGAGCAGTTGGCCTGGATCGAGCGCGACCGCGGTCATAGCGACCGCGCGCTGGACGAATTCGAGCGGGCGCGCGCACTCGCTGGCCAGGCCGGCTCATCTCCAGCAACCACAGCGGCCGGCGTCAGCGCGGTTGTGGGCATCGGCGTCGTCTGGACCGACGAGCAGCGGTTCGGGGAGGCCGAAGCCTCGCTGCGGGCCGCTACCGCGGCGGCGGAACTTCTGGCGCGTGTCGATCTCAGGCATCGCGCCGGTTGTGCCCTTGCCCGCTGTTTGCTCTGGCAGTCGCGCTACGAGGAAGCGGCCGCGATGCTGGAAGCCCTCGTCGCGACGATGCCGGCCGAGGACGCCGGCTCGGTTGAGGCCCTCACGCTTCTGGCGCGGGCGAGAGTGGCCCTCGGCGACCTGCGGGGTGCGCTGGCGGCCGCGGGAAGGGCAGCCACCGGCGCGGGCCGTCTCGGCGTTCCTCGCGTGCAGGCCGCCGCGTGCCGAGCCATGGCTATGGCGCAGCGTCTGGTCGGAGACAGCGAAGAAGTTCGGCGCTGGACCGAGCGCGCCGTTCGCTCCGCCGCATCGGCGCATCTTCCGCTGGCCGGGCTTCGTGCGAGGTGCGTCTACCTGACCGGCTCCGCTGTGGCGGACTCGGCACGTGACTCCCGGTGGTTAGGACATCTTCGCGCCGCGTTAGCACGGCGCCCGCTGCCGGCGTTGCTCCGCCTCAGGATTGAAGAGGTCTCTGCCAAGGCCGAGCAGACCGTTGATGCTGGCACTCCTGCGAGCGGCGCGGACAGAGCCTTGATGGACCTCGAGGTCCTGCTGGAAATCGCGCACCGGGCGGCTGACGATGTGGCGTCGCTCGACGCTGTCGCGCAGTTCGTGTGCGAGCGGCTGCGAGCGTCGAGCGTGCAAATCGCCACGGGCCCGTCTGAACCCCGAACGCTCGCGCGCGTCGGCCGGCCGTGGCAGATTGATCCGGCGCTGGTCGCACGCGTGATGGCGTCGGGCCCGTATCAGAGCGGTGCGCACCGCGCGCCGGCTTCGTCGGTAGAGCCCCGGCAGGCAGTTGAGCCGATTCGCTTCGGTCAGGAGACAATCGCCGTCGTCGGCTGCCGCTGGACGATCGATGCGGTGATTGACGGCGCCCGTGCCTCGGCACTCCTCCGGGCCGCGTCGCTGGCGGTGTCGTCGGCCGTGAGAAGCCTGCTCGAGCGTCCACCTGTCGTATTGCCCGATGCCGGCTTCAGCGATCTCCTGGGCTCGAGCGAAGCCGCGTCGGCATTGCGCGCGGCGGTCGTTCGCGCGGCACGCGCGCCGTTTCCAGTCCTGGTCGAGGGAGAAAGCGGCAGCGGCAAGGAACTCGTCGCGCGCGGCGTGCACCGGCTTGGACCGAGGCGCGATCGCAAGCTGTGCACGGTCAACTGCGCCGCGCTCTCCGACGAGTTGCTGGAATCTGAACTCTTCGGCCACGCGCGCGGAGCGTTTACTGGTTCGGTCGGCGAGCGGGCGGGGCTCTTCGAGGAAGCCGACGGAGGCACGATCTTTCTCGATGAAGTGGGCGAGCTGTCGCCGCGGGCTCAAGCCAAGCTGCTTCGCGTGCTGCAGGATGGGGAAGTGCGGCGGGTCGGCGAGAACATGCCGCGCCGCGTCGACGCGCGCCTGGTTGCGGCCACGAATCGTCGACTCGACGACGAGGTCGCCGCCAATCGCTTTCGCGCCGATCTCAAGTTCCGCCTCGACGTCGTGCGCATCGTCGTGCCACCGCTCCGCGAGCGCGCGACGGACATCCCGGCACTGGCAACGCATTTCTGGACCGAAGCGGCGGCGCGGGTGACGACATCGGCGACGCTGACGGCTGAAACGCTCTCGACACTCGCCCGATACGACTGGCCTGGCAACATCCGTGAGCTGCAGAATGTGATCGCGTCGCTTGCCGTCCACGCGCCGCGGCGCGGCCGGATTACGCCGGCGGCGCTTCCGGCGCACGTCGCGCGATCGGGTGTGTCGGCGGCAACGACCTTCGAAGCCGCGCGCCACGAGTTCGAACGCCGCTTCGTTCGCGCCGCCCTCGCGCGCGCCGGCGGTCAGCAGTCGCGCGCCGCCCGGACGCTCGGTCTGTCGAGGCAGGGGCTGGCGAAGATGATGCGCCGACTGGGGATGACTGCACGCGATCCGAGTGACGACGTCTGATACGCGGCTTCAGTCGGACTTTGGCGGTCCGCCAAAGCGGCATACGGACAGATCGACGGTTAGCCTATCTGAACGACGCAATAGGTTTGGCGATGCCTACTGCACCCGGCTGCGCAGGTTGAGCGCGGCGACGTTCGCAGGATTCTTCTCGAGGATTCTGTCGAGCATCGCGCGGGCGGCATCGGGCTGACCGGCGCGCCAACGGGCTTCGGCCTGCCGAACGAGAACGCTTGTGTCGCCGCTGAAGCCCGGGGCCGCGCGCTCGTACCAGACGACTGCAAACGGGTAGTCCTTCACGCGCATCGAGAGATCGGCCACGCGCAAAGCGAGTCCGGCGCGGCGGCGCGCGTCAGGTTCGTCGCCCGCGAGGGCGATGTAGTCGACGAGCGCCTGGCGCGCGACGTCGAAGTGCGCGCGGCGTTCCGCGGCGTCGGCGAGGTAGTAGAACGCCAGCGGATCGGCCGGCAGCTTTGCCGTGGCCTGCTGGAGCAAGCGTTCGGCCGGTTCGGGCTCTGAGGCGAGCAGGAGCGCGCGGCCGAGCAGCATGCAGGACTCGCTCGTTTGTTCCTCGGCCACCGCTTTCTCGAGGGCTTCGAGGGCCTTGTTCAACTCGATTCGATCGGATTGGACCTGCGCCACTTCCAGCCAGACGCGGCCGAGCGCGACATAGGTGCGTCGGTGGCTGGGATAGCGCTCGGCAGCCTGGCGAAGCGTGACGACGGCGCGATCGGGCTGTCCCGCACGCGAATACGCCAGCCCGAGGCTGACGTCTCGAGCAGGCTTCGGATCGAGAGCACGCAGCGCGTCGAGTTGAGCGATCCAATTCTCGGTGCGTCCGAGGAGGCCGTAGAGGTCGGCGAGCTCTTCACGCGCGGCGATTAGTGTCGGGGCGAGCGCGATCGCCCTGAGAAACGACGCCACTGCGTCGGCAGGCTTCTGCGCGTCGCGCTGGCAGAGCCCCATGAGGTACTGAGCCTCGGCGAAGCTTTCGTCGATGGAGAGAGACTTGCGCACCGCCTCCTCGCAAAGCGTGGGCTGTCCTGCCCGGTAGCGCGCGAGCGCCAGCTTGTACAAAACGCGAGGCGATCGATCGTCGAGCTCGACGTAGGCCTGATAGTGATCGGCGGCCGGCGGAAACCGGTTGCGGGCGTAGTTGACGTCACCGAGCAGCTCGCGGGGCCTCGGGGCGCCCGGGTCGATATCGGCGGCCCGCCTGAGGTCACGCACGGCCGCCTCGAGCTCGTCGCGGCGCCGGTAGGCTTCGCCGCGCATCAGGTAGCCGATCATCGAATCGCTCTTGAGCGCGATCGCGCCGCTGAAGGCCTCGATTGCCGTCGAGAGATCGCCCGCGGCCATCGCCGCGTCTCCCCGCCGGATCTCGTCGCGGTGGTCGTTCTCCCACCGGATGACGAAGTAGCCGTAGACTACGGCCCCTCCGCACACCAGGAGGAGCGCCAGCATGAGGCGTTTCACCCTGCAGATTCTAGCACTTACCGCCAGGTATCAGGCGACGGAACCTCTTGACGCGGATGGGTTCTAATCTCTACAGAAGCGCCGTGAATCCCCAGCGGTGGAGTGCTAAGATGGCACAGGGACTGTCTGTGAAGCCGGTTCGAGCCATCACCTGGACCGAGGTCGGTGGGCGGGAAGCCGCCCTCATTCAGCGCTGCGCCGCACGCGACGAAGAGGCCTGCGCTGAGCTCGTGAACGAGCACCAGCGGATGGTTTATCAGCTGTCGCTGAACCTCCTCGGTGACCACAACGAGGCCTTGGATCTCTCCCAGGAGGTGTTTCTCAGGGTCTTCCGCACGATTCACACGTTCCGTGGTCAGTCCGCCCTGCGGACCTGGATCTTCCGGATCGTGATCAATCAGGCGAGAAATCGCCAGCGCTGGTGGCGCCGTCGCCACCGTTCACAACAGGTTTCACTCGACGAGCACATCCGCGATCACGGCGATCCACCTGAGCGGAGTACCGAGGGCTCTCCGGATCGCGTCCTCGGCCAGAAGGTGCTCGCCGACCGGATTCGCCAGGCGCTCGATGAGTTGCCCTTCGACCAACGCACGGCGCTCGTTCTCCGGGAAATCGACGGGCTGAGCTACGACGAGATCGGCTTTTCGCTCGGGATTGCGGTAGGCACGGTGAAATCACGCCTCGCGAGGGCTCGGGAAGCCCTTCGCGCGGAATTGAGGGACGCATGAGGTTGTTGACCTGCGCGACGGTGCGGCGGCGTCTGGCAGCCTTTCACGATCGCGAGCTGCCAGTGGCCGAGATGATCTCGTTCGAAGGCCACATCAAGGATTGTCCGCCATGTGCGGGCGAACTGGCGGAGCTCGAGGAGATCGGCAGCCTCCTGCGGACCGCGGCCGCCCCTGTGCCAGCCGACGAGTGGGCGGGTCTGGCGCCCGGCGTCGTCGGGCGGATGTGCGCCGAGAACCACGAGTCCCTGCGCGCCCGGATCGGCCGGGTGTTCGAAGACATGCACCTGGTGTGGATTGCGCTGGCGTCCACGACGGCGACGTTCCTCTGCGGGGCGATCGCGCTCGGCACGCTGCAGTTTGCCTCGCCCGAGCGCCACGATTCGATGGCGGCGGTGATTGCCGTGATGGCGGCGCCCTCGGGGTCCGACCTGAATCCGGCCAGGCTGGATGGGCGCTACCGATTTCCGAGCGTTCCCCAGGACGGCGTGGTTCAGCGGACGCTCGAGAGCACGGCGCTCGCCGACGGCGTGTCGGATATCGACACGATGCTGGCCGTCTCCGCGGTCGTGACCCGCGAAGGGCGCGTCTCGGACCTCGAAGTGCTTGGGAACGACCGGCACGGCCGTCAGATCTCGAGCATCCTCGACGCCATCTCACAGACGCGTCTGCAGCCGGCGGAGCTCGGCGGGTCGCCGGTCGCGGTGAACCTGGTCTGGCTCCTCGCCCAGACGACCGTCAAGCCGAAGAGCCGGTCCTGATTCGGCGGTTAGAGCGTTTTTCATTCGTAGTGTCCGCCTTTGGCCAGCTGAGCCGGCTACCGCTCGTGCAATGCGTAGCGCCGCTGGAGCGTGGCGACGTCGCCACGTTGTTCATGGCATCTGTCGCGCGAATGATCACGCTCCGACCGGGTTCGGTGTCGTCGACCGTTACTTCGAACTCTTCGCGGCGCGAATCCGGGATTCCGTCCTTCGGGTAGACCATCCGCCAGCGGCTCGCGTCCAGGGAATACTCGACGCGCTGCACCGCCGATTGATCGTCCCGTACCGTGAACACGATGGTCGATCGATTCCCTGCGCGAGTCGCAGGCTGGGACTCGATGCGCGGCGCCGTGTTGTCGATATCGAAGCTTGCGCTCTCGGTGTCGCCGGCGAGCGCCGTTGCCGGCGCGTTCGACGGCGCGTCCGACGCGGTAATCCGCACCACGTAGGTGCCGTCTGGAACCGACGTGGTGTCCCACACGAAAATCGGATCCCACATCCCGCGCTTCAGGCTCTTCCAGGCGGTTTCGCCTTCACGCCGGTACGACACGTCGTACTGCAGGCGATCGCCATTGGCGTCTTCCGCCTTCCAGACGATCGTCTGGAGGCCCTTCTGGTAGATCCGGCGCCCGAGCGGTGGCGCGAGCGGGGGAGGGTTCCCTGGAGCGGTCTGCGCTTGCGCCGGCGGGCGCCCGTCGGAGGTGTTCTCTTCGAAACCGGCGATCTCGATTTCGCCGCCGGAGAACGGCCGCTGGAAGACCGTGCCCGCGGGATGAATCGTCACCGACGTAACTTCCGGACGGAGATTACGCGGCAAATACGCGGCCGTCACCGACGTCAGAATGGGTGAGGGCGCGTTCTCGGCGTTGAGGACGGCGCGCCACTGCAGGTACCGCGCGTTTGGACTCGCGATTTGCTCGCCTTCAGCGCTCGAGTAGGGTTTTGACCACGCGCTCCAGGTCTCGTCCGGGTTTGCCGTGTTGCCCGACCGGGTCAGGAGCTGCACTTGACCTGCGCGCGCGGTGGCGCGCCATCGGATGACGCCCCAGCTGGCAACCGTGCCGGCGTCGCGCACATCCGATTCGTAGCTGCCCTTCGCAGCAGGCCCTCCGGACAGCGCGAAGAGCTTGCCCGGGTTGCTCGTGGCCCCGACAATGCGTCCGCCCGGGTCGCGGAGAAGGGCGGTGACCTGCCGGGCGGTGGCGCGGGAGAGCAGCGTGGCTCGCGCCGGGTCACCGTTGAGCCGGAAGATCTTGCCTTCGGGGCCGGTCCCCACGAGCAGGCTGCCTCCAGGTTCAACTAGCAGGTCGTACGGCGAGTCGTCGCCGGACTCCCAGTAAGTGTCCCAGAGGCCGTTCGGCCGGATGCGGTAGATCGCGCCTCGGTTGCTTCGCCGCGAGGGTCCCGAGATGACCGGCGTGGGCGGCTGCGCGGCCGCGCTGTCGACGACAGAAATGGCCGTGATCTCAGTCGACACTGTCGGGACGGGCGCGCGGCCGGCGTCAGCGCTCGGGGGCTGGACCGAGCGATCCTCGGTTACCGACGTCGAGCCGCTCACCGCGGCCGCGTACAACGTGCCATCCTCAGCGAGCCGCAGCGCGTGGATCTCCTTGAACGGCGAATCGAGCAGGACGAATGCCTTGCCGGTGGAGTCGATGCGGAAGACGCGGCCGGGCGATTCAGTTCCCGCGAGGAGATCGCCAGTCGGCGAAAAGGCGAGCGACACCACGTTGGTCGAGCTCGTCTTGTAGAAGCGCGTGCCCTTGCCGTCGGGTGTGATCTTGTAAATCACGCCCTTATCGCCAGTCGCGGCAAAGAGGTTGCCCGCGCGATCGAGCGCGAGCGCCCAGATGTACTTGTCGTCGGGATCGAAGAAGGTTCGCGCCGTTCCATCGGCGCTCACCTGATAGATCTTGCCGTCAGGCGATGTGGCGACATACAACCCGTTGCCGGGGGCTGGCACAATCGCGTGAACTTCGAGCTCGGTCGCATCGAAAAACGTCGCGACCTTGCCGTCCTTGCCGATCTTGAGGACCCTGCCTTCGTTGCCGGTACCCGCCCAGAGCGTTCCGTCCGTGCCGGCGACGACCGTCCAGAGAAAAGGCGCAGCCGTCTCGGCGACCAGCGACGTGGATGGCCCGAGAAACACGCGGCCATCACTGTCGATCGACAGATCTTCGACGTCGCCCTTCAGGAAGTCGCTCTGCGTCGCGACCGTCCAGAACGTGGGCACGGCCGCGGCGAGACCGGCCCACGCCAGCGCCACGAGTGCCGCCAGCGCCGCGCCCCGGAACCCGGGGTCAGATCTCGATTTTCTCGGGGAACCCATTCGAGACGACGCGACGCGAGAAAATCGAGATCTGACCCCAATGTGCATAGTGGAAAGTACCGCGGGCGGTGTCAACGGCCGGACGCGCCGTCGACTTCGATAGTTAGCAGGCGCGAACCGGTCACGGCCGAGTCCATCGGCAGTTCCCACTCCCCGACGGTCGCGCTGCGCATCGGGGTGAAGCTGCCGCCGTTGCGGTCGCTTTCGAGCACCGACAACACCGACGGTGGCAGCGCCGCCATGGCTTCGCCGTTGACGACGGCGCCGGGAGTGCCGCTGAGCAGCCGGATGTAGACGCGGTTGTTGCGACGCGTGTCGTTGAGGAGCCTCACGAGCTGTGTCACCGTCTGAGGTTCGAGGGTGCGCCGCACATCGCGCTGCTCGATCGCGTTCAGCTGACGGCCGTCGCTGACGAGGATCGACAGACGGCCCGACGCATTTGACGGAATCTCGATTGGCACAGTCGAGATTTTCTCTTCGCCGCGATAGCTGCGCGTGAGGATCTTGAGCGGCGTCGTCCGCCCGGCGCGCGGCCGGATGTCGTCCAGCCAGACACGCTCGATCGTGACGCGTCGCGGCGTTTCAGCGGCGGTGATCGTGATGTCCAGACCCTCGAGCGCGATCGGCTCGATATCGTTCGAGAGAAGCATCGTCATCGGACCGGCCACCGCGGTCGCGGCGCCCAGGATCGGCGAGTCTCCGGCGAAGACATCTTCGACGCTCAGATCCGCGTGGCCCTTGATGCGCGCCCGGCTCTTGACAGCGATCGTCGAGGCGCCGAACTGCCGCTCATATGCCGTCAGCGTGTTGAACATCGACACGTAGGCGAGGAGCGGCGTGAACAGCTGGTCGTTGACCAGGGCATACCTGAACGTGCGCCTTGACACGTCCTGAGCCGTGCCGGTCGACGAGCCCTCAGCGGATCGTTCGAGCGTGACCGTCATCGGGACGAGCGCGGGACCCTTGCCGAGCGTGCCGGCGATTGCCGTCGGGCGATCCTGAGTCATCGTCCCGATGGTTTCGCCCATGGAGGAGATTTTGAAAGACGTCAGGAGGCTCGGGAGAATCGTGTAGACGTAGGCTCGAGTGATTGGGAACGCGGCAGGGCCGAGATTGTAGAAGGGATGTCCGAAGGCGTAGACGCGTTCGCCGTCGATGTGCGTAACGGTGCCGGTTGCGCCGAGGTCGATGTCTCCGCTCGCCAGCGCGACGCCGATCGCGTCACCCTCGCGAAGCGGTCCCGCCGGTGCCGCCGGCTGTGTCCCACCCGACATGCCCGTCACCGTGGGCGCGAAGCCCGCGTCGCGAAACGCGCCCGACACGAGATCGACGGTTTCGGGTTCGAAGCCTCCCAGCAGGAGCGGCGTAGAGATCGGCCTGAGCATGGCGCCGATCTGTGCGCCAGCAGAGTTGGGGAGTCCGATCGACTGCACGTCGGCCGGGCGCCGCGCAAACGGCGTCATGCGAGCCGAGACGCTCGCCAGGGCGGCCGCGAGGCCCTCACGAGTGATCGGCAGTTCCAGCCTCGCCTGTCCGGTGCCCGCGCGACGGGGCAGCGGCGTTGCGTCTTTCATCTCCGCGATGGGAGTGATGCCCGCGATCGGCTCCTTGGGAAACGCACCGATTGAATACGACACTGCGCCAATCAGCCGGCCATCGATAAACACCGGACTGCCGCTCATCCCCTGGGCGACGCCCGATTGGGCCAGCCCGGCGCCTTCGAGGCGCGCGAGAATCAAGTCTCGACGCGGCCCTTGCACGTTGCGAAGGACGCCAAGGATTTGCACCTTGAAATCCTTGAGCTCGGTCCCCTCGAAGACCGTTCGGCCCACGCCCACCATGCCCGCGCGCACTTCCTCAATCGGCATCAGCGGCGTCACGGCAGGTGCCGACGTCGTCGCGAGGAGAGATGTGGCGAGCAGGCCAATTGCAGCCGCCGTGACTGGAGCCACGGATGACACGGACACCACTGCCCGAGCCACGGATGACACGGACACCACTGCCCGAACGGCGGATGACCTGGACAGGGCTCGGGTTACGGACGACACCGAAAACACGGGCGGTCGTAAGTTCATGAGTCTGTGGGGGAAACCTAGGGGCGCTCCTTCAGTTATAAGGAGCAACTGCTTGCAGGTCAAGGGGAAATGGTGTTATCGTTCGGTCCTCGCGATGACTCTCTTTAGCAGCGCGCGCCGGCACCGTGGGACGAAGGCGTCCTATTGGTGGTGGTACGCGTGCGCTGAGGGGGCCATCCGCTAGCCTGCCAAACCGCGGGATACTGGATCTGAAAAAGCCTTCTCAGCCCTTGCTGAGGAGGCTTTTTCCTTTTTGGTCGGGAACTTTGCGAGCGACCGAGGCGATGAACGAACCACTCCTGTGCGTCACCGCTACGGGTCCAACGATGGAGGACCTTCGGCGGAACCGCGACGCGGCGTCGAGCGCCGACCTGGTCGAGTTGCGGCTGGACCTCGTCGATCGCCCGGACGTCGCCGGCGCCCTCGAGGGCCGGCGCACACCCGTCATCGTCACCTGCCGCGCCCACTGGGAAGGTGGCCGCTTTTCCGGGAGCGAAGAGGAACGACGACGCATCCTCGATTCGGCAATCGCGCAAGGCGCCGAGTATGTCGACGTCGAAGCGGCCGCGGGCTTTGCTGAGGACGTGATCGCTTCGCGCGGCGGGCGCGGCGTCATTGTGTCGTCGCATGTGTTCGGCGATCCGCCGGCGGATCTGGTCGATCGCTACAACGCCTTGCGCGCGACCGGCGCCGAGGTGGCCAAGCTGGCGATCCAGGTGTCGACGCTCAAAGAGACATTGCCGCTCTTCGACCTCGCCGCGAAGAACACGCACCGGGCATGTCCTCATCGCGATGGGAAATCAAGGCCTGCCGACCCGCGTGCTGGCCGCCCGCCTGCGCAACCGCTGGACCTATGTCGGAGATGGGATCGCGCCGGGACAGTTGCCCGCGTCACGATTCATCAGGGACTTCCGGTTTCGCCGGATCGCCGCAGATGCCGCGCTCTACGCGGTCGTCGGGAATCCCGTCATCCATTCGCGGTCGCCGGTCATGCACAATGCCGGCTTTGCGGCGCTGGGATTGAAGGCTGTCTACCTGCCGCTCGAGGCGCGTGACGTTGGCGATTTCGTCGCGTTTGCGCGGGAGATGCGGCTGGGAGGAGTGAGCATCACGGCGCCGTTCAAGATCGGGCTGATGCCTCACGTCGACGTGATTGACCCGCTCGCAAAACAGGTGGGTGCGATTAATACCATCACGGTACGCAATGGGCGCTGGCTTGGCGCCAACACAGACGTGGAGGGGTTCCTGGCGCCGCTCGTACGACGCATCTCTCTCGAAGGAGCCCGCGTGTCCGTGATCGGCGCGGGCGGAGCGGCGCGTGCGGTTGCCGTCGCGCTGGCCAGCCGCCGGGCCAAAGTGACGATCTGCGCGCGGAACGCTGACGATGCGCGCGCCATTGCCGACCTCGTTGGCGGCTCGGCCGGTGACTTTCCGCCGCGGCCATCGAGCTGGGACGTTCTGGTGAACGCCACGCCGGTCGGCAGCGAGAAAACGCCGGGCTCGCCGATGGGGAACGTTCCGCTCGACGGAGCGATCGTCTTCGACCTGGTTTATGCCCCGGCCGACACCGAGCTGCTGCGCAGCGCCAGGGCCGCGGGTTGCCAGACGATTGGCGGCATCGAAATGTTGATCGCCCAGGCGGAGCGCCAGTTCGAGCTGTGGACCGGCCAGCGGCCGCCGGCGGGACTCTTCGAGGCTGCGGCGACCGGCCGCGATGAAGCGGCCGCGCTCGCCGACGGCCTGACACGATGATCTGACTATGAAGCAAACCAGTTTTGAAGAGTTCGTCGAGCTGACCCGGCGCGGCACCTTTGTGCCGGTCGTCAAGGAGATCATCGCGGATCTGCTGACGCCTGTTTCGGCCTTCCTCAAGATCGCCGAGCACTCGGACTACGCGTTTCTGTTCGAAAGCGTCGAAGGCGGCGAGCAGGTCGCGCGCTACTCCTTCCTCGGCAAAGACCCGTTTCTGGTGCTGAGCGCGCGCGATGGCCGGACCACGCTCGAGCGGTCGGGTGTGACGACCGAGACCGACGAGGCGTTCGTGCCGGCGTTGCGGCGGTTGATGGCGGATTTTCAGTCCCCGTTCGTGCCGGGGTTGCCCCGCTTCACCGGCGGCGCGGTCGGATTCATCGGTTACGATGCGTCCCCGATATTCGAGCCTGCGCTCAAGTCCGCCTGGGCCGCGGCCGCGGCCGCACGTAAAGAACCCTCCGGGGCCGACGCCGAAGACGATGCCGGATTCATGCTGTTCGACACCGTGCTCGCGTTCGATCACGTCAAGCACCGGATCCTGATTATCGCCAACGCGCGCATCACGCCCGATGAGGATCTGAACGCTCTTTACCAATTCGCCTGCGCCAAAATTCAGTTTCTCGAGCGCGAGCTCGAACGAGGACTGTCGCAGGTCGAGTCCGACGGGCGGCCGGCGCCGGAAGTCCGCTCGAACCAGACGAAGGACGTCTTTGAGGCTGGTGTCAGGTCGATTAAAGAGCGGATTGCTGCCGGTGACATCTACCAGGCGGTGCTGTCGCAACGCTTCGAGACCGACATTACCGCCGACCCGTTCACGGTCTACCGGGCGCTCCGCCACGTGAACCCCTCGCCGTACATGTATTTCATCCGGATGGGGGAGCTCGCCATCGTTGGGTCGTCTCCGGAAATGCTCGTGCGAGTGGAGGGCCGGCGCGCCGAGACGCACCCGATTGCCGGCACGCGTCCGCGAGGAACCAACGATGAAGAGGATCTCCGGCTCGCCGAGGAGCTGAAGCGCAACGAAAAAGAGCGCGCCGAGCACGTCATGCTCGTCGACCTGGGCCGCAACGATCTCGGACGGGTCTGCGAGTACGGATCGGTCCGCGTGCCGCAATACATGGCGCTCGAACGTTATTCCCACGTGATGCACCTCGTCTCGACCGTCGACGGCCGTCTGGCCGAGGACTGCGATCACCTCGATGCGCTGGTGGCGTGCTTTCCAGCCGGGACGGTATCGGGCGCACCCAAGATCCGCGCGATGCAGATCCTGTCGGAGCTCGAGCCGACGCGCCGGGAGATCTACGCAGGCGCCGTCGGCTATCTCGATTTCGCCGGCAACCTCGATTTCTGCATCGCCATTCGCACGATTACGATCCGGCGGGGCCGGGCACACATCCAGGCGGGCGCGGGGATCGTCGCCGATTCGAACCCGGCGGCAGAGTACGAAGAGACGCGAGACAAGGCGCGGGCGATGCTGCAGGCCCTCGCGATGGCGGAAGCGGGACTGTGATTCTGCTCATCGACAACTACGATTCGTTCACCTTCAACCTCGCGCAGTACCTCGGGGAACTGGGCGCGCCGCCGCTCGTCCGTCGCAACGACGAGCTGTCGGCGGACGAGGTCGGAGAGATGCGACCGGATCGGATCGTCATCTCGCCGGGGCCGGGACGGCCGGAAGACGCTGGCATTTCCATCGAAGTGATCCGGCGGTTCGGCGATCGAGTGCCGATTCTCGGCGTGTGTCTCGGGCATCAGGGCATCGGGATCGCGTTTGGCGGGACGGTGGTTCGCGCTGGCGTGCTCATGCACGGCAAGACGTCGACGGTTCATCACGACGGCGCGGGCGTCTTCCGCGGCGTCACGCAGCCATTCTCGGCGGGCCGCTATCACTCGCTGGTAGTCGCCCAGCCATTGCCGCCAGACCTCGAGCTGGCCGCATACACCGAGGATGGCACGGTGATGGGGGTCCGGCACCGCTCGTATCCGGTTCACGGCGTGCAATTTCATCCAGAGTCGGTCCTGACCGTCGAGGGCCGGACGCTGCTCCGCAACTTCCTGGAGATGTGATGTTCGCCGCCTTGATTGAAAAACTGCAGCGTCGACAGGATCTCACCGTCGAGGAGTCGGCGGCAGCGATGGACGAGATCATGGAAGGCCGCGCCCAACCGGCGCAGATCGCCGGCCTCCTGATTGCGCTGGCGATGAAGGGCGAGCGGCCCGCGGGAGGTCGTCGGGCTGGCGCGGACGATGCGCGCGCGCTCGACGAAGCTGTCGCGCGTCTATCCGGACGTCTTCGACACCTGTGGAACCGGCGGCGACCGCGCCCACACCTTCAACGTCTCGACCGTGGCAGCACTCGTCGTCGCGGCGTCGGGCGTGACGGTGGCCAAGCACGGGAATCGCTCGGTCTCGAGCCGCTGCGGCAGCGCGGATCTCTTCGAAGCACTCGGCGTGAACATCACCGCCCAGCCGGCAGTCGTCGAACGATGTCTGCAGGAAGCGGGCATCGCATTCTTCTTTGCGCCGACCTTCCATCCGTCGATGCGTCATGCGGCGCCGGCCCGGAAGGACCTCGGTGTGCGGACGGCCTTCAACCTGCTCGGCCCGCTGACCAACCCCGCAGGCGCCGCGCGTCAGCTGGTCGGCGTGCCACGGCCGGAATTGACCGAGCTCGTGGCGCGGTCGCTTGGGCTGCTCGGGTCGGCACGAGCCTGGGTCGTCCACGGCGCCGACGGCCTGGATGAGATTTCCACGACCGGCTACACCAAGGTCTCCGAATACCGCGATGGCGCGGTCAACACGTTCTACGTGCATCCGGCGGATCTCGGTATTCCGAAGGCCTCGCCCGAGGCGCTTCGAGGCGGCGATGCGGCGGAGAATGCCCGGATCGCTCGCGACGTGCTCGACGGGAGCAGGGGAGCGCCACGCGACATCGTGCTGCTCAACGCCGGCGTGTCCCTTCTCGTCGCCGGCGTCGTTCCGGATATCGCGCAGGGCATCAGCCGGGCGGCGAGCGCGCTGGATTCTGGCGCGGCTGCCGGCGCCCTCCGTCAGCTCATCGAACTGTCGAACACGGCACCGGAGGCGGCGTGATGGCGATGACCTCGACGTCGCCCGGCGGAGTGGCGGGCGCAGCGGATCTGCTCGAGACGATTGTTGCGGCGACCCGTCACTCGGTTGAGTCGCGACGGCGCGCCATGCCGCTCGAGCGGCTGGAGCGAGAGGCGGTGCGGCGCCCGGAAGGCCAGGCCTTCCGGGATGCGCTGACAGGTTCGCCGGCGCCGAGGATCATCGCAGAATGCAAGCGCCGGTCGCCTTCCCGGGGCATCTTGCGCCGCGACTACGCTCCGGCCGCGCACGCGGCCGCGTATGCGCGCGGCGGGGCGGCGGCGATTTCCGTGCTGACGGAGCCGACATTCTTCGACGGCTGTCTCGATCACCTCGCCCAGGTCCGATCGGCAGTCGCGATCCCGGTTCTGCGAAAGGACTTCATCGTCAGTGAGTATCAGCTCGTCGAAGCGGCCCGGTACGGTGCCGACGCCGTGCTGCTGATCGTCGGCGCGCTCGACGATCGCGAGTTGCGCGCGCTCTCGATTCGCGCCGCCGGGCTCGGGCTGGCGACGCCTCGTCGAAGTGCACGATTCGGCCGAGCTTGCGAGAGCCGTCGACGCGGGCGCGGACATCATCGGCGTCAACAGCCGCAACCTTCGGACGCTGTCGGTCGATCGCGACGTGCTCGAGCGGATTGGCGAGTCGCTGCCGAGCGGTGTCGTAGCGGTCGCCGAAAGCGGCATCCGCACGCCCGACGACATTGCCCGCCTGTCGGCCCTCGGGTATTCGGCATTTCTCGTCGGCGAGCGGTTGATTACGGAACCGGACCCTGGAGAGGCGTTGCGAGGCGCTGCGCGGGGTCAGACCGGGGTCAGACCAGGGTCAGACCGGGGTCAGACCCCGTAGCAGATGACCAGCGTGAAGATCTGTGGGATTCGGCGGGTGGAGGATGCGTTGCTCGCGACGGAACTCGGCGCGCGCGCGGTCGGGTTCGTTTTCTGGCCGTCGAGCCCGCGCTTCATCGATCCCTATCGTGCGCGGTCGATTGTCGCGGCGTTGCCGCCGTTTGTGACGACCGTTGGAGTGTTTGTCGATCAGCCGGATGAGTATGTGTCCGGCGTCGCGCGCCTGTTGGGCCTGTCCGCCGTCCAGTTGCACGGACAGGAGCGGCCCGATTCCTACGCCGGCAGAGCCGAACGCGTGATCAAGTCGGTGGCGGTGACTGACGGTCGTGACTGCGTCGCCGCGGTGAGCGCCGTGCCCGCTCGCGCGACGGTGCTGCTCGACGCGCACGATCCGATCAAGCGCGGCGGCACGGGCCGGACGATCGACTGGAGCGCAGCCGCGGCGGCCGCGAAAGTGAGACCGATCATCCTTTCTGGCGGCCTGACCGCGGACAACGTGCGCGAGGCCATCGACACGGTGCAGCCGTACGGTGTGGACGTGTCGTCAGGTGTCGAGTCGAGCCCCGGCGTGAAAGATCACGGCAAGCTGCGGGCGTTCTTTGCGGCGGTCAATACATTGTCATGACTTCTTCCTGCTGATGCCTTCATTTGGCGAACGTGACCCGGACGCACGCGGGTACTACGGACCGTACGGCGGTCGCTTTGTGCCCGAAACGCTCGTCGCGCCGGTGGCCGAGCTCGAAACCGCGTACCTGACCGCCCGGGCCGATCCGGCATTTCGTGACGAGCTCGCAGCGCTGCTACGTCACTACGTCGGACGGCCAACGCCGCTCTTCGAAGCGCGAAGGCTGTCAGCCTCGCTCGGTGGCGCCCGCCTGCTCCTCAAGCGCGAAGATCTGGCGCACACTGGCGCGCACAAGATCAACAACGCGCTCGGACAGGCGCTGCTTGCCAAGCGGATGGGTAAGAGACGCGTCATTGCCGAGACCGGCGCCGGCCAGCATGGTGTCGCCACGGCGACCGCCTGCGCGCTGCTCGGCCTGGCGTGCGACGTCTACATGGGTGCCGACGACATGGAGCGCCAGGCGCTCAACGTATTCCGCATGGAACTGCTCGGCGCGACCGTTCGCAAGGTCGACGGCGGCAGCCGCACGCTGAAAGACGCGATCAACGAGGCGATGCGCGACTGGGTCGCCACCGTCGCCGATAGCTACTATCTCCTCGGCTCCGTACTGGGCCCTCATCCATATCCGCTGATGGTTCGAGAGTTCCAGTCGGTCATCGGCCAGGAGGCCCGACGGCAGTGTCAGGAACTGCTCGGCCGGGCGCCCGATGTCATCGTCGCCTGCGTCGGCGGCGGCAGCAACGCGATGGGGATATTCGACGCCTTTATCGCCGACACAGAAGTACGGCTGATCGGCGTTGAAGCCGGCGGTTACGGCATCACGCCTGGACAGCACGCCGCGCGCTTTGCGGGCGGTAGCTCCGGCGTCCTCCAGGGCACGCGCACCTATGTGCTGCAGGACGAGAACGGCAACATCGAGCTGACCCATTCGATCTCGGCCGGGCTCGACTACGCGGCGGTGGGGCCAGAGCACGCGTGGCTGCACGACTCGCGCCGCGCCGAGTACGCGTGGGTCGGCGACGACGACGCGTTCGAGGCGTTCCAGAGGCTGGCGCGGGAAGAGGGGATCATTCCCGCGCTCGAATCGGCGCACGCCGTCGCCCACGCCATCAAGATTGCCCAATGGCTGGGGCCTGAGGAGGTCGTGCTCATCAATCTGTCCGGACGCGGAGACAAGGACGTGATGAGCGTGCAGAAAAGACTCGCCGTCGCCTCCGACGTGGCTCCTCAGAAAGCCGAGTCCCGCTGATGTCGCGACTCGCCGGCACGTTTTCACGCATTCGGAATGGCGGTCGCGGTGGCCTCGTGACCTACCTCACCGCCGGCGATCCCGACGCCGATCGCTCGGCGGCGCTACTCGTCGCGGTGGCGCGCGCCGGCGCCGATGTCCTCGAAGTCGGCGTTCCGTTCTCGGATCCGTTGGCCGATGGCCCTGTCATTCAACGGGCCAGCGAGCGAGCCCTGGCAGGCGGCATGTCGCTTCGCGGCGCGCTCGAGATCGTTCGACGCGTTCGCGCCGATGTCGATACGCCGATCGTTCTCTTCACTTACGCGAATCCGGTCGTCCGCATGGATCCGGTGGTGTTTGCCAGCACCGCGGCAGATGCGGGCGTCGACGGTGTACTCATCCTCGACTATCCGGTCGAGGAGGCCGAGCCGCTTCGAGCGCCGCTCGTCGACGCCGGCCTCGACCCGATTTTCCTCATCAGTCCGACGACCAGCGACGAACGGATTCGCAAGTCGGCAGCGCTCGGCGCCGGTTTCCTCTACGTGATCTCGCGCCTGGGGGTTACTGGCGTGCGCGACCGCCTTCCCGAGGACGTGGGAACGCTGATGGCCCGCGTCCGAGCCTGCGCCGATTTGCCGGTGGCGCTGGGATTTGGCATCGCGAACCCGGAACAAGTCGCCGAAGCATGCCGCGTCGCCGACGCCGCCGTCGTCGGCAGTGCCCTCGTCAACGTCGTCGCCGAGCACGCCGCGTCGTCGAACGTGTGCGCGCAGGCAAGCGAGTATGTGCAGTGGCTGAAGAAGAGTCTGTGACCGACGGTCTCGCCGAGCTGCGGAAGAAGATCGACGCGCTCGATGAAGCGCTGGTGCGCCTGCTGAACACTCGGGCGGCATGCGCGCTCGAGATTGGCCGCGTGAAAAAACACGCCGGGCTGCCGATTTATCAGCCGTCGCGGGAAGCCGACGTGCTCGGCCACGTCCAGCAGATCAACCCTGGACCGCTCGACGATGGAGCGGTGCGGCGGTTGTTCGAGCGGATTATCGACGAGGCGAGACGGCTCGAACGAATTGCGGAAGCAGAAGGAGATTAGGTCGAATCGGCGTCGCGGCCGCAGGGAAGGGGGCCGGCCATGGGGGCCGGCCGCACTGCTATGAAACAATCGAGGATCTTATGGTGGTCGTAATGAAGGAACGCGCGAACGACGAGCAGGTCCAGCGCGTGATTGCGCAGCTCGTGGAGATGGGATTCGACGTGCACCGCTCGACCGGTGCCTTGAAGACCGTGATCGGGGCCGTGGGGGGCAACCGGCAGTTCGATTCAGCGCTGATCGAGGTGATGGACGGCGTCCAGGAGGTACACCGGATCACCGAGCCCTACAAGCTCGCCAGCCGGAGTTTCCGGCCCGAGAACACCGTCATCACGATCGGCGACCTGCGGATCGGCGGCGATGAAGTGATCGTCATGGCCGGACCGTGCTCCGCGGAGACCGAGGAGCAGGTCGAGGCGACCACGGCCGCCGTCAAGAATGCCGGCGCCAAGGTCCTGCGCGGCGGCGCCTTCAAGCCGCGCAGCTCGCCGTACAGCTTCCAGGGTCTCGGTGAAGAAGGCCTCAAGATGCTGCGCGGCGCGGCCGACCGGCACAACCTCAAGCTCGTCTCGGAGGTGATGGACATCAGCCAGCTCGAGTTGATCGAGCGCTACGCGGACATCCTCCAGGTCGGCGCGCGCAACATGCAGAACTACACGCTTCTGCGTGAGCTCGGCCACGCGCGCACGCCGGTCCTGCTGAAGCGCGGCATCTCGGCGACGATCGAAGAGTGGCTGCTTTCGGCCGAATACATCCTCGCGGGCGGCAACATGAATGTCATGCTGTGCGAGCGCGGCATCCGGACTTTCGAGAGCTACACGCGAAACACGCTCGACATCTCCGCGATTCCGGTCGTGCAGCAGTTGTCGCATCTGCCCGTGCTCGCCGATCCCAGCCACGGGACCGGCCGTCGCGACAAGGTCAACTCGATGGCGCGCGCCGCCGTGGCCGCCGGCGCCGACGGGCTGATCATCGAAGTCCACAACGATCCGGATCACGCCCTCAGCGACGGCGCACAGTCGTTGTTCCCGGCGCAGTTCGACCGGCTGATGGCGGAGCTCCGAATCATTGCGCCCGCGATTGGCCGCAGCATCTGCCTCGAGCCAGTGACCCGGCGGGGTGGGGGAATTAGCAATTCTGAATGCTGAATGCTGAGTGCTGAAGTTCGAATTCAGCATTCACTTCAGCATTCAGCACTCAGCATTCAGCATTGCATGTTTCAGCAAGTCGCCATCATCGGCTGTGGGCTGATCGGCGGATCGGTTGGGCTCGCGCTGCGCGCGGCCTGGCCGACGTGCCGAATCATCGCGATCGACCGAAGCCAGGTCGTCGACGCCGCGATCAGCCGTCAAGCGGCCGACGCTGGGGGGCACGACCTCGGCCTGGCCAGTGGCGCCGACCTGATCGTGCTCGCGGCGCCCGTCCGACAGAACATGGACGTGATTCGCGAGCTGGTGAAGCGCGTCCGCGGCAGGGCGATCGTCACCGATGTCGGGAGCACCAAGCGCGCGATGGTCGAGGCCGCGCAGCACTTGCCCCACCGGCTGCGATTCATCGGCGGTCACCCGCTCGCCGGAGCGGCGACCGGCGGGATCGCGGCGGCACGGCCGGACCTCTTCCGCGGCAGACCCTGGATTCTCACGCCGACCGCGCCCGATCGCGACGCCGCCGAGGTGGAGCAACTGAGCGCTCTGGCCGTCGCCGTCGGTGCAGTGCCGAGAATCATGGATCCGATCGCCCACGATCGGCTGATGGCGTATCTGAGCCATCTGCCGCAGCTCGCCGTCAGCGCCCTGATGCAGGTCGTGGGGGAGCGCGTCGGCCGCGAAGGGCTGAATCTCGCCGGCACGGGCCTCCGCGACACGACTCGGCTGGCGTCCAGTCCGGCCGACACATGGCGCGATGTCACCGCGACCAACGTCGACGCGGTCGGCGCGGCGATCGACGATCTGACCGTCGTGCTCCAGCGCCTGAGGGCTGATCTGACGGTCGGCCAGGAACTGCAGCAGGTATTCGACGCGGCTGCCAGCGTGGAAGCTGCAGCTCGATCAGTCCGAAGGCGGCGGCGACAGCGAATCATGAATGCCGGGCAGGCCACCGCGACCCGCACTTACCTCGAGATTACCGACCGCGGCGCGCTGCGCGCTTGCGGCGCACCGGACGGCGACGTGCGGGTCGTCCGCCGCGAGCAGTGCGACCCCGAGTTCTGGCGCCACCTCTATTCCACCGTGGGCGAGGCTTACCATTGGGTCGATCGCCTGCCGTGGACTGACGATGAAATTCGCGCCTACCTGGCGGATCCGGCGGTATCGCTCTGGGTACTGACGGTCGGCGGCACGGTTGCCGGTTACTTCGAACTCCGTCGCGACGCGGCGACTGCCGGGTCGAGTGTTGAGATTGCTTACTTCGGACTTTTTCCCGAATTCATCGGACGTGGTCTCGGCGGCTACCTTCTCACCGAAGCGGTCGATCGTGCCTGGGCCGGCGGCGCGCGCCGCGTGTGGCTCCACACCTGCAGCTTCGACCACCCCTTCGCGATCCAGAACTATCTCGATCGCGGCTTCACTGTTTTCAAAACCGAGGAGTACGTCGTCGCTCATCCGGCTTAGGCCGGCCACTGAAAACACGGCAACCACGGGACGCGGATCTCGCGGATTGTGCGAGTCGCACCTTGACGCTGGCAGAGAGGGTCGCACGCCGGCCTTGGCCGGCGTGCGGATGGGGTGGGCGTGCCAGATCGCAAGCAGATCAGGATATCTACCTGCTTGCGATCTGACACGCCCACCCCATCCGACCGCGCGAAGCGCGGTGCGACCCGCTGACTCTGACGTTTAGCTCTCAAATCCGCGTGATCCGCGTCCCGTCCCACAGAGTCGCAGCCTGCTCGGCTCGGCGTTCAAGTTCGGGCAGGGCTCGGGTGCCGATTCCCCGCCTACAATGACGCATGGACAGCCCGCTGTGGACGCCATCGCCGGACCGGATTGCGGGGACCAGGATGACGGCGTTCATGCAGGCGGTTCAGGCTCGCTACGGCATCGCGATCGGCGACTATGCGAGCCTCTACGCGTTCTCCGTCGCGCGTCCGCTGGATTTCTGGACGTTGATGTGGGAGTTCGGGGACGTGCGCGGCACGAAAGGGCACCGCGTCGCTGAACACCTCGATCGGATGCCCGGCGCGAAGTTCTTTCCCGACGCCACGCTCAACTTTGCGTCGAATCTGCTCCGCGACAGCCGGCAACGACCTCGCGGTCATCTTCAAAGGTGAGGATCGGCCCGCTCGTTCGATGACGCGCGGCGAGCTTTATCGCGCGGTTGGGGCGTTTGCGGCCGGCCTCCGCCGTGAAGGCGTGCGTCCTGGGGACCGTGTCGCCGGCTACCTGCCGAATCTGCCCGAAGCGATCATCGCCGCGCTCGCTGCGGCAGCGATCGGAGCGGTGTGGTCGTCGAGCTCGCCTGACTTCGGCGCGCAGGGTGTTCTCGACCGATTCGGACAGATCGCGCCGAAGATACTCGTTGCCGCAGACGGATATTCATACGGCGGAAAGCGCCATGACTGCTGTCCGCGAATCGCCGAAGTCGTTCGCGCGCTGCCGTCGATACAGCGGACCGTGCTCGTTCGCTACCTGGAAAGCGGCGAGACGGCAGCGATTCGCGATCTCGTAACCTGGGATGACTTTCTGTCGCCGGGCGCTGGTTCTGATCCCGAGTTCGAGCCTCTGCCTTTCAACCATCCGCTCTACATCCTGTACTCGTCGGGAACCACCGGCGTTCCGAAATGCATCGTGCACGGAGCCGGTGGGACGCTCATTCAGCATCTCAAGGAGCACCAGCTCCATTGCGACATCCGCGCCGGCGATCGCGTCTTCTACTTCACGACGTGCGGCTGGATGATGTGGAACTGGCTGATCTCGGCGCTGGCGTCCGACGCCACGCTCGTGCTCTACGACGGCTCGCCCTTCTATCCGGACGGCAATGTCCTGTTCGATCTGGCGGATGAGACGGGCGTGACGCTCTTCGGCACTTCGGCCAAGTACATCGATGCGGTGGCCAAGGCCGGCCTCGTCCCGATGCAGTCGCACCGGCTGGACACCGTACGAACGATCACCTCGACCGGATCGCCCCTCCTGCCAGAGAGCTTCGATTTCGTCTACGAACGCATCAAGCGCGACGTCCACCTCGCCTCGATCTCCGGCGGCACCGACATCGCCGGTCTCTTCGCAGGCGGGAATCCCAATGGAAGCGTCTGGCGCGGCGAGATTCAAGCGCGGGCGCTGGCGATGAACGTCGAAGTGTTCGACGAGTCCGGCCGCCCGGTCCGGGGTCAGAAGGGCGAACTGGTCTGCACAGCACCGTTCCCTTCGATGCCGGTCGGTTTCTGGAACGATCCCGGCGACCGCAAGTATCGGGCGGCGTACTTCGAGCGATTCCCCGGCGTCTGGTGTCACGGCGACTATGTCGAGCTGACAGCGCACGACGGCCTGATCATCTACGGGCGATCGGACGCGGTCCTCAACCCCGGTGGCGTGCGCATCGGTACGGCCGAGATCTATCGGCAGGTCGAGCAACTCGACGAGATCGTCGAAAGCCTGGTCGTCGGCCAGCAGTGGGACGGCGATGAGCGGGTCGTGCTGTTCGTGCGGCTGCGCGAGGGCATCAGCCTCGGACCCGAGCTCGAAGACCGAATCCGCAAACACATCCGAGCCAACACCTCGCCACGGCACGTGCCCGCCCGGATTGTCCAGGTCACCGACATCCCACGAACCAGGAGCGGCAAGCTGGTCGAGCTGGCCGTACGGGACGTTGTCCATGGACGCGACGTCCGGAACCGGGAAGCGCTCGCCAACCCGGAAGCGCTCGAGCAGTTCAGGAACAGGCCGGAGCTGGCACGGTGAGTGAGCTGACACAGGGCTCAAGGCTCAGGCTTGTCTCAGGAAAGCCTCACAGCAGATCTTCGAATAAGTGGTCGAAGGGCTTGCCTGAGCCTTGAGCCTTGAGCCTTGAGCCGAGGTCTGCCTCTGCGTCTCTCAGCGGTGAAAGGCTTTTGGCGCGCGATGGCGCCCGGCCTACAGCAGCCCCCGCCGCGCGAGGTTCTTCATCAACGCCACGGTGCCGAAAGTCCACGGCGCAATCTTGTCGCTGTGACTCACACGGTTGACGAGCGCTCCAAGCCGCGGCGTCGTGACCGTGACCGTGTCGCCGACGACGTGGGTGAAGCCCTTGCCGGGAGCGAATCGATCGAGTGTCGGCGCGAACATGGTGCCGAGAAACAGCATGAGGCCGTCTGGGTACTGGTGGTTGGGACCGATGGTATGTCCGACGATCTCCAGCGGGTCACGGCTGATTTGCGACATCGAGCTGCGTCCTGTGAAGGCGAACCCATCTGGCCCCTGCATGTGGAGCGCGAGATCCGCCTGGCGGACGTCGTCCATGCTGAAGTGCTCGTCAAAGAGCCGGATGAACGGGCCGATCGCGCAAGACGCGTTGTTGTCTTTCGCCTTGCCCAGGAGCAGAGCGCTGCGGCCCTCGAAGTCGCGCAGGTTGACGTCGTTTCCGAGTGTCGCGCCGACGACTCGTCCCGTGTGGCTGACGGCCAGAACGATTTCGGGTTCCGGATTGTTCCACTCCGACTTCGGGTGGATGCCAACATCCGCGCCGGTGCCCACCGCGGACATCGGCTGACCTTTCGAAAAGATCTCGGCGTCAGGTCCGATGCCAACCTCCAGGTACTGGGACCACACGCCCTGTTCAATCAGCACGTCCTTGAGCCGGCGCGCTTCGTCCGAGCCGGGACGTACCTGCTGCAGGTTGGTGCCGATGACGGCAGTGATCGACGTCCGCAGGCCTTGCGCCTTCCCGGCGTCACCGCGCGCCTGCTCCTCGATGACGCGCTCGAGGAGGCTCGCCACAAACGTGACACCGCTTGCCTTGATTGCCTGGAGGTCACATGGCGCCAGGAGCCAGGGAATGTCGCCTTGCCTCGTGTCCGGACTGGAATTGGCCAGCACTTCAACAAGAGACCCAAGCTGCGGCAGTGGCCCGGCGCGGCGAATTGCCGCGACCGGATCCTCCAGATTCAGCAGCTGGCTCGCGGTGGGTGCGACGGCGGACAAGTCGTAAACGCCTCCGCCCTGGACGCGCACGAGCGTGGGCCCTTGCGCTTTCGGCCACCAGACGCGGCCGACGAGCTCGGCTCTGTCGTGATCGTCAGGCAGACATCGCGCGGCGCTGAGCCAGGTCGACATCTCCCGGCTCGGGGTGTCCTTTGTCCCTTCTGTCATTTGGGAGTCTCGAGAGCTTTCTTGCCGGCGGCAAGCACTTTGACGATCGCGTCGACATCGAAAACGGCCCCGCCCCACGTCCCGCCACTGACGTCTTGTAGGGCCGCCCACAGCCGGGTGTCGTCTGGAAGCAATGGATCCGCGGCGAGGTCCGGTCTTGCAGCCCGCGCCTGGAGCAGTTGCGCGCCGGCTTCGACGCCGACGAAGACTCCGCCTTCGCCGACGAGATCGACCGTTCCCTCGAGCTTCGCTCGATCGACCATGATTTGGATCAGGTCGCCGTCGCGCAGCCGGCCGATCGGCCCCCCGGCGAGTGCTTCTGGCGACACGTGGCCGATGCACGCGCCAGTTGACACGCCGCTGAAGCGCGCGTCGGTGAGGATCGCGACGCGCTTGCCGAAGGGTAAGTAGCGCAGAGCAGACGTGAGCTGATAGGTCTCTTCCATCCCCGCGCCCATCGGCCCTCGGCAAATGAGCACGAGGACGTCACCAGGCTGAATCCCCCCGTTCTTGATCGCAGCCATCGCCGATGGCTCGGTCAGGAACACCTTGGCTGGCCCTGTGAACCGGTAGACGCCGTCCTCCGAGAGAACCGAGGGATCGATCGCGGTGCTTTTGATCACCGCTCCCTCGGGCGCGATGTTGCCAGCGGGGAAGCACACCGTCGACGTCAGCCCCCGCTTCGCGGCGATCTCCGGCGACAGAATCACGTCGTCGGGATCGACGCCGTCGCGCGAGCGCAGTACGGCGCGGAGTCGCTGCCGGCGCTCTGAGGCTTCCCACGCGTCAAGCTGCTCGCCGAGCGTGGTGCCGCTGACCGTCATGGCCTGGGTCTCGAGCAGACCGGCGCGCCGCAGGTGAAGCATGACCTCGGGGACGCCACCAGCGAGAAAGACCTGAATCGTCGGATGGTGTCGAGGTCCGTTGGGCAGTGCGTCGACGATGCGCGGGACGCGCCGGTTGATGTCGGTCCAGTCGCGGGCGGTCGGCCGGCGCAACCCGGCCGCGTGGGCGATCGCCGGGAGGTGGAGGATGAGGTTCGTCGACCCGCCGAACGCCGCGTGCGTCACCATGGCGTTCCGAATCGCTGCATCGGTAAGCAGGTCCCGCGTCGTCACACCCCTTCGCTCGAGCTCCATCAGCGCCCTGGCCGACCGGCGTGCCATGTCGAGCCAGATCGGGTGACCCGAGGGCGCGAGCGCGGAGTGGCCGAGCGACAGGCCGAGGGCTTCACCGATGACCTGCGCGGTGGCAGCAGTGCCGAGGAACTGACAGCCGCCGCCCGGCGACGCGCATGCGCGACACCCGAGTTCTGACGCCTGTTCGAGGGAAAGCTCGCCATGAACGAATCGCACACCAATGGTCTGCACACGGCCGGCGTCGTCGCCTTCGACCGGGAGCAGCGTCACGCCTCCGGGGACGAGAACGCAGGGAAGGTCGTGCGTCGCCGCGAGCGCCATCATCATCGCCGGGAGACCCTTGTCGCAGGTCGCGACGCCGAGGACACCGGCCCGGGTGGGGAGCGATCGAATCAGGCGGCGGAAGATCGTCGCCGCATCGTTTCGGTAGGCGAGGCTGTCGAACATCGCCGGAGTGCCCTGCGAGCGGCCATCGCAGGGATCCGTGCAAGCGGCCGCGAAAGGAACCGCGCCGGCGCCCTTGAACTCCCGGGCGGCAGCCTCCATCAGAAGGCCGACCTCCCAGTGGCCGGTATGGTAGCCAAGCGCGACCGGCGTTCCGTCGGGAGCGCGAATGCCACCGTGCGTCGAGAGGATCAGGAACTCCGCGCCGCCAATCGCCGAGGGCTCCCAGCCCATGCCGGCGTTCTGCGTCCAGCCGAAGACGTCGCCTGACGGCCTGGAGCGGAGCATCTCCTCGGTGAGCGGCAACGCGCCGATGGGGCCCGGCGCGCGGGAGACCACGTCGAAGAGTGCCGGGTCGTCAACGTCGAACTGATTGGAACTCGAGCGCATTCGTAGTACCCTTCGCGGCCATCTTGTTCGAGGCTGCAACAATATAATATCGACCGGGCGTTTCGTGCATCGCCCGAGGGTGAAGGAAGGTTCATGCGACCGGAACAGTGGGACACGTTCAAAAGGGCGGCTCGGCTCGAAAAGCTCGACAAGATACCGATGGCTTTGATCGTCGACAGCCCGTGGATACCGGGCTATCTCGGCATCAAGCACATGGATTACTACCTTGATCCCGAGCTCTGGTTCCAGTCGAACTTGAAGATCATGCGGGAATACCCCGACATCATCATGGTTCCGTCCTGGTGGATGGAGTACGGCATGGCCGCGGAGCCCTCGGTGCTCGGCGCCAAGATCAAGTTCTGGCAGGACAACACCCCGAGCGAATACCACACGCTTTACCGGCTCGAGGACATCGATCAGTTTCCTGAGTACGAAGTGGAGGCCGACGCCTTCGCCGCCATGACGCTCCACCGGATCGGGATGCACCGGCAGCGCATCCTCGATCATGGCTACATCCTTCCGATGGTGACGTCGCGCGGGCCGCTCTGCACGGCGGGCTTCGTCCGAAGTACGACCAACTTGATGATCGAGCTGGTCGAGAACCCGGAGGGGTGTCACAAGCTCATCGATCTGTGCACGCGCGTCATCATCGACTGGCTCAAGGCTCAGCACAAGGTGATGGGCGACACGGTCGAAGGGATCTTCATCCTCGACGACATCGTGGGGTTCATCAACGAAGAGCACTACCAGGAGTTCGCCCACCCCTACTTGAAGCGCATCTGCGATGCGTTCCCGGACGACTGGGTCAAGGTCTATCACAACGACGCCGAGGTCGACGCCTGTCTGGACCATCTGCCGGACGCCGGCTTCAACGTGCTCAACTGGGGTAAGCAGAAGGACATTCGCGAGGTCAAGGCGCGGGTCGGAAAACGGATGTGCCTGATGGGCAACGTCAACCCGCTCGAGATTGCGGTTCGTGGCACACCCGATGAAGTTCGCGCGGCGACGATCGACGTGCTCGAAGGGTCCGGCGGGGAAGGGATCATCCTCTCGGTCGGCGGCGGCGTCAGCCCGGGAATGCCGCGCGAAAACGTGCTGGCCATGCTCGAGGCGCTGGAGACCTTCAACAGCCGCTCATGATGCGCGGCATCCGGGGCCTTCGCTGGTGGATGATCAGCCTGCTGATGCTGGGCGCGATCATCAATTACCTGACGCGCAGCACGCTGTCGGTTGCCGCGCCCACAGTCCTTGCGGACCTGCACATCTCCACACAGCAGTACTCGTGGATTCTCGGCGCGTTTCAGGGCGCCATCATGCTGCAGCCCATTTGCGGCTACGTGATGGACGTCATCGGCCTCAAGCTCGGGTTCGCCATTTTTGCCGTTGCCTGGTCGCTCATCAGCATGGCGCATGGCCTGGCCGGTAGCTGGACCGCGCTCTTCTGGCTGCGCGGACTCCTCGGACTCGCCGAGGGCTCGGCGAATCCCGCGGGGATGAAGGCCACATCCGAGTGGTTTCCGGCGCGGGAACGTGGCCTTGCCGGCGGCGTGTTCAACATCGGCGCGTCGTTCGGCTCGATGCTCGCGCCGCCGCTCGTGGCCTGGGCGATCCTGTCCTACAACTGGCAGTCGGCGTTTGTCACTGACCGGGGCGCTCGGGCTGGTCTGGGTCGCGCTCTGGCT
Organism: uncultured Acidobacteriota bacterium; assembly: GCA_963797625.1. Taxonomy (GTDB): domain Bacteria; phylum Acidobacteriota; class Vicinamibacteria; order Vicinamibacterales; family 2-12-FULL-66-21; genus DATBJJ01. The sequence continues at coordinate 46,534 of CAWCQI010000020.1, forward strand.
GTGGTTCTACCATCCGCCCGCGAAACATCCAGCCCTTTCGGATGAGGAACGCCAGCATATCCTTGCCGGTCAAGAGCAATACCTTCAAGGTGACGGCAGACGTCCATCGATTGGCGGGATTCTGGCACAGCGCAACTTCTGGGGCATCGCTCTGCCGCGCTTCCTCGCAGACCCGACCTGGGGCACGCTGACTTTCTGGCTGCCGCTCTACCTGACGTCGGTTCGCCATTTCGATCTGAAACAGATCGCGCTCTTCGCGTGGCTGCCGTTCCTTGCCGCCGATGTCGGATGCCTGACGGGAGGAACCATCAGCCTCGCGCTTCAGAAGCGGTTCGGCATGAGCCTGATCAATGCGCGGCGGAGCGCGTTCACGGTGGGTGCTTTACTGATGGTCGGCGTCGCGTTCGTCGGCTTCGTCGAGAGCCCCTACGTGGCCATCGCGCTCCTCAGCCTTGCCGGCTTCGCGCATCAGACGCTGTCGGTCACCGTCATCACCATGTCGTCGGATCTCTTCAAGCGAAACGAAGTCGCGACGGTCGCGGGAATGGCCGGTACGTGCGGCAACGCGGGCGTGCTGTTGTTTTCGCTCCTCATCGGCACGCTGGTCTCGAAGATCGGCTATTCGCCGTTCTTCATCGGCCTCGCTGCGCTCGATTTCCTCGGCGCCGTTCTGCTGTGGACGCTCGTTCGCGAGCCGAACGCGTGGCCGAGCCGGGCTCCGCCGCGTCGCCGGCGTAGAGCCACGGATCACACGGACAACACGGATCGGGTATATGAGATAGGTTCTCGTGTCATGGCACAGGACGCCCTCCGAATTCACAATCCTATTCTCCCCGGCTTCAATCCCGATCCGTCGATCGTGCGAGTCGGCGACGACTACTACATCGCGACGTCCACCTTCGAGTGGTTTCCAGGCGTGCAGATTCACCACTCGCGCGATCTGATTCACTGGCGCCTGCTGACCCGCCCATTGAAGCGCGCGAGCCAGTTGAACATGCTCGGCGATCCCGACTCGTGCGGAATCTGGGCGCCGTGCCTGACGTATGCCGACGGTCTGTATCATCTCGTCTACACCGACGTGAAACGCTACGGCCGCACGTCGCAGGCGGGCGCTGCGGGAGCGTCGCTTCGTGATTTTCATAACTACCTCGTCACGAGCCCGCGAATCGACGGCGACTGGTCGGACCCGACCTACTTGAACAGCAGCGGTTTCGACCCGTCGCTCTTCCACGACGACGACGGCCGCAAGTACTTGCTCAACATGCTGTGGGATCACCGGCCGGGTCAGAACCGATTCGCCGGGATCGTTCTGCAGGAGTACTCGACCGCGTCGCGCACGTTGATCGGCGAGCGGCACCTGATCTTTCAAGGCACGGCGATTGGGTTCACCGAAGCTCCGCACTTGTACAAGCGCAACGGCTTCTACTATCTGATTACCGCCGAGGGTGGCACGGGCTGGGGCCACGCCGTCACCATGGCGCGGTCGCGTCAGTTGCTTGGCCCGTACGAGCTCCACCCGGACACCTACATCCTCACCGCTCGCGATCGCCCTGACGTCGAGCTCCAGCGCGCCGGGCATGCGGATCTCGTCGAGACGCAGACAGGGGAGACCTACATGGTCTACCTGTGCGGCCGGCCTCTCCGGAACCGCGGTCGGTGCACGCTCGGCCGGGAGACGGCAATACAGCAAATGGTCTGGTCAGACGATGGTTGGCTGAGAACGACCGACGGGGAGGGAATTCCGCAGGTGGAGGCGGTTGCGCCCGCGCTGCCATCGCAATCGTATGCGCCCACCCACATCCGCGAAGACTTCGACGGCACCGAGCTGCCCATGCAGTTTCAGTGGCTGCGATCTCCCTGGCCGGATGAACTCTTCAGCCTTCGCGCCCGCGCGGGTCACTTGCGCCTCTACGGTCGAGAGACGATCGGGAGCCTCTTTCGGCAGGCGCTCGTTGCGCGTCGCCAGCAGTCCCACTGTTTCAGCGCCGGCACGGTGGTTGAGGTCGAGCCGCGACATTTTCAGCAGATGGCGGGTCTCGTCTGCTACTACAACAGCTCGAAGTTTCACTATCTCTACATCTCGCATGACGAGAGCGTCGGGAAGCACCTTCGAGTGATGACCTGCGTGCCCGATCAGGTCCAGTCCGATGTCTTCACACCTCCAGTAGCGATCCCTTCTGGCAGGCGCGTGCATCTCAAGGTCGAGGTGGATTACGAGCGCTTGCGCTTTGGCTACCAGGTCGAGGGTGCGGAGTGGCACTGGCTGCCGCAGGTATTCGATGCGAGCATCCTCTCAGACGAGGCCACGGCGCCGGGCCAGCCGAACTTTACTGGCGCATTTGTCGGCGTGGCCTGTCAGGATCTTGCAGGATCTGCGATGCCCGCGGACTTCGACTACTTTGACTATCAGGAGCGCGGGTTTCGCTCACGCATCGAAAGGCCGGACGCATGAAAGCGACCAGGCGGGAATTCGTATCGACCGGCCTCGCGGCAGGTGTCTACGCGTCTCAGGCGCCGATCCTGGACCTGGCTGCGACAGCCGCGCAATCGCCTGCGCTGGCAAGCGAGGATGGTTACAAGCTGTGGCTGCGATTCGCGCCGCCGAGCGATGCGGTTCGACGCCAGTATTTCCGCCAATTCGGGAGCGTCGTCGTTCAGGGTGATTCACCGACGTCCCGCATCATTCGCGACGAGATGACCGCGGCCATCGCGTCCATCGTTGGTAGTCCGCTGACCCGTGAAGGCCCGAGTCCGGGCGACGTGGTTGTGGGCACACCGACGAACTCGGAGTTGATCCGCGGCCTCGGGTGGGCCGCCGACCTCGAGAAGGCTGGGCCAGAGGGATTCGTCATCCGGACCAGCCGCATCGGCAAGCGAAACGGCATCGCCATCGCCTCGACCGGCGAGATCGGCGCGCTCTACGGCGCGTATCACTTCCTCCGCCTGCTGCAGACCGGACAGCCGATCGATCGACTCGACATCAATGAGCGGCCGAAGGTGCAGCTCCGGATGATCAACCACTGGGACAACATGGACGGTTCGATCGAGCGCGGCTATGCCGGCCGCTCGCTGTGGCAGTGGAACGAGCTCCCCGGGACCATCAGCCCGCGTTACGTCGACTACGCGCGCGCGAACGCCTCGATTGGCATCAATGGCACGGTCATCAACAGCGTCAACGCCAACGTGCTCGTCCTGACGCCAGATTACCTGGCCAAAGTGACCGCGCTCGCCGATCTCTGGCGCCCGTACGGTCTCCGCATGTACCTGTCCGCGAACTTCGCCGCTCCGATGCGCCTCGGTGGCCTGAAGACCGCCGATCCGCTGGATCCGGGCGTCGTCGGCTGGTGGAAGGCCAAGGCCGACGAGATCTACAAGCTCATTCCCGATTTCGGCGGGTTTCTCGTCAAAGCGAATTCCGAAGGGCAGCCGGGACCCAAGGACTACGGCCGCAATCACGCCGAGGGCGCCAACTGCCTTGCCGATGCGGTCGCCGGTCACGGCGGCAACGTCATTTGGCGCGCGTTCATCTACGACGAAGACGTGGATCCGGATCGCGCCAAGCGCGCCTACATCGAGTTCACGAAGCTCGATGGACAGTTCCGGCCAAACGTCCTCATCCAGGTCAAGAACGGCGCGATCGACTTCATGCCGCGCGAACCGTTCCACCCGTTGTTTGGCGCGCTGAACAAGACGCCGATCATCGCCGAGATTCAGGCGACTCAGGAGTACCTCGGGCAGGCGAAGCACCTCGTCTACCTCGGGACGATGTGGGAGGAGTTCCTCGATGCTGATACCTACGCGAAGGGGAAGGGCTCGACCGTTGGCAAGGTGATCGAAGGTGCGGTGATTCCGCAGCGCGTCACGGGCATGGTCTCGGTGCTCAACCCAGGGCTCGACCGCAACTGGTGCGGTCATCATTTCTCGCAATCCAACTGGTACGCCTCCGGCCGGCTCGCGTGGAATCCTGAATTGTCGGCCCAGCAGATCGCCGACGAGTGGACGCGCATGACCTTCACCAACGACGCGGCGACCGTCGAGACGATCCGCACGCTGATGATGGGCTCGCGCGAGGCGTTCGTGAACTACACGATGCCTCTCGGGCTGCACCACCTGATCGGCGGAAATCACTACGCGCCGATGCCACAGAACGCCAAGGCGCCGCGCGCCGACTGGACGGCGACTTACTACCATCAGGCGTCCGCGGAAGGCATCGGCTTCGACCGCACCATGAAAGGCAACCAGGCCGTCGGGCAGTACTTTCCGCCGGTGCGCGACATGTTCGACAGCCTCGCGACGTGTCCCGAGATATTCCTGCTGTGGTTCCACCGCTGCGCGTGGGACTACAAGCTGAAGTCAGGGCAGACGTTATGGGACGGCTTGTGTGAGAAGTACAAGGAGGGCGCGAGGCAGGCCGTAGCGATGCAGGCGACGTGGCAATCGCTGTCCGGTCGCATTGACCCGCAGCGCCACAAGGAGGTTGCCGACAGCCTCGCCATTCAGGTCGCCGATGCCGCGAAGTGGAGCGAAGAGGCCATTCGCTACTTCCAGGGCTTCAGCAAGCGGCCGGTCAAGTAAATGCTGAGTGCTGAATGCTGAATGCTGAAGTGAATTCAGAATTTACTTCAGCATTCAGCATTCAGCATTCAGCATTACCAAAAGGGTTCGCCTGCCCGTATCAGCTCAATCGGAACCTGCGTGATGAAGGTCTTCAGCCACTCCGCGCAGATCTCCATTCCCGGTTCCTCTGACACGGCGTGTCCGAGCACGATCACGCCCTTGGCTCTGCCCGATGCCACGGCGTCGTGGGCGTAGTACAACCCTTCCCACTCCCGCTGTTCGCCGGTGAAGACCAGATCGGCCTCGGCAAGGTTCCGCATCAACGCAGGCAACTGGCCATAGCCCGGCATGAACGCGACTTTCACCACTTTGGTCGTGGGGTCGCCGATGACGCGCAGCGCCTTGATCCCGAGCCGTTCCTCCGCGCGCCGTGCCGCCGCACCGACCGTCGTCTCCGGGATCGTGATGATGCGAGTCGATTCCTGGAGATACTGCTCCCAGCCCATCGCGCGAAGGAACCCCTGCGTCATCGGTTCCGGCCGCCGCATGTGCCAGTGATCGTGGAAGCGCCAGACAACGAGATCGTGTTTCTTGATCAGTTCGGCCTTGCGCTGGTAGATCGGATCGCTCTCGAGCTCCGCTGTCGCGTCGGTATGGCCGTAGAACGTCGGTTCGTGGCTGATGACGAAGTTCCGCCCAGCCGCCGCAGCGCGCTCGAGCACAGACATCGTCGCCATGACGGTCGTCGCGATGCCGCGAACGGTCGTGTCTGGATTGCCGGCCTTGAACGTGTCGACGGTCTCAGACCGCCAGGGGACGCCGAGCTTGGCCTGAATCATTTCGACGACTCGTCGCGGCGTCAGCGTGGGTTGCTGGCTGGCAGCGGTGGCGCCAGCGATCACGACGCCTGCGCCCGCGGCCATGAACTCTCGTCTGATTGATGTCGCCCATCATTACAGCGACGACCGCGAGGCCGTGGCCTTCGGCGCCCCGAAATAGCGTTCGGCGAACGCGATGAACGTCGGCCAGGTCGGCTCTGGCGTGTGACCGCCGGTGTGCTGCCGGAATCCGAGGTCGCCTTCGATGATGGCCGTGTCGATTGGCGGGAACTCGGTCGTGCCGAGATCCTTCTTACCAAGGAGCCTGTAGACCGGACCCGCGCCGACAGCCGCAAGGAAGCTGCCCTTAGCGTCGACCCACGCGTCGTTGACCGGCACCGTCCCATCGGGATTGACCGGGCCGGGGTTGTTGCCGGCGCTGAGGAACACCGGCCGCGGCGCGCAGAGCGCAATCAGTTCGTGCGAGTCGACCGGCATCGTGTCCCAGCGCGCGGTGTATTTCAGGTAGTTGCCCGCCATCCAGTGGTAGAACGAGTTGGCGACGTTCTCGATCGTCTCGCCGTACTTCCGTCGGTGGAGCTTGGCTCCACCCTGACCAGACGACGAGATGTAGCCGATCGCAAATCGCTCGTCGAACGCCATGGCGACGAGTGCCGCCTTGCCGGAGCGCGAATGACCCTTGCACGCCGACGCGCTTGGCATCGACAGTCTTGTCGGTCTCGAAGTAGTCGAGCAGCCGGCTGGCGCCCCAGCCCCAGGCGGAGAGCGCGCCCCAGTCGTCGAGCGCCCGCGGCTGGCCCTTGTTGACCAGCCCGATGATGCCGGAGGTCAGGCCCGCGCCGCAGTCGCCCTGCACGCTGCCCGTATTGAGATTGGCGTAGCCCCAACCTTTCGCGAGGACCTGCTGCTGCCATGTTGGACCGCTGTTGAGCCTTGGGCCCGTGGGACCAGCGGCGCGCCAGGGCCGCGCCCGCCGCCCGCCGCAGGCGGACCGCCGCGACCGCCTCCTCCGGGAGGCGCGCATGGATTCGGTGGAACCGCGGCACCTGCCGCGGGAGGGAAGCCGCCGCCGCCAAAGAGGATGATGACGGGCACAGGACCAGTCGCGTTCGCCGGAGTGTTCAGCGTCGCCTGAATCTCCACGCTGATGTCGGGATACGACGAGTTGTCGACTTTCCCGAGCAGCTGCTTGGTGACGACGGGAATCTCGCCGTTCGTGCCCGTCGTCGAGCTCACGACCGACCAGGTGACCTTGGGAGTCTTCGGCGTGCGGCCGTAGATTTCGCGCTGGAAGTCTTCGAGAAGCTCGGCTCGCCGTTTGTTGCGCCACGCCGACGCAGTCGTCACCTTGTCTCCGTTCTTGAGCGTCAACGGATCGGGAAGGTTGGGATAAGGATTGGCGTCGGCTTCGACGTAGGTCGCAGGGCTCGAGCTCACAGCCCCTGGCGGAATCGCGGATATCTTGAGCAGGTTCATGATTCGCTGGCGCTCCGCCTGATTGGCGAGCTGCAGTGGAGACGGCGGAGCAGGCGGGGCCGGCGCGACCGTTGGCGCCGGCGCCGTCGCCTGAGCCTGCTGCGCCGGCGCAGGCGGCTGCGCCGTAAGTGAGGCGCCCGACGCCAGCAGTGCCAAACCGCAGGACCACACGATCAAGCGCTTCGGGTTGACAGACATCAAATGCCTCGGCTTTCTCTTGGTTCGCGGTTCGGAAGCTACTTCGGCCACGCGTCACCGTCATTGTTCGCGACATGGACAGTCATTTGTTCGCGACATGGACAAATGACGACAAAAGCTTAAAATGAGAGGCTTACGAATGCAACTGCCTGCCTCGCCGTAGCCTTGGCGGAGGCGGGCGGTTCGACCGTCGGTTCGCCGGGGCAAAGGAATCGGATGCCTGACTACGCGTTGATGAATCAGCACCTCTACGAAGGCAAGGCCAAGGAGGTGGAACAGATGACCCGGGATGCCCTCGCCGAGGGCCGCCCCGTGCAGGAAGTCCTCACTGAAGGACTCATCGCCGGCATGAGCGTGGTCGGCGAGGACTTCAAGCACAACGTGCTCTACGTCCCCGAGGTGCTCATCGCGGCGCGCGCGATGAAAGCCGGAATGGCGGTGCTCAAGCCGCTCCTGAGCGCGAAAGACGGCGGTACACCGGCGGTGGGCGTGCTCCTCATGGGAACGGTGCGCGGCGATCTCCACGACATCGGCAAGAACCTCGTCTGCATGATGGCGGAGGGCGCCGGCTTCGAAGTGCACGACATCGGCGTGGATCAAAGCGTGGAGAAGTTCATGGCCGCCGCCGACAAGTGCCAGCCAACGATCATCGGCATGAGCGCCCTCCTGACAACGACGATGACCTACATGAAGACGGTCATCGACGGGTTCGAACAGGCCGGCAGGGGACACATCAAGATGGCGGTCGGCGGTGCGCCGATCAGCCAGATGTTTGCCGACGAGATCGGCGCCGACGGCTACGGCCAGAACGCCTCAGCCGCGGTCGACCTGTTCTTGCGGCTGGCTAGACAGGCTCTGCCCCGGGGTTTCATCGTGACGTTCGTGACTCGTCAAGAGCCTTTCACCGCTGAGATCGCGGAGGGCGCAGAGCAATATTTGTCTTTTTCTGCGGGCTCTGCGCTCTCAGCGGTGAGAAAGCTTTCACAGCGTGAAAGTGGGGGTGGGCAACGTCCTCGACAATTCACGATCCGCGCTGAAGGTGGTTCCAGACCGTCTCAGCCTCCGGAGTCCGACCGTGACCACAACCTACAAGATCCTCTATTGGCAGGAAGTCCCCTCGCAGATCAAGGCCGAGGACGAGCGTGACGAGGTGACGCTGGCGCTTCCCGATCGATTCATGGAGCGAATCGACCAGCTGGCGGCCAGGCGCGGGCTGCAGAACGCCGACGACTACCTCGCGCAGTGGCAGTGGAGCGAGGAACAGCAGCGGCCTGGGGCGGCGAACGACGTCGCGCAGGCGGTTCGGGCCGAGCTCGAAGCCGAGGCGGACTGGTAGGGCGCAACCTGAGCATGCCGTCAGTCACCATCAACGGGCAATCCATCGACGCGCCTGTGGGGTCCACGCTGTTCGAGGCGGCCGCCCAGGCAGGCGTCCGTGTTCCGACCTCTTGCGTCGCCCAAGGCAAGTGCAAGGAGTGCATCGTCGAGGTCACGGACGGAATGGAAATGCTCGAGCCGAGAAGCTCGCACGAGCGGCATCTGAAGGGCGATTTCCGCCTGTCGTGTCAGTGCCGCATCGTTGGGAGCGACGGCGTGATTCAGTGCCATACGATGCGGCGCGGCCATATGCGGATCGAGCGGCACGCGCTGAACCTGCCGGCGAGCGGGTCGACCGTGTCACTCGATCCTGCCGTCATTCGGCAAGGATCGCGAGTAGTCGACCGAATCACCGGGAAGGTGTTCGGCGAATCGGCCGACCCGATTCACGGGCTCGCGATGGATCTCGGCACGACGACGGTCGTGCTTCGATTGATGAACCTCGAGACCGGCGAGCTCGTCGCCGACGCCTCGTTCGAGAACCCGCAGCGGTTTGGCGGGTCCGACGTGATGTCGCGCATTCATTTCGACACGGAACACAAGGGGAAACTGCTCCGGCGCACGTTAGCCGGCTACCTGACGCACGCGATCGAGGAGTTCCCGGTCGATCCCAAGACGATCTACGAAGTCGTGGTCGTCGGCAATTCGACGATGCGCGACCTCTTCTTCCGTCAGAATGTCTATTCGATCGGGCAGAATCCGTACCGTTCGATCACCGAGATCGAGATGGCGGCGGGGAAGCGGACGACCACCAGCCTGATCGAAACGGGCCGGCGGTGCCTGCTGCCCGTGCACCCGGACGCTCGCGTCTACGGACTTCCAATCATCAGCGGCCACGTTGGCGCCGACGCAGCCGCATGCATGCTGGCGGTCGGCATGGCCGAAGAAGAACGCCTCGTCGCGATCATGGACATCGGGACGAATACCGAGTTGATCCTCGGCAACAAGCACAAGATCCTCGCCGCATCGTGCCCCGCGGGCCCGGCCTTTGAAGGAGGCGCCATCGCCTGCGGGATGCCCGGACTCGACGGCGCGGTCGAAGACGTCATGCTCGACGAGTCGGGGACGTTCACGCTCGGCGTGATTGGCGGCGGCATCCCCGAGGGGATCTGTGGTTCCGGGCTCGTCGACCTGATGAGCGAACTGCTGCGCACCGGGCGCATGAACGAGATGGGCCGCTTCGATGACGGCGTCGAACGTTTCACGCTCGATCAGGCGCGCGATCTCTTCTTCCTCGAGAGCGACGTCAACGAACTGGCCCAGGCGAAGGGAGCCAACGTCGCCGGCCTGCATGTGGTGTTCAGCAACTATGGCCTCTCGTTCGACGATGTGGCGGTGTTCTATCTTGCCGGCGGATTTGGACGTCACCTGAAGAAAGACGCGTCCAAACGGATCGGCCTGATTCCGAACCTTCCTGATGAGCGCATCGTGCAGATCGGCAACGCGGCCATCGAGGGCGCGTGCATCGCGCTTCTTTCGGTGTCCGCGCGCGACGCGCTCGAAGGCATGGTGAAGCGCGTGGAGCACTGCCGCCTCGAGACCCATCCGGACTTCTTCGAGTTCTTTGTCGAGGGCTGCCAGTTCAAGCGCGTCCAGTCAACCGATCGGGTCATCCGATGATCGAACTGGTCGACACGTGCCCCGACGTCAACGTGCAGCCAGCCGAGTACAAGCGGCTGCTCGGGTACCCGCGAGACTGGGTGGTTCGGGATCGCGCTCGTGAGCTGGTGGACTGGGCTCGCCGCTGGTATTCGCAATTCGGCCAGCCCTGGGTGTATGCACGCGAGGCCGACAGCCTGGAGATTCTCAAAGACGGAATCAGGCTGAACGGCTCGGCGTTCGTGAGCTCGCGGCTGTCGCAGACACTACGGGACGCTGGGGCGCACGGCGCGGTGGTGGTTGCGGTCGGCGCCGGCCCGGAGCTCGAGGTCGAAGCACAGAGGCTGTGGCAGGAGGGCAAACCAGACGAGTACTTCTTCCTTGAAGTCTACGGCTCCGCCGTCGTGGAACATCTCGTGACGATGACTGGCGCGCGCCTCTGTGCCTGGGCGGAAAGCCGGCAGATGGCCGTGCTGCCGCACTACAGCCCTGGCTATCCCGAATGGGCGATCGATGAGCAGCGCGGCCTCCTGGACCTCATCAACCGAGCGCGCCATCAGATGTCGCCCCTCATGCTCGAGGTACTGGACTCGGGCATGCTGCGTCCGAAGAAGTCGCTGCTGGCCGTCTTCGGTCTGACGAAGCACATGGATCGTGTGCAGCGACTGACCGAGCTCGTCGCCTGCGAGAACTGCTCGTTTCTGACGTGCCAGTACCGGCGCAGTCCTTATCGCCGGGCGCCGCAGTCCACCAATCCTGAGCTCGTCGCGATCGGCGCCGCGCGCGCGCCGGATCCAGAGCCGACCGTGGCGCCGCTCGACCGACACGCCAACTACACGGTCAACGCCAAAGCGCTCCAGCGCTGGAGCGACGAGCGCCTGTCGATGGAGCGCCGATCGGACGGCACCGTCGACGCGGTCTTCCGCTATGAAGGCACGACGTGCACGAACATGGGACGGCCGCTGCGCTTCCAGTATCGCGTCACGCTCGGACCACCCGAGGAAGGGTTTCCGATTCGGGAGCAGCGCTGCGGGCCGTCGGAGGGCGACGAAGGGCACACCTATATGTGCCGCTATATGAGCAACCGCGAGCACTTGATGGTTGCCATCGAACAGGAGAAGCCGCTCAGCGGCCAGCCGCTCAACGACGTGCTCACCTGGGCACGGCCGGCGTCCGGGGCGGGCTGCTATTGCGAGCCGGACAGCCGGCAACACAAGTGGGGCCTCGTGCTCGAGACGATCCATTTCGCGCTCGCGCGCGATCAGAAGAAGTAGGCGAATCAGATACTCGTAGTGTCCGCCTTTAGGCGGACCGGCGGACCATGTGAGTCCGGCTGACCAGCCTCCGCTAAAGCTACGGCGGTCCGCCGAAGCCTCGGCGAAGGCGGAAGCCGGACACTACGAGCGAAAAGGACTAGGAGCCCGATCGGTGAAGCCACGTCTTCAAGACAAAGTTCGCGAGCGTCCGTTGCTGGGCGACGGCGCGATGGGTACACAGCTCATGATCGCGGGGCTCGAACAGGGAAACTGTGGCGAGGCCTGGAACCTGACGCACCCCGATCGCGTGCTGGCGATTCAGCGGCGTTACGCCGAAGCGGGTTCGGACTGCATCATTACGAATACGTTCGGCGGATCGCGCATCATGCTGAACCGGCACGGAAACCGCGACAAAGTCGTCGAGATCAATCGTGCCGGCGTGGAGATCGCGCGTGCCGCCTTCGGCGGGCGCGAGGGCTGGGTGCTCGGGGACATCGGCCCGTTCGGCGGCCTGATGGAACCGTACGGCGAGTTCACCGAAGAAGAGGTCCGCGAGGCGTTCGCCGAGCAGGCCCGTGCGCTTGTCGATGCCGGAGCCGACGCGATCATCATCGAGACACAGACGTCGCTCGAGGAATTATTGCTGGCAATCACGGCATCCAAAGAAGCTGGGGCCGCCTGCGTCATCGGGTCGATGGCCTACGACGTGACCCTCGACGGGTCGACGTTCCGCACGATGATGGGCATCGATCCCGAGCGCGCGGCCGCCTTCATGGTCGAGCACGGCGCCGACATCGTGGCGCTCAACTGCGGCACCGGAATGGACATGGAACGGGCGCGGCAGGCCGTCGAGCGCTACAAGCGGACGACGGCGCTGCCGGTGATGGCCCAGCCAAATGCCGGGCAGCCGAAGCTCGTCGACATGAAGGTCGTCTACGACGAAACGCCCGATCAGATGGTCAGGGGCGTCGTGCCGCTGCTCGAAAGCGGCGTCGAAATTCTTGGCGCGTGCTGCGGCAGCACGCCCGATCACGTGCGGGCGTTCCGGCAGGCGATCGATCGTTATCTCGATGAGCGTGGGCCGACGGCAGGCCCGAGAAGGACTGGCGCATGAAAACGAAGCTTTGTGACGTCAACGCGGTCGCGCTGGAGAAGCTGCCGCACCTGACCGACGACAAATCCGGCATCGGCGTGCACTACGTCGACGCCTATCTCAAGCCCATGAACGCGCAGCTGCCGGATGGCACATTCGTCAAGTGCAAGCGTCGCGGACTGAAGGTCGCGCTGTCGGCGGGGAGCCGAAAAGGCGAGGGGCTGATGCGGCGACTCGATGTCGGCGCCAACCCCGTCGTGATGCTCGACGCGGCGCTGCAGGAGGCGGCTCGCGCCGCCGGAATCGGATTGACCGTCGAAGACGGCGCAATCTTCATCGAGATCTGAAGCGGGGCTCCCTCAGTTGCCCAACCCTGACCGGATTTCGACGACAGTCTGACCCGACCCGACGACCTTGTTTTTCTGCTTCAGCACGAACCGGACACGGAACTGTTGCGGGCCTGTCGGCTGGCCGGCGGCCCCGGGCATGTCGGTCGTCAGCGCGCGAAATATGTGCTCCTGAACGTAGCGGCGCTTGATTTCGCTCTTGCCAGGTTCATACGGGTCGCAATCAGCCTTGTTTTCCGACTTGGTGTCGTCGCCCCAGTCCCACTCGACCGACGCGCAATAGAAGTCCTCGTAGTCGTTCGAGCCGCCCCTGACCTCGGCCGTCACGACGACCCGCAGCGGCGAAAAACCTGCGGTGGGATTGGCGCGAAGGCTGATAGACGGCTTCTTTCTGCTCGGGCGGCTTCTGGCCTGATGGCGCGGCCGGCGGCGTCGTTGGCGCGGCAACGGCGGCGGTGACAATCGCGAGAAGCCACGACCAGCGGTGAACCGAAGATCGTAAACGCATGACACGCTCCGAGGATGTGGTCGAATCAGGCGGCGCTCTCTTGTATTCTAGCAGGGGAGGCGCCGCCACGATTCACCTTATAATCGATCGATGATTCGGTCGGCATTGCACGCAGTGAGTCTCGTGACGTCGGCGCCAGCCGATGTCGAGACGGATCTCATTATTCTTCCGTTCGTCGAGGGTGAGCAGCTCCTTCAGTCCGTGCCCGGGCTTTCCGACGCAACGGCCGGAGCCGTCGACCGCGCGCTGACGTCGCAGGAGATTCAGGGGAAGCCGTACGAGCTCTTCCTGACACCGGTCCTCAAGGGCTGGCGCGCCACGCGCGTCGCGCTGATTGGCGCGGGTCGCGCCTCGGACCTCAACCTCGAGCGCATCCGTCGCGTCGCGACAGCGGCCGCGATGGCCGCCCGGCAGAGGCACGTCGCGCGGATTGCGTTCGTGCATCGACTGCCAGCCCAGCCCCAGGCAGTTCAGCTCGACGCGGCAGATGCCGTGCAGGCCATCACAGAAGGGCTGATGCTCGCGGCGTTCAGCGGGGATCGCTATAAGAGTCAGGACCGGGGAGGCCCCGCGCCGGAGCAGATGCTGGTTGTCGCATCCGGTGGCGCAGCCGCGCTCGAGCGCGCGGTGGAACGCGGGCGCATCCTCGGCGAATCGTCGAACATGGCGCGGGATCTCTGCAACGAGCCCGCGAATATCCTGACGCCGTCTGTGTTTGCCGAGCGTGGCGCAGCGATCGCGCGGGAGGCCGGACTCACGGTCGAGATCCTCGACGAGGACGAGATCGCCCGGCTGCACATGGGACTCCTGCTGGGCGTGTCTCGCGGCAGCGCCGAACCGCCGCGCGTGATCGTCATGACACACGAGCCGGCCGGAGCGCCTGCCGCGCCGGTGCTTGGGCTCGTCGGTAAGGGCATCACCTTCGACACCGGCGGAATCTCGATCAAGCCGGCCGATGGCATGGAGCGGATGAAGGACGACATGGCCGGCGGGGCGGCCGTCATCGGCGCCATGCGCGCGATCTCGCTGCTCCAGGCGCCGATCAAAGTCGTGGGGATCGTGCCAGCGTCCGAGAACATGCCAGGTGGTCGCGCGACCAAGCCTGGTGACGTCCTCACCGGCGCCGGCGGCAGGACGGTGGAAGTGCTCAACACAGATGCCGAGGGCCGATTGATTCTCGGCGACGGCCTTTGGTACGCGCAACGCCTTGGCGCGACGCATCTCGTGGACGTCGCGACCTTGACCGGCGCCTGCGTGGTCGCGCTCGGAAAGGTCGCGTCCGGACTCTTCGGTCAGCCTGAGGCGTGGGTCGAGAGCGTTCGCCGCGCCTCGGCGCGCGCTGGCGACCGGGCATGGCCAATGCCGCTCTACGACGAGTACACCGAGCAGCTCCGGAGCGAGATCGCCGACATGGTGAACACGGGCGGCCGCCCGGCCGGGGCCTGCACGGCGGCGGTGTTTCTCAAGGAATTCGCCGGCGGCCTGCCGTGGGCCCACCTGGACATCGCCGGCACTGCCTGGGCAGACGAGGCCAAACCGTGGCAACCCAAGGGACCGACGGGCGTGGCCGTCCGCACGCTGGCGGAGCTGGCGTTCACCAGCGCGGAATGGAAATAGCGGAACTTTGAAGTCCCGATCGGGATCTAAACGAAAAGCGCTCCATGCAACCCTCTGAGCCGATCATCGTTCGAGTGATTCAGGAGCCAGTGAAGTCGACGACCATCGTCGACGTGCTCCTGGGGTCGCTGGGCCTGGTCGGAGCGCTGCTGCTCGCCGCCGTGGTGCTGGGCGCGATCCTTGGTGGGATGATGATCGGAATCAAGCTTTTCCGGGCGCGCTACAACCTGGAACCCGTGCCTGACTCGGAATCGCTTCGCGTGACGCCGCAGTAAGAAATTCTGAATGCTGAGTGTTCGAATGCTGAAGTGAACTTCGAAGTTCTAACTTCAAGCCTGCATTTCAGCATTCAGCAATCAGCATTCAGCATTTCTTCAGTTCTCCCGCGACGCGATCGTCGTCTTTGCCTTGAGCGACTTCTGGTACTTGACGATGGCGTCGAAGAGCGCCTCGGCGATCTGCTGGCGATAGGGCGACGACTTCAGCAGTACCCCTTCCTGCTTGTTACTCACGAACGAGATCTCGGCGAGGACGCTCGGCATGCCGGCGCCGATGAGGACGACAAACGGCGCCTGCTTGACGCCCCGATCGAGCAGCTCACGGTTGCGCGTCGATAGCGTCCGAACCATCGCTTTTTGAACGGTGTCGGCAAAGTCGCGTGACTCGTCGATCTTGTTGTTCAACGTGATCGCCCGAACGATGTCCGGCAGGCGGTGCATCGTCTGGCCGGACGCCGAGTTCTCGCGCGCCGCAACGGCTTCGGCTTCGGGGTTGGCGGCAAAATTCAAGAAGTAGGTTTCGACGCCGCGCGCCTTGAGGTTGCGGCTGGCGTTTGCGTGAATCGACAGGAACAGGTCCGCCCCCTCGCGGTTCGCCATGGCGGTGCGCTGTTCGAGAGGGATGAAGACGTCACTGTCGCGCGTCATGACGACTTCCATGCCCGGCTGGTTCTCCAGGAGCTTCTTCAGCCGGAGCGACACGTCCAGCACGAGCTCTGATTCGCTGATGCCATTGCCGCTCACGCCAGGATCGTGGCCGCCGTGCCCGGGGTCGAGGACGATGCGGGACACGCCGAGACCGAGTTGCCTCGCCAGCGAGAACTGGCCGTTGGAGTTCGCGAGCGGCACCGTCGGCGCAGACAGGCCAGGCGCCACGCCTCGCGACGGGAGCGGCGTCAGCGGCGGCGCCGTCACGGTCGCCGGCGCTGGAGGCGGAGGCGGCACCGGCTTGGGCTCGGCCCGAACGAAGCCCGTGGTCGGCACAGCAGCGGTCACCGGCGGCCCGGGGACGAGCGGGGGCGCCGCCGCCAGGCCTTTGCGGCGGAAGTCGACGATCACGCGATACGGGTTGTAGAGCGTGAAAACGCTGTACCGAATCCACTCCTTCGGTGTCCATGACGACGCGCGTCGTGTTCTGTGGATGGCGGCCCAGGCGGATCTCACGGACGATATCGTCGGAGAAACTGAGGGTCTTGTCCCGGAGCCCCGGAGAGAGATGCGCGCCGCGAAGATCGAAGAAGACGCGCTTGGGGTTATCGAGTTGCTCTTGCCTGAAGAGCAACTCGCGATCCATCTCGATGCTGACGCGCACGCCATCGGGGAGCGCCGTGCGCGAAATCCCGCGCACGGTCACGACTCCCGCCGGGACGGCGTCAGCGATCTCGACCGGCTTTGGGGCCAGACGAGTAGAAGCCGGTGAAACTTGTGGCGGTGCTGCCGGCGGTGCTGCCGGAGGCGTCGTCTTGACCGCCTCGAATCGCGCGAGCGCTTGTTCTGCGCCTGTGAGCAGCGAGCTCGATGGATAACCGGACTCCAGCAGTTTGAGGAGTCGCACGCCGGTCTTCCGATCGGCATCGTTGCCGAAACGTTCCCAGGCCAGCCGTGAGAGCTCCGCGCCCTGCCACAGGGCGTTGTCTGCGTAGCCACTCGCCGGATAGCGGCGGACGACACGCTCGTAGGCGGCGACGGCGGCGCGTATCTGGCGAAGCGTTGGGGTCTGTCGCGCGTCACGGACGCCGCGATCGAGCCCGAGCGCGCGCGTATAGAGATCCCGCGGCGGTTGCGCATACGCCAACGGCGCGGCGCCAAGCAGCACCGCCACGAGCACGAACGTCACCCGGCTTTTGAACGTCATAGGTCACCTGAGCTGCGCGTCGACCTCTTCAAAGTAGTCCTTCTTCACGAGCACTTCGCGCGCCTTGCCGCCGGCGCCGGGGGACACCAGCCCCTCGGCCTCCATCATGTCGACGAGCCGCGCGGCGCGGCTGAAGCCGATCCGCAGCCGGCGCTGCAGATACGAAATCGACGCCTGGCCGCTGCCGACGACGATCCGCGCCGCCTCGTCGTAGAGGTCGTCCTTCTCGAAGTCGAGGTCGCCGGCTGCTTGCTTGTCCTCGGCCGTGATCGTTTCGTCGTAGGTCGGCTTGCCCTGCTTGCGCAGGAAGCTCGCCAGGCGGGCGCTTTCCTGTTCCGAGATATAGGGGCCATGCAGCCGCACGAATCGAGACGACGCGGGCGGGAGATAGAGCATGTCGCCGCGGCCGAGCAACTGTTCGGCGCCGTTGCCGTCGAGGATCGTGCGCGAGTCGATTTTCGACGACACGCGGAACGAGATGCGAGCCGGCAGATTGGCCTTGATGAGGCCCGTGATGACGTCGACCGAGGGGCGCTGCGTGGCGAGGATCAGGTGAATCCCGACGGCCCGGGCCATTTGCGCGAGGCGGCAGATCGATTCCTCGACCTCGTTGCTCGCCACCATCATCAGGTCCGCGAGCTCGTCGATGAGGACGACGATGAATGGCAGCGTCTTCACCTCGAGGCCGTTCTTGTCGAGGAGCGGTCCCTGGCTCTCGGCCAACGCCGTCTTGATGTTACGGTTGTATTGCTCGATGTTGCGCACACCGACGGCCGCGAGCGTCTTGTAGCGCTCTTCCATCTCGCGGACTGCCCATCGGAGCGCGTTCGCGGCCAGCTTGGGATCGACGACCACCGGCGTCAGTAGATGGGGGATCTCCTCGTACATCCCGAGCTCGAGACGCTTGGGGTCGATCATGATGAGCCGGACTTCGTCCGGACTCGCCCGGAACAGGATGCTCGAGAGCATCGCGTTGACGCTGACCGACTTGCCAGTGCCAGTCGAACCGGCAATGAGGAGATGTGGCATCGTCGCCAGGTCGCTGACGAACGGTTCGCCGTGGATGGTCTTGCCGAGCGCCAGCGTCAGCCGCGAGGTGGAACGGCGGTACGCCTCCGACTCGAGTAGCTCGCGAAGCGAGATCTGCTCGCGGTTCGGGTTCGGGATCTGGATGCCGACGGTGGACTTTCCAGGGATGCGGTCGATCAGCACCGACTCGGCCTGCATGGCCAGGCAGAGGTCATCGGCGAGCCCGGTGATCTTGCTGTACTTCACGCCGGCATCAGGCTTGAGCTCGTAGGTGGTCACGACCGGGCCAGGGTGGATCTGGACGACGTTGCCTTCGACGGCGAACTCGCGGCATTTCTCTTCGAGCTGCTTGGCGCCGTCCATCAACTCCCGCTCGTCGACCTTTCGTTCGCCACGCGGAGCGTCAAGTAGCGCCAGCGGCGGCTGGGCGTAGGCGCCGTTGCGTTTCTTCTCGGCCGGGACCTTCTCGGGATCCGACAACGGAAGCGTCGGTTCGATCGCGGCCGTTGGACGCTTGATCGCTGGCGGAGTCGGCCTGGAGGCAGCCGCTCGCAGTGCCGCCGCGGCGGCGCCGACAACGGCGGCGGCGCGTGACGGCTTGGCGGCCTCCTCCGGCATAGCCGCCTTCGTTGGAGCTGCCTTCGCTCTGGACGGCAGGGGAGTCCTGAGTGGCTGGTCGTCCTCCTCGTCATCTTCAGTCGAGGCTGCGGCGGCCTTGACAACCTTCGTGTCTTTGCCAGTCTTGTCGAGGTGCTTCTTCAAGACCTCCTGCCGCTGACGTTCGCGGCGACTTTCTTCCTGTCGAGCTCTCCTGTTCTCGAGCATGGCAGCGACCCGATCCCGGGCCAGCTGGAACAGCGCGCCGAAGAGCCGGCCGAACGAGAATTGCGTGGAAAGGACGATCGAGAGAAACAGCAGCGTCAGGATCAGGATGATCGATCCGGTCTTGTTGAGGTACTCGGCGAGGAAGGACGCCAACCATTTTCCGAGCGAGCCGCCAGCGAGCATCTCGCGGTTCGCCACGCGAAGCGTGCCGAACGCGAGCGACAGAAACGACGAGACGCACGCAAAGAGGAGGCCCGCACCGACGAGCTTCGTGTAGGCCGCGTCGGGCACGCGGCACCAGAAGTAGTGCCAACCGCTCACGACGAGCACGATTGGCAGCAGGTAGGCGGTGTATCCGAGCAGCTGGTACGACAGCTCGGCGAGAAAGGCTCCAACGCGACCGCCGAAGTTGACCGGCGGGAGATCCGACCCCGTGGTAAAGAACCAGACCGGGTCAGCCGGGCTGTAGCTGGCGAGCGAAATCAGCGTCATGAGCGCCATCGCGAACAGGGCGACGCCGATGAACTCGCTGAGGCGACGGGAGACAAACGATCCCGCCACGTCAGATCTCCATGATCACCGGCAGCACCAGCGGCCGGAGCCCTGAACGTTTGCGGAAGAACCGCTGCAAGTCCACGCGAATTTTCTCCTTGATGAGCCCAGGATCCGTTCGTTCCTCGACATTGGCGCTCTCGATCGTCGCCGCGAGCAGGGCCGGAATCTCTTTGAGCAGCCCCTCGGTGCGGGTGTCGAGGACGAACCCGCGCGTAATCACCTCCGGCGTCTCCTCGAGGCTGCCGGATTGGCGGCTGATCGCCACGACCGTCACGACCAGGCCGTCACCGGACAAGTGCCGGCGATCCCTCAGAACTTCGTCGCCAACCTCACCGCTGCGCGTGCCATCGATGAGCAGGCGTCCCGCCGGGACCTTGCCCGCCAGCCGTCCGCCTTCCTGGTCGAATCGGATGACGTCGCCGTTCTCGGCCAGCAGGACTTTGGTCCCCCGGGACACACGTCCGGCAATCCGGGCATGCTGGGCAAGCTGGCGGTACTCCCCGTGTATCGGCACGAAGTAGCGCGGCCTGACCAGGGAAAGCATCAGTTTCAGCTCTTCTTCACTCCCATGGCCGGAAACATGGACGTGTTTCAGGCCCTCGTAGACCAGTTCGGCCCCGCGTTTGGCAATATGGTTCATGACCCGGCCAATCGCCTTCTCGTTGCCCGGAATTTCACGAGCCGAGAACACGACGACGTCCTCGGGGTCGAGACGGACGTGGCGGTGGTCGTCGATGGCGATGCGGGGAAGCGCCGCCTGAGGTTCCCCCTGGGAGCCCGTGCACAGGCAGACGACGTCCTGAGAAGGGAAGTTCCGGACGTCGCTGTCCTTGATTTGCACGCCGGATGGAATGCGGAGGTAGCCGAGCCGCTGGGCAATCTCGGAGTTGTCGATCATCCCGCGGCCGACGAAGGCCACCCGGCGGTCGAACTGGGCCGCCAGATCGACGACGATCTGCATCCGGTAGATGCTCGACGCAAAGGCCGCGACCACAATTTTGCCGTCGGCGTTCGTGAAGATCTCTTCGAAGGCGTCCGTCACGTCGACTTCGGAGCCCGTGAAGCCCCGCCGATCGACGTTCGTGCTGTCTGCGAGGAGAGCCAGCACTCCCGACGCGCCGAGTTGTGCCAGGCGATGGACGTCGACACCGTCACCGTCAATCGGAGTCTGATCGATCTTGAAGTCGCCGGTGTGAATGATCACGCCGTGGGGCGTCTCGATCGCGAGCGCGACGCAGTCGGGGATGCTGTGGGTGACCCGGAGGAACTCGATCGTGAACGCGCCAACCGTAACTCGGTCGCGCGGCCGGACCGGTTTCAGCCTTCCTCGAGCCTCGTGATCGCTTTCGTCGAGCTTGGACTCGACGAGCGCGAGAGTAAGTGGTGTGCCGTAAACCGGGCCCTGGACGGCTTTCAGCACGTGCGGCACGGCGCCGATGTGATCCTCGTGCCCGTGCGTGAGCACGATCGCCGAGATTTTGTACTGCTGAAGCTGGCGGAGGTCGGGGATGATGAGGTCCACCCCGAGCAGCTCCGGTTCCGGAAACATCACGCCCGCATCGATGAGGATGGCCGTGTCGCCGCACGCGACGACCATCATGTTCATGCCGAACTCGCCGAGGCCGCCTAGCGGCACGAGCTCGAGCGGGTAATCAGTTCCCATAGAAGAAAGTGCCACGGTGCAAGAGGGAGTGCCAGGGCAGTGCCAAGTGCAAAGGAACCAGAGTGCCAAGGCAAGGTGCTAGTGCGCTGGCACAGGGTGCCAGAGGGCCAAGGCAGATGGACGTCGGCTAAAAACAAATTGGAGTCTCGCGGATGCGCGTGCCCGCCCCGTCAGGAGGCACGACGACTAGGCGAGAGTCACACCCGGGAAGGTGCGGTCGCCAAGTGCTGCGCGGCAGGGCGCCGCGCGTCTCGTGCCCCGCCTGCCGTCTGCTGGGACAGACAGTCAGGGACAGGGAAAAATCGTGCAGACTATAGCACAGCTCACGTCAGAGACGAAACGAAGACGTCCGCAAGCCGCGCCAATTCTGCAAGTTGCAGCGTCTCCGGGCGCCGGCTGCCGTCCACCCCGGCCGCGGTGACCGCGACGCGAGGGGAGATCGCCCGCTCCTCCGCGAACGGCTTGAGGGCATTCAGCAGCGTCTTCCTTCGCTGCGTGAAGATCGACCGGACGAGACGTTCGAACGTGGCCTCATCCTTCATCGTGACCTCCGGCTCGCGGAAGTCCAGCCGCAGGACGGCCGAGTGCACCTTCGGGATCGGCCGGAATGCGCCAGGGGGCAGCGTCAGCACGCGGCGGACGGTGGCTCGAAGCTGAACGAAGATCGCGAGCGTGCCGTAGTCCTTCGTCCCCGGGCGTCCCTCGATGCGGTCGGCGACCTCCCGCTGGACCATCAAGGTCGCGTCGGCGATAGCGACGCCTTCCCGGCGCGCGCGCAACAGCTTGAACAGGATGGGGGACGAGACGTTGTAGGGCAAATTACCCGCGACCCGAAGCTGCTGGCTGCCGCCAGCATGGGAGAGGTTGAGATCGAGGAAGTCTTGCTCGACGAGCGACACGTTCGACGGCAGCCTCGGCCTGAGCGCTGCCACCATGTCGCGATCGAGCTCGACGGCGTCAGGTGAGCAACCCTGGGCGCCAGGCGTTCGGTCAGGACCCCAGGCCCCGGGCCGATTTCGAGAAAACGATCGGTCGAACGGGGATCGATGGCTTGCACCACCCGATCGGCCCACACCGGCTGGAGGAAGTGCTGTCCGAAGTGTTTCTTCGCGCGAGGGCTCGATCTCGTCCGCACTAGAAATTCATCAACCGATCCGTGTTATCCGTGTGATCCGCCGTAATCCGTGGCCTGTGATCCGTGGCCTGTGATCCGTGCGCGCGATCCGCGGCGCGCGAATCCGTGCGCGTGATTCCGTGGCGTGTCATCGGTGGCCCTACACGTCATCCAGGGACTCGCCGCGCCAGTACTTCTCTTCGATCTCTTCGATCTCCTCTTCGCTCATCCCGAAGTAGTGGCCGAACTCGTGAATCACCGTTTCGGCGACGCAGTCGCGGATCTCGTCTTCGTCCTCGCACGCGTCTTCGATGGGGATCTGGTAGATCGAAATGCGATCGGGGAGCGCGTTGCCATAGCTCCAGCCGCGCTGCGGGAGCGGGATTCCCTGATAGAGGCCAAAGAGGTGGTCGTCCGGGCCGACGCCCATCTCGGCGAGGAGCGCCGCTGAGGGCTCTTCTTCGACCACCACCGCCACGTTGGCCATCGCGTCACGAAATCGCCTGGGGATGTCGCGAAGGGCGTCTTCGACGAGGGCCGTGAAATGTTCCCGCGTCACGTCCGGCCTCGCGCTCTCGACGGCCGGGGCGGACGCGTGCTCGTCGAACGCGTCAGGTGCGCGTAGAAGTTGCAATCGCCGCGGACCGCGCAGCGATCGCAGAGCGGGCGCGGCTTGCAGATGCGACGGCCGTGGAGGATCAAGGTGTCGGACGTTCGCGTCCAGGCCGCTGCGGGCATCGCCGCGCACAACTGTTGCTCGACGACCTCAGGGTCATCGGACTTCGCAATCCCGATCCGGTTCGCCACACGCAGGACGTGGCGGTCGACGGGAAGCCCGGGAACGCCGAGCGCGTGTCCGAGCACGACATTGGCGGTCTTCCGGCCGACCCCAGGCAGCTTGACGAGCGCGTCCATCGTGCGCGGCACCTCGCCGCCGTGGCTCTCGACGACCTCGGTCGCCATGCCCACTAGCGATCGCGACTTGGCGCGGAAGAAGCCCGTCGACTGAATCTGCGGCTCGAGTTCCTCGGTCGTGGCGCGCGCCAGCGCGCGCGCGTCCGGGTAGCGGGCGAAGAGCGCCGGCGTGACCTGGTTGACGCGCTCGTCGGTGCACTGCGCCGAAAGGATCGTCGCGACCAGGAGCTCGTAGGCGGTGCGAAAATTGAGCTCCGTGTCGGCGTTGGGATGTTGGGTGCCGAGACGCTTGAGGATGCGGCGCGTTTCGGCGGTCGACTTCGGCGGCGACGGGATGCTCCGGCGCGAGGGCGCGCGCTTGGACATGCCGCCATTGTAGTCTCAGGGCTCAAGGCTCAGGCTCAAGGCTCAAGGCTCAGGCAAAACCTTTCGACCACGTAATCGAACGATTGGCTTGAGCCTGAGCCTTGAGCCTTGAGCCCTATTCTTTCCTTCCGTCGTCGCGCGCGGCGGCACGGCCGTCAGAAGGGCGATGAGCGCCTTGCTCCCACCCTTCAGGCGTGAGGTTCCGACGACGACGGTCTCGCCGACGTCCATGCTGAAGCTCGTGTCGATGACTGTGGTTCGGCGCCCGTGATCGACGCTCGCGCGCGGTGTCGTCGGGCGGCCGGCTTGCGCCTCGGCGAGCCGCGTGTTCATCTCGTCAATCTCGCGGTCGAGGCGTCGCAGCTCGAGCTCCAATTTCGGCACATCGCTGCCGTTTGAGACGCCGACCTCGACCTTCTTCTTGGCGTCTTGCAGCTGCTTGTCGAGCATCGCCCGCGTGTCTTTCATGTCGGCGATCCGGCGGGTGAGGTTGCGCGTCGTCGCCGCCGGGGTCGCTTCAGCCGCGGCAATTTCGGGCGCACTGCTGCTGCCTGACAGAGTGAACTTCACGAAGACGCCCGAGCCTTCGGTGCGTGAGGTGACCAGCTCGAGCTCGTATTCGCGTTCTTCCGGTCCGCGCAGCATTTGCGTAACCGAGCTGCGGGCGCTCAGCGTCGCCGGGTGGTTTCTGCTCAGATTGCTGGACCGTGGATCCTGGCCGCAGCACATCATCCATGCCGCATCCAGCAACTTGTAGGACTTGAAGGGAAGGAAATCACGCATGTCGACCAGTGCCTTGCGCGCCGCCGGCGGCACGTCGTCGGGCGTCGAGGCGCCCTGAATGTCGCCGAGCACGAGTACGACGCTGAATCCCTGGGGCATCGCGGCGCGCCGCGAGTGAAGGCCCGGCGGCGACGGGCGGTGGTGTTTCAGCTGGCACCTGCGCCGGCCGAGCCTCTGGGGTCGGCGGCGCGGTTGGGTCGGACGCGGCGGCGTGGACTGGGCGAAGACCGAGTCGCGGGCAGCATCAGAGTCCAGACTGCGACGCAGGGCAGCACCCGAATCGACGAACGCATGGTCGGCTGTCGAGCGTAGTCCAGACGCGTCACGGCATAGACTCCTGAAGGCGAAGATTCTGATCGAAGATCCAGATGATGCGCGTGCCGCCGGGCGTTGCAAACTGCAGCTGACGGCGCTCATCGGCCATCGAGCTGCCGCCAATCGCCGCGAGCGGCTCGGTCGCTTGTGTGGGCGGCGCAGGGTCCACGATCCTCCGATGGCCGGCAATCGCTCCGACGACGGCGACAAGCGCCCCGATGGCCGCGATAGCGAACGGACGCTGCCACGGAGTTCGAGCGACCGACGGTTCCGGAGCGGCAGCGACGATCAGCCGTCGCATGCGTGACGCGTCCGCCGGCGACAGCTCTCCTTCCTTGCGAACCGGATCGCCGTCCGTCAAAAGCGTTTTCAAGTCAGTCATGACGCTCACCCGAGGGTTCCTGGCGCCGGCCGTTCACCGCGGCAGCCAACTCGCGCCGGCCAACCGACAGGTGCCAGCGCACCGTCACCGAAGCGACGCCGAGCAACCGCGCGATCGCGGGGATGCCGACGCCTTCGAGTTCATAGAGGACGATAATCGCGCGGCGGCGGGGCGGCAGCCTGTCGAGGGCTTGCCAGATAATCGATCGCGCCAGCAGAGCCGTTTCGCTATCGGCCACGACCGGCGTCGTGCTGAGCGCCGCATCGTCGGCCCCGCGTTTACGGACGGCCAGCTGGCGCCAGCGATCCCGCGCCAGGTTGATCAGTACTCGTACCAGCCACGCCTCTTCATGCCCGGCGCCCTCCGGCACAGAGGCTGTGTGTCGGGCGGCGCGAAGAAACGTCTCTTGAACCAGATCACTGGCGTCCTCGGCACTCCTCGACAGACGACGAGCCAGGCGGTAGAGCCGCTGGTGATGCGCGTCGAATAGAGTGCCCAGCCGCGCCGTCGTATCGTCGGTCGGCCGGTCCGCGGTCGCGCTCATCGCGATCGCCTGCCCGGTCATACCACTCCAGACGTCTACTGAGTTGAGTTTGTTGGTCGGCTCAGGGCTCATGGCTCATGGAAAGTCTTCCGATTACAGCGTGCGACTAGGCTCTGAAGCTCTTCCTGAGCCTTGAGCCTTGAGCCTTGGCCGATCCTAATGCACCGGCCCCTTGTCCCAGCTGGCGCCGGTCGACTCGCTGTACACCCGCATGTGTTCCTGGAGGGCGGCGATCAGGTTGGGCAGCACCTGGAGGGGGACGGCGATTTTCGCGCGGACTGGCGCGCGGACAACGTGATTGGCCTGCGCCTGCTGGATATCGCTCTCGGAGAGGGGGAGCACTTCGCAGAAAGACAGCGTGAAGTCGAACGGCGTGTGCGAAATGGCGCAGAAGTTGGCGTAGATTCGCGGCGCATCGCCCCGGTCGTCTGGAACGATGGTGAAGTTGATCTGCTTGCGTTCATCCATGCGGATAGCTTACTCCGCATTGCAGAGCCGTCGCGCGACGTTACGGCACTAGAACTTCGTCTATGAACCCGATCCGTGCTGTCCGTGTAATCCGTGGGTCTAGTACTTCCGCATCACACCGACGACGACCCCCTGCACCTGGACCTGCTCAGGTGACATGACGAGCGGCTGCATGGCGGGGTTCGCCGGCTGCAGGCGGATCCGGCCGTGCTCCCGATAGAGCGTCTTGAGGGTCACGTCCGAACCGTTGATCAACGCGATGACCATCTCGCCGTTGTCTGCCGTGCGGCGATCCTCGACAATGACGTAATCACCATCGCGAATCTGCTCGTCGATCATCGAATCGCCCCTGACGCGCAGCACGTAGCTGTCGCGCTTGCCCACCAGATCTTCGGGAACGGCGATGGTTTCGCTGCCGACAACCGCTTCGATCGGCGACCCCGCCGCGACATACCCGAGCAGGGGCAGTTCGAGGGCGCGGCTGCCGAGGCGGGTCGGGACGAGCTCCACCGAGCGGCTGCGGTTCCACGCTCGCTTGATGAAGCCTTTCTCCTCGAGGTTGGTCAGATGCTTGTGAACGGTCGCCAGCGACGAGAGCCCGAAGCGACGTCCGATTTCCTCGAGGCTGGGAGCGTAGCCGTGTTGCTGGATGAAATCGTTGAGGTAATCAAGGATTTCGCGCTGACGCTTCGTCAATGGCAGCATGGTGCGCGCACTATACGCAAAGGAAAAGCGAAAGTCAATCGGGGTGAATCTTTTACCCCGCTGTGCGGTCGACGGTCTAACCCCTCAGATGTGGTCGATTCGTTTCGTTCCCGTGGCGCGCGGTCTCGGCGGGCGATGGGGCTATCAGGGTGATGGGTCATGCTGACCCGTGCCTGGATGGGCCACGTGTCGCCTGAGTGGACGATTCGCGTCGGCGGACAGGTGGCAATGCCGAGGCGGGCGGGCTCGACCCAGCGTGGGCCGATGCCGACGACCGCGCGCTCGTCGACCTGTGCCTGGCGGGACGGCGCGACGCGTTCGGGGTGATCGTCGAACGCCACCGCCGCCAGGTCTATCAGCTCTGCTACCGCTATGTCGGCAACCACGAAGACGCGGCCGATCTCGCGCAGGACGCCTTCATCCGCGCGTTCAAGGGCCTCAACGGCTTCAAAGGCGAGGCGAGTCTCGGGACGTGGCTCTATCGGATTGCCGTCAACGTGTGTCTCAATCGGCTGGCGCTCAAGACCCCTCGCAGCGAGCCGCTCGAACCGGCCGAGCGAATCGATCTTCGCGCCGAGCGTCCCGACGCGGCTCTCATGCGCGACGAACGGGCGGCGGAAGTTCGCGCCGCCATCAGGCAACTGCCGCCGAAGCAGCGTGCAACGCTGATCCTTCGGATTTATCATGATCTGCCGCACGAGGAGATCGCTGGCATCCTTGGAAGTTCCGTCGGCGCGGCGAAGGCGAATCTGTTTCACGCGCTCGCCAATCTCAAGAAGTTGTTGCGATGACACACCTCACCGACGTCGAATTTGTCGACCTGGTAGACGGCACGCTCGCACCAGCGCGGGCGCGGCATCTCGACGCCTGCGAGACCTGCAGAGCGTCGGCGTCGGCCATTCGCGAGACGCTCTCGCGGGCGGCCGACGCGGAGATCCCCGAACCGTCGCCGCTCTTCTGGGAGCATTTCTCGGCGCGCGTGCAGGAGGGCGTGCGTGCCGAGTCGGTGGCGCCGTCCGGGTGGTTCGGCTGGGCACAGAGCGCTACGGTGAAATGGGCCATGTCGGGCGCGCTACTGACGCTGCTGCTTGTCGCCGTCGTGTGGCGAGCGAGCGCGCCCCGTCCTGCGTCCACGGCTTCGGGACCAGTCGCGACCGCCTCCAGTACCGGTCCCGCAGACCCCGACGCATTCGATCCAGACCTCGACGAGGCCTGGGCCCTTGTCCGAACGGTCGCCGACGACGTGGCGCGGGACACGCCGGCGTCGGACGAGATCGCGTGGGACGAGGTCGCGACGGAAGGCTTTGGCGTCCGGCCTGGCGCGGTCGAGCACGCCATGGTGGCGCTGACCGGGGACGAGCGCTCGGAGCTGCTGCGGCTGCTGCAGGCCGAAACGAAACAGCCGGGCGCGTAGCGCGGCCAGAGGACTGACCATGGTGCGACAGCTTTTGCTCGCGTTGTTTATTGCCGGTATCGCAGGAAGCGTTGGCATGACCGCCGCGCAGCCTCCGGGTGCCCCGGCCCAGCGCCCTGTCCCGCCGGCGGGCCGGGGCGAATTTGAGGGCGACGCCTTGCCCGACGCGGCGCTGGCCGACATGCTCGACACCTACGCCATCGTCCGCGCCCAGACCGAGCTGACGATTACCGACGACAAATACGGGACCTTCGCCGCGCGGCTGAAGAAGCTCCAGAACGTGCGCCGCAGGAATCAGCGGCAGCGCCAGCAGCTCGTCCGGGAACTGTTCAGGATGGCGGGGCCGAGGGCGCCGGTTCCTGCCGATGAGACTGCCATCCGCAATCAGCTCGCGGCGCTTCGGGACCACGACGAACGGGCGGCCGTCGAGCTGCGGCAGGCCTACGACGCGCTCGATGAAGTCCTCGACACGCGTCAGCAGGCGCGGTTCCGGATGTTCGAGGAACAGATCGAACGGCGCAAGCTGGACCTGCTCGTCCGCGCGCGTGCCCGCGCGCTGCAGAACAAGCCACAGCAGTAGGCCCACGGCCTCCATCGCCGGAGGTTCGATCCAGGGCTCGAGTCTGTGTGTACAATTGACCCATGGCTTCGCGACTGCGGTCAGTGGCTCTCTTCGGCCTCAGTCTGGCGGTGGTGGTGCCTCTGGTGCTGCCGCTCGCGGCTCAGCCGCGGGTGACGAAACAGGACGCCGACCGCTGCCAGGGCAAGTTCGGTCGCATCACAGGCTTCGCCAACGCGCCAAAGGCGCGCGCGTCAGCAAACGGGTCGTCGGCGTCGCAGACCACCCAGCTGACCGACGCGGAACTGAATTCCTATCTGCACTTTCATCTGAAAGAGCAGGTGCCAGCCGGCGTCGTCGATCCGACGCTGAACGCGCTCGGTGACGGCCGCGTGCGTGGTGCCGCGACGATCGACCTCGACGCGGTCCGCACGCAGAAGCAGCGCGGCTGGACCGATCCGATGAGCTACATGACCGGCAAGCTCCCGTTGACCGCGTCAGGGCTGCTCATCACACAGAATGGCGTCGGCCGGTTCCAGCTCGAGTCCGCCGAGATTTCCGGCATCTCGATTCCGAAGAGCCTGGTTCAGGAGCTCCTCTCGTTCTACTCAAAGTCGGCTGAGAACCCTTCAGGCATCAGCATGGACGACCCCTTCGAGCTGCCCGCCCGAATCAAGGAGATCCGCGTGGGGAAGGGGGAAGCGATGGTGGTGCAATAGATCCCCTGCAGTCGTCGCTGCAATACCTCAAGGGGGTCGGTCCCCGCCGCGCCGCCGATCTCGAACGGGTGGGTCTGCGCACGATCGAAGACCTGCTCTATCGTTTTCCGATCCGCTACGAAGATCGCGGTACATTCCAGACAATCGCGGCGCTCCGCCCGGGTGTCACCGCCTCGGTCATCGGCGACGTCGTCGGGTGCGGCATCCGTCCGACGCGGCGCCCGCGTTTCAAGATCTTCGAGCTGGTCGTCCGCGATCGCACCGGCGCTCTTCGTGCCATCTGGTTCAACCAGCCTTTTCTCAACGACGTCTTCAAGCCGCATCAGCGCGTCATCCTCTACGGCAAGCTGGAGCTGAGTTCCCACGGGCTGCAACTCCAGAACCCGCAGTACGAAGTCCTGCCGCAGGCAGCTTCCGACCAGGCCGATGCCGGCGACGCGTGCCGCTGCACGACGACGACACGCTCCACACCGGTCGAATCGTTCCGATCTACGAGAAGACCGGGACCGTCACGACCAAGATGCAGCGCGTCCTCGTGCACCATGCGCTGGCCCAGTTGCCCGACGTGCTGCCGGATCCTCTTCCTGCGGATCTCCGGACGCGGCATCACCTCGTCGACCGGCGCACCGCGCTTGGTGACGCGCATTTTCCGCCCGAGCAGGCCAGCCTCGACGAGCTCAACGCGTTCCGCTCGCCGGCACAGCGAAGGCTGATCTTCGAAGAGTTCTTTCTCTTCCAGTGCGGCCTGGTGCTGCGCAAGCGCCGCGCGAGCGCGGAGATGAAGCCGCGGCCCGTCATCATCACCGATGAGATGCGCGAATCAGCGCGAAAGGTGCTGCCTTTCAGGCTGACCGGCGATCAGAAGAAGGTCATTGCCGAGATCGTCGGCGACATGAAGCGGCCGCACCCGATGAACCGGCTGCTTCAGGGGGACGTCGGCTCGGGCAAGACGATCGTCGCGCTGATGGCCGCCCTCGTGGCGATGGAGAACGGCTTCCAGGTCGCGTTCATGGCGCCGACCGAGATCCTCGCCGAGCAGCACTACATCAACATCCGCCGGCTGCTCGAGTCGTCGCGTTTCCGCATGGCGCTCTTGACCGGGACGACGCCGGCCAAAAAACGGCGGGAGACGCAGGCCGAGCTCGCCGGCGGCTCGCTGCACCTCGTCGTCGGCACGCACGCCCTCGTCGAAGAACCGGTCGAGTTCCGAGAGCTGGGCCTGGCGATCATCGACGAGCAGCACCGCTTCGGCGTCATGCAGCGCGCCGCGCTGCGCGCGAAAGGGATGCATCCAGACATCCTGGTGATGACGGCCACGCCGATTCCGCGCACGTTGGCGCTCACGACCTACGGCGATCTCGACGTCTCCGTGATGCGGGAGATGCCACCGGGCCGAAAGCCGATCAAGACGATCGCCAAACCCGAATCGCGGCGGGACGAGATCTACGAGTTCATGCGGAAGGAGCTCGATCTCGGCCGGCAGGCCTACGTCATTTACCCGCTCGTCGAGGAATCGGCAAAGGTCGATCTCCGGGCGGCCACTGAAATGGCCGACCACTTGCAGCAGGACGTCTTCCCGGCATATCGAGTCGCGCTCCTGCACGGCCGGATGAAGCCGGACGACAAAGACCGGGTCATGCAGGCCTTTGCGCGCGGGGAGTTCCACATCCTCGTCTCGACGACGGTCGTCGAAGTCGGCGTCGACGTCGCGAACGCGTCGGTCATGGTCGTCGAACACGCCGAGCGCTTCGGACTCTCCCAGCTGCACCAGCTGCGCGGTCGCGTCGGCCGCGCCGCGCATCAGTCGGTACTGCATCCTCTTGTACCAGGCGCCGCTCAGCGACTCTGGCCGCGAGCGGCTCAAGGCGCTGACCGACACCACCGACGGGTTCGAAATCGCTGAGCGCGACCTGGCGCTGCGGGGTCCTGGAGATTTTTTCGGCACCCGACAATCGGGCATGCCGACGCTGCGGGTCGGCGACCTGCTGCGCGACCACCAGCTCATGGAAGAGGCCCGCCGAGAGGCCGTGGCTGCGCTCGACGACGCGAACGAAGCCGACCAGCTTGCGGCGTTCGTGCGTACGAGCTGGGAGCAGCGCTTCGGCCTCGTCGGAGTTGGATAGCGTCCAGCGAGTCCTGGGACGACGTCAGTGTCCGCGCATTGGCCGGACCGATGTTCCGATGACCGTAGAGGTTCTCATCGTGTTCATCGGGTCATCGTGCCGACGTGAGCCACGGCCGTCGCGCTAAAGGCGGTCTTGGTCAGGGATAGCACAGCATGCGCGTGATTGCGGGGGAGCAGAAGGGCCGCCGGTTGACGCCGCCCCACTGGGCGGGCGTGCGGCCGACGTCCGACAAGCTGCGTGAAACGCTCTTCAACGTGCTCGGGCCACACGTGGCCGGCGCGCGCGTGCTCGATGGCTTTGCCGGGACCGGAGCGGTGGGGATCGAAGCGTTGAGCCGCGGCGCCCGGCACGTGACGTTTGTCGACAGCGACCGGCGCGCGACGGCACTCGTCGAGGCCAACCTGTCCCACTGCGGCCTCAAAGAGCGCTATGCTATTATCCGCGTGGATTTTGCGCGGCTCTCGTCGCGGCTCGAGGCCGCGACGCCAGATGGCTTCGACATCATCTTTCTCGACCCTCCCTATGGAGCCGAGGACATGGCGTCGGCGCTCGAAGCGGCCGCCGGACTGGCGTCGGCCAACACGCGGGTGATCATCGAGCACGCGCGCCGCGACGCGCCGCCAGCGCAGGTCGGAAAGCTGGTGCTGACACGGGATTTGTCGTCGGGAGATAGCGCCCTGGCGTTCTACGTCGTTCATTCTTGATTCATTCTTAACTTCAGCATCTCAGCATTCAGCATTGCCAATATGCCAGCTTTGGCGATTTATCCCGGCTCGTTCGATCCGATGACGATGGGTCATGTGGACATCATCCAGCGTGGCTCGCGCCTGTTCGAGCGGATCGTCATCGCGGTGCTGATCAACGCCGACAAGGCGCCGCTCTTCACCGTGCACGAGCGGGTGGATATCGCCCGTGAGGTGTTTCGCGACCGGGCCAACGTCGAAGTGGACACCTTCGACGGGCTGCTCGTGGACTACGCTCGGCGGCGGCAGGCGAGCGTGATCGTCCGCGGCCTGCGCGCCGTGTCGGATTTCGAGTACCAGATGCAGATGGCACTCATGAACCGCCGGCTCAACCCCGAGGTCGAGACCGTCTTCATGATGCCGGCTGAACCCTACACCTACGTCAGCTCGCGTCTCGTCAAGGAAGTTGTCGCCCTCGGCGGATCCGTCAAGGGCATCGTTCCAGACATCGTCGAACGCCGTTTGCGCGACAAGAAGCTCGCGCGCGAGACATTGAGGGCCTGACACATGGGAAGCTCGAACACTCTGGCGGCGCGTGCGGCGCGCATTGCCATGTCTCCAACGATGAAAGTCACCGCCGAGGCGCTCGCGCTCAAGGCGAGAGGGATCGACGTCGTCGATCTCGGCGCCGGGTGAGCCGGACTTTCCGACACCGAAACACATCGGGGCAGCGGCGCACGCGGCCATCGACGCGAACTTCACCAAGTACACCACCAACTCGGGCACCGACGAGCTGAAGAAGGCGATCATCGCCCGCTACAAGACCGACTACGGCGTCGAGTACGCGACCAACGAAGTGATCGTCACGGCCGGCGGGAAGCAGGCGCTCTTCAACGCCGTGATGGTCCTCTTTGGCGAGGGTGACGAGGTCATCACGCACATGCCGGGATGGCCGACGCTCGTCGAGCAGATCAAGCTCTCTGACGCGACGCCGGTCATCGTCCATACCCACGCCGAGGACGGCTTCAGCCTTCGCGCCGAGACGTTTCTCAACGCGCTGACGCCAAAGACACGCGGCATCATCATCAATTCGCCGGGGAACCCGACCGGGGCGCTGATTTCGGAGCAGGATCTCGAAATTCTCGCGAAGGAGTCGGCGAAACGCGGCATCTGGATCCTGCTCGACCTCTGCTACGAAAAACTCATCTACGACCCGACGCCGCACAACCTGCCGGGCGTCCTGGCGCGAACGATGAGAGATCGGGCGATCCTCTGCGGCTCGGCATCGAAAGCGTACGCGATGACCGGGTGGCGCTGCGGCTGGACGGTGGGTCCCGCGGCGGTGGTCAGCGCCTGCAACGCGCTCCAGAGCCACTCGACGTCGAACGTCTGCTCGATTACGCAAAAGGCCGTAGTGGCGGGGCTCAACGGTCCGCAGGAATGCGTCACCGAGATGCTCGACGAGTATCGTCGTCGACGCGATCAGCTATGCATCTGGCTGGGCGAAGAGCCGCGTCTCCGCCTCGTCAAGCCGGCGGGCGCGTTCTATCTCTTTCCGGACGTGTCGGATTTTCTGTCGCCCGATGGCATCCGCACCTCGGCCGAGCTGGCGCAGTCGCTGCTCGACGGTCCTCGTGTGGCGCTGACGCCGGGCGAGGCCTTCGACGCACCGGGCTTCGTCCGTCTCTCCTACGCCGCGTCGATGGAAGATCTGAAGCGCGGTGCGGACAAGATCATCGCGCATCTACGGTCGGTCGAACGTCCGCGAACGACGACTACTGCTTAGAGACGTCAGCGACCAGCGGTCGCGTGCCACGTCGGAAACAGGAGACCAGCGAGTTCAAGAGCATTTCGAGGTCTGGCACGGAAAGGTGCCAGCCTCCTGATCTTCTGTTCAGGTCTTCACAGGCATTGACGCCAACCACCGAGATCCTCGCGCAGCTCGAAACGACACTTGGCTCGGAGTTTGTCCGCACCGACGATCAGTCGCGCGCCGCCTACGGCGTCGACGCCCTGAAAAAGGGCCATCCCGCCGACATCGTCGTCTTCCCGGCCACGACCGCGGAGGTCGCGGCGGTCGTGCGCCTCTGCGCGGCGCACCGGATACCGATGGTTCCGCGCGGCGGCGGAACGGGCTACACCGGCGGGGCCGTGCCGACGCGCGGCGGAGTCGTGATCTCACTCGAGCGAATGAACCGCATCCTCGAGATCGACCAGGCCAACCTCGTCGCCGTCGTCGAGCCCAACGTCGTGACCGGCGATCTCCAGGATGCGGTGGAGAAGGTCGGCCTCTTCTATCCGCCCGATCCTGCCTCGCTCCGACAGTCCGTGATCGGCGGTAACGTGGCCGAGTGCGCCGGCGGCCCTCGCGCGTTCAAGTACGGGACAACCAAGCAGTACGTGCTCGGCCTCGAGGCCGTCCTGCCGACGGGGGAGATCGTCGAGACTGGCGGCAAGGTCGTCAAGAACGTCGTCGGCTACGACCTCACGCACCTGCTGGTCGGGTCCGAAGGCACGCTCGCGATCATCACCCGGATCACGCTGCGCCTGGTTCCGAAACCACCGGTGCAGGCGACGCTGCGCGCGACCTTCCCGACAGTCGAGGCGGCGGTTGAAGCGGTCGGCGGCATCATCAGCGAACGTGTCGTGCCGGCGGCAATCGAGCTCATCGACGGCACGTCGCTCGAAGCGGTCGCTCGTTACCTGAAGGTGCGGTCGCTTGCGCCCGAAGGCACCGCCGCGATCCTGCTGGTCGAGGTCGACGGCGTGCCGGCGGCGGTGGCCGACGAAGCCACCCGCGTCGACCGGGCGCTCCGCGCCGCCGGGGCGACCGAAGTGCTGCGCGCCAAAGACGAGGCAGAGAGGCAGGAGCTGTGGCGGGTTCGCCGCGAGCTGTCGATGTCGCTCAAGATGGTCGCCGGGCTCAAGTTCAACCACGACGTCGTCGTCCCGAAGGCGCGAATTCCCGCGCTCGTCGCCCTGGTCGGCCATATCGCCGGCGAACATCGCCTCCGGATCCCGTGCTTCGGCCACGCCGGAGACGGCAACATCCACGTCAACATCATGGTCGACCCGACGGACGCCGACGAGATCCGGCGCGCGCACGAGGCCGAGCGCTTGCTGTTCGAAGGCGTCGTGGCGATGGAAGGATCGATCAGCGGCGAGCACGGTATCGGGTTCTCGAAAGCGCCGTTCCTCTCGATCGAGCTCTCGGCGGATGAAATCGCGCTGATGAAACGGGTGAAGGCAGCCTTCGACCCGCACGGGCTGCTCAATCCCGGGAAGATTTTTCCGTCGTGATAATGACGACGCTGCTGGTGCTGCTCGCCGTGCTGGCGGGAACGGCCGCGCAGGAACCCGCGAGGCCTGTGCACGTTGTCATCGAGACCGAGGCGGGGGAGATCGAAGCCGAGATCGATACCGTCCGGGCGCCCATCACCGCCGCCAACTTTCTGAAGTACGTCGATGCGGGACTCTTCGATGGCGGCCGGTTCTTCCGCACGGTGCGTCCCGACAACCAGGTCGACAAGCCGGTCAAGATCGCGGTCATCCAGGCGGCCGGAAGCCGCGAGCGCCGTGCCGATTTCCTGCCGGCAATTCCGCTCGAGCGAACGAACGTCACCGGCCTCTCGCACAAGGATGGCACGTTGTCGATGGCCCGCTCGACCCCGGACACCGCCCGTGACTCGTTCTCGATTTGCGTCGGCGATCAGCCGGCGCTCGATTTCGGCGGGGCGCGCCAGCCCGATGGGCAGGGCTTTGCCGCGTTCGGGCGCGTCGTTCGGGGCATGGATGTCGTTCGCACAATCCAGATGGGGCCGGCGAACGGCGAGACGCTCACGCCCCCGATTGCGATTCTCCGCGTAAGACGGCGGTAGACCCACCAATCCCACGGCGCTCGGGTCAATCTGAGACAATGCCACGGACAACACGGATAACACGATCCGTCGTGCGCTGTCCCGCTGCCGCGTGGCCCCAGGGCCACGCGGCGACGAGCCGAGGCCCCGAAAAACCTCAAGACACGAGCAACCGGGGTTCTTTCGGGGGCCTCGACTCGTCGCCCATCCGCGCGTTGCGCGGGGTCAGCGGGACAGCCCGTGTTGTCCGTGGCATATTGACCCACTACCGAATCCCGCAATCCTGCTCTCGTCTGATACAGTTTCTATATGTTCTCCAAGCTCGCCACGGTCACGCTGGTGGCTCTCTTCTCGCTCTCGCCGCCCTACGAGCAGGATACCGCTGCGCTCAAGCGTGAGATCGAGGCGCTCAAAGCCCAACAGGCCGAGATGCAGAAGGATCTCGACGCGATTCGCGCCTTTCTGCAGCAGATGATTATCGAGAAGGCGCAGGCGGCGATGGTCAACGCGCCGATCGCGGTGGCTGGCGAACCGGCAAAGGGCTCGGCGTCCGCCAAGGTGATGATGGTCGAAGTGTCCGACTATCACTGCCCGTTCTGCCGCCGCCACACCTTGACCACCCAACCGCAGATCGACGCCGAATACATCAACACCGGCAAGCTGCGCTACGTGTTCATCGACTACCCGATCGATCAACTGCATCCCGAAGCCTTCAAAGCGCACGAGGCCGCCAATTGCGCGGGCGACCAGGGCAAGTACTGGGAGATGCACGTCAAGCTGTTCGAGCAGCCGCCGCCACGCGACAGCGCTCAGCTGGTCCCGCTGCTCGTGTCGCAGGCGCAGGCCGTCGGGCTCGATGCGGCTAAGTTCCGCAGCTGCTTCGAGAGCGGGAAGTATGCGACGCCAGTCAAGGACAACGTGGCGCGCATGCAGGCGCTGGGCGTCGACAGCACGCCGACGTTTCTCATCGGGATGACGCCGGCGCCAGGGCAACCGATGAAAGTCGTGCGGGTCGTCCGCGGCGCCGTGCCATTCTCAGCAGTTCAAAGCCGCGATCGACGAAGTGCTCGCACAGTAGACGGCTCTTAGATCTGGCGCAGGCGGAAACTCCCAGGCAGGAATGGCATCGCGCTGATCTGGCCTTCGAAGGCTTTCGCCCAGCGGCCCGGAATCGGCGTCCCGCAATCCGGGCAACAACCCGCCGGCGTCAGCCGGTACTGGAGAACGTGGTAACCGTCGCGCTCGATGACGAGCGCGCGGCAGGAATGGCAGCGCGTGTTCTCCAGGTCCCCGACCCGCCCGGGTGCATTTCCCGCATAGACATACCGCAAGCCGTTTCGCTGACCGATCGCCACGGCGCCGACCAGCATCTCCGGCGTCGTGTTTTCCGGGTCGGTCATGCGGTAGTCCTTGTGGAAGGCCGTGACGTGCCAGGGAATGTCCGGCGACACGCTGGCCACGAAACTCGTCAGGCGATCGAGCTCGTCAGCCGAGTCGTTGAAGCCCGGAATGAGGAGCGTCACGATCTCGAGCCAGATGCCCATACCGTGAAGCGCGCGAATCGTCTCGAGGATTGGTTCCAGACGTCCGCCAAGCTGACGATAGTGCCGGTCATCAAAGCTCTTGAGATCGACTTTGTAGAGATCCACCCACGGCCGAAGGTAGCCAAGCACGCGCGGCGTGGCGTTACCGTTCGAGACAAACGCGGTCATCAGCCCGCGCGCGCGGGCGTCCTTGAAGATCGCGACCGCCCACTCGCTCGTGATCAACGGCTCGTTGTAGGTGCTGACGACGACCCGCGCGCCGAGACGTGACGCGTCGGCGACGAGCGCGGCAGGCGAGGTGTCCCGCGGCGGCGCCACCGCTTGCGGATCGCGGAGCGCCTGCGAGGTGACCCAATTCTGGCAGTACGAGCAGTGCAGATCGCAGCCGAGCATGCCGAAGCTGAACGCCAGCGCACCGGGATGGGCATGGAAGAACGGCTTCTTCTCGATCGGATCGCATTGCACGCCGCCGACGTAGCCGTACGGCACATGCAGCACGCCGCCACGATTGAAGCGGACCTTGCAGACGCCGGCGGCGCCGTCAGGGATGGGACACGCGTGACCGCACGCATGGCAGCGCAGCCGGCCGCGATCGATCGGCTCGACGAGCTCAGGCGCAGCTTGGACCGTCCGCACCGCCAGAACTTCGGCGAGGGTGGCCATGGGAGAATGGTAGCAGACGGACTTGACGGACTTGACGAGTCGGCAGTCGGCAATCGACAGTCTTCAGTCACAGTCCTCAGTCTGAATCGTCAGTCACAGTCTCAGTCACAGTCTTCAGTCAGAGTCGACGGTCAAATACTTCCGTCCACGCAGCCGTTGACCTGAATCGTCGGCTTGGACTGCTCGACTGGAGACTGTCGACGTCAGGATGTCGACTGAATCGACTCCGACTCCTCGACTCCCGACTCCCGACTGTAGACTGTTAGACTGACTTTATGCCCAAGATCGTCGCCAGTCATCGGTGCTTCGAGTGATCGTCGAAAGTTCGGCAACAAGGCGCTGCGGGCCTTCGCGCACCAGGGCTACACCGTCGTGCCGATCAACCCGCACGAGCGCGAAATCGAAGGCCATCGCGCGTATGCGACGGTACTGGACGTTCCCGGCACGATCGACATGGCCACGGTCTACGTTCCGCCAGAGATTGGCGTCGGTGTGATGGACGAGCTCGCCGAGAAGAAGGTCGGGGAAGTCTGGCTCAACCCTGGCGCTGATGGCTCAGAAGTCGTCGAGCGCGCGCGTCAGCTTGGCCTGAAGGCGATTCAGGCCTGCAGCATCATCGGGATAGGCGAGAGTCCGCGCAGTTACTGAGTCAGCCGCCCGGTCCACACGTTGGCGGTCACGGTCGCGTGTTCGAAGACGATGCGGTCGTTCAGGGGCGACCACGCCGGATACCTGACGTAGCCGTTCGGCGTCGAGAAACGCGTCAGCTGCTGCTCCTGTCCCGTCGACGCCGAGACCGTCCACAGGTTCCAGACGCCCTCACGCTCGCCGGCGAATACGATCCGATCGTTGTCGGGCGCCCACGAGTGCGGCCAGTGCTGGCCGACCGAGGACGTGACACGACGAAAGTTCGAGCCATCACGGTTGACCACCCAGATCTGGGTGGTGCCCTCGTCATCGACTTCGAGCGCGATCCGCTGGCCGTCCGGCGACCAGGCCGGGTAACCGGCGGACCGGCCCGCCGGCGTCAGCCGGCTGGGCTCGCCGCCAGTCGCAGGCACGCGCCACGCTGCCAGACCGCCGCCCTGGTTGGTCACGTGGTACGCGAGATCGCGACCGTCTGGCGACAAGGCCATGTTGGCCATCTCGCTCGGCAGGCCTTTCACGTCTTCGGTCTGCCGGGTGTCGATGTCGATGCGCCCCATCCGTCGGACCGGGCCTCGGCCGATGGCCGTCAGCACGCGCCGGTTGTCCGGCATCCAGGTGGGGAAGAACTGGTCGTCTTTGCCGGGCGCCAGCAGAGCGCTCGCCTGAGTCTGCATGTTCATGAGCCAGAGGTCAGAGGGGCTGCCGGGACGCCAACTGAGAAACGCGAGATGTCGTCCATCGAGGGAGAAGGTGGGATAAGTGTTCCGACTGGTGTCGCGGAAGAGCGGCATCGGATCGCCGGCGGCTTGCCCCGTGGCCGTCAATGGGAAGCGACCAGAGATCGCTCTCGGTTCTACGAATCGCGTACGCGATCGTGCCGTCACGTGCGATCGACAATCCCGAGGCGCCGGCCACACCCTGGAGCACCGCGACGGGCTCCGTGGGACCGGTCCCGTCGACAGGGACGCACCAGATGCCGACATTGACCGCAGGACCAGTGCCGCTCCAGCAGAGCGTGCGGTCGTCGGGAGTAAAGGCCGCGCGATTCGGCGTCACGTGGGCGGCCACGCGGACCGGATCACCGCCGGCGGCCGGTGCCACCCACAGCGACGCTCCTTCGATGCCATCGAACGTATGGAACACTACCCGTCGACCATCGTGCGACCACGCCGGACCACGATGCCCGCCGCGTGGCGAACCCGGGCGCGTGACCGCTCGCGCCACGCCGCCCGCAACAGGAACGGCCATGATTTCTGCCCGCTCGGCGAGCGCGCCCTGGTAGGTCGAGAACGCCAGCGTCGACCCATCGGGTGACCACGCCGGCTCGGACCCAACCGCGACCACCTGCTGCGCGACGCCGCCTGACGCAGGCACAATCCAGATACCGCCTTTCGCCAACGAGTGATAGGCGATGCGCTCGCCATCTGGCGACCACACGGCGCCAACGTTCTGTCCGCCGTCGGCCGTCACCTGGATCGGCTTGCCCTCTCCGAGCGGGCGCACGTAGATCTCGTTGAAGCCATTTTCTCCGGCGGTATACGCGATGCGACGAACGTCAGGAGAGAGCGACGGGTCCGCCTCGTAGCCCGCAGCCGTGGTCAGCTGCACGACATCCGTCAACGTCAGCGGCGTCGGCGCCGGCGACCGCGCCCAGATCCAACCGGTCAGCGCCAGGAACGCCCCGGCGAGCAGCGGCACGGCCATCCGCCAGACCGGCGGCGCGTGGCGCACCTGCGTTGGCTGCGCCGCTCTCGGCTCGGACGCGGCAACGGCCGTCGCATCGCTTGACTGAGTGATCGATACGGCCGGCAGGAAGCGATAGCCCTTCCGCGGCACGGTCTCGATCACCCGCGCCTCCTGCGCATCGTCACCGAGCGCCTTGCGCAGCTGCGCGATGACCCGTGTGAGCGCGTTCGGCGTGACGAACGTATCGCGCCAGACCCCCTCGAGCAGTTCTTCCTTGAGCACCAGGCGATCGCGTCTCTCGATGAGGAAGAGGAGCACGTCGAGCGCCTTGGGCTCCAGGGCGAGTGGCGCGCCGGCTCTCAGCACCTGAAACCGGGCCGAGTCGACGGTGACGTCCTCGAAGTGATACACGCGGTCGCTCATCATCACGCCTGCGTTCATCATCACGCCTTCATCATCCGCCCGTCACGACATTTCCGGCGGCGGCCGCGCATTCTCGACGCTGAGAGGTGCGGCGATGATGCTCGTGACACTGTTGCTCTCGTCGTTCGTCCTTCAACTCGTCCCACAGCGCGACGGGATGGTCACGTCGCGCGCGGTCAGTATCCCGCTCGTGTGTGACGCCCAGAAAGCGCTCCTCGTTCCCGTCTCGATCCAGGGAGCACCGCCGCGCCCATTCGTCCTCGATACCGGCAGCAGCATCACGGTCATCGATGATCACACAGCAGGGCAGTTCGGGCTGGCACCCGCGGGCAGGATAGCATCCCCATCAGGCTCGGACCCGCTTGTCGTGGCGCAACTCACGATCGGCACGGTGGTCCTGCCTGAAGCCCCTGTCGCGACGATCGACGCCAGGACGGCTTTCCCAATTGCTCGGCGACATCGGTGGGATCCTCGGCAGCGACGTGCTGCGGGCGATGGGCCGAACGACGATCGACTATGCCAAGTGCCAGCTGACTGTCGGCGGCGCCATGGCGGAGACCGGAGAGTCCACCCGAATTCCGCTGACGTGGCACCAGGGTCGCCCGGTGATCGCGGTCGGCGAGGGTGCGCGGCTGTTACTCGACTCGGGTGCCACAACCGTGACCGTGTTCAGTGACACGCCCGCCGCGGCCGGGCTGCGCTGGAGCAGCAGACTGGCATCGATCGTCCGGGTCGATCGCCTGGACGGGGCGAAGATGGGCCGCCTCGGTGAGCTGGCGTGCCTCTCCATCGGAGGCCTGACCCTTAGAGGAATCCCGGCCGTCGCCGTCAACAGCTGGTATGACAAGCGCGACGAGCGTGCCCCAGATGGGCTCCTGCCGCTCGCCCTCTTCTCCAGGGTGCATATTTCACACGCCGAGGGCTACATCGTGCTGATCCCCACGTCACGCAATTGACAACCCCTTCGGGGCCCGCCATTGACAACCCCTTCGGGGGCTGCCTATACTTTTCCCCACACACAAGCCAAGCGAACCTCTCTCGCCGCGGGGCCTCACGGGCGCACCACACGCCCGCTCCGATACAGCGCGAAGCCCAGACGTCGTTAACCGTCAGTCAAACAACAACCACTCGTTACAGATCGAGACCGATCGACTAGAAGAACGCCACCAGTCTCATGCCAACATCCAACAAGCGCACCGCCGCGCGCCAATCCGCCGCTGACGTCGACAAGCGCGCGGACGCGCTCGAACCTGCACCAACCACTACCGAGGCCGAAAGCCCTGAAGCCGAACCTGCGCCGGCAGCCAGCAGCCCGCGGCCGGAACAGAAGCCTCGGCCCGACGCGCAGGCCCGTCCTGAAGGCCAGCCTCGCGAGGCGCAGGGGCGCCCCGAGGGGCAGCAGCGCCCGGAGGGTCAGGCTCGACAGGACGGCCAGCCTCGGCAGGAAGGTCAGGCCCGGCCCGAAGGCCAGGGCAGACCGGCCAATCAGGGTGGTGGAGAAGGTCGCCGGGGCCAGGGCCTCAACATCACGGAGCTGAAGGACAAGAGCATTCAGCAGCTCACGCAGATTGCGAAGGACCTCGCCGTCGCCGGCGCCACCGGCATGCGAAAGCAGGAGCTGATCTTCAGATCCTCAAGGCGCAGACCGAGCAGAGCGGGTTCATCTTTTCCGAGGGCGTTCTCGAGGTGTTGCCGGACGGGTTCGGTTTCCTCCGCGCGCCCGATTACAACTACCTGCCGGGCCCGGACGACATCTACGTCTCGCCGTCGCAGATTCGCAAGTTCGACCTGCAGACCGGCGACACCGTGTCGGGACAGATCCGGCCGCCGAAGGAAGGCGAGCGCTACTTCGCGCTCATCAAGGTCGAGGCGGTCAACTTCGAGGCACCTGAGCAGGCTCGCGACAAGCTGTTCTTCGAAAACCTGACGCCGCTCTATCCGCAGACCCGCTTCGTGCTCGAGACCGTGCCGGATGCGCTCTCGGGCCGGGTCATGGACCTGATGACGCCAATCGGCCGGGGCCAGCGCGGCCTGATCGTGGCGCCGCCACGGACCGGAAAGACGATGCTCCTTCAGAGCATCGCGCAGTCGGTGGCAAAGAACCATCCCGAAGTGTTCCTGATCGTCCTCCTCATCGACGAGCGCCCCGAGGAAGTCACCGACATGCAACGGTCGGTGCAGGGCGAAGTCATCTCCTCGACCTTCGACGAGCCGGCGCAGCGCCACGTCCAGGTCGCGGAAATGGTCA
This sequence comes from uncultured Acidobacteriota bacterium, assembly GCA_963797625.1. GTDB lineage: Bacteria > Acidobacteriota > Vicinamibacteria > Vicinamibacterales > 2-12-FULL-66-21 > DATBJJ01. Next base: position 89,768 of record CAWCQI010000020.1, read on the forward strand.
TCGAGAAGGCCAAGCGCCTGGTCGAGCACAAGAAGGACGTCCTGATTCTCCTCGACTCGATCACCAGGCTGGCGCGCGCCTACAACTCCGTGATCCCGCCGTCGGGCAAGGTCCTCTCGGGCGGTCTCGATTCGAACGCGCTGCAGAAGCCGAAGCGCTTTTTCGGCGCCGCGCGCAACATCGAAGAAGGCGGCTCGCTGACGATCATCGCCACCGCGCTCATCGACACCGGGTCGCGCATGGACGACGTGATCTTCGAGGAGTTCAAGGGCACCGGCAACATGGAAATCCACCTGGACCGGAAGCTCACCGACAAGCGTGTCTTCCCGTCGATCGACATGCAGAAGAGCGGCACCAGGAAAGAAGAGCTGCTGCTGGCGCGCGAAGATCTCAATCGCGTCTGGGTGCTGCGCAAGGTCCTCGCGCCGCTCTCGGCGGTCGAAGCGATGGAGCTCCTGCTCGACAAGATGGGCAAGACCAAATCGAACGGTGATTTCCTGTCGTCGATGCAGAAGATGGGCTGATCCACAGCCCACGCGGACTAAGCGGGCCACGGGATCACACGCCACGGATCACACGGGAAACACGGATCGCTACCTGGGAGATAGTTCTACTCGATCGATACCATGCGTCGGCCGACTCTCATCGCTGCGGCGCTCACCTGCCTGCTCGTCGCGGCAGCTCAGCAGGTCGAGGCTCAGCCGCCCCCGCAACTGCCAACCGTGCAGCTGTCGGCCTGGGCGCCGGACACGAGCGGCACTGGTGTCCGGTTCGAGGGACTCGCGCCCCTCGTTGAAACCGATCCGATCGCGATGCAGGACGAGATCGCCAACGGGGCGTTCGAGTACGCGATCGATACCTCCAAGATCAATTGGGCGACCGACTGCCGGTGTTATCGGCACTACGCGGTGCTCGTCAAATCACGGGCAACTGGCGTCGTGAGCCGCCACAAGTTCCGCGCGCTGCCGAGCGGTTCATTCGACGACCAGTTCGCCGAAGTCATGCTGACGATCAAGGCAGGCAGCGTCACCGGAGACACCCGGATCGCATTGCCAGTGGCCAGCGCTCCCGGGCTCGAGCCGCGGCCGCTCGTCGAAATCACACGCGTCCGCACGACGCCCGAGGCGCTGTCGCTCGGCGGGCTGACGCAGGTGCGCCTCACCGTCAAGAACGTCACCAAAGGCGTGCCCCTCCTGATCACATCCGCCGTCGTCGTCCGGCCGGACACGCCTGGGCTGTGGAACGGTCTGGCCGCGACCTTCGGTTCGGCGGCGCCGATTCCGCTGGCGGCCGATGCGAGCGAGACGCTGACGGTGGACATTCAGCCGCAGACGTGGAGCGCCATCGAGGCATCGCTGGTACCGACGGAGGCCGACAAGCCCCACACGGCGTTTCACCTCGACGTTCCGTATGCCAATCCGATTTTCGGAAACAGGCCGGGCAATGCTGCGTTCACCGTCCCATTGCGATTCAGGCCAAGCATCCTCTCGCTGCTGACGTCGTTGATTACCGGTGTGGCCCTTGGCAGCCTGATTCCTCTGCTCGCGTCGAAGCGCGGCACGATGCGCACGTGGGGCAGAGCAACGGTGACGGCTCTGATCGTCGCCATCATCCTGGAGCTCGTTGGCATCTTCCTCGTCGCCAACAACAGCAAGTTCGTGCTGTTCGGGTTCAATCTCGATCCCTGGCAGACCCTGCCGGTCCTGCTGCTCGGCATCGCCAATGGCCTGCTCGGATTCGAGGCGGCGAAAAAGCTGAAGTTCATCCAGGACAAGAAAACGGACAACGGATCATGAGGCGCTGGCGATTCCCATCGAGCATCACCGCGGCCGTAGTCGCTATGGCGCTCGTCTCTTTGTCCTGGGGCGACTCGTTCGTGGATCTCGTCGAAGCCCGGCAGACCGCGTCGACGCGGATGGCGACCTATGGCGCCGGCCCGGTGGCGCTCGGCGTTCAGCAAGGGGACGAAGCGGTCGTGCTCCAGGCAGACGGCCAGGCGTACAGCCTGAACATGACGACCGGCGTGGTCGGGCCGCGAGTGTATCGCGTGCCGGCCGGTTTCCAGGCCGTCGACGTCGTCGCGGGCCGCGTGCGGGGGACGGTCGTCACCTGCTTCAGCGTCAATCCCCGGTCGTCGAAAGACGGCCGGAGTTTCGTCCTGCAGGTCACTCCCGACAAGCGCGAAGTCTGGGCGTGGATGCGCGTTCCCGGCGTGTACGTCGGGCTGGCGCTTGAGCCGGCAAGGGGAGTGGCCTACGCCGCCAACTCGACGACCAACGAGATCTACGCGGTGACGATCGGCAATCAGAACGTCGCGCCGACTCGCGTAGTGGCGATACCAGGAGCCGTCCGCCTCGGCGCGCTGGCGATCGCGCCGGCCGCCCGCCGGCTCTACGTGGCCGACATGGGCGCCGCTCGCATCTACACGATCGAGCTCGCCACCGGCGCGGTACGCGCCGTCGACGTCGGCGTCGAGGAAATCCGCGCGATGTCGTGGGATGGACAGCGCAAGCGGCTGTTCATCGCCGACAGCGGCCACGAAACCATCCTGGTGGTCGATCCCAACGCGCGCGCGCCGCGCGTCGAACGGGTCGTCTCCGACAAGCGCCTCCGCGACCCCGCCGGCGTGACGGTCGGACCTGATGGCACGCTCTGGGTGGCTGATGAGGCCGGACGATCGATCTTTCAGCTGTCGGCCGATGCGCGCTCCATCACGCGCGCGCTGCGCTGGGCGCCGCCGGCGCAGACAGCGAAGTAGGTCACGTATCCCCGTGGTCCGGCGCTAAAGCCGGACACGACCACGGCAAACACCGTCTTTAGCCACGGACAACACGGATAACACTGACTCTTGGATCCGTGTGGCCCGTGTTTTCCGTGGCCGATCCGGCACTTGACTAGAACCTATCTCATGAACCCGATCCGTGCTGTCCGTGTAATCCGTGGCTCTAGACCACCTCAAGCCGGACATCACCCACGAAATGGGCTCTAATCCGTCCTCAGCGCCACGAGCGGACTCACTGTCGTCGCGCGCCGCGCCGGCAAATAGCAACCTGCCAGGGCAACCACGAGCAGCAACGCGACCGTCGCGGCGAAGGTCAGGGGATCGGCGGCGTTGGTCTCGTACAGCAGCCCGCTGATGAAGTGCGATAGGAGCCACGCTCCAGCGGCGCCGATGCAGAGGCTGGGGACGATGAGCCGCAGGCCCTGGAGCAGGATCGCGCTTCTGACGCGCCCGGGACTCGCGCCGAGCGCCATGCGAATGCCGATTTCCCGCGTCCGCTGTCCAACCGAATACGAGATCACGCCGTAGACGCCGACGACGGCGAGGACGAGCGCTGCGACGCCGAACGCGGACATCAACGCGAGGTTGAGACGCGCCTGACCCAGGCCATCTGCCACATACGCCGACATCGGCACGAGACGGTCGACCGCCACTTCCTTGTCGAGCTCCGCCATCAGCTGCCGGACCGCCGGGGCCAACTGCGACGGCTCGCGGTCCGTGCGAACCGCAACGTAAAAGGTGCCGCCCACGCCCAGCATCTGCCCCCAGATCTGAGGTCTCACCGCCTGCGTCAGGTCGAGAATCCGCATGTGCTCGACGACGCCGATGACTTCGGCGTACAGGTCGCCATCGCTGCCGGTGGGGTTGACCTGAAGACGCTTGCCGACCGCCGGTTGCCCGGGCCACGCTCGTGCTGCAAGGGTTTCGTCGATGACGATGAGCGACGGTGTGTTCCGGTCGTGGGTGTCGAAAACGCGCCCAGCAAGGACGCGCGTGCCTATCGCCTTGAAGTAATCGGGAGAAACCAGGCGTCGATCGGATGTGGCGCTCTCCCAATTGCGCGCGGTGGCCTCATCGTAGGCGTACGGCTGGAGAGGACCACTGCCGGTCAGTGGCAGCTGAGACGTGAGACCTACCGCAGTCACGCCCGGAAGCGCCAGCAGCCGGCGTTCCATTTCATCGACGAATGCGCGCCGATCGTCGGGGCGTGGACGCACCGCCCTTGGCAGCGCGACGCGGAAGGTAAGGGTTCGTTCGTGGTCGAAGCCAGGGCGCACCTGCTGCAACCGGACGAAGCTGCGCATCATCAGCCCCGCGCCGATCAGCAGGATGAGCGCCAGCGCGACTTCGGCAACCACCAGGGCATTGCGCAGCCGAAGCTGCGTCGGCGTCGGCGAAAGCGACGTGCTCGCGCGCAGCGTGCGGTTGAGATCCGGGCGCGCCGTTCTCAGTGCCGGCACCGTACCAAAAACGATGGCCGTCACCGCCGTCACGGCCAGCGTGAAAGCGAGAACCGCGCCGTCAATCCGGATCTCGGCCATCCGCGGCAGGTTCGCCGGATCGATGGCTCGCAGGATGACGAGTCCGCCTTCCGCAAGCACGAGCCCGACGAGACCGCCTGCCGCCGCAAGCACGAGGCTCTCGGTGACGAGCTGCCGGACCAGCCGGAGCCCCCTCGCGCCGAGCGCCGCGCGCAGCGCCATCTCGTGCTGCCGGGCGGTCGAGCGGGCGAGCAGCAGATGCGCAACGTTGGCGCACGCAATGAGCAGCACGAACGCCACCGCGCCGACGAGCGCCAGGAGCGCCGGGCGCGCGTGCTTGACGATGTCGTCCTGGAGAGGCACGACGCGGATGCGCATGTCCGACGACTCGTGTTCGGCATGCTCCTGCCGGAGTTGCCTGGCGATGCCGTCCATCTCGGCCTGCGCCTGATCGAAGGTCACACCCGGCTTCAGCCGTCCGAAGACAGTGAAGAAGGTGAGGTTTCGCGGCGGGGCCTGACGGTAGTCGAACTTGAGTGGCTTCCAGATCTCCGCGTCGGTCACGAGGAATGCCTCGACCGGGAGGAGCAAGCTGAACGTCTCGGGCAGGACGCCGACCACGGTGTGGTCGAGGCCATCGAGCCGAATCTGGCGGCCGACGATCGTTGGGTCGCTGCCGTAGTGACGCTTCCAGAAGCTGTGCGACAGGATCGCGACCTGCGCTCCGCCTGGTGTTTCTTCTTCTGGAAGAAAGTGACGCCCCAGGATGGGATCGGCGCCCATCAGCGTGAAGAAGTTCGCGGAGACCGGCGTGACATCGACGCGTTCGGTTTCGCTGCCATCGGCGGCCCGCAGCGCGCCGTTGACGCCCGCCAGCTGCGCGCCCGTGGCGGCGGCGAACGACTCGAACAGCCGGCTCCGTTGCTGGTAGTCACGAAAGTCGCCCGGCGAGACGGCCGGCAGCGACTGATTGCCCACACCGAGGTCGACCCAGATGTTGGCGAGCCGTCCGGAATCGCGGTACGGCAGCGGCTTCATGAGAACACCGTGCACGACGCTGAAGATGGCCGTCGTCGCGCCGATGCCGAGGCCGAGCGTCAGGACGGCGACGGCCGTAAAGCCCGGTGTCCTGGCAAACGCGCGAAGGGCCCATTTCAGATCCGGCACGGCAGTCACCGCGTGTCGAGCTTTCGGCCGGCGTCGAGGTTGTCGTGGTTGAGGATCGCGTTCAGCACCAGGAAGTAGCTGCCGTGCGTCTCGCCACGCCAGATCGGATTGTTCGAGAAGAGCACGACGTGTCCCTTCTCGACCGGCACGTCGACGACCATCGGACGCTGCGCGATCTCGGCGCCACCGTCGAGCAGACCCGCGACCAGCAGATCGCGCGCGTCGCCGTAGCGGAGCACGACGCGAGGCCGCTGTGCCGGAGGAATGATGGTGATGCCGTTGCGAAGCTGTTCTTCGCGAATCGGCGTCGCCTGCCAGGGCTCGACCTTCGGATCGGGCGGCAGGGGATCGGAGGGTCGACGGCCCTGCGGTTGATCGGCTTCGTCCGGCGTTCCTCGTCCGGTGGGACGCCGCGGTTCGGCGGAAGCGCCGCCGCCTCGACCGCCACGCCCGCCGAACGTATTGCTCACGCGCGAAGATCGGCCCGTCGGCGGAATAGATCGACAGCGCGTCGTCGTAACCGTAGGCGATCGGGCTCGCGCCGTCGACGACCTTCGAGCGAAGCACGGCGCCGGTGATCTTGAGCCGCTGCGCCGGCGTCACCGAGACGCCCGGCGTAAAGCCGAACTGGACGGCGAAATTCGCCGTGTCGTCCACCGAGATGAGCACGCCGCCGTCGCGGACGAATTTCTGCAGGTGGGCGAGTCCCTGCCAGCCGAGGCCGGGACGCATGTCATCGGTCGAGTCAATCTTGCCGATGTTCGGCGTCAGCTCGGTCGTCTTCCACGGCAGGGGATTCCCGTACATCGGCAGGCCTGCGACGATTTGCTGTGTCGAGCCGCGGCCGACGGGCGGGAACAGAATCACGTCGTACTTCGAGGACAGGTTGGCTTCGGCGGCGACGTCCTGCGTGCTGATGTAGTCGTAGGGGACGCCGATCTGATCGAGCGCAAGGCGCCACCATCCCTCGTCTTGCGTATTGATCCAGGTGTGCATCAACCCGATGCGCGCCGCCCTGGCCGGATGCGTCTTGACGGAGGGAGAGCTCGAGAGCGCCACCGCCTTCAGCCCGAGATCGGCGACCGCCTTGCCGAGTTCCGAGGCGCTGACGCCGCCGCGGATGATGAACGAGCCGCGGTTGAACTTCTGACCGTCAGCTTCGAACGCCTCTTCAGCCACGTCGAACTGCGCGTCCTTGAACCGGTAGCGGAGCGTGGCCAGCGACGGGTCGGCGTTGTGGTTGACGGCAAAAACGCTGCCGGCACCGATGACGCCGCCGGTGGCGGTCACGTCGCCCTTGACCGGCTCGATCGCGGCGTCGAGCACCTTCACATCAGTGACCCGGACCACCTTGACGTTGAACAGCTCGCCGAAGGTCCAGCCGGTATCGTCGTACGGATTGCGCTGCGGATCGTCCGGCGCCCAGGTACTGATAGTCGAGCAGCGTGTCGGCGATCCGGCTGTAGGGTTGGTCCATGCGAAGCACGTAGGTCCCGGCCGGAAAGGTTCGCGTCTCGGGCTTGTCCGACGCGGGCTTGTCCTTGTCTTTGTCTTTCTCTTTGCTCTTTCTCCTGCGCCGACGTCGCCGACCCGTTCGCGGCGGTCCCGTTCGTCGCCGAGCCGTCGTTGGTCGTCTCGCGAGCGGGAGGACGCTTGGCCCCGGGAATCGTCACGGTGAAGGGCGCCGTCGCCCGCGAAATCTCGCAGCCCTGCAATTGAAGGATGCGCAGCAAATCGGCCTGAGGCCCCGGCCTCGGATCGTCGCCCGGAAAGACGTACGCGGCCGGCCCCTCGGTCCTGGGTTTGAGAATCGATCGCTTGCTCTTCAGATAGAAGTTCTTGAGAAAAAGGTTTTTGTTGTCGGCAAAGTGGTTGAGCGTGACGAGCAATCCCGTCTGCTGATAATTGTTGTTGTTTCTCTGCGACCACTTCGCCTTTGGCAGCGGCGGATTCTGCTTGTACCACGTGCGCGCCGTATCGCTCGGGTCGAGCGTGCGCTCGAGCGTGTCGGCGCCGGCATTGCCAAACGTCTCGTAGAGCCGGCTGATGCCGTTGTGCGTGGCGGCGATGAACATCAGATAACCAGGCGTCCAGGTATCGAACGTGCCGTGCGTGAAGACGCCGGGCATGCCCATCTTGGTCATCTCGGAGACGTTGTGCCAGCCGATCATCTGCCATTCGTCGGTGAGGATCGGATCGAGCCACGCGTTGTAGGGACCGTCGCCGACGGTGTTGTCGTAGAGATACGCCACCGACTCGTGCAGGTCGTGGAGCACCTGCGCCTTCCATTCGGTATAGGTGTTCAGCACGTTACGCGTCAGGTTGAGCGTCAGCGCCATGGCGTCGCGGTTGTTGTCGTGGGCGACGTACTTGCCCCAGTAGATGAGCGACGGCCAGTGCTTGTCGGGGTTCGCGAGGTGCCAGCGGTAGATATCGACCTGGCGGTCGCGCCCGTCGACCTCGACGATCGGCGTGACGAGCGTAATCATCCGGTTCCGGATTTTCTGGATATACGGGCTTTCGTCGACGGCAAGGCGATAGACCAGCTCCATCAGCGCAGTCGGCGACCCTGTTTCCGGCGAGTGGATGGCGCCGGTGATGTAGTACACCGGCACCGACTGATCGACGAGCTTGTCGGCTTCGGCATCGTTCAGGCCGATCGTGCGCGGATCGGCGAGCTTGGCCAGCCGGGCGCGATTCTCGGCGAGCTTGCTCAGATTCGCCTCGGACGACACCGCCACCGCCAGCATCTCGCGGCCTTCTTCGGTCTTCCCAATCGAGTACACCTTCACGCGCGGGCTGGCCTTCTCGACCATCCGGAGGTACTGGTAGACCTCGTGCGAGTAGGGGAGCTTGCCCGGCGCGCCGGCGATGTCGCCGAGCACGACCTGCGGCGTCGGCACGGTCTTCGAGGCCGGAAGATAGTCGACGAGCGGCGAGGTGAAGAACGGTCTCCGTCGTGTATTCCTTGAGCTTCTTGGTGTAGGCCTCGTCCACTGGCTGTTTCGGGTCGCGGACGTAGGGATTGGCGGGCGATTGCATGGTGCCCGTCGCGCCGGTCAGGGCGATCAGGGCTCCGGCCAGGGCAAGGGTGACGGTTCGTTTCATGAAACGGCCTCGAAATTGGGAGCAGCGGTCGAATGCTTGGAAGACTTGAAGGATTGTACAAGGGATTTCGGGAGCGCCGGAATCGAGAGGGGAGGGCTGCCTCCCATCCCCGCCGTGGGGAGGGAGGCAGGCAGTGCAACGGTGGGCTGTTTCAATGAGGGTTTGGGGGAAGCGCTTCAGTTCATCCGCTGGAATTTGGTCTCCATCACGTAGTTCGCGACGTTTCGGCCAAGCGTCTGACCGCTTACACACCGTGCGGAAGTGATGTTCCAGTTACTGTGCCCGGAACTCACCGCCAGGTCTTGACGGATTTCTTTCTGTTTTCTGAATCCTGCAGGGCACCCGGAAGGGTCCGCCAATGCAATCCTTCGGGTCCGGCCGGTTGTCGCCTGGGTGAGATGCAGCCAAGGGTTGCGCCCCGATGTACCCGAGCGCGTGCAGGCGCTCGCGCGCGTCCGGCGACAGTTCATCCGCCGGCGCCAATCCGTCAGGTGCCTCGGACTCATTGGCCATCTGAGTCAGCCGCCGCCTCATCGCGTCCGCGACCGTGGGTCGCTCGGCATGGATGTTCCGTTCTTCGAAGGGATCGCGCTCGAGGTCGTAGAGCTCGGGACGGGGCGCGTCGATCAGCTTGAACCGGCCTTCGTGCAGCGTTTTCAAAGGGCTCCATCCCGAATCTCGCCGGGTAAAGCGACTCGGCGTAGGCTTCGAGCTCCGAGGTCTGTGGGGTTCCACGCATCCGGTCGACCAGGCTGACGCCGTCGATCGGGCGCTCGCCGTTGCTCGAGAGCACCGTCAGGCCGAGGAGATCGAGCACGGTCGGTGTGACGTCGACCAGGCGAACGATGTCACCGACTCGTCGAGGCGCGACGGACCGGCTTTTCAGGGCGTCGGGCACTCGGATAATGAGCGGCACCCGCAGCACGTTCTCGTAGACGAAGATGCCGTGATTCTCCTCGCCGTGCTCGCCAAGCGACTCGCCGTGATCCCCGGCCACGATGACGATTGTTCGCTCGAGGAGTCCGCGCTCTCGAAGGCGGTCGAGCAGGCGGCCGATCTGCGCGTCGGCAAAGGCGATCTCGCCGACATACGGATCGAAGTGGCGCGATCGGTACGGTTCGGGCGGGTCGTAGGGCCGATGCGGATCGTAGAGGTGCGCCCACAGAAAGAAAGGCGCGCTTCGGACCTCATCGACCCAGCGGATCGCGTCGGTCATGACTTCATCGCCACGGCGCTGGAGTCGTCGCGGCCTGCGGTCATCGCTCGCCGGCACGTCCACGTACCGGTCGAAGCCCTGTGCCAGCCCGCGATCGGATGCGAGCACGACCGACGATACGAACGCTCCCGTGCGAAATCCGTGAGCCCGCAGCGTTTCCGCTAGAGTCGTGTGATTGGACGCCAGGGCCCGGTCGGCGTTGTCTCGTACGCCGTGGCGCGGCGGAAAGAGTCCCGTGAACACACTCGAGTGCGCGGGAAGGGTCAACGGCGCGACAGTCATTGCCCGATCGAAGATCACTCCTTCGCGCGCCAGGCGCTCGAGCGCGGGCATCGAGGCGTCCATGTAGCCGTATGGCGACAGGCGGTCCGCGCGCGTCGTATCGAGCGTGATGACGACGATGTTCACCTGCGGACGGTCGGCTGACCCGCCGTTGCAGGCGGACACGCAACTACACACGGCAACTACGAGTGATGATGTTCTGAACAAGGAAGCCATCGTCATCCGTTCACCGCGACAAAAGAAACGGGTGCCTCGATCGACAGTCAAAACGCCAAGCGACAGACTCAGCACGAGACCATCCATTCGCATAGTTGGCCTCGGCCTCTAAAACGTCGGCCGGGGCGGAGCCCGGACAATTGGACGTGTGCCGCATGTGATCTACCGACTGCGATCACCGCGAGAGTTGAAAGCGATTGGCGCCTGACCGGCAGCGCGCGGCCGGATTCTGGTTCGGCTTGGTTCGAGGATCGAAGCTGTACAGCTCGAAGGCCCCGTCGAGCGCGCCCGAGAAGCTGCCGGACGTGCCAACTGCCGCGACGTTCCCCCAAATCGCGAGATAGTTCGGTCCGGTGACCTCTTCGATGATGTTGGGGTAGGACGGATCACCATACGAACTGTAGTAATAGCTATCGAACCGGGGGAGCGAGAAGACAAGCTGCGTGGGTTCTAGTCGGCCGGTAAAGTGATCTCCGCTGCCCCGGCGACTGATTGCGAACGAAGCGCCGGTGAGCGTCACGGTGACCTGCGGCCCCACCTGCGTGAGCACAGCTGGGTAGGAGCGGGTCCGCAGCGGCTCCGGCAACCCAACGCTGCAGCTGGGATCAGCGGCGATCGTCAAGGTGTAGGCCCCGGAAATATCGAGACGTGGACGAACGAGCGCCAAGGGCACCGCCAGCGCCGGCGTGTCATCGGTGACGACCAGATTCTGGGTGTGCGTCTGATACCCATCCTTCGACACTCGAAGCGTCGTGTCGCCTGCGACGCCATAGAGACGGTACCGTCCGTCTGGTGCGGTCGTCGTCTGAACGCCAGCACCCTGCCCGCTGGTCGCCTCGACGCGCGCATCAACCACTGGAATGCCGGCGTAATCGGCTTCGCTCACGGACCCGAACAGCCGGAACGTGCCCGCCGGGACGACGATGACTTCCCTGGTGCTGCGGAGCCCGTTGAATACGGCCTCGACATTCGACTCGCCGACGGCAACGCCGCTGACGAGGCCCGCTTGAACTGTCAGTATGGCGACGCGAAAGGCTCGCCAGCTTGCCGTGGCCGTCACATTGCGCGACGACCCGTCCCGAGCGAACGCGATCGCCGCCAACTGCGCGGTCTGGCCGGGGGGCACTCGCTGCGGCCCCTGAATTTCGATCCGGATTGGACTGAAAGTCGCCTCTGACGTCGGGGTCGGACGCGTCGGTTGGCTGTCGCAGGCGATCAGAGCTCCCGCCAGCACCATGGCGACCGCGAGCGATGAGATCCGAATGGCCTGGAGAACGTGAGCGTGACTCGACATGGCATGCTCCTGCACCGGGTACTGTGACGACCAGGAGCTGCAAAGTCTTTACGGAATTCGTTGGTTATTCTGAATTCTGATCTGCGGCACAGCGGCCAGCTATCGCGGACGGTCCTGGGTGATATTCCCGGTGGCCGTGGGGTGGTTAGGAAGTGGTAAGCATGATGGCCTTGAGCTCGTCGGCCTCGATGACTTCCTTCTCGAGCAGCCGCGCCGACAGGCGATCGAGGACATCGCGGTGGTCGCGGAGAATCTGGCGGGCCTTGTCGTGCGCTTCGGTGAGGATGCGCTTGATCTCGGTGTCGATCTTGAGCGCCGTTTCTTCGGCGTAGTTGCCGCGCTCCCGTGCGAACGGGTTCTCGATGAACGCCGGTTGGCGATGGCCGTCGTAGTTGACGACGCCAAGGGCATCGCTCATCCCGAACTCCGTGACCATCGCGCGCGCGATGTCGGTCGCCCGCATCAGGTCGTTCTGCGCGCCGGTCGAGATCTCGTCGAAGGCGATTTCCTCCGCGCTCCGGCCGCCCAGCAGCACCGAGAGCTGGCTGAGGAGATCGCTGCGCGTCATCAGGTACTTGTCCTCGAGCGGCAGCTGCATCGTGTAGCCGAGCGCGCCGAATCCGCGCTGCACGATCGAGATTTTGTGCACCGGGTCGAGACCCGGCAGCACCGTGGCGACAATCGCATGGCCGGACTCGTGATAGGCGACGATCCGGCGCTCCTTGTCGCTCATCACGCGCTTCTTCTCGAGCCCGGCAATCACGCGATCGATCGCTTCGTCGAAGTCCTTCATCTCGACGGCGGTCTTGTCGCGGCGCGCGGCGAGGAGCGCCGCCTCGTTCACCAGGTTCGCAAGGTCGGCCCCGGCAAAGCCCGCCGTGCGCGCCGCGATGACTCTCAGGTCGACGTTTTCGGCGGTTTTCACGTTCTTGACGTGAATGCGCAGAATCTCCTCGCGTCCGCGCACGTCGGGCTTGTCGACCAGGACCTGACGGTCGAAGCGGCCCGGGCGCAGCAGCGCCGGGTCGAGGACTTCTGGACGGTTGGTCGCGGCCATGATGATGACGCCCTTCCGCGCATCGAAACCGTCCATCTCCGCCAGGAGCTGGTTGAGCGTCTGCTCGCGTTCCTCGTGGCTCCCCATCGGCGACTGGATGCGGACCTTCCCGAGCGCGTCGAGCTCATCGATGAAGACGATGCACGGGGCTTTGTTCTCGGCCTGGTTGAAGAGATCGCGGACCCGCGCGGCGCCGACACCGACGAACATCTCGACGAACTCCGAGCCGCTCAGACTGAAGAAGGGCACGCCGGCTTCACCGGCGACGGCACGCGCGAGCAGGGTCTTGCCGGTCCCCGGCGGGCCGACGAGGAGCACGCCCTTGGGAATTCGACCGCCGATGCTGGTGTATTTTCGTGGATTCTTGAGGAACTCGACAATCTCGCGCAGTTCCTCTTCGGCCTCGTCGACGCCTGCCACGTCGGCGAACTTGACCTTGACGTCGTCTTCTTCGGCGTAGATCTTGGCGCGGCTGCGCGCGAACGACATGACGCCGCCTTCCGCGCTACCGATCCGGCGAAAGAAAAAGCTCCAGAGGGCGATCAAGAAGATCAGGGGAAGGACCCAGCCAAGCACTTCGGCGACCCAGCGGTTGGCGACGACGCCGGTGTATTTGACGCCGTTCTTCTCGAGGTCTTCGACGAGCTTGGGATCCTCGATGCGGACCGCCACGAATGCGCGGCCCTGGCCCTCATCGACCTTCAGCATGCCCTGCACGCGGTCTTCAGCGACGGTGACTTCCTGGACCTTACCGTCGCGGACGCGCGTCTTGAACTCGCTGTACGAGATCTCTTTCCCGGCCCGCAGCGTGAAGAACACCGCGTTGCCGACGGCGACGAGCAGCAGGACACCCAGCACGAGCCACATGGTCGTGCCCGGCGCCGGGCGAGGCGGGAGACGCCGCCCGCGCGGGTTGGGCGCATTCGCGGGACGTTCGTCAGACATCTAGGGCCACGGACAACACGGATAACACGGAAACACGGTTGGGTTTACGAGATAGCTTCTAGTTCGATTGTACGCTCGTTGTGTCTGCCACGGGCCTCTCAGCCCTGGTGAACTGCAGAGCGCCGCCGACCGCATCGATCCGGATGACGTCGCCTTCCTTGAACTCGCCCTGAAGCACGCGCATAGCGAGCGGGTCCAGGATCTCGCGCTGAATGGTTCGTTTCAACGGACGCGCGCCATAGGTCGGGTCGTAGCCTTCGGCGATGATCAGGTCCTTGGCGCGATCGGAGAGCTCCACCCGGATCTTCCGATCCTCGAGCCGCTTCATCAGCCCCTTGAGCTGAATATCGACAATCGACCGCATCTCGGCGCGCGTCAGCGAGTGGAACACGATGATCTCGTCGACCCGGTTGAGGAATTCCGGCCGGAACTGCGAGCGAAGCGTGTCGAGAACCTGTCGCTTGGTACCCTCGTCGAGCGCGCCGTCGCCTTTTCCCGACACCTCCCGCGCGACCGCCGCTTCGGCGATGAAATGGCTGCCGACGTTGGAGGTCATGATGACCACCGTGTTCTTGAAGTCGACCGTGCGGCCCTTGCCATCTGTCAGCCGGCCGTCGTCGAGCAGCTGCAGCATGACGTTGAGCACTTCGGGGTGAGCCTTTTCAATTTCGTCGAACAGGATGACCGCGTACGGACGGCGGCGTACTGCCTCGGTGAGCTGGCCGGACTCCTCGTAGCCGACGTAGCCCGGAGGGGCGCCGATCAGCCGCGACACGGTGTGCTTCTCCTGGTACTCCGACATGTCGATCCGGACCATCGCCTGCTCGTCGTCGAACAGGAACTCGGCGAGGGCGCGCGCGAGCTCCGTCTTGCCGACGCCGGTGGGGCCGAGGAAGATGAAGCTGCCAAGCGGCCGGTTTGGATCCTGCAAACCCGCGCGCGCCCGCCGAATCGCGTTGGCGACCGCCGAGATGGCCTCTTCCTGGCCAATCACGCGTTCGTGGAGCCGCGCCTCCATCCGCAGCAGCTTCTGGATTTCGCCTTCCATCAGCCGGCTGACCGGGATGTGCGTCCAGCGGCTCACCACGTCGGCGATATCTTCCTCGTCGACTTCCTCCTTGAGCATCCGCTGGCCCTGCTGCAGGCCGCTCAGCTGCGCTTCCTGCTCCTTGATCTTCTGCTCGAGCGCCGGCAGCCGGCCGTACTGCAGCTCCGAGGCTTTCGTATAGTCGCCGGCGCGCTGGGCGCGCTCGATCTCCAACCGCACCTGCTCGAGCTCTTCCTTCAGCTTGCGGCCAGCGAGGATCACTTCCTTTTCCTGCTGCCAGTGGCTGGTGAGCTGCGCCTTCTGTTCCTTGAGGTCGGCGAGCTCCCGCTCGAGCTTCTGCAGGCGCTCCCTCGAAGGCTTGTCGGTTTCCTTCTTCAGGGCCTCGCGCTCGATCTCGAGCTGCATGATCCGGCGTTCGACTTCGTCGAGCGCGACGGGCATCGAATCGATCTCCATGCGAAGGCGCGAAGCCGCCTCGTCGATGAGGTCGATGGCCTTGTCGGGGAGGAATCGGTCCGTGATGTACCGGTTGGACAGCACGGCGGCCGCCACGAGCGCCGAGTCCTTGAACTTCACGCCGTGATGGACCTCGTATCGCTCACGAAGACCGCGGAGGATGCTGATCGTGTCCTCAACCGTCGGCTCGCTGACCACGACGGGCTGGAATCTGCGCTCGAGCGCGGCATCCTTCTCGATGTGCTTCCGGTACTCGTCGAGCGTCGTGGCGCCGACGGTGTGGAGCTCGCCGCGCGCCAGCATCGGCTTGAGCATGTTCGACGCATCCATCGCGCCTTCGCTGGCGCCCGCGCCTACGACCGTGTGCAGCTCGTCGATGAAGAGAATCACCGTGCCCGCCGAGTCGACGACTTCCTTGAGCACCGCTTTCAACCGCTCCTCGAACTCGCCACGGTACTTGGCTCCGGCGATGAGCGCGCCCATGTCGAGCGCGACAATCTTCTTGTGCTTGAGCCCTTCGGGCACGTCCTGGCGGACGATGCGCTGGGCGAGCCCCTCGACGACGGCGGTCTTGCCGACGCCGGGTTCGCCGATGAGCACCGGGTTGTTCTTGGTGCGGCGGGAGAGCACTTGAATCACGCGG
This sequence comes from uncultured Acidobacteriota bacterium, assembly GCA_963797625.1. GTDB lineage: Bacteria > Acidobacteriota > Vicinamibacteria > Vicinamibacterales > 2-12-FULL-66-21 > DATBJJ01. The sequence continues at coordinate 105,463 of CAWCQI010000020.1, forward strand.
CGGATTTCGTCGTCTCGCCCGATGACCGGATCGAGCTTGCCCTTGCGCGCGAGCTCGGTCAGGTCGCGTCCGTAGCGCTCGAGCGCCTGGTAGGTCGCTTCCGGATTCTGACTCGTCACGCGCTGCGATCCCCGGACACTCGTCATCGCCTGCAGGATCGTGTCCTTCGTGATCCCTCGCTGCTGGAGCAGGCGTGACGACGCCGATCGGCCGCCTTCGGCGGCGATCGCGACGAAGAGATGCTCCGTGCTCGTAAACTCGTCCTTGAGCCGCTCGGCCTCCTGCTCGGCCGCCGCGAGCACCTGCCGCAGCCTCGCGGAGAGGCCGACCTGTGATCCTCCGTGGGCACGCGGCAGCCGGTTCAGCTCCGCGCGCACCGCTGAGGCGAGCCCCGCCGGATCGGGATTCATCTTGCGGACGATTTCCGGAACCACTCCCTCTTTCTGCTCGAGCAGCGTCAGCAGCAGATGCTCGGGGAGGATCTCGGCATGGCCTTCGCGATCGGCGAGCTGCTGCGCGGCGAGGATCGCTTCCTGGGCCTTCTCGGTGTACTTGTTCAGATTCATGACTTACTTCTCGAGTTTCGCTAGTGCCTCGTAGTGTTCCCGCTGCTCCTTCGTCAGCGAGCGGGGGAGCTGTACGTCGGCGGTGGCGTAGAGATCTCCGCGCGTGTCCGGCTTGCCGACGACCGGCATGCCATGACCCTTGAGACGAAACACCTGACCGCCTTGCGTGGTTTCCGGAATTTTCAGCCTGACCGAGCCTGTGATCGTCGGGACCTGCGCCTCGCCGCCGAGAACCGCGGTCGTCACCGGCAATGCGACGGTCGATGTGCAAATCGTCGCCTTTGCGCTCGAATACCGGGTGGGGGCGAATCTGGACGCGCAGATACAAGTCGCCCGCTGACCCCCCATTCGAACCGGACTCACCCTCGCCGGCGGCGCGGACGCGGGATCCGTCCTTGACGCCGGGCGGAATTCGCACGTCGACGCTGCGCGCGTGGCCGCCGTGCTTGATCGAGATGCGTCTGGTGGCGCCGTGGAAGGCCTCCTCGAGCGTGAGCTCCACCGGGTGCTCGATATCGCGACCTTTCTGGACCCGCGTCGCGCGGCTCCCTCGTCCCCGCCCGGTTTCGCGGGCGCCGCCGCCACCACCAAAGAACGTGTTGAAGAAGTCCGAGAACGGATCCTGATTTCCGAAGAGATCCCGCATTTCCTCTTCGGTCATCGTGCGATAGCCGCCGGGACCGCCCATGTTGATGTTCCAGGCGCCTCCCTGGGGGCCGGCGGCGTCGCCGTACGGCGAACCTGGCCACTCTTGCCCTTGCTGACGCGCCTGCTCGTACATCTTCCAGTTGGCGCCGAGCTCGTCGTACTTCTTTCGCTTCTCGCTGTCTCCCAGGACTTCGTACGCTTCGTTGATTTCCTTGAACTTGGCCTCGGCGGACTTGTCCCCGGGATTTACGTCGGGATGGTGCTTGCGGGCGAGCTTCCGGAACGCCTGCTTCAGCTCTTTGTCCGACGCGTTCTTGGCGACGCCGAGCGTCTGGTAGTAGTCCTTGAATTCCATATTCAATGCGCGCGGGGCCCCACCCCCGCGCGCTCTCGCGCGGCGACTTCGCGCCGCGCTCGGGCCGCAGGCGCTGCTGATTGAACGTCCGGGCTCACTTCAGATCAACTCCCAGCACGACCAACTGAAGGCCCGAACCTCCCTGAACCCTTTGAACCTGAACCTTGAACCTTGAACCCTGAACCTTGAACCCTGAACCGTCAGATCCCCACCACCCGTCCGATTCGTTCGACTTCCTGCACGAGGCGTTTCCGGACCTCGGGGCGGTTCGCGCCGTCCAGTACCAGCGGCCGGAGACGCTGCACGGACTCGGCGATCGCCAGCAATCGCTTGACGCCAGCCAGGTTGACGCCGTCCTCTTCGACGAGCCGCTTGATCAGCTTGAGGCGGTCCAGCTCCTCGCGTGAATAGACACGCATGCTGCCGACCGTCCGCGTCGGCCGCACCAGTCCCAGCCGCTCGTACTTACGGAGCGTCTGTGGGTGCATGTCCAGCAGCTTGGCCGCCATGCTGATAAAGTAGATGTGATGTTCGACTGCCATGTGCTGCCGACCGTGTCTCGACCCAGCCACGCGCTCCGCGACCCGCGCTAGCGAGCCTCGACTTGCGTCATCTCAAATATAGGCATTGATACGGACCGTGTCAAGGAGCCCTCAGCCCTAAATGGACGTCCAGTTCGCGGATCTCGTTACCGTTGCGCTTCTCGTCGTGATCGAGGGCCTGCTGAGCGCCGACAACGCGCTCGTCATGGCGATCATGATCCTCGGGCTGCCGCGGCCAGATCAACATAAAGCGCTGCGCTATGGGTTGATCGGCGCCTTCGCCTTTCGCATCATCGCGACGGTGCTCGCGGCGTATCTGATTCAGATCAGCTGGGTCAAGCTCTTCGGTGGGCTGTATCTGCTGTACCTGGCGCAGCACCACTTCTTTGCCGGCGGGAATGCGGACGAGCGGGGCCGGCCCAAGCCGGCGCGGTCGTGGCTTGGACTCTCGCCGCTCTGGGGAACCGTGGTCAAGGTCGAGCTCGTCAACCTGGCCTTTTCGATCGATTCGATTCTCGTCGCCGTGGCGATGTCACCCAAGTTCTGGGTCATCCTTACCGGCGGCCTCCTCGGCATCGTCGCCATGCGGCTCGTCGTCGGGCAACTGCTGACCATCGTGCGGCGCTATCCCGCGCTCGTCGACGGCGCGTTCGTCATCATCGCGTGGATTGGCGTGAAGCTCCTGATCGAGTACCTGCACGTGCTCGGCCTCGTTCACTTCGAGATCAACAAGTGGTGGTCGTTCGCGCTCATCGGCGTCATCTTCGGCGTGTCGTACCTCTACGCGCGCAGCAAGGGGCCGGTCGCAGACGATGGTGGGGATGAGGAGGCGGAGGCGCTGCTGCGAGAGTAGCGCCACGGATCACACGGATCAACACGGATCGGGTCTATTAGATCGCTTGTAGGGACTCTCCCGTGCTTCTAATATTCGCCGGTCAGTTTGAGGTCGAGAGTCTGGGTCGCGCCGTCACCGAGCGTGAAGCGCTTGGCCTTGGACTTGAGACGGTCGAGAAGCTCCGGATCGCCCCATTCACCCTGTGGCACGTAGTCGACGGCGACAGCCAGATAGTTGCCGGCCGGCAGGCTCTCCACCTTGAAGCGTCCATCCTGATCGGGCCGCGTCCCGGTCACCCACCGCGTCATCGGAAAACGCCACTGCTCGGGTGTTTCCGAGAAGATCACGACCGTGTAGTCCTTCAAGAGCGAGCCGTCGCTCGCCGTGACGCTGCCGTTCACCGACGTCGAGCGGTTGGTGAGTTCGACTTCCAGTCCCGACGTGGTCTCGCCAGGCTTGAACTCGGCGCCGGTGTCGGTGATGTCGGTGCCGTTCAACTTGACGGATTTCAGCGTCCAGCCGGGTGGCGCGTTGCCAAGCCGAATCAGCCTCAGCCCGGTCAGTCCCTTGAGCTCGAACGAACCGTCGTCTTTCGCGCTCGCTGCGCCGAGCCCTCCGATTGTCGGCCCATCGCTGTCGGCAGGAACCGACGTGATGCGAATAGAGCCCAGAGACGTCGGCCGGGGGCCATCGAACGCGAGCTGGCCTGTTGCCGTTCCGCCCTTGCTCGTCGTCAGCAGGATGCCGGCGACGTCTTCGCCGGCGACGGCGAGCGGCGTCGATCCGGATTCGGAGTCGCCGCCGCCGATGCTTGCGGCGCGGAAGACCATGAGGTTGTCGCCCTGCGTGCTGGTGATGACCTGGACCGATCTGACCTGCAGCGTGTAGTCGCCAGGCGGTACGCTTGGCAGCGTGAAACTGCCATCCTTGGCGGTCCGCGCGCTCGTTTTGCATCATCAGCCCGCCGAACTCACGATTCGCCGGGACGGTCGAAACGGCGGCGCCCTCGAGAGGCTTGCCGTCGGACCCAATCACGATCCCGGACACCTTCGCGAGCCGAACGGCGATGAGCGCAAAGTCCGCGCTCGGTGACTCCTGGCCGGCGGCCAGCGTAATGCGCTGCGCTTCGGCAATGTTCGGCGTTCCCGGATAGTAGGTTGAGGAATACCCGGACTTCGGCGCCGATGCTGTCGGCCCGGCGCTGTTCCATGCCGCCGTGCCACTCATCAACTCCAGTTCGACCATCTCGAGCGGGCCGCTGCGCAGCGTCGCGCTGACGTAGTAATCCCCCGGCGGCAGGCCGTAGATGCGGAAGTGACCGAGGTCGTTGGTTTGCGCGACGCGGCCCGGAGAGGGCACCAGGCGCCGCCGCCCGTTCTGCCACGTCTGACGCATGGCCGTCACCGACACGTCGGGGATCGCGTCGCCGAACTCGTCGACGATCCGTCCAGCGATGACGCTGCCACGGGGCATGCTGATGTCGGCATTGTCGAGGCTCTGCTTGTCGGCCAACTCGATCGGCTTGCCCGATTCGAACGGCCGCGTCTGACCGTACTGCACACTGACGAAACCCGACTTGCTGGCCTGCAGCGTAAAGCGGCCGGCGGGGAGGTCGCGAAACTCGAAGCGGCCCTCCGCATCAGTGAGCGCGGCCTTCGGCGCGACCTCGGAGCCGGAGATGCGCACTTGCGCGCGGCGGATTGGGCCCGTCCCGTCGCTGGCCAGCACGCGGCCTCGCAGGCGCCCGGTGCCGGTCTTGAAAGTGCGCGGCCCGCCCATCATGCCTGCGGCAGTTGGATCGAACCGCCGCCACCGCCGCCCGGCATGATCTGAATCGTTTGTTCAACGGTCGTTTGCGCCGCGGCGAGCGAAGGGGAGAGCGCGAGCGCGATCACCACTGCCAGGCAGGACTTCTCTATGCGCATATCCGACGATTCTCACACGGAGCTCGGCAGTGGCACCTGGTTTTCTTGTTAAGAATGTAAAAGATCGTCCCGAGGGCCATGGCAGCCAGAATCACGTGGAGCGTCGGCCCGCGATCGCAAACGCCAGCGCGCTCGCCATCACACCGGACACGACAGGCGTCAACGCGCCGAATCCTGCGCCGCCAGTCGTGAAATGCACGACCGCCAGCACTGGCACACCAATCAACGAGGCCAGGCCGCGGCGCCGAGACGTCCTGGCCGAATACAACCCAGCCAGCATCGGCACGAACAGCGTCACGACCATCACGGCGTAGAACGTTGTCAGCGCCGCGATGACCGAACGATGCATCATCGCCAGCCCCAACCCGAGGAGCGCGCCGGCAATGGCCGACCACCGCGCCGCGTGAAGCAAGTCGCGATCGGTCGCGGCTGGCTTCAACCGTCGATACAGATCGCGCGAGCCTGAGGTCGCGAGCATGAAGAGTACGGCGTCGGCAGCGCTCGCTTCGGCCGAGAACACGGCCGCCAGCGCGAGCGCGCCAAACGCCGGCGTCAGTTCGCTCGCCATCGTCGCAAACGCGAGGTCCTTGTCGATGTCGGGATGAAGCGCGCGCGCCGACATGCCGATGAGCGTCGGGAGCGCCGCGAAGGCCATCAGCGCCACGCCGTTCAGGGCAATGCCGGTGGTCACCGCGCGCTCGTCGCGCGCGCCGTAGGCTTTCTGAATCAACCCCGGCGACACGACAAACGCCGGGCCGAGAAAGAACAGCAGCCGCCAGCCCGATTGCGGCGAGCCGCCGGCGAACAGATCGAGCCGCGACGGGTCGGCAGCGACCGCGTCCCAGCCACCGGCGAGTGCCAGCGCCATCGGGGTGACCAACGCGAATCCGGCGAGCTTGACCGCCAGCTGCACCAGATTCACGTAGGCGGAGCTGAGGAGACCGCCGGCAACGAAGTAGACGCTGACGAGGACGGCTCCGAGCAGGCAGCCCGTGAAGGGCGACGCACCGGCGACGACCTGGAAGACCGTCGACATGCCAAGCAGCTGCGCCGCAAGGATCGAGAGCGTGCCTATCCAGATGAGGATCGCCACCGCGAGTCGCAGGTCCCGTCCGTAGTGGCGTTCGAGAAAATCGCCGACGGTCAGGTCACCATACCTGACCGACTGCCGCCACATCCGCGGGGCGACCGAAAAGGCGAGCACGAGGCAACCGATGCCCGCCGACACGTTCCACCACACGGCGCTGACGCCGTCGCGATAGCCGAGTCCCGCCGCGCCGACGGTCGAGCCGGCGCCGATATTGCCCGCCAGGAACGTCGCGAAGATGAGCGTGGGGCCGAGTGAACGACCGGCCACGAAGAAATCGCCGGTGGCGCGGACGCGCCGGCCGACCCACAGGCCGACGCCGGCCATCAGCAGGGAATAGACGACGAGCAGGACGAGCGTCAGGCTCACCGGAGATCGCGGGCCGCGGGATAGCCCGGGATGCCGGTCGCCGCGCGGACCGCGCGGAGGATGGCTTCGGCCATGGCATCGGCCGCCAGCGCGCCGATGGTGTCGAGATCGGCTGGTCCCTGGCGCGTGCCGGTCGCGAGCGCGAAGATCGCGTCGCCGTCGGCCGAAGTATGCGCCGGCACGATCGCGCGGGCGAGGCCGTCATGAGCCATTTGAGCGATTCGCGTCGCCTGCGTCTTGGTCAGCGTGGCGTTGGTGGCGACGACGCCGATGGTGGTGTGCTGCAGAGCCTCGGGCAGCGGCAGTTCGAGCTCGCCGGACTTGAGGCGGCGGCGCACGTCCGCCAGACCCTTGCCGTCTTCAGTGCGCATGCCGGCGACGACCTGCCCCGTCGCGGGATCGACGACGTCGCCGCGGGCGTTGACGGCGACGATCGCCGCGACCACCAGGCCGTTCGGGAGGGTGATGGCAGCGCTGCCGATCCCACCCTTCATCGCGCGGTCACGTCCGCCCATCTTGCCGACCGTGGCGCCAGCGCCGGCGCCGACATTCCCTTCGGCGACCGGGCCATCGGTGGCTGCCTTCGCCGCCCGGAAGCCGCAGTCGGCGCCAGGACGAATTCGTCCGTCGCCGACCGGAAGGTCGAACAGGATCGCGGCCGGCACGATTGGCACGACTGAACCGCCAAACTTGAAGCCCACACCCCGCTCTTCGAGGTAGCGCATGACGCCGCTTGCCGCGTCGAGACCGAAGGCGCTGCCACCACCGAGCATGATCGCGTGCACCTGCTCGACGCTCGCCGTCGGCGCGAGCAAATCGGTCTCGCGTGTTCCTGGCGCGCTGCCGCGCACGTCGACGCCAGCGGTCGCGCCCTTCTCCGCGAGCACGACCGTGCACCCGGTTGGCCGCTCGGTCAATGTGTGATGACCGACCTTGAGACCTGACACGGCGGTCAGTCCGCGCGCCTGGAGACCCCTGCGCCGACAGCGCCGGGCCCATGGCTGTCTGAATCGCCAGGGCCGCCATCGCCATCGCTCCGACCGCTGGAATCGTTCTCATGTCGTTTCATATTGGGCACCAGTTCGAGCGGGCGCGCGTGCTCGTAACGATTGCACACGCGGAGCACGACGTCCGCCATCATGTCGAGAAACTGTGGGTGGTCGTTGACCGTCTGCGCCCGGACCATCGGCAACCCGATCTCGTCGCAGACGCCACGGGCTTCGACGTCGAGGTCGTAGAGCACTTCGACGTGGTCGCAGACGAAGCCAATCGGACTGAGGACCGCCGCTTCGATGCCGCGCGCGCGCGCCTCGCGGAGGTGGTCGCAGACGTCAGGGCCGAGCCACGGATCGTCAGGGCGCCCGCTGCGACTCTGATAGACGGTGGCATAGCGCCCCCCTGGCCATGCGCGTTCGGCCACCAACCGTGCGGTTTCCTCGAACTGCGCGCGGTAGGGATATCGAGCGGCCATCGATTCGGGAATGCTGTGCGCCGTGAACACGAGTTCCGCGCCGTCGCGCAGCGTCGGCTCGACCCTGGCGAGTGCCGACGACACGCACTGGGCGTTGGCGTCGACGAAGAGCGCGTGGTTGTACCAGTCGGGTACGTAGGTGACCTCGACATCGGGCAGTCCGGCACGCGCCAGCGCGGCGCGCGCCTCCTGGACGTTTTCGCGGTACTGCGTGCAGCTCGAATAGCTGCGGTGCGCGGCGGCGATGAAGCCCACCGCCCGGCGGACGCCGGCTCGCGACATCTGCGCGAGCGTATCGGTGAGGTACGGATGCCAGTTGCGCATCCCGACGAAGACGGGAAGGGGCGTTCCGGCCGCGGCAAGGCGGTGGGCGAGGCCCTCGGCCTGAGCGGTGGTCAGCTCCGTGAGGGGCGAGCGGCCGCCCACGACGTCGTAGTGGTGCGCCACTTCCTCGATGCGTCCCGGGGCGACCCGCCGCCCGCGCAGCACGTTCTCGAGAAACGGACGAACGTCCGGCTGAGCCTGCGGACCGCCAAAGGCGATCATCAACACGGCATCGAAGGGCTTGGACACGTCTCGCCTCCGATTATACTGATTGCCCCCGTCGCTTTGGCCTCCTCCACACTCGGCCTGCCGCGTCCTGTCTGGCTGCTCGGGTGGGTGAGTCTCGTCACGGACATGGCGTCCGAGATGATCTACCCGCTGCTCCCGGTGTTCCTGACGCGCGTGCTGGGCGCAAGCGCGATGTCGCTCGGCATCATCGAAGGTGTCGCGGAGGCCGCCAACAGCGTCCTCAAGATCGCCGCCGGCCGCCTCGCCGACCGGACTGGCGCGCCAAAGCGGATCGTGCTCGCGGGCTACGGGATCTCCGGCGCGGTCCGGCCGCTGGTCGCGCTCGTGAGCTCGTGGACCCACGTGCTGGCCCTGCGCTTTGTCGATCGGCTCGGCAAGGGCATTCGCGGCGCGCCACGCGACGCCATGCTCGGCCACTTCGCGCCGCCACACCTGCGCGGCCGCGTCTACGGTTTCCACCGCGCGATGGATCACGCCGGCGCCGTCGTGGGCCCTCTGATTGCCTCGCTGTTTCTCTTCGTTTACCCCGGGGCGTACCGATCGCTCTTCGCGCTCAGCATCATCCCAGGCATTGTCGTCATCCTCATCCTGCTCCGCGTCCCGGACACAACCAAGGAACCTCTTGAACCTCTTGAACCTTCTGAACCCCCTGAACCTCGTCCTGAACCTCTTGAACCCAAACTGTCCGCTCCTTTCTGGAAAGCGATCGCCGTCATCCTGGTCTTCAGTCTCGGCAATGCCAGCGACGCGTTCCTCCTGCTTCGCCTGAACGACCTCGGCGTCGCCACGTTCTGGATTCCGCTCCTCTGGTCCGGCCTGCACGTGGTCAAAGTCCTCTCGTCGGTCGCCGGCGGCGACCTCTCCGATCGGTTTGGACGCCGCACACTCATCGCCGCCGGATGGATCGTCTACGCGCTCGTCTACGCAGCCTTCGGCTACTTCGACTCAGCCGCGCCGGTCATCGTCATCTTTCTCTGCTACGGCCTCTACTTCGGGCTGACCGAAGGCGTGGAGAAGGCGTGGGTCGCTGACCTCGCACCGGCAGGCGCCCGCGGCACGGCGTTCGGCGTGTACAACGCCGCGCTCGGCGTTGGCGGTCTTGCCTCGAGCCTGATGTTCGGCGTGATCTGGACGCGCGTGTCGCCGCAGGCCGCGTTCCTCACTGGCGCCGCGGTGGCTCTCGTCGCAATCGGGCTGCTATACTTGCTTGTTTTCCCTGCAGACAAATGAAGAAAATCCTCGTCACCAACGATGACGGCGTTCGCTCCGAGGGCATCCACGCCCTGGCCGAAGCACTGAAACCCCTTGGAGAGGTTACGGTCGTGGGCCCGCAGACCGAGGCGAGCGCGATCGGTCACGCGTTGACGCTGCGCCGCCCGCTTCGGATGGAGCTCCTCGAAGAAGGCGTCTATGAAGTCGATGGCACGCCGACCGACTGCGTCAACATCGCCATCACCCAGATCTACAAACCGAGCGGCGCGATGCCCGACCTCGTCGTGTCGGGAATCAACAAGGGCTACAACCTCGGCGACGATGTGACCTACTCGGGGACCGTCGCGGGAGCGCTCGAAGCAGCGCTGCTCGGAATTCCCGGCATCGCGGTCTCGCTCGAACGGAGCCTCGACTCGTACGATTTCAGCGCAGCCGCGGCGGCCGGCGCGCAGGTTGCCGCACTCGTCCTTCCACACGGCCTGACGCCTCGCACTTTTCTGAACATCAACGTGCCGTCGGGGCAACCCAAAGGCATGCGCGTCACCTTCCAGGCCAAGCGCAACCACGTCACCGTCGTCGATGTCCGCATCGATCCGCGCAGCAAGCCGTACTACTGGATCGAGGAAGGCGAGGACGCCTGGGAACCGCACGACCGGTCGGACTACCAGGCGGTCAAGGACGGCTACGTGTCGGTGACGCCGCTGCAGCCCGATTTGACCGCGTACGACGAGCTGACCAGCCTCGGAGCGCTGCTGAAGCTCTGACCGCCGCCGTCACTCAGGCGCGTGATCGGGATCTAACGAGATTTCCCGAAGCTGGGGCAACACCTGGAGAAACGCGGCGACCACATCCGGGTCGAAATGGGTGCCGCTGCCTTTGACGATGAACGCGACGGCCTCGTCGTGTGACAGCGGTGTCCGGTACAACTGCCGCGTCGTGCTGGCATCGTAGACGTCGACTATCGCCATCACACGTCCGGGGATCGGAATGTTCAAGCCGCTCAGACCCTGGGGATAGCCCGTACCGTCCCACTTTTCATGGTGCGTGTAGACGATGTCCTTCGCCAGCGTGAGGATCGCGTCGTCATGAACTCCGGCGTGATCCTCGGCGTGAACGATGACGTCGCGGCCGTACCCAGGGTGCTTGCGCATCTCCACGAGCTCGTCTGGCGTGAGCGCGCTGGGTTTGTGAAGAATGTGATCGGGCACGCCGACCTTGCCGATGTCGTGCAGCGGCGCCAGGCTGGCAAAGAGCTCGATCCGCTCCGGCGTGAGGTAGTCGCGGAACTGCGGATGAGTCGAGAGCTGCTTCGCGAGCACGCGCGTATAGGCCTGTGTCCGCCTCGAGTGCTTGCCCGTCTCGGCATCCCTGACCTCGGTGAGCGAGAGCAGCGATTGAACCATCAAGCGCTGCGACGTGGCCCGTTCCTCGCCGGCCTGATCCGCCCGCTGCCGCTCGCTCGTGAATCGCGCCACCGTCATCGCGGCCAGGGCCGATGTCAGGCCCATGATCGGAAAGAGAGGGGAGAGGTAGACGCCGCTCGTCGCCATCAGCCGGATCGGGCCGAACCAGACCAGCGCCAGGCATGCCGCCACTCCCGCGGCGCCGATCGCCAACCCAAAGCGCCGGACGAGCATCGCCGAGACGAGACCCAGCCCGATAACGATTTGCGTCTCGACGGCGACAGCGTACGACGGCCGCCGGATGAAGTCCTGCTGGAGGATGTTGTCGGCGACGGTCGCCTGGACCTCGACGCCGGCAAACAGTGTGTCGAGCGGCGTCGACACGACTTCGCGTGTCCCGAGGGCGGTCGTTCCGACCAGGACAATCTTGTCCTTGAAGGTGTCCGGCGCCGGCTGTCCGCGGAGCACGTCGACCGCCGAGACGTAAGGAAACGTTCGCTTGGGACCTCGGTAGCGCAGCAGAAGATTGCTCTGGCCGTCGAGCGGCACGCTTCGCTTGTCGAGCAGCAACGCCAATGAGTTGACATTGTCCACGCGGAGCGTGGCGTCGCGTGTGCCGGTGATCGACATCACCGACGTGACGGCAAGGCTCGGATACACCAGGCCGTCCTTCTCGATGAGCACCGGAATGCGTCTCAGCAGACCGTCTGGATCCGGCGCGGCGTTCATGAATCCCGACGCGTTGGCGGCTTTGGTGAGAACCGGAAGGTTACAGACGGCGCCGGTCGCATGGAAGTACGGCTGGTCGCTCGAATCGTCGCGGCGCATCACCGCAAGCCCAAGCGGATGAAGCAGGCACGGACTGGCCGTGTCGCTCTCGCCGTCGAATGTCATGGCGTAGCCGAGCACGACGCGGCCACCCGCCAGCGTCTCCGCCAGTTTCTCGTCGGGCGTGGTTCCGAATCCTTCGAAGCGGTCCGGCTCGGGGAACATGATGTCGAGCGCGACGATCGAGGCGCCGAGGTCTCGCAGGCGAGCGATGAGCTGGCCGATCACGTCGCGACGCCAGGGCCACTGGCCGACCGTCGTCAGGCTGCGGTCGTCGATGTCGACGATGGTGATTCGGCCGCCTGGCGGCCTGGTCGGCGTCGCGCGGAGAATCGCGTCGTAAGCGCCGTATTCCCAGTTGCTGAGAAATGAGGGCCGAAAGAGAGAAAGGAGGGCGGCGATGATCGTCGGCACGAGGCCGGACAGCACCACGAGACGGCCCGGCCCGAACCTCATCTGATCGTGATTTCGACGCGGCGATTGCGCGGCTCGTAGGTATCGTCGGCCGTCTTCACGAGCAGCACCGCCTCGCCGTGCGAGGTGACTTCAACCGAGGAGGGGTCGAGGCCGGCGTCAGCGAGCAGCGCCCGGACCGTGGTTGCGCGCTTCATGCCGAGTTCGAAGTTACTGGCTGGAGTACCCGTCGTGTCGGTGTGGCCGGTCACGACGACCTCGGGAACCGGCCGTTCCTTCACTGCGCGCAGAATGTCGGGGACGAGCGCCTTGCTCTCTGGCGTCAGCTCGTCGGACTCGAACCTGAAGTAGAGCGTGAAGTGCTGGGGCGCTGGCGGAAGCGCCGACAGGATGTCCCCGAACTGGCGCTTGATCTCTGCCTCATCGAGGACCGTGACCTTCGTCGGCGAGCCGTTGAGTCCCACGACGGTTGACTCGCGCGGCTTAGTCAGTTCGACCGATGCCGGTTTTGTCGGGGTCTTGCCTGACGCGGTCGCGCGGCCCGTCGCGCCGCCGTCGGGATCGGGCAGCAAGACGACGAGCGTGGCCGTTTTCGGGTCGGGTGCCGGCTCCGGTGCTCGAACCTGCTTCGGCGCACAGGCCGAGAGGAGCGCGGCGAGTGGGGTCGCCAACAGCAGGGCGACCAGTCGTTCCTTTTTCATTCTTGCGACGCGCGGATGACCACGGTGGTCCCGCGCACACCAACGATCGCGGCCGGCGATTCCAGTCGCACGGCGTCGGGCGCCAGCTTGGCGATGCGTCCCGAGACGTAGGCGGCCACGCCGCGGACCACGTTGAGGACGAAGCCGAGCCGGCCTTCGGCCGGAGCGTAGGCGAAGCGATCGAGGCGGATCTCGCTCGACGGCCCGAGCGACAACCGCGTGTCGTCCTTGAGCGTCAGGCCGAGACGGCCGTCAGCGCCGGTCCTGAGCGTATCGGCTTCGAAGACCACCTGACCGGCCTGCGCCGGAATGGTCGCGCCGGCGCGAACGATGAAAACCGAGCCCGAAGCGATCTTGATCCGTCCGGCAGCGGTTGGCTCCTGCTGGAAGCCAGCGGCAAACGCCGGCGCTGCCGCGAGCACGAAGGCAAGCACGGCGACCGAGCATCTAATGCTTCATAGTCGATCCCCCTGCTTCCAAGATACCCCCGTTTGGTTGAGTTAGCACACGCTTCTCAAAATGGCACACCAACTGACGGAATTGAAAGCCGGGGTCAGATCTCGATTTTCTCCGGCACGACTCCAGAGAGGAGAAAATCGAGATCTGACCCCACGTATATCGGCGCGAACGGCCGACTCATTTACGCTTTCACTAACGCCCTTACTTACGCTTGAGCAGCTCCGGAAATTCCCGGTCGAGGAGCTCCAGCTTTGGGCGGTCGTTGGCGAGGATGTAGGGGTTCGAGGGGTTCCAACGCATGAAGTCCTGATGTTCGGATTCGGCGGGGTAGAAGCCGTCGAGCGTCACAACGGTCGTCGCGATCCGGCGCGGGAAGATCTTCGCGTCGTTCAATTGCTGAATGTAGCCTTCGGCCACGGTCTTCTGCTCGGGACCGTTGAAGAAGATCGCCGATCGGTACTGCGGCCCCTCGTCGGGGCCCTGCCGATTCACCTGCGTCGGGTCGTGGGCAACCGCAAAGAACACCTTCAGCAGCTGGCCGTAGGAGATCTTCGCCGCGTCGTAGGTGATCCGCACCGACTCGGCATGGCCGGTCGTCCCGGAGCTGACGACACGGTAGTTCGCCGAAGACTTGCTGCCGCCGGCGTAGCCGGACACGACGTCGCTCACGCCGGCAAGCGCTTCGAAGACCGCCTCGACGCCCCAGAAGCATCCACCTGCCAGAACGGCGGTCTGCTCGCCGGTCATTTTGGGATCCAGCGCGGGGTTCGGGAATTGGGATGCGCGGGCGGCCAGGATGGTGGACGCCAGCATCAGGCACAGGGCGGCGGCGGGCAGTCTCAGTTGCATGTCAGATACTCGCGGTTCGCAGCTCGCGGCTCGCAGTTCGGTCGGCGGTCGGGCCGGTCGAGCGCCTAAGCTGTCACCTCGAATCGGCCGGACCACCAATCATTATGCGAGAGGTGGGACTTGAAGTAGAATGAGATTTCGGCGCGACGGTTCCCGGCCGTTGCTGGCAGTTGCCGCTTCTCACCGCCTTTGTCGGGGCGTGGCTCAGCCTGGTAGAGCACTCGGTTCGGGACCGAGGGGTCGGTGGTTCGAATCCACTCGCCCCGACCAATTTTCGCTAGTTCGCTTGCAACATCCTTGCGGCACAAACCGAAAAGCCCACCCCTCATGAGGGAGTGGGCTTTTTTCATGAGGGCATGGATGTTGGGCGGACAAACGCCGACACTGAGTGCGTGAGCAATCACACCCAATTCGAATGAGAGCTGCCTTGCTTGCACTTGATTACGTCGAAGAGATCCAAAGCCCTCAGCCCACGAGGTGCGTCACTCGGCAGAATCGCGGAAAAGGCGAGCTATTCGCAATGAGCGTGATCGTGGTCGCGTTCACTGGGCTCGTGAGTGGCATCCTCGCGGCATCGTTTCCGCTCGAACAGGCTGATCTCAACAAAGTCTTTGCACCCGAACATGTCCAGCTCTTTGCGATGGTTGACAATACCAGAGCTCGTTTGGCGTATAGCGTGTGGCTTGTGAGTTTGGCGTGTCTTTGTCTGATGGCGATCATGCTTCCACGCCGTTCGGGTGCATCAGGGCATGCTCGTGCGGGCACTTTTCAGAGTATCTCTGAAAGGATCCGGGGATCGTGGGGTATTGCTCTTCTTGTCGCGGCGATGGTCGTCATGTTCGGCCGGCTGGAAGGGTACGAAGCCACCGGATTAGAAGAGCCGCGTCTGAGATGGGGATACCTCTTGGCGGCGTCAGTCCTCTCCGTCGCACTAATGTGGAGCGCTGGCTGGTGGCGGACGCGAGGCGCGAGAACCGCAGCCTGGACGTTGCTCCTACTTTATGTGTGTGCCCTGATGATTCCTGGGCTGCTTCGTCCTGTCGTGATTGGCGACGTAGCGCTTCTCAAATCGGCCGAAGCTCATTACAGCCTGACGCTCGCACAAGGGGATCGCCTGGCTGCTGGATTGATACTCGGAAAAGACGTCAATCTTAATTACGGCCTGGGAATGACCTTATTTACCGCTGCGTTCGAGCGTTCGGTTCGTTCCCTGACGTTTGGCGAACATATCCGACTCGTGCAGGTCTTCCAAGTCGTATTCATCGTAGCGGCCATCGCGGCGTTCATCATTTGGAAACCTCACAAGCCGTTTTGGGTCCTGGCTGCCACGGCTTTTGTGGGGCCTTGGGTATCGACAAGTCACTTGGCCGTGTACTACCCGAATCAGGCGGGGTGGCGCAGTTTGGGATTCCCGATAGGAGTCCTGGCGTTGTTGCTTGCGCGGCGTCTACCGAAGATGCAGCAGTGCCTTCTCCTCGGATTCTGTTCAGCATCAGCCGTTTTGCTCAATCCGGAGACAGGAATCGCCCTGTCGGTGGGATTCGCTGTTTTTCTGATTACGCAGTCGGCCATGTCGGACGGCCGCACGCGTCTACAGTTGATAGCGCATGGTTTTATAGGGTTCGCGGCAGCGGGCTGTGCGGCGCTGGTGCTGTTTCGAATCTTTCTGGGAACATGGCACCCACTGACGGTGGAGCCGTACCTGAACTTCGCGACGTCGTTCGCATCTGGGTACGGGAGCCTGCGCTTCTACGTCGATCCGTTGGCCATCGTTATTCTCGCGCATGCTGCGTATATCCTCGTTCACGGATTCGTGAAGTTACGATGTACGATGAGCACCAGTGAGCGTCGCAGCGTACGCTTGGCCCTGGCGGCGACGATCCTGGTTTGGGGCGTGTACTACATCAACCGGCCGCACCCCTGGAATCTCTGGACCTATCTCTTTCTCTACGTTTTCTTGATTGCCGATCTGTTTGACTCTCATTTCCTGAGGCATTCCTGGAGGGCGAAACCGTTCGCGCTGCTGGACGGACGCATTGCTCTTTTGGCGCTGTTCGTGTTGCCGACGCTCGTTTCATCGAATGTGCATGGTTTCCTGGCTGCCCTCGAACCTCGCCCACGAACTGAGATGGCTGCCGTTTCAGGCGTTCTTGTACCACGCGCAGAGGAAGCGACGCTTCTGACGAAGGCCCGCTTCTTGGAATCGCAGCCAAAAGATACCGTGTTCGTCACTGAGTACGCGTATTCCTTAGCGCTTTTGACGAACCGATTTGACAATCTTCCCGTCCAGGATGTCTTCGGCGAAACCATAACAAATGACCAGTTTGCCCAACTCGTCGCGCATATTCAGCAACGAAAGCCACCCGTCATCCTTTTCGATGAACCTCAATCGGATCTCGATCCTGCGGCGCGAGACTCGTTGTCTCCCCACCAAGCATTCTTTGCGCGCCTGAGGCTTGCGTTAAGCGGTAGCTATCGTGAGGTCGCGACGACAGACGGATGGAAAGTCATCAAGAGGGCGACTTCCCGCTCGCATTCCATGACCCCTTCGCCGTAGCTCGCGACCTCGACCATTCGCAGCGATGCCGTATGGACATCGCGGGTGGTTCGAATCCACTTGCCCCGAGGTCCATTCCGGAGACATGGGTAACACCTTCGGGCCGAAAAGATTCTCGATCGGGCGGTTCTCCGTTGCGATAACGCCTCTTTTCCTGTACGCTGACGGCTCTTCATTCGTTTCCACAAGCAACAGATCGGTAGCCTGACGGAGCCTTACCAGGCTCTACCCGGAGGGGAGGCAGCGATCGATCGAGTTGCTGCTGCGAGTGGACGTACGCCTACTCTCCCTCCAGATCCGTACTTCGCCACAACGCGTGAACGGGAGTAAGACAATGGCTCTCTTTGGGGGGTATTCGCCACGCCCCGGCGGGCGCACCGCCGCCGGCCTCATCAGCGGTTTGATTCTCGTCGGTGCTCTGGGCGTTGGCCTCAAGCTCGGCACTTCTCACCCGAGCGCGCAGGGGGCTGCTCCGGACTTCCAGGCCGGCAAGAACGTCGACATCGTCGGCCCTCATGGCACCGTCCCGTACCATCCGGCCGGCTCGAACCCGTTCTTCCTCGGCGACCCCGACAAGAAACAGCAGAACGAGCCATCCTGCGACATCTCGCCGAACAATCCGCTGATCGTTTTTTGCGGCATGAACAGCTACAGCGCGGTCGATCGCGCCGGACATCAGCGGCGAGCCGTGGGTCGGTGCAGCCTTCACGATGGACGGCGGGCTCACGTGGAAGAGCCATTTGCACCCTGGCTTCCAGCCGAAGGATTCGACGCCCGCGCCGCCCGCGCCGCTCGCGCCGCCTCTTGGGTTCGAGACAGCTGCCGACCCGGTTGTCCGGCTTGCGCCAGGCATTGGCCTTTTCACTTTCATTGCTTTCAACCGCGATGGCGCCGGCGCTCTGCTGATGGGCCGCTGGTTCGAACGCACGATTGAGAGCGGCTTTCCGTACGGGTGGAAGGATACGGTCCAGATCGCAAAAGGTACCGCATCGCCCCCCCCAGAGGGCACCGGTCGGTTTGTCGACAAACCCGCCATGACGGTGTCCCTGCTGCCCGGGACGGGCACCTACGACTTCCAGGTTCCCGACCCGACGCCCGCGGCGCCGAATCAGACGCGCATTCAGAAAGTGCCGGCTGGAATCGTTCACGTGTCGTACGCCGTGTTCACCGGCAACACCGAGCAGGAGGGAACGAAGATCAATCTACACGAGGTCGCATGAATTACGGCGACAGCTGGGGCCCGACGACGACGCTCAGCGAGGCCCAGAGCATCAACCAGGCACCGGACATCGCTGTTGATACTCCGAACCACCGTGTGGTCGTGGTCTGGCGGCGCTTCGCGAATCCGACCGCAAAGCAGACCGACGCCATCATGTCCGCGATCTCGCTCGACGACGGCAAGTCGTTCGGAAAAGCGACGGTCGTCGCGAACATCTGTTCCTTCACGCAGGGCACGACGTCGGCGAGCTTCCGCACCACAACCCATCCGTTCATCACATTCGACGGCACTGCCTTCCACGCCATCTGGGCCGTAGCGCCAGGGGTCGTGCGGGGCAACCCCAACCGGATACTCACGGATCGTGATGTCGAATCTGTCGTTTAGCGGCGGCACGCCAAAGTGGTCGAATCCGGCGCCGGTCGACACGGCTTCGCCGGCCAGCCGCCGAGGACACGAGTTCCTTCCGGCGATCGCAGCGGCCGGCAACCGCATCCTGGTGACGTGGCTCGATACGAGAAACGACGTGCGTGTCGGCGCAGCCGTTTCCCGATCCGATTCCAGACCCGCACGTGAACGACTACGTCTTCGCGGGCAAAACGAAGGTGCGACGCAGGTCCGCCGACATCTTCGCCGCCGAGGCCTTTGCGGGCCAGACGCCGACATTTGGCCCGCCAAAGCAGGTGTCGCGCTATCTGTTCGGGGTATTCCCCGGCAATCCGACGCCACAACCACTCGAGCGCAACAAGGTGAACCCTCGGATGTTCCAATCCGGAAAGGTGCCGTTCCTCGGCGACTACACGACGGCTGCGGCCGTTCGTTTCGTCCTGAAGGATCCGATTGCCAGCCCGAAGGTCGAGGGAGAGCTAACGGCGGGTGAGCTCGGCCGGCGTACCGAACGTGCAGCCCATCTTCCAGCTCGCATGGACCGACAACCGCTTAGTGCGCGGGAGACGTCTCGGCAGGTCTTGCAGACGCCACGGGGAGCGATTTATACGCCCCGCCGGCACCGCTGTCGGTCCAGAGCGAGCCGGATCCCACGACTCCGCGAGGCGTATGCACGCCAATAACGGCCGGCACCCGCGACCAGAGTGTGTTTTCCGCGCGGATTACCCCTCCGATTGTCCTGCTCACGGCCTCTGCGTCGAAGCCAACGCTCTTCACCGACGCAACCGGCACGCACCGGATTCGGCGGAGTTACTCGATTGTGGTGCGTAACACCTTGCAAACCGCCAGTGGCGACAAGACCGTGTCTCTGGACATCGGCAGCACGCTGCAGCAGGGCGTCACGGCGTCGTTTCAGAAGATCACGCCGGAGTTCCCTACGGCGCTGACGATCCTGCCCGGAGTGGCGCTGCGACATCGATCGAGCATCGCCCGGACCGTCTACGTCGAGTCGCCGGAATCGCTCGCGCGCCCGGTCGTGCAAATCAACCTCCGCGAGAACGGGGCCTCGGTCGCAGTCGCAACGGTCTATCTGAACGCCAATGGCAACGCCGCGCCGCTCGACGAGCCAGACGATCCCAATGACCGCATCACGAGTGGGGAGCCAGGTGGATTCCATCGAGCTGCACACGCCCGACATCGTCTATCGCGCGACGTCGATCGGGACGCCTGCCATCGACGATCCCGCCATCGATGACCCCGCGATCGACGATCCGGCGATCGACGATCCAGCGATTGACGATCCCGCGATTGACGACCCGGCGATCGACGATCCCGCAATTGACGATCCGGCGATCGACGACCCCGCGATCGACGATCCGGCGATTGACGACCCCGCGATCGATGACCCGGCGATTGACGACCCCGCAATCGACGACGCGTCCGTCGCTGCGTCGAGCATCTTCGACCCGGACACGTCAACCGGCACCAACAATTCGGGTCAGAAACTGACGCAGATCACCTGGAAGGTTGCGCTCAAAGGCAACACGACGACGTCGATGACGTCGAAGGTGTTCCTCGCCGTGAGCGACGCGAAGCTCGCTGCGCTGAAGCAGGCAATTGGGCCAGGCAAGTCACAATTGCTCGTTTCACGCCGCTACCGCACGAGCGATCTGCGCGGAGACAGATTGCTCGCCGGTTCGGGTGAGCAGCTATCAGGTCATCGCCAACGTCGTCGATCCGGTGCTGACGAACAACCCGGCGCCGCCGGATCTGGTGAATCCAGATCCCAGCGAGCCGAGCTTTGCCATCGCGCCTGGCGACGCGGTGTACCTCACCTTCCGCGTTCGGGGCAACGTGCCCGAGTTCAGTCCAGGCAGGGTCGGCGCGGTCGTGCAGTCCCAGCCAGGCCCCCCGGCGAGCGAGCCGCTCGACGACGACACGCCTCCTCCCGATCTCGTTGCGCCGACGCTGATTCTTCCTGGAGCGCCGAATCCAGGGGTCACCGCCGAAGCGACTAGCCCAGCGGGCGCGGTCGTCACCTACACCGTGACCGCTAATGACGACGCGGACGGCACGGTCCCTGTGGCGTGCAGCAAGGCGTCTGGCAGCACGTTCCCGATCGGGACGACGCCCGTGACGTGCAGCGCGACCGATTCGTCTGGAAACCTGGCAACCGGCACATTCAACGTTGTCGTGGCTGACACGACGGCACCGACGGTGACCGTACCCGCGAACATCGTGGCCGAGGCGGCGAGCGCCGCGGGGGCGGTAGTCACGTTCTCGGCGTCCGCGACCGACTTGATCGCAGGCGCGTTGACTCCGACGTGCTCGCCGGCGTCGGGCGCAACGTTCCCGCTGGGCGTCACCACCGTCAACTGTTCCGCCAGCGATGGTACCAACACCGGCGCGGCCTCGTTCACGGTCACCGTTCGAGACACGGTGCCGCCGGTAATTCTCGGCACGCCGGGCAACATCACGGTGTTCGGCGGTGCCAGCGGGGCAGACGTCACCTACACACTCCCGACCGCGGTGGACGCGGTCTCCGGCCCGAGGCCGGTTTCCTGCTCGCCGGCCTCAGGGAGCACGTTCGTTGGGACGACGGTCGTGACCTGCTCGGCGAGCGATACGGCGCTGCCCCCCAACACAGCAAGTACAACGTTCACCGTGACGGTCACGTCTCGACGCCGTCGGTCCAACGATCACCAGTTTCCGTGTCACCCATGCTGCTGTGGCCGCCCGACGGAGCGCAAGTAACGGTGACCGTCAGCGGCAGCGCGAACGACGCCGCGTCCGGCGTGGCGCGCATCAGCTGGTCGGTCGACGACGAGTACCGATCAGGTCGAACCGAGCGGCAGCATTACCGCCGTAAACGGCGCGTTCAGCTTCCCGATCGTCCTGGTTCGAGATCGAAAGGGAACCGATAAGAACGGACGTCATTACACGATCCGGGTGACCGCCATGGACCAGGCGGGCAACGCGACGGCGGCGAAGCCGGTTGTCGTCAACGTGCACGATCAGAGTGGAGGGTGATGGCGGCAGCGACGCGCTGCTGACGGACGACGTCACGCCGAGCGTTTGGCGCTGTAGTCGTGCGTGTTTGCGATCGGGGTCAGTGCGACGTGAGGAGTTCCAGGCGTTTCCGCGCGTCCGAGACCAGCGGGTCCTTGGTACGTTCCTTTTTCTGCGCGAGGAACGCTTCGTAGTTGGCCTTGGCCTGTGCGCTCTGGCCCAGCCCTTCCTGCGCGCGCGCCAGCCAGTACGGGAGCGGCGCCAGATACCGATACGTGGGAACCTCGTCGAGGAAGAGCGCCGTCGCTTCGCCCCGGCGCTTGAAGCAGATCTCGAGCTCCGCAGATCGCTTCGCCGTGGCGGCCGGCCATTTCGTAGGCGACGCCGAGATAGAAGCGGGCGAGCCAGACGTCGGCAAACTTGATCGCCGCCTTCAGCGAGTCAGCCGCGTCGACGTAACGCTCGCGGCTGAGGTAATCCAACCCGTCGACGATGCGGCCGTAGGCTCGCTTCTGCGGCTCGAACTGATTCGACAGAATTTTCGCGATCGCATCGATCTCGCGCTGCTGCCTGGACGCGGCGAAGATGCGGCCGGCGGGAACCAGAACCGATTCGTCTTTCGAGCCCGCGATTGAAGTTGTCGCCGCGGACACGGCGGCCCGCAGATTCCCCTCCATCTCGTAGGTCTCGGCGACGGCCAGGCGCTTCACTGCCGCTCCGGCGAGAGTCTTCGTCTCCTCGTCGGCGCGAATGCCGGCGGCGAGCAGATCGAGCGCGTCCTTGCCTCGCCCCTCGAAGATGGCGAGATCGGCCAACCCGGTGCTGGCCAGTGACGCCGCACGCGCATTGACCTTGGCCATCTGCGTGTAGAAGTCTGCGGCCGCGTCCGCCTCGCCCCGCGTCAGGGCGGCGATGGCGAGCGGCAGGTAGGCGATGAAGTAGTTCGGATCTTCTTTCAGCAGGTTGGCCGCCTCGGTTGCTGACGCCTTGAAATCGCCGGCGTACATCGCGTACAGCGCATAGTTCGATCGATACAGACGGTTTTTGGGATAGATCTCGAGGGCCTTGCGGCCGTTCTCCGAGGCATTCGGGAAATCGAGTTTGTTCGTATACGCGACCGCGAGGTTGTTGTACGCCGCCGCGTCCGACGGGTACTCCTTGACCAGGGTCGAAAAGTTTTCAATCGCCTTGTCGTAGTTCTTGCTCACGGCCAGGTAGTAGACGCCGAGCGTGCGATAACGCTCGCGCGCCGTCATGCGATCGAGCAGCGAAAGCGCCTTCTTGTGGTTCGCTTCAGCCTCGTCTTGACGTCCAATCTTGAATGCCGCGGTTCCCCACGCCGAATACGCGCGCCCGAAGTTCGGGTCGAGCTCGGTGGCACGCTTGAAATAGGGGATCGCTTCCTCGTCGCGTGTCTGACGGGTGAGTTCCTGCCCGGCCATGTACTGGGCGACCGCCTCGAGTGACGACGCGCTCAGCATCTCGTTGGCCGCTGGGGTCCGTGCGGTTTTGGTGTCGCCGAGGCTCTTGCGGACGTTGCTGCCCAGTCGACCGATTGCGTTCAGGACGTCGTCCTTGTTGGCCGCTCGCACGTCGCTCGTCAAGGTCGACGACCCGTCGGCCGGGCTGATGCCTCGAACCGAGACTCGGTAGCCGGTCCCGTCCGGCACGATGCCTCCAGCGAGCACGACTTTGACGCCTTCACGTTGCGCGACGACGCGCGCGACTTTTTCGTCCAGCGCGCTGCCGGCATTGAGCTGCGAGGCGACGCGAAGCGCGTTCCGCCGATCGTAGGCGGTGACGAAAGACGCCCCTTCCACAGCCACGCCGAGCGACTGCTCGAGGACTCCCTTGAACTGTGGGTCGCCCGTCGTGTTCGTGAAGTCGGCGATCAGCACCGAGACCGGATCGTGCACGACCGGCACCGTCGGTGCGAACAACTGGGCGAACCACCAGGTCCCGCCAACCAGCAGGGACATCAGCGTCGCGGCCGTCGACCAGAACCGCCACGACCGCCAGATCGGCGTCGGTTCGGGCAGCGGAACGCCGTTTTCGTCGAGGTGTTCGAGGGCGGCCAGCAAGTCCGGGGTGGACTGGTAGCGAAGCGCGGGGTCCGGCTGCAAACACCTCGAGACGATCTGATCGACCGCCTCCGGAACCGTCGGATCGATCTCGCGCACGCGGGTTGGCTCGGCCTGCATACGGGCCAGCAGGTCGGTATACGCGTCCGTCGCGCGATCGGCCAAGCGCCTGCCAACGATCATCCGGTAGAGGATCATGCCGAGCGAATAGATGTCGACGCGATCGTCGACGCGTTCGCCTCGCGCCTGCTCCGGCGCCATGTATTCCAAGGTGCCGACGATCACGCCGGTGCGGGTCTCGCTCGCGTCTTTCAGCGTCGACAGCTTCGTTCCCGCGCCTGCTGCCTCGAACGCTTCGCCGGCGCTGCGCGCGATGCCGAAGTCCATGATCAGCGCCCGATCGTCGGCCTCGATCATGATGTTGGCCGGCTTCAGGTCGCGATGGACGACGCCCGCCGCGTGCGCGGCGCACAGTCCCGATGCCACCTGACGCGCGATGTGCAAGCACCCGCGGAATCGGCAGCGTGGTCGTTTCGGCGAGGATGTGGGCGAGGTCCTGGCCTTCGATGTACGGCATCGTGATGTACTTGATGCCGTCGATCTCTCCCAGGTCGTGGATGCGGACGACGTTCGGATGCGTCACCTGCCGGGCGAGGAGCAGCTCACGTTTGAAGCGTGCTTCGATCGCGGCGGCCGCGCCGGGATCGGCGATCGCATCCGGCCGAATGACCTTGAACGCGAGCGCGACTTCGAGCTCGGAGTCCCACGCCTGGTAAACGGCCCCCATCCCGCCAATGCCGAGCAATCTGATGATTCGATACCGCGTGCCGAAGAGCTGGCCCACCTCGAGTGGCCCTTCGTCAGCCATTCGGGCGACATCCGTGCGCCGCCGATACGGGGGGTTGCTGCCTGGGCGAAGCGCACCAGGAGAGGAGGGCGTCCATGTCGACTCCTCGTCCATCCCGGCGCTCGTCGGCGCCTCGGATGCGCCGAGGCGAGTGACGTCGGAATCCAGCATTTCCGGAGCGACCGGCAGCACGGCGCGGGCGGCCCGGCCGGCGCCGGCGATCCCAAGCGCCCCCTCAACCGCGGCGCCTCCGGCCGCCAGGTGCCGGCGCGTCGGGCGAGAACGTGGTGACGGCGGGGCCAGTTGGACTGATCCAACCACCTGACAGCGTCCGCCTGCCCGGGACTCGTGCCGGATGGCGCAGGCCCGACTGGACCGTTCAGAAAGCCTGTCGCGAGAAGCGGGCGCAGATCTGCCCCGCACCCGGAGCAAAGCTCAATCGCCCGGGACAAGGCGACGCCACAACGGGGACAAAACATGTGGTGAGTAAAGATTACCCCTACTTGCCCTCGGCGTAAACGACAACATGCAACAAAACTGGGCCTTTCTTGCCCTATCGAAGTGTCTTGGCATTACCCGTCTACCCGCTTCCGGACGTGCTACGATTCGTCGCCATTCCAGCTTGCAACTTGTAGCTTCACCGCTCGTGAAGGAGCGCGTACCCGAGCGATCTCCTTTCGAACGCTACACCGTAGCCCTGATTCGAAGGAGACCTGAGTGGACATCGTCAGCGCGTTGTTCCTGACACTCGGCGCGCTGGCAGTCGTCTACGTCGTGCGATGGGGGACCGCGCTCTATCGGTCCCGCTCGCTCGCGCGCGGCGTGTCACAGCGTGCGGCTGCGCCGGGACTGACCCACATCGTCATCGGCTTCGTCACAAACTTCTTCGACACACTCGGCATCGGTTCGTTCGCGACCACGACCTCCACCTACAAACTTCTGGGGCTCGTGCCTGACGAACGGATCCCCGGCACGATGCTGGTTGGTCACACGCTGCCCGTGGTCGTGCAGGCGTTTGCCTTTATCAGCATCGTGTCGGTCGATCGCACGCTGCTCGTCTCTCTCATCGTGGCGATGATGGCTGGGGGGTGGCTCGGCGCGGGGGTAGTGTCGCGGCTCCCGCGGCGAGTCGTTCAGCTTGGAATGGCTACTGGACTCTTGCTCGCCGGGTTCTTCATGACCATGGGGCTGCTGCGGCTCTATCCGACCGGTGGACAGGCGCTGGCGCTCGAACCGATCCCGTTCGTCGTCGCGTGGGTTGCCAACTTCGCTTTTGGCGCGCTCGCGACGCTGGGGATCGGCAACTATGGACCAAGCCTGGTCCTTTTCAGCCTGCTCGGGATGGACCCCCGCGCGGCTTTTCCAGTCATGATGGGATCCGGCGCATTCACGGGTGTGGTGGCGGCAATGCGGTTCATAAGAAGCGGGTGCTACGCCGCTCCTGCGGCGATCGGGCTGACCGTCGGCGGCATTCCTGGAGTGCTGATCGCGGTGTGGCTCGTGAAATCGCTGCCGCTCGATGTCGTTCGATGGGGTGTCATTGCCGTCGTGCTCTACACGGCACTGACGCTCATTCGATCGGCATCCGAAGATCGGCGGGCGCTGGCGGCGGCGCGTGCGAGCAGTCCCGCCTAATCGACGTCGGGCTGTTTCCGACGCTCAAGAATCTGGAACTGGTCGCTCCCAGCCGATGAGGCGCGCTCTCCTCACCGCCGCTCGACGACGTGCGCCCGCGTGATGTTCGGAATCGCCGCGGTTCCCGCGTATCGCATCGCCAGCTGGAGTTCCCGCGTGAGGATGTCGAGGACGACCTCGACGCCTTCCTGGCCGAACGCCGCCAGGCCCCACACATACGGTCGCCCCACGCAGATGGCGGTGGCGCCAAGCGCGAGGGCCGTGAAGATGTCCGTGCCACGCCGGAAACCGCTGTCGACGAGGACCGGCACGCGCCCCGCGGCGCCTTCCAGGACTTCCGGGAGGCTCTCGATCGACGATCGTCCAGTCTCCTCGGCGCGCCCGCCGTGGTTCGAACAGACGATCGCGTCAACGCCGTTGCTGACGGCGAGCGCCGCGTCTTCGCGCGTGACGATGCCTTTGATGGCGAGGCGCATCGTGGTCGTGTCCTTGAGTCGCTTGACATAGTCCCAGGTCACGGGCGGCTGCATGGCGACTCCCGCAAGGTCGAATCCGCTGAACATCGGTCTGCGCACGCTCAGGGTCTGCAGGTTGCTGCGATCGTGGCAGACGCGACAGTCTCGCGTGTCCTGACGTGCGAACCGCCGCAGCGTCTCGCGATTCGTGCCGCTGATCTGATCGACAGTGAAGACAAGCACGGGACAACCGGCCGCCTCGGCTCGCTTGACCATCGAGCGCGTCACGTTCCAGTCGGTGCTGGCGTAGAGCTGGAACCAGACGGGTTCACCGCGCGCCGCGTTCGCGTCCTCGACCGAAGTCGTGGTGTTGGTCGAGAGAATCAGCAGATGGCCCTTCGATCGTGCCGCGCGAGCGGCCGCAATTTCACCCTCGGGATGGAACGCCCGCTGGCTCGAGACAGGCGCAAGGACGATGGGCGTCTTCCAACTGACCCCCATCAAACGGATAGAGGTGTCGATCCGGGAGACGTCGATCAACCGGCGGGATCGCATCTGATAGCGGGAGAATCCCTCGCGATTGGCGCGCACTGTCGCGTCGTCATCAACGCCGGTGGCGATGTACCCGAAGTGCGCGGGCGGCAGCTTGTGGCGCGCGACGGTCTCGAAGTCGAAGACGTTGAGGGCATCCTGGGCCGAGGCGATGATGTCGCCGCTCAGCTGCGTCTGTCCCGCCAGGCCCAGGAGAGGACTGGCGGCGAGAAATTGCAAGAACTCACGCCGATTCGTCGCAGGCACTAGTAGATCTGCTGCGTCTTCGCGACGACCTTGACCGGCGGCGTCACGCCGGCCGCGATCATCACCTCGCGCACGGCGGCTTCGGTGTCGGCGGAGGGCTTGAAGTTCCCGAACCGGTAGCCGACGGCAATCGCCAGCGGCGTCCATCCGAACTTGTTCGGGCGGTTCCAGACATCGATCCGGGCGCCTTTGGCGACGAGGAATTTCACTACTTTCGGCAGGTTCTTGTAGGCGGCCGCGTGCACCGCCGTCTCGCCGTTGTTGTCGACGGCGTTCACGTCGGCGCCAAGCGACAGCGCGACCTGGACGGCGTCGAGGACTTCGCGCTCCGTTCCAGCATCCTCGCCAGGCGAGCGCGTCGCGAGGCCGGCGGCCATCATCAGCGCCGTACTGTTCTCGACGTTGGTCAGCGACGGGTTGGCGCCGAGAGCGGCGAGAGTCGTCATCAACTCCGCATCGGCGGTCAGCGCGGCGAGAAGGAACGGGGTCGCGCCGATTTCGTTCATCCGGGTGTTGTTCAAGTTCACGCGCCTCGTCATCCTGGCGTTGAGGTCGGCGCCATGCGCGACCAGTTTCTTCACCAGGTCGAGACTGCTCATCGTTCCAGATCCCGGTGGCGCTGGATCGTTGTCTCCCACGCCTGGATTGCGAACCACGGTCATCGCGTGAAGCGGTGTGTAGCCTGTCAGATCGACGTTCGGATTCGCGCCGGCGTCGAGCAATGCCGACGCCAACTCGAAATGCGCGTTCATCACCGCCAGCAGCAGGGGGCTCGCGCCTGCCCGTGGCAGCGGACCGCCATACCGCTTGCGACCGCCATCGACGACGGTCTCGTTGACGTCTACGCCCGCTTTCAGCAGCACGCGGACCACGTCGAGCCGTCCTTCTCTGACCGCGAAGAGCAGCGGCGTGAAGCCTGAGGGCACCCGCGCGCGAACATCCGCGCCGGCGTCGACGAGCGCCTGCACGACGTCGGCGTGACCTTCCGCCGCGGCCCACATCAACGCCGTCTGGCCGCGCGCCTCGTCCTTGCCATCAACTGCCGCGCCGCGCGACAGCAGCGCCTTCACCGACGCGAGCGATCCAGTCCGTGCCGCCGTCATCAGCGGGGTCTCGCCACCGGGGAGCGCGAGGCTCGGATCCGCGCCGGACTTCAGCAGGAGCTCGACCAGCCGGCTGCTGCCATTCGTGCAGGCCAGAGACAGCGGCGTCACACCGTATCGATTGGCGGCCTTGACGCTCGCACCGGCGGCCAGCAGCTGTTCCGCCATTTCCGGATCGTCGTGGTAGACCGCCCAGTGAAGCGCCGTCATGCCATCCGCCTGCGGCGCGTCCACGTCGGCGCGCTGTTTCAGAAGCGCGCGGACCTTCGCACGATCCATCTTCTCGGCCGCATCTGCAAGCGCCGCGTCCGGACCTCCGGCCTGGAGGCCGGTCATTGACAGCAGCAGCGCCAGACAGAGCGTGGCAATCCGTTTCGGCATCGCGGCGCAGCCCTCAGAGCGCGAGCAGTTCATCGACTCGACCTTTGCTGTCGGCGAACGCGTCCAGACGAACGCCCGCTCGTTCGAGCAGCGTCAGGTGAAGGTTCGCCAGGGGCGTCGGCTCCGCGTACTGGATGTGTCGCGCCCCCTTGACTCTGCCGGCGGCGCCGCCGGCAACCAGAATCGGCAGGTTCACGTGGTCGTGCACGTTGGGATTGCCCATGCCACTGCCGTACAGGAACAGGCCGTGGTCAAGGAGCGACCCGTCGCCTTCTGGCGTTGCCTTCAGCTTTTCGAGGTAGTAGGCGAACAGCGACACGTGGAAGGCGTTGATCTTGGCCATTCGCGCGATCTTGTCCGGATCGTTGCCATGGTGGGTGAGCGGGTGATGCGGATCGGGGACGCCGATCTCGGCGTAGGTGCGGTTGCTCGTTTCGCGCGCCAGTTGGAACGTGATGACTCGCGTAACGTCGCCCTGCATCGCC
Organism: uncultured Acidobacteriota bacterium; assembly: GCA_963797625.1. Taxonomy (GTDB): domain Bacteria; phylum Acidobacteriota; class Vicinamibacteria; order Vicinamibacterales; family 2-12-FULL-66-21; genus DATBJJ01. The sequence goes on from CAWCQI010000020.1 coordinate 134,654, forward strand.
AACACCTGCAGATCGAACATCAACTTCGCATGGTCGGCGTAGGCCGCCGGCACACCCACCGGCCGATCGAGATCCGGGAGCGGCTGATCCGCCGTGCTCGCCTCCGCCTTCTGAATGCGTCGCTCCACTTCACGAACGGTCTCGAGATACTGGCCGACCCTGGTGCGATCCTCGGGCCCGAGCTGCGTCTGCAACCGGTTGATGTCGTCGCGGACTGAATCGAGCAGGCTGGCCCGTCTCCGCAGCTCTGCGCGACGATCCGCGGCGCTGCCGCCCTCGCCGAACAATCGCTCGAACACGATCCGCGGATGCGCCTCGGCCGGCAGCGGCGTGGTCGGCGACGACCACGACAGGTTGTTCTGATAGACGCAGGCGTAGCCGTTGTCGCACTGGCCCACCATCTGTAGCAGGTCCATCGACAGCTCCAGCGACGGCAGGAGCGTCTGGTGGCCGATCTGTTTCGCGGCCACCTGATCGACGGTCGTCCCCAGGTGGTAATCCGTGCTCTCCGTCCACTTCGCCTTGGCGGCGCTCAGGAACGACGCGTTGGACGTGGCGTGCGTCCCGGGATAGGCATTCTTCAACTCGAGATTGCTGATGACGGTGAGCTGATCGACGACCGGGCTCAGCGACTGAAGCGTCGGCGACAGCTCGACCAGCCGGCCGTCGGCACCCGTCGCCGGTGGCGTCCACCGAGGCAGGTCGCATCCCATCGGCATGTACACGAAGCCCAGACGCCTGACCGGGTTGGCCGCCGTCTTCGCCACCGCAGTCAGCGATGGAATCATCGCGTCGAGCAACGGAAGCGCGACGCTCGCGCCCAGCCCGCGCAGGAAGGTCCGCCGCGGCAATGCCAGCTTGGTGATGATCATCGTGACATCCTCATCTGAAACGGCTCGCTCTTCACGACTCCAAGGACGATGGCGGAGATGCGGTAGCGCTGCGATCGCGCGTCGCGGACGATGGCGCGGATTGCCGGCGCGTCGTAGTACTCGACTCCGCGTCCCGACGCGTAGGTCAGCAGCTTTTCGGTGAAGGCGCCGACGAACAGCTCGGGCCGGCGCAGCAAGGCGGCCTCGAGGCCGTCGACATCGGCAAACGAGCTGCCGTCTGGAAGACCTCCGGAGACGTCAATCGGCACGCCGCCTTCAGTCGTCCGGCGCCGGCCGACCGCGTCGAATTTCTCGAGCGACAAGCCGATGGGATCCATCAAATTGTGGCAGCTGGCGCACTGTGCGTTGCTCCGATGCTCGGCCAGCCGCCGCCGGACCGACAGGTTCCCATCCACCGTGTTGTCCTTGAGCGCCGGCACGTCTGGCAGCGGCGGCGGGGGAGGCGTGCCGAGCAGGTTGTCCAGGACCCATTTGCCGCGAACCACGGGAGAAGTGCGCGTCGCATACGAGGTGACCGTCAGGACGCTTCCCTGACGCAGGAGTCCGCCACGGTCGCTCTCCTTGTCGAGCGCAATCCTGCGGAACTGACTGCCATAGATGTGCGGGATCCCGTAGTGCTTGGCCAGCCGTTCGTTGACGAACGTGTAGTCCGCGCGCAGCAAGTCGAGCACGCTCCGATCCTCGCGGAGGACGCTGTCGAAGAAGAGCTCCGTTTCCTGTCGGAAGGCTCGACGCAGATTGTCGTCGAAGTCCGGGAACAGCCGCATGTCCGGCGTGATCGACGCGAGGTTGCGAAGATGCAGCCACTGGGCGGCGAAGTTGTCGACGAGCGCGCGCGATCGGGCGTCGGCCAGCATTCGGCGCACCTGCCGCTCGAGCATCGCCGGGTCGTGAAGCTTTCCGGCGATTGCCGTGTTCAGCAGCTCATCATCCGGGATGCTGCTCCAGAGAAAGAAGGAGAGTCGGGACGCGAGCTCGAGGTCGCTGACCCGATACGGCGTCCTCGGCGGGATGCCGGCCGGGTCCGGTTCGAGCCGGAAGAGGAATTGCGGGCTCACCAGCACGCCTGCGAGGGCCAGTTCGATGCCGGCGTCGAAGCCGGCCTCCGCGCGGCCCTTCTTGTACAGCGCGAACGGACCTTGAAGGTCCGACGGCGTGACCGGGCGGCGGTACGCCCGCTTCATCAGCGTGGTGAGAATCTCCTTCGCGTAGCGATCGTCGTCATCCAGACCGGCCGGCCGCGGCAGAAAAAGCCGGCGCCGGCTCGGGCTATCTCCAGGCACGGCGGGACCATACGGTCCGACAATCGAGATCGAGTAAATCGCTGGCTGAATACGCGGATGCCGGTAATAGTTGAAACGCGCCTGGTAGGGCTGGCGCGAGGTTTCCGGCAGCAGTGAAGGTTTCTTCAGGAACGTCACGCCAAGCGCGTGTGGACCGGCCTGCACCGGAATCCGTAGCTTGAGATGCTGATCGACGCTGGCATGTTCCGGCTCTCGTTCGGGCGGCTTCACCGTGAACAGCTGCACGCGCGCCTTGTCCAGGAGCAGCTCGAGATCGTGAGGCTCGGTAAGGCCCTCGATGTGCTCGTCGCGGTCTCGCATCAGCCGAATCTGAATCTCGTACTCGCCGTCCATCGGAAACGTGTAGTCGACGACCGCGCCGCCGCGAGTGCCGATGGGGAGGCCCTCGAGATGTGTCTCTTGAGTAAGGTCCGGCGGCATCCTGATGGTCTCGCCGCCGGGAGAACGGCTGGGACGGCCGACCGCCGCGCGGCTGATCTTTTCCGCCGCCGAGATGTAGCGGTCGAGCAACGTCGGCGAGAGATCGCCGACCGTCACATTGTCGAAGCCGTAGCTGGATTCGTCAGCGGGCAGAAGCGTGCCGACATCGACGCGCAGCGCCAGGAGGTCGCGAATGGCGTTCTGGTATTCGGTTCGGGTCAGCCGACGGATTGTCGCCGTCCGGCCCGGATTCGGGTGCGCTGCGGCGGCGCGGTCGAGTGCCGTTTCGAGATAGCTGACCGTCGCGTCGTAGGTCGCTTCGTCGGGCCGCTCCTTCCGGCCCACGGGTGGCATTTGGCGGGCCCTGAGCTTCCGGACGACCTTCTCCCACTCATCCTGATGCTCGGCCACGTCGGCCGATATCAGGTCGAGCGCGAGGCCGCCCTTCTTCTCTTCCTGGTCATGGCACGTCACGCAGTACTCTTCAACGAGCGCGAGGTGCGGAGCGCTGGCGGATAGAGCTGAGGGCGCTGAAGGACCAGGCGGGGCCGCCGAGGCGACTGGCGCCTGGCGGGCTTCGAGCGACAACACGACACCGGCGGCCGCGAGCAGGGTCGCGGCAACGGCCGAGATCAATGCCGTGCTGGGCTTCCACGCACGCATCTGCCAGTCATCATACGCGCCGGGCCCGCGGGAGTCGAGGCTTCCGCGCCGGAGCTGCGAGGCGGAGGCGGGACCCCATACCGCTTCTCGCTGGGCCGTCCGTCCTCAGCAATGTGGCCCACTGGCGATGTGGCTGACCGCCGATTGGCGCGCAGCCATCGCTCGAACCGAGGTGATCGTGAGTGCCGTCAGCCAGGGGTCGGTCGGGCCGGAGTCGAGCGACTTGGGCACGACAACGTTCCCCAGAAACCCGATTGCATAGAGAAAGGTGAGAAAGAAAATCAGATAGCTCACAACACCGTACGCCAACGTCAGGATTCGGATCATGGTCTGTCTCCGTCTTGGTATTGCCTCTGTCGCCGTGTTATGTCAGAAAGATACGGGGCAGGCCGGCGCGAAGTCCCGGGAAGACGCCGGGATTTCTCCGGGATTGCTGCGCGACGACCCGAGGTTCAAGAAACTGTTGGCCCGACTCAAATGAGCGTACAGAGACCGCTGCTGGCGATGCTGATCGTTCTCGCTGGCGCGACCGGCCGCGCGCCTGCGCAGACGAGCTTTCCCTGGCCCGATATGGCGCGACGCATCGTCTCAGCGCTCCAGATCGAACGCGGCGAACGCGTCCTGTTGCGGTTCGATCCAGACACGATGCGCGAGCTCGAGCCGGAGCTGGCGAAGCAATTGCGCGCCGCAGGCGCCGTCGTGACCGCCCACGCGTTCGGACCAATGGACGGCTTCGCCCAAAGGCTGGAGGAGACCGACGTCTATGTCTGGCTTCCAGCGGGACCGACGGCCCAGACTCCGCCAGACCAGGCGGCTGCGCTCGTGAGCTGGCTCGATGCGCGACCGGAGCGCCGGGAGCTGCACTTTCACTGGGTCGACGGCACTCGTGACGCCGATGGCCTGCCGGTGGCGCATCGGCCGGCCTACGACCGGGTGTATCTCGACGCGCTCGACATCGACTACGCCGCGATGGCGGCGCAAATGGACGCCGTCACCGCGCGGCTGCGCGCGGGCGAGGCGCGCGTGACCACGCCCGCGGGCACCGACGTCAGGTTCCGGATTGGCGATCGTCCGGTCAACCGCCAAACCGGCGACGCATCGAAAACGAACGCCCGCAAAGGGCGGATCCGCATCGATCGTCATACGGAGCTGCCCGCCGGCGTCATGCGCGTCGCGCCACTCGAACCGAGCGTGAATGGCGTCATCGTTTTGCCCGCCGCCCGATTCTTCGGCACCAGCGCCACCAATGTCCGGATGGAGATTCGGAGTGGCGTCGTGACCGAATCGTCGGCGACGACCGGAGCTGATGCGGTCAAGGCCTTCCTGGCCTCACAGCCCGGCGCCAGCCGCTTCCGAGAGTTCGCGCTCGGCTTCAACCCGAGACTGACGATCCCCACGGGCGAGCAAGCCCTGCCGTACTACGGCTACGGCGCCGGCGTCGTCCGCATGAGCCTTGGCGACAACAACGAGCTTGGCGGCGACGTCCGTGGAGGCGGTATCCGCTGGCTGTTCTTCCCTGACGCCACCGTCGTTGCCGACGGCGTCACCATCGTCGATCGCGGCCGTCTGGTGCAGCCTTCGGCGAAGTAGCCAGGCCAGGCCACGGCGAGACCAGGAGCACGGCGCGCTGCCGTCGTCATGGGTTCTGTCCGCTGAACGCCATCGCACTGCACTAACGATCATGGTGACAAGTTTCAACAGCTCACGCGGTGCAGTCGCGCACAACACGAGGGCCAGCCCTATACTCCAGAGCCTTCCTTTCCGGGTTATCAGCTCGTAACGCTGAGCAGCGTACGTCGTCTTCATCAGAACGAATCGGATGACTGGCCACATGGTTATGTGGAACAGCACGACGAGCGACAGCGCGAAAGCGATGAAGAGTCCCAGCCCCCACAGCGAGAGCGGCCCCCCCAAAGTGAATAGCAGAAACATCACACCGTTCTGCTTCATCAGGCTTGCGAGCCAAAGCGTCAACTGGCCCCTCGGGTGGCGCACGATCACCGCAACCGAAGTAAGGGCCGCGAAAGCGACAAAGGGAATTATGAGCACGCTGCCAACGAGAACGACGTCAGTCCGAGTCGCTTCGCCGTTGACCGTCCTCTGGACGGCGTAGCGTATGGCGTGAACCACTCCGATCCCGTACGCGAGTGCGACAGCCAGACCCGCCAGGTTGCCTCCGGGATCCTCGAGCCTCTGCCCAAGGGCCACGGCCACCTCCGGTCGATCGCTCGTGAGTACCCACACCGTTAGGCCAAAAGAGGCCAGTATGCAGAAGCCCGTGAGATACGTAGCCCAGCGCAGCGATGCGTGCACAGCGGGCAACGTCCCCATGACGAAAGCCACCGTCGCGATGATCATGTGCGGCCGTCCCCACTCCCGAAGGATCGTGGGAAATTCCACTTGTGCCAGCCACGTGTACAAGGACACCGGAACGAAAGTCAAAAGTAGACCGCCGTAGGCATAACAGAGGGCGATGGAAAGCGTGCGGATCGACAATCGGCTCGGGCCAAACAGACGGTCAAACATCTTGTCCATGAGGACAAGAACGACCCGGACCAGCCGCCTAGCGACTCCAACAGGGGTGGCAGGGTAGTACGACAACCGCAACCACAGGTCTTCGAGCCAGTTCTTGATGAAGCTGTCGGTGCTTTCGTACGTGAAGGCGCCAGATAGACAACGACGACACCAACTGCGGCCGTCAGCCATCGAAGGATCTCGTAGAAGAGAGCCATGGAAGCGCGCAATCCCCACAACGCGCGCCAATCGGAAGTAGGTTACGGCTTCACGCGTGCAAGAACAGCTGCCGGCTTCTCCCGCTGGCGTCCATAAACTATCGCCTGCCGACGCTTTCGTGCAACACGGGCCGTACCGCCCCTGCCACGTCGATCAGATCGGTAATAAAAACAAAAGTGAATGTCGAATTTGTCAGCGACGTAGAAGACGCAGCTGATTACGATACTCGTTCTTGACGCTGACGCGTCCCTCGCCGATCATCGAAGTTCGACCGTATTCGACTGACCCTTCCACGCGTGCCGATAGTTTCCAGAAGGCTTGTATGAAAACAAGAAGTGCGTTCGTTGCGATCGTCTGCGCTGCCGTCGCAGTCTCCGGACTGATCGTCTCGGCGCAGCGTCCTCAGGTGGCAGTTCCCGTGATTGTCGTCTTCGACGACAATGCGCCGCTTCAGAATTTCGCGGGCCAGTACCCGGCCAGACGATCGCGCCCAAGCGGACCCTGTCGTCTTGGGGCTACCTCGATCGCAGGGTAGGGGGCGCCGTGCAAAGCCTGGAGCGCCGCCACGGGTTCCGCTCCGAGCACGTCTATAGCGCGGCCCTCCGCGGATTCTCCGCACGTCTGACGGCGCGCCAGATCGCCGACCTGCAGAACGATCCGATGGTGGCGTACGTCGAATCCGACGGCACCATGACCATCGTCGCCCAAACTGTGCCCTGGGGAATCGACCGGATCGACTCCGACGTCAGCTCCACGATAGCTGGTAACGGCAGCGGCGCCGTACCTCACGTCAACGGCTACATCATCGACACCGGCATCGATACAAGTCATATGGATCTCAACGTGGTCGGACACGTGAGGTTCGCGTCGGGACCGAACTCGGACTGCCACGGTCACGGCACGCACGTGGCAGGTACCGGTGGCGGCCGCGGACAACGACCTTGACGTGGTCGGTGTGGCGCCTGGAATGCGGCTACCGGTGTCAAGGTGCTGGGCTGCAATGGATCGGGATCAACGTCTGGCGTGATCAAGGGGGTCGACTGGGTCACGGCCAACGCGGTGAAGCCGGCGATCGCCAACGTGAGCCTCGGCGGCGGTGTCAGCACCTCGCTGGATAACGCGGTGAAGGCGTCTGCCAACAGCGGCGTTTTTTACTCGATCGCCGCCGGTAACAGCCGCGTCGACGCCTGCACTTCTTCGCCGGCCCGGGCGGGTACCCACGATGGCGTCATGACGACGGCAGCCACCGACAGTCACGACCAGGAAGCCTCCTTCAGCAACTTCGGTCCGTGCGTAGACATTTGGGCGCCCGGGGTGGACATCCTTTCTACGAGGAAAGGCGGGGGCACGACGACAATGTCCGGGACCTCTATGGCCGCGCCGCATGTAGGTGGGACGGGCGCACTCTATCTCGCGTCGGACGGCCTGGCAAACCCTGCGGCCGTCGAAGCGCAGCTCAAGGCCGACGCTCTGTCGACCAACACGGCCAGCAAGAACGGAATGTCGATCAAGCTCGTCCACGCCAACGGCTACTGAGTTACCGCGAGACTAATCGGCCGGGCTTCGCATTCGCCTTGTGTCGCTCGCGCTAGGAATGCCGGAACGGCTGCAGCAGCAGGGCGATTCTCGAGGTGTCTGAAACCTCCGGCACCGGTGTGAAGTCGAATCGGGCTAGTGCTTCCTCTCCCCAAAGCGTGGCTACTGTCACCAGCAGTTGAAGATCGGCCCGAATGGCATCCGGGAGACTTGGTTCGGTCATCATCTGTCGACGCTGTTCATGGGTCATCTCGTGCAGGTGCACGGGGCGGCGTCCATTCCGAATTGCATGGTCGGGGATGGTGACGTGTTCGACCAGCACGTTCAGAATGCGGGCTTGCCACTCCGGTGAGAGGCGTGGAAACACCGAGCGAAACCAGAAGGTGCCGAGAAGCTTTCTCAGCTCTCGTCCGTCCATGGAGATGCCGGACGGATCGCCATTCTCAGCCAGCCTGAGGGCGGCGGGATCGGACCGGTTGATGGCGAGAGCAAACTCCCAGAGCGTGGAGAACGAAGGAGACGGCGCGACATCGCGGCCGCCGCGACATTGGTCGCTGACGCGAATCGCTCTCGCTGACGCGATCGCCGCCTCGTCTGCATCTGCATCCTCATTTTCAAAGGGCGGGATGCTGTCCGTATCGGACACGGCGTTGTGACGCAGGGGCGCTCGTTTGTCCGCGCTCCAGTCGATGTCGATAGCGGGATGATTTCCGGTGTACTCGGCAAACAGAGTGGTCACGCCCCACGGACGCGGGACGTGAAACGCTCTCGCGTAAAGCGGGTTGTAGGGGCTCTCGGTAGCATCGCGGAGAGCCAGCGCCGCGAGTTGCCCTTTGATCTTGCCGTCGACGACGTTCGACCAGTCCCCCTGGATGCACACGAGAGATGTCCCAGCCGGTCCGTTGAAAGCGCAGTACGGATTCTCCCAGCACCCTCGAACCGCCGCGTGAATCTGATCGTCCCCGGGTTCCTGGCCGACAGGGGGATTGAGCTCGGAGAAACCGATTCGCAGCCGTCCCTGACCCGCAAACAGGCTGGAAAGATCGGACGGGTCGACCTGCGACAGATCCCACAGGACGTAGAGCAATCCGCGGAGCCCTCTGGCTATCGGGAGGTTCATGCGCTCCCAGACGACCGACTGCAGCTCGGGATGCGCGTCGATGTACCCGCGGTCGTTCAAGATCTCCATCAACCGGATTCCCGCTGAATCGAATCGCCCGGCGACGTGCAGCGCGTGATCGTAGCGCCGCTTTTCCACTTCATGGCGTTCGAACGACGGGCGAACGAACACTGGAATCACGAGCTTCTTCTGCTGCCGGGCCATCTGCGCGAGCGGGAAAATCGTCCCGGCGCCGGTCCCTTTACCTCCCGTGCCAATGACGATGACCACCGAATGCCTGCTGAGAAGTGCCTCGATCTCGTTCTGTGACTCTTCCAATGCTTGTCTGGCTAGCTCCGGGTTGTGCATCGACCCCAGACGTCGCGTCGTGGCAGCACCGATGACCACGCGCTCCTCTTTCGGCACATCGGCCAGCGAGAATTCATTCGTGTCGAGAAATCGAGTGGTAACGGCTCGTCTGAGACGCTCCGCGTACCTGGCATCGGTCTTCTGCGTTGCGATCAGGTCACGACGGAACAGCGCCTTGAGGGAACGCAGAATATTGCCGCCACCGCCGCCGGAGCTGAGAAGGAGAATGTTCACGGCACACCTTCCTGTTGCCTGTCGGTTTCGAGGCGAAAGGGTATGACGACCCACGGGCCCTCCGCATAGAGGGGACCAGTCTTGAACGGCGCGTTTCGCAGAAGTCGCAGCACTCGCTCCACGTCGTACTCCACGTTCTTTCTGTGGTCCGAGAGGTTGGGGTAGGTCCGCCCGTCGGCAGGCGCGAGAAGGACCTCCAACGTGCGGCGTCTCGGCGCAAAACGCAGCCGCGATCTCACCGACGGGCTCGTCAGCGCACCTGCGAAACAGCGGACGTTCGAACTCGGAAATGAACCTGTCGCCGAACCCTTTCATCGTTTCGAGGCGTGCCTGTCTCTTGACGATGTACTTCCCGGCGACGACCCACGCGAGCACCAAACCTGAAACCGCTAATAGCGGTGTCGCCCACCAGAGGAAGCTGAGGTCGATCGCTGTCTGCTCTTGCCTGACGCCGGGCTGCAACAACACGGGCGGACCGGAGGTGACGACCGCGTAAGGCCGCCGCGCTGATCCGTCTCTCAACATCTCCGTCGCCACGCACACGTGCCACCCAGCCTGGATGCGGCCGTAGTGGCTTTTTGGAATCACGGTCCCAGTCGTCGGCTCGACGATATGAAACCAGGGCTGGTGCCGGTTGTGGGCGTTTCCGGTGAACCGCTGGGCGAGACGTGCCGCCGTATCACCGGGCCGGATGGGGTAGCACGTCAACCACCTCTCCGGCTGACCGACGGCGTACGTCGAGCCGGTTGTCATCATCAGGACAAACGGAAGGGCTCGTATTCCTGCGGTCAAGGTTGCAGCCGTTCATCGGCGCGACCGCGCCACCTGCTGCGTCGTCGGCGCCGGCGCCATTCGCGCCAGACGGGCCTGGACCGGCGCGATCCCCGCGCGCGCCCGTGACGAGCGATCGACGCGCAGCATGGCCGCCTCGCGGTTAATCGCATCGTACCGGTTGCCGGGATTCGGATGATCGCTCAACCACTCCGGGCCGCCGCTGCCACTCTGGCGTGCGATGGTCTGGAACATGTTGGCCATCTCGCGCGGATCGTAGCCGGCACGTGCCATGATCTGCGCGCCAAGGAGGTCCGCTTCGCGCTCGGTACTCACGGCTGTATTTGAGGAAGTAGGTGCCAAGACCGATCTGAGATCCCTGCGCGATCACGCTGCCGGTGCGGCCGCCAATCATCGAGCCCAGTACCTGTCCGGCGATCGCGCCAAGTTGAAATTTCTGTCCCTTCGAGGCCTGAACCGTGCCGTGTCTGAGGATCACATGGCTCAATTCGTGCGCCATCACGCCTGCGACCTCGCCGTCGGTCCTGGCCGCTTCGAGCATCCCCCGATGCAGGAACATCGGACCACCCGGGAGCGCGAACGCGTTGATCTCTTTCAGATTCGCAACGTCAAACGTGTACCGGAAGGCCGGTTGCCGGAGGTCATGCGGAATCTCGGCGAGGAGTCGCTGACCGATTCGATCGACGAAGTCATCGTGTCGGGCCGTCGTTCAGCATCGGCAACTGGCGCCGGACTTCGGTCGCCGCCTGCCTGCCGAGCCTCACATCCTCTTCGGGCGAGAAGCTGTTGCGGTGCGGCTCGATGCGCGTTTGCGCGGCCGCAGAGAAGCTTATCGTGAGGGCGGCTACCGACGCGATCAGTAGTCTGTAGACGTCTGAGCGACGAAGGAGTCGAGTCATGCATCGGCAGGGAGCAATGTCGACGCCAGATCGCTCTCCCTCAATCTCCCGAGACTAGAGGCCAGAAAACGGGGGTTTTCTCGCCAGGGAATGCTCCCGGTGTCCTCCTGACGCGACACGCCTGGGAGCGAAATGCAGTCACCTCAGGCATGCGGTCAAGGCCGCAGGGAAAGACAGGCCGTTCGGCTTTCTCACGGAGGAGGGCTGGTGCCTCGATGAAAAAGGCCCGATGCCGGTGATACACTGTGCCCGTTTTTTCCGGCAGGTACGGCATGATCCAGTCCTGCAGGCGTAGCAGGCGGATCATCACGAGAGGCGCTCCTATGACCAGGTACCGCTCCTTCGCAATCGGCATGATTTGGACTCTCGTTCTCGCGTGCAGCGCATGCGGGCCCTCGTCGAGCAGACAGGCCCCGGCAAAGCAAGAGCCGGAAGTCAAAATCGGCCTCCTCATGGACACGCTGCGGCAAGGAGGAACGCTGGCAGCGCGACCGCGACCTGTTCGTGGAGCGCGCGAAGGAGCTGGACGCCGAGGTGCTCGTCGAGGCCGCCGAACGCGACGATGCGAAGCAGCTGCAGCAGGCCGAGTCACTGCTGGAGCGGGGCGTGCAGGCGTTGGTGGTTGTCCCGCACAACGCGGAGGCGGCAGGGAAAATTGTCGAAGCCGCGAAGAAGCGCTCCGTCCCGGTCATCAGCTACGACCGGCTGATTCTGAAAGCCGACGTCGACCTGTATCTCTCCTATGACAATCGGCGCGTCGGCGAGCAGCAGGCGCAGTACCTACGCAACCAGGCGCCGAAAGGCAACTACATCCTCCTCGGCGGCGCGCCCACCGACTACAACGCCAAGCTGATTCGCGAGGGACAGATGGCCGCGCTCCAGGACGGCGTCGCCCGCGGCGATATCAAGATCGTCGCCGACCCGTGGGCCACGGACTGGCAGGCCGGCGCCGCGATGACCCTCACCGAGGCGGCACTCAAGAAGGCCAAGAATCAAGTCGTCGCCGTCGTCGCGTCGAACGACACGACCGCGGGCGGCGCGATCCAGGCGCTCGAAAAGGCCGGATTGGCAGGGAAGGTCTTCGTCTCGGGCCAGGACGCGAACCTGGACGCGGTGCGCCGGATCGTTGCCGGCACGCAGAGCATGACGGTCTACAAGCCGCTCAGACCGCTCGCCCGAGGCGCCGCGTCGGCGGCCGTGCAGCTCGCGAAGAAGGAAAAGGTCGAAGGCACATCGACGATCAACAACGGGCTGAAAGAGGTTCAGGCGCTGCTCCTGACGCCCATCAGCGTCCACAAGGACCTGATCGACCAGATCATCATCAACGACAAGTTCCACACCCGCGCGCAGGTGTACGGCGCCGCAAAGTAACGACGCTCATTCGACCACGATTCGCCCGCGGAAGGTGGCGTCGGTCTTGTTGACGTGATCGTGAAACCCGCACGTACCGGGCAGGTTCAGCGTGCCTGTGTTTCGGCTCTCGCCGGGCTGCAGGACTCCGACGAGGTTGAGCGGCGGACACTGCGAGTGCACGTCGACCGGATCGGACACCATCGTATGGGGCCGGCTGTCGTTGTTGACAAACCTGACTTGGCCCCAGGCTTTGATTCGTACCTCGGCAGGAAAGACTCCAGCCGCCCCGATGGTGATCGTGGCTGCCGGCTCCGACGGGGCAGCGGGGTTCGATCCGCAGGCGGCCGGCGGCAGGATGACCAACAACACGAGACAAGCGCGACGAGCGAGTGTCGTCATCACCGCATAACCGAGTGCGCACTCATTGTACGCGGTGGCCACGGCGAATCAGGAACGCGGCGGCCCCATCGGCCGTATCATCGGTCGGAAAGGAGCGCGTCATCTTGCTCGAGCAATGCTGGCGGGACCTGTGCTACGCGTTGCGCGGGCTGAGACAGAGCCGCGCATTTGTCGCCACCACGGTGCTGACGCTGGCTGTCGGCATGGGGCTCGTGACGGTCGTCTTCGCGATCTTCAACGCCTACGTGCTCCGTCCATTCGCGGTGCACGATCCCTACAGCCTGTATGCCGTCCGCTGGCAGGCACAGGAGGCTGGTGGTGCCACCTTCCGCTGGCGCGATTTTCAGGACCTGCAAGCGCGGCAGGATCTGTTCGAAGACGTCGTTGCCGAATCGACACGCACCGTGTCCTCGAACGGCCGTCAGATGTCGATCGGATTCGTGTCGGGCAACTACTTCACCGCGCTCGGTCCTCGCCTCAGGCTCGGGCGCAGCTTCGTGGCCGATGATGCCCGCACGCCTGGCAGCGAGCCGGTCGCGATCCTGACCGACCAGGCGTGGACCCGCTTCTTCGATCGCGATCCGGCGGTCCTCGGCCGCGAGCTCGAGGCCAATGGCCGGACGCTGACGGTCATCGGGGTCATGGCGCCCGAGTTTGTCGGCCTCGACGACGTGCCTCGGGACGCGTGGGTGCCGCTGACGATGCACGGCGCGCTTGGCGGCGGCGATCCCTTCAGCGGCGAACAACCGCGCCAACTCCGCCTCACTGCACGCCTGAGGCGGGACGTCACGCCACAGCAGGCGCAAGGCTCCGTCGCGCTCGAGCCATTTGCCACCCGTGTCGCCGGCCGACTGGATGCCGTACGCGCCGTGCTCCAGCCACAAACCACGCCGACGCGCCTCACGCTCACCAGCTATGCGCTCCTCTCGCCGGTGTTTGCCGCATTTGGCCTGGTGCTGGTGGCTGCTTGCGCCAACGCCTCGAACGTCATGCTCGCCCGCGCGAATGCCCGACACCGCGAGATCGGCATCCGCCTGTCGATCGGTGCCAGCCGTGGTCGAATCGTGCGCCAGCTCGTGACCGAGGGATTGGTCATTACGACGCTCGCGGGACTTGTCGGCTTGACGCTCGCCGCCGCATTGCTGCGGCTGGCGACGTACGCCTTCGTCGTGATGCTGCCGCCAACCGTGGCCGCACGGGTGCGATTCGTGCCGCTCGACTTCGACTATCGGGTCTTTGGCTTTGCCTTCATCGTCGCCGGCGCCGCGACGCTCCTCTTTGCGCTCCTGCCGGCGTTACAGGCGACGCGGGTTTCACTGACCGACGCCTTGCGCGGGCAGTTGAGCGGCGGTGTCTCGAGCGCCACGCTCCGCAAGGTCCTCGTCACGGGCCAGGTCGCCGTCTCGCTGCTCCTCCTCATCGTCGCCGCGACGCTCGTTCGCAACGGCCGCGCGATTCAGGCGACCGATCTCGGGCTCGAAACCGGCGGCATCATCTCGGTGCGGCCGAACGGCCGCGATCACGCGCTCGTGGGACGTACCCACGCCGAGCTCACGACCGACTCGCGCTTCGCGCAGATCGCGGTCGCGAGCCGGAGCCCGCTCTTCGGCGAGACAAGGAAGGTGCCGCTGCGGCGACCGGGTGGCGTTGTCGCGGCGTCATGCACGTTCGTGTCGCCCGAATACTTCGCGATGCTGCAGATTCCGATCGTGCACGGTCGCGGGTTTTCGGCGGAGGAAGCGGCCGCGCAGGCTTCAGTCGCGGTCGTCAGTGCCGCAGGAGCGCGGACCTTGTGGCCGGGGGAGGACCCCGTCGGGAAGACGCTCCGCGTCCAGATCGATCCGCCAGAATCTCGCGTGATGGCTGGGGACACCGTCAAATCGCTGCGCAGGCTCTCCGACGACGATGCGGCATCCCAGGTCGTCACCGTCATTGGCGTTGCAGGCGATGTGGTGAGCGGCTTCGTCTATCAGGGGAAGGATCCCGCCCACGTCTATCTCCCGACCAGCCCGGCCGGATCGCAGGCGGCGGCGCTCCTCGTCCGGTTGCCCGCGACCGACGTACGCCTCGACACGCTGCGCGCCGCGCTGCGGCGTGTTCACTCGGACCCGATCGCCTTCGACGTGCTCTCGCTCGACGAAATTGTCGCGCTCCAGCGGTTCCCGCTGCGCGCCGCCTCGTCTGTGGGCACGCTCCTCAGCGCAATCGCGCTTGCTTTGAGCATCTCCGGACTGTACGGCGTTCTGACTTACACCTTCGGCCAGCGCATTCGCGAAATCGGGATCCGGATGGCGCTCGGGGCAAGCCCGCCCGATGTGACTCGGCTCGTGGTCGTGCATTCGGCGCGGCTTGCGTCGCTCGGCACGGCCATCGGATTGCTGTTCGGATTTACCGTGATGAAGCTTCTCAGCACGGTCGTGCGGCTCGACAACGTGTCGGTGATTGATCCCGGAGCCTTCGCGGTCAGCGTCGCCTTGGTCGTCGGCGCCGTAGCGCTCGCCTCGTATGGTCCGGCGCGCCGGGCGGCGCGCGTCGATCCTTCCTTGATGCTTCGGGCGGATGGGTAGCGGGGCGTCAGTTCCTCAGGACACGTTTCCCTATTGCCGCGTCACTCGAATCGACCTGACGCAATCGTTAAAAGTATCGTCACAAGGGCCAGGCAGGGTGTTCAAGTCAGGCATGTCGGACGCGATCGTCACGCTGCGGCCCTTGAAGTCCTCGTCACGATAGAGGATCGCCGACCACCCGGGGAACACGCGAACCGACGAGACGCACTCGCGCCAGGTCGGCTTTTCACCTTCCCCGCCCGTTGAACAGGGGCCCTCGGTCTTCGTCAAGTCGTGCACGTCACTGACAATGCCCTGCGAAGATCCCCTGAAATCCGCATGGATGTAAATGACGATGCCCTGATCGACCGGCGTTGGGCCGAGTGTCATCAGATCTGAGCCGCACCGCGGCCGTCGCGGCCGTCGCAGCAACGAGCAGCGGAAGGATAGCGGCGCAAACCCTCGCAGCGCGCCCCATGGGAACCTGCCTGTTCGACCGGCCCCGCAGGCGCTGGCGCGAAGGGAGCCGGCAGGACTCGATCGTGCTCTCTCCCCAGACCGCTGTCAACGGATGAGCGATTTGCTGCGACGGAGGTCCGCCACCTTCGAGACGCTGATGCGATCAGAGAAGTTCACCATCGTCCGCCTCCGGAACCAGCGTTCCCATTGCCGAACAGCCGGGAACTCCATGTCGGTGTCTAAACCTAGCGCCAGCAGGCCGTTCCGTGCACGTCTGAACAGGCACGAGCTTTGTAGCGAACCGCTGATTCAAGATGCGATTTCGGAAAGGACCAAGACGATATGGATCGACGCACCTTCCTCACCATCGCGCTGGCAGCGCCCGCGTTCAGCCAGACTGCGGCGGCATTCACTCAGACCCAGAAACCTGCCGCGAAAGCCAAGAACGCCGTCACTCAATGGACGCAGTGGGGCGGACCCCACCGGAATTTTCAGACCGAAGCCTCCGGCCTGAAGGATGTGTGGCCGGCCGCCGGCCCGCGCGTCGTATGGAAGCGAGCACTCGGCGAAGGCTATTCGTCGCCTGCGGTCGAAAACGGCGTCCTCTACACCATGTACGGAAAACCGCGCGCTGAGGTCGTGCTCGCGGCCGACGCTGAAACTGGCGCGACTCTCTGGGAACACACGACCGAGATGGGGTTTCAGAGCGACGCGCCCGAGATGGGAAATGGCCCCTACTCCTCGCCGCTCATCGTCGGCGATCGTCTGTTCACGACCGGTGTTGCCGGCCGACTGCAGTGCCTGGACAAGAAGACTGGCAAGGTCATCTGGACGCAGGATCTGTGGGCGAGCCATCAAGGCTCGCGCCTGATGTACGGCTATTCCTCCAGCCCGCTCGCGTTTCGCGAGACGATCATCGTGCCGGTCGGGGGACCGGGGAAGTCCGTGATGGCGTTTCAGCAGGCGGATGGCAAGGTCGCCTGGGCCAAGGGGGATCTCGGCAACGTCTACTCCTCGCCCCTCCTCATCAACGTCGGGGGCCTCGAACAAGCCGCGCTGCTGATGGACGGGGCGATGATCGCCGTCAATCCGCACAACGGCGATCTGCAGTGGCAGGTGCCGTTCAAGGCCGACTATTCGATCGCGATCGCCACGCCAGTGTGGGGACCCGACAATCTCCTCTTCATCTCTGCGGAATACAACGCTGGCGCCAAAGTCATCGAGCTGCAGCGCAGCAACCAGCAGACGAAAGCGACAGAGCTCTGGAGCTCCAACCGGCTGCGGCTGCATCACAGCAACGCGATGCGGATCGGCGACGCCATTTACTTCTCGAGCGGTGGCAAGGGCAGCCAGGCGATCCTGAGCGCCGTCGACGCGCGCACCGGCACGATCCACTGGCAGGAACGCAGCATCCAGAAAGCGTCGTTCGTCTGGGCGGATCAAAAGCTCATCACCATTGCGCAAGACGGGGTGCTGATGATCGCCTATCCGTCGCCGCAGGGTTTCAAGATCGCCGCGAAGGCACAGTTGCTGACCGAGCTGGCCTGGACGCCGCCTGTACTCGTGGGCACTCGGCTCTACCTTCGCGACCGCCGGAGCATGATGGCCGTCGACCTCGGGTGAGCGGGCGTGCGCGACTGCGATAGGCTCTGTGGCATGGCGAAGCCGAATGGCACATACGACCGCGCAGACATTTCCCGCCGCCAGTGGCTGACCGGATGCCTGATCCTTCTTGGTGGACCATTCGGACCAGCGGTGAACCGGCGCCTGAACAGACTGCGGCACAAGGAAACGATCGCATCGACAGCGTCACGGGGCCGATCGCCGTTGACGAGCTCGGCATCACCTTGATGCACGAGCACGTCCTCGTCGACTTCATCGGCGCGTCGAGCGTCAGCCCTGCCCGCTATGACGCTGCGGAGGCTTTCAAGACCGTGCTCCCGCACTTACAGCAACTGAAACAGCTCGGGTGCGGCACGCTGGTGGAATGCACGCCGGCCTACCTTGGCCGCGATCCACGACTATTGAAACGGCTGGCCGAAGCCTCTGGCCTGCACATCCTGTCGAACACGGGCTACTACGGCGCCGCCGAGGATAAGTTCGTGCCGGCGCACGCGTTTCGCGAATCCGCCGAGCAATTGGCCGACCGCTGGACACGCGAGTGGGAGCGCGGAATCGACGACACCGGCATCAAACCGGCGTTCATGAAGATTGGCGTTGACAGTGGGCCACTGTCGGAGATTGACGCCAAGCTCGTTCGCGCGGCAGCGCTGACGCATCGCGCCACGGGGCTCCCGATTGCGTCGCACACAGGCAACGGGATCGCCGCCCGCGAAGAGATCGATCTTCTCGAACGCGCCGGCGTGCCCGCCTCCTCCTTCATCTGGGTGCACGCCCAGTCCGAACGCGACGACACGTTTCACATCGACGCCGCAAAGCGCGGCGCCTGGGTGGAGTTCGATGGCATCAGCGAGGCCAGTGTCAGCCGCCACGTCGACCTGGTTCGTCGAATGAAGACCGAAGGGTTGTTCGCGCGCGTGCTCGTTTCGCACGACGCCGGTTGGTACCGCGTCGGCGAGGCTGGCGGCGGCGCGTTCCGTCCGTACGACACGCTGTTCACCAGGTTCGTTCCGGCCTTGAAAGCGGCCGGCTTCACGGACCTCGAGGTTCGGCAGCTCCTGGTCGACCACCCCAGCAAAGCGCTGCGACGTCGCCCCGCACAACTCTGACGCTGATCCTACGATCCGGCACTCGAGCGCCTTCGCAGGTCAGACGATCCGCTGCCTGGTTGAAGTCGCCGACGCGGCCAGGCGCATCGACGATGTGAAGAGTCGTTCGACAGTAAAGCAAGCCCGTCTGTGGGGCACGGTCCGGGCGAGACGGCAGGCGTCCGCCCGGACCGTGATAACCTCGCGGGCATGAAGAACACCCTCCTCTCAGCCTTATTCGTACTCCTCGTCCTGCCGGTCGCAGCATCATTGCGGGCGCAGGATGCCACCCCCAATTTCACCGGGACGTGGAACCTCGACGCTTCCAAAAGCGACTTCGGCCCCATGCCGCCACCCGAGTCAATCGTCCATGTGATCGAGCACAAGGAACCCAGCGTCAAGGTCGTCACGACGCAGAAGGGAGCTCAGGGCGAGGTCACCACCGAACGGCAGCTCACCACCGACGGCAAGGAAAACGTCAACAAGATGCGCATGGGCCCCGCAGAGCAGGACGTCAAGTCGACCACCAAGTGGAGCGGCAAAGCGCTGACGACAGCATTCAAGCTCGACATGCAGGGCGAGGCCATCGACGTCAATGATTCCTGGAAGCTGTCAGACGACGGGAAAGTCCTGACGATCGTGCGGGACATCAAGATGTCGCAAGGCGAGTTCACGACCACGACGGTATACAACAAACAGTAGCGCCGCTCGCGTTCGCACCGACGCGGTCGTTCATGTGGAGGGCCTCTATGGGTCGAGGTTCGTGGCCGCGTCGCGGCGTTCGCACGCTGACGGGCGTGGCAATCGTTGCCGCAACTGCGGCAGTGGCGGCTCAGCAGTCGCCGCCGTCACCGGCGCCAGCACAGTCCTCCCAGGCAGGCCGAGAGCGTCCGGAACCCACCACCGATCAAAACCGCGCGCGCGAGCTTTACGTCAGCAACGACCCGGCCGACCACTCCCGCGGCTACGACTTCGCGCGCGACATCGAAGCCAAGGCGGCGGCCGACGAACGGTATGCCAAAGCCAGCCAGGGGGTGATGGATTTCAAGAAAGTGAGCTACCGGAGCAGCGTGGGGGACATGGACATCCCCGCCTATCTCTTTCAACCGCTGAAAAAGCGGGGACCGAAAGGACACGCCGCGATGGTCTGGGTCCACGGTGGCGTCCATGGCAACTGGGGCGTGGGGATGTTCCCGTTCGTCAAGGAGGCTGTCGAGCGCGGCTATGTCGTCATCTGCCCCGAGTATCGCGGCAGCACGGGCTACGGTGAAGCGCATCACAATGCCATCGACTACGGCGGATATGAGATCGATGACACGATGAGCGCAGTCGATTACCTGCGAACGTTGCCACACGTCGACCAGGATCGGCTCGGGATCATGGGCTGGAGCCACGGCGGCTACATCACGTTGTTGTCGGTCTTCCGTGAGAAACATCCGTTCAAGGCCGCGGCAGCGATGGTGCCGGTGACCAATCTGGTGTTCCGGCTCTCGTACAAGGGACCAGGCTACCAGCGCCAGTTCTCGACGCAGTCGAGGATTCGTGGCCTGCCATTCGAAAAGCGCAGCCTCTACATTGAGCGCTCGCCGCTCTATCACGTCGACAAACTGCAGGTACCGCTTCTCGTCCACGTCGCCACCAACGACACCGACGTCGATTTTGTCGAAGATCAGCAGATCGTCGACGCGCTGCGGTCGCGCAAGCCCGATCTCGCCGAGACCAAGGTCTACGTCGACCCCGTTCCCGGACCGGCAAGTGGCGGCCACACGTTCAATCGCCGCGTCAACCCGAAGACACTCGAGCGCGACGATTCACCCGATCAGCGCGATTCGTGGAACCGGACATGGACCTTCTTCGAGTGGCAGTTGCGACCGTACGAAGACCGGAGTGTGGGAAAGAAGCCGTAGTGGTGTGACTGAACGCGTCCCGCGCGCGCTCATCGTCCTGCTCCTCTTCGTGCCCGTGGCGGTTCTCCTGCGGGTCTTCGCCCCCGAGCGCCACATCGCGATCTTTCTTGCGTCTGCGCTCGCGATCCTGCCGCTTGCGGCGCTCATCGGCCACGCGACTGAAGTCCTCGCGGAGCACCTCGGCGGCGGCATCGGCGGCCTGCTGAACGCGACGTTCGGGAACGCCGCCGAGCTCATCATCGGTGTGATGGCGCTCCGCGAGGGACTCACGGACCTGGTCAAGGCGTCGCTCACCGGTTCGATCATCGGCAACGTCCTGCTCGTCTTCGGCGCATCGGCGCTCGTCGGCGGGCTGCGCTTCCCGGTTCAGCGCTTCAATCGCACCGCCGCTGGGCTGGGAACGACCATGCTGCTGCTCAGCACGATTGGGCTCGTGGTCCCCGCGGTATTCCATTGGCTGTCCCGGGGCGTGCCCAACGCGCCCGAGCTGAAGTTGGATACCGAGATCGCGGTCGTCCTGTTTGTCAGTTACGGCTTGAGCCTCGTCTTCACGCTCAGGACACACCGGGAACTATACGGCCGAGCGCGCACGAGCGATGAACCACCGCGCCGAGCGGGGCAGTCTGCGCACGCCGGTGCTGCTGCTCGTGGCGGCGACCGCCGGCGTCGCGATCGTCAGCGAGTTGCTGGTCGGTACGGTGACAGCGGCCGCGCGCGACCTCGGCATGACCGATCTCTTCGTCGGGGTCGTCGTCGTGGCGCTCGTCGGGAACGCGGCGGAACACTACTCGGCGATCGTGCTTGCGGCCAACGACCAGATGGACGCGGCGCTCGCGATCGCCGTGGGATCGTCGACACAGATCGCGCTCTTCGTCGCGCCCGCGCTGGTGTTTCTGAGCTACGCCGTCGCGCCACAGCCGATGGACCTGCTGTTCACCGTGTTCGAGCTCGTCGCCATCGGTCTCGCACTCCTGAGCATCGCTTTCATCTCGCACGATGGCGAGACACACTGGATGGAAGGTGTGCAGCTGCTCGCGGTCTACGTCATCCTGGTGCTTGGCTTCTACTACCTGCCCGCGCTGGGTAAATCCGGTGAGACGGAGCGAACTTCGATCCCTACTTCCAGCGGAACAGCTTGAGGGCGAGAGCAAAGCAGACGACCAGCCAGGCGCTCAGCACGCCCAGCTGCGGCGCCACCTGAGCGAGACCCGCGCCCTGGAGCATGTGCGCTCGGAGGGCGTCGATGAGCGCGGTCAGTGGCAGCGCGCTGATGAACGGCTGGACGACGTCAGGGAACCGCTGGGCTGAGAAGAACACGCCTGAGAGAATCCACATCGGGACCTGGGCAAGGTTCATCAGCCCGGACACCGCTTCGATCGTCCGCGCGCGGCTCGCGATGAGGAGCGCCAGCGCGCTGAACGCGAGCGACGCGAGCACACTGATGATCACCAGGTCGAGGAAGCTGCCGCGCACCGGGACGCCGAACGCCAGCGCGCCAAAGCCCACCGGAATGCCTACTTCGACGACCAGAATCATCATTCGCCAAAGCAGATATGACAGGAGATAGGCGGCCCTCGACATCGGCGTGGCAATCAGCCGCTTCGTCAGCTTGCGGCGCCGCGAGTCCACGATCGAGAAGCCGAGGCCCCAGAGCGTATTGCTCATGATTCCGAGGCCGACGAGCCCCGGAACCAGAAAGTCGACGTATCGGGACCCTGCCTCGCGGACGATCGCGTCGGAGGTGGGCACAGGGTCGGTCCGGCCGGCGGCACGCTGCACGGCGCGGTCGGCGAACATTCGTGCCGTCCGACCCTCGGGATTCGTATCGTCGTAGCGATACACGACGGCGCCCTCCGGACCGGCTTCGGCGAGCAACGCCACCTTGCCGACGCGGAGCTGTTGCGCGGCCGCGGGCTCGTCCAGCACGGCCACGTCGAGCGATGGTTCCTGCCGCAATGCCTCAGCGATGGCAGGCGACGACGTCGCCACTTTCAGAACCTCGGCCGGGCTGCTTCGAAAGGCGATGCCGAGCCCGGCGGTGATGAGAATCGGGAAGAACAGCCCCCAGAACACCGCCTCGGGCTCACGCGTGAACTCGCGGACGCGAACGAGCGTCAGTTGAACGAGCGGATGATCGAGCAGGGAAGCCTGACCTGAGGTCCCCTGTCGAATGTGCCGGGGCGACGGCCGCTCACTCATCGCGCAAGTGACGCCCCGTCAGCGAGACGAACACGTCCTCCAACGTCGCCGAGTGCGTGCCGAGCTCGGTCAGGGGGATGCCCTGACGCCTCAGCTCCTCGAGGACCGCTGGCACGGCCCGATGCAGCTCGGTCGCCTGAATTCGAATGGTGCCGTTCTCCGCTTGCGCGTCGCGCACACCGACGACCTGCCGCAAGGCAGAGAGATCGACAGCGCGTGCCGCGTCGCCGGTCGAGAGCTCGACGAGGTGCTCGGCGCCGATCGAAGCGATCAGTGCGCCCGGTGTGCCGCGCGCAATCACTTTCCCGTGATCCATGATGGCGAGCTCGTCGCACAAGCGCTCGGCTTCATCCATGTAGTGCGTCGTCAGCAGGATCGTCCGGCCGGCTTTCTTGAATTCCTCGATGAGGTCCCACAGCTGACGCCGCGCCTGCGGATCGAGACCGGTCGTCGGTTCGTCGAGAAAGAGCAGATCGGGATCGCCGACGAGCGCGCAGGCGAGCGCGAGGCGCTGCTTCTGGCCGCCGGACAGATCGCTGACCCTGGCCGCGCGCTTCTCCTCGAGCTGCACGAGCGCGATGACGTCCTCGGGCGCCGGGCCGCGGTCGAAGAAACTCCGGAAGAGACGCAGCGTTTCCGCGACCGTCAGCTTGTCGGCGAGCTGCGTTTCCTGCAGCTGGATGCCGAGCCGCTGACGAAGCGCCTGCGCGTCGGACGCCCAGCGAAGCCCCAGAACCTCGACGTCTCCCGAATCAGGCTCCGTCAGTCCTTCGCAGATCTCAATCGTGGTCGTCTTGCCGGCGCCGTTTGGCCCGAGCAGGCCGAAGCATTCGCCGGTACGAACAGAGAGGTCGATGCCATCGACCGCGACAACGTCCTTGTAGGCTTTTCGGAGATTGGCGACGCGCAGGGCGAGCGGCGCCACCGTCGGAGACATCCGGCTAGTGTAACAGTCAATCAACGCGCCATCGGCACCGACCACTCGACGGCCGTCGCGCGAGTCGCGCCCGGAGGGCGAATGCTTTCTGACGAGGCAAGGTCGCCCCACGTCAGCCGGCCATGGATGCCGTAGGGCCGGAGGCGGATGTGGCGCGTGGACCGCTCGACGCGCACTTCGACGAAGCTCTGAAAGAATGGGGCGACGTTGTAGTCGAAGACCGCCGAGAGCCATTCGGCCGAGAACGGCCAGGCGCCGAGCTGCCGAGTCCACCACCACGCCGGACGCTTCCACCACGGCGTGTCTGCTTCGATTTTCGCCATCACGGCTTTGGTATCCGGGATAGAACGCCCAGTCGGACGTCGGCGGTCGAGCGCGGCCACGCGAGCGACGTCCCGAAGCTCAGATACGCGCCGCCGCCACCGTTGACGAAGTGATGGACCGCCGGCCCCGGTCGGCTGCGGCTCCACGTAGTACTCCAAATCGTGCGTGTCGCCGGCCATGATGATGGCGACGTCGTGCTCGCGCAGCAGGCGCCTGAGCTCGGCAAACTCCTCGTATCCGTCGGTCTGCAGGCTCCCGCCGGCAAAGAACGGATGGCCCAGCACCGCCATGACGAGCTTGCCTCGTGCCCGCTCGAGCGCGGATTGCAGCCATGACCATTGCTCCGCGTCGACACGCTTGACGACGCCCGTGTCGACGCAGATGAGCGCGAAGTCATCGGTCTGAATCTCGAAAAACGGCGCGCGCTGGAATCCTGTGGGCACATCGTACTGTTGACGAAGCCAGTCCGCCTGTCGAATCAATCCCGTCGATGCGATCGTCGGTCGTGCTCGTCAGCCGGAGATCGGTTTCGACTCGCGCCCGCATCGACGCGCGCGCCGCGGCCGGCTCGAGAAACGTCGCGGCGAACGCCTCGAGGGCATCGTACCAGTCGTGATTGCCGGGGATCGCGTACGTGGGTTTGGTCACGCCCTTGAAGGGCAGCCAGAACTTCGCCTCGTAGTCCCTCATCGCACCAACCGGGTAGACGACGTCGGACGAGATGACGACGAAGCGAACGTCGGGCTGATTCGAGACGGCGAGCAGCTGATCGCGCAGGATATGCTGCGACGCATCGCCTTCACCGGTGTCCCCGATGACAATGAACGAGAAATCCTGCCCGCCATCGATTCCCGCCGGGTGAACGGCGAATGGCAGCGACTCCGCGCGCAGCGCATTGTCTGTCAGCACCGCGCGCACCATTGCGGCGCGCCAGGTGGTCGTTCGCGACTCCGCCCACGAGTTCCACATGCCGGCGGCCCAGTTCTCCGTATCGAAATACCAGCTCATGCCCCACACGGGAACGGTCGCGGCGATGACGGCCGCGAGTGGAAGGCCGTGCTGCAGTGCCTGGTTCATCGCCGAGCGAAGCGAGTAGCGCGCGGCGCGCATACGCACGGCGAAGCGCAGCCGGTGGCGCAACCACGCGGCAGCGAGCCGCTCAATCCATCCAGGCGGTGACGTCGCGTCCTGGGCGACGTACCAGCGCCACATCGGGCGCTCGATCCATCTCGTCGGCCAGCGCCAGAGGAGATAGAGCGGGTTGATCACTAACAGCGTGATGAGGGCAGCCACGAACATGTCGCCGGCGACGGCGACGGCAGGCGCGAGAAGGCCGAGCAGCGTCCCATCGGTGCCCATCCGGCCGATGTGAATCGCGAATAGCGTCGCGACGAAGGCGACGATCCAGCCGCGATCGACCGGGGCGCGCGCGGCCTCGCCGGCCTCCACTTCCGCGGTCATCGCGGCAATCCGGGAGTTGTGGAACAGCCCAAGCTCGGCGACAACGGTCTCGTTTGCGTCGGCGACGGTGTGGACCGGGGAGACGGCGATGTTCCACGCGATGCCGAAGATCCGAAGCGCCACGGCGACCGCGATCGTCCACGCGACGGCCCACTCCCGTCCCGACGACCAGGAGCAACGCCACGGCGGCGTTCCCGACCATCGCGAGGGCGGCAAGCCAGCGGTCCGACAGATCTGTCGCACGCAGGGCCACCATCCCGTATCTGGCGGCGTCGAGAAGAATGAAGCCCGCCATCACGACCAGGAGAACCGTACTGGCGAGGAAGGGCGCGTTGATGAGGAGCACCGCAATCACCATGCTGATGACCGCCCCAGTCGACGCCTCACGCCGCGCCGCT
Organism: uncultured Acidobacteriota bacterium; assembly: GCA_963797625.1. Lineage (GTDB taxonomy): Bacteria > Acidobacteriota > Vicinamibacteria > Vicinamibacterales > 2-12-FULL-66-21 > DATBJJ01. The sequence continues at coordinate 160,287 of CAWCQI010000020.1, forward strand.
GCCGTCGAACGGCGGATCCCGTGAAGGACTTCGAGCGCGGCTGCGATCGCCAGCAGGAAGCCGACCCGCGTTGCGGGCGACTGCGACTCGCCGAACGGGGTCAACAGCGCGAGCACTGCGAGGAGGGCAGTGGCACTGGTCAGAGCAACAACGGCAGGGCCCCTGCGCAAGAGTTGAACGGCGGAATCGGGAATCATCAGTGTCGTGAGCAGGGGCGGACCGACGCCAACACAGTATGCCGGCGACGCAGATTAATCCAGCCCCGTCATAGCCTGCCGCTGCCTTTCGGGTACACTCGCCTGGTGATCAACGGGTCATCACCCCTGGGAACGGTCCTCGTCTGCGACGATGAGGACATCAACCGCGCCCTCCTCGAGCGGTTGCTGAAAAAGTTTGGCTATGAGGTCGTGCCGGTCGCATCGGGGGACGAGGCGGTGGCGACGCTTCGCCATCGACATGTCGACCTGGTGCTGCTGGATGTCCAGATGCCCGGCATCAACGGCTTCGAGGTCTGCGCCTATCTGAAGCAGGCGCCAGAGACGCGGCTGATTCCGATCGCGCTCGTCACCGGGCTGAACGCCCGCGAGCACAAGATCCGCGGCTTGCAGGCCGGCGCCGACGACTTCATCGGAAAGCCGTTCGATCCCGAGGAACTGCAGGCCAGGGTCGCGTCGCTCGTTCGACTCAAGCAGTACACCGATGACCTGGACTCGACCGAAGGAATCCTGCGCAGCCTCGCGCTCATGATCGAGGCCCGGGACCAGTACACCGACGGACACTGCGAGCGGCTGTCGCACTACGCCGTCGCCCTCGGCGCGACCCTGGGCCAATCTGCCGAGGACCTCGCCGCGCTCGATCGCGGCGGCTATCTGCACGACATCGGCAAGATCGGCATCCCCGATGCGCTGCTGCTCAAGCCGTCAGCGCTCACCTCCAGTGAGTTCGAGATGATGAAGCAGCACACGATCATCGGCGACCGGTTGTGCGGCGAGCTCCGATCGCTGCGGCTGGTTCGCAAGATCGTTCGCCAGCATCACGAGCGCCTCGATGGCAGCGGCTATCCGGACGGCTTGCGCGGCGACGAGATCTCGGTCCTGGCGCAGATCGTCAGCACGGTCGACCTCTACGATGCCGTGACGAGCGCGCGGCCGTATCGTCCCGCGCTCGCGCCCGAGTATGCGTTCACGGAGCTCAGGGACGAGGCGGCGCGGGGCCTGCGAGACCCCGAGATGGTCGAAGCGTTCATCGATCTGGCGCGCAGCGGTGAGCTGACGCGGGCATCCTCATGAACAACATCGGTGCCCGGCGTGATCAAAGATTCCGGCGTGGCCACCAGCGTGACGGCTCCGACGACGTCCGATACCGTCATCCCGCCCGATTTCTCCGTCTGTCGCGGCGGGCCCCTCTACAAGTCTCTGGCGCCGCTTCGCAGCCACGGCGGGCTCGTCCGGCCGGGGCTGGCCCTTGCCCTTCTGACGTGGGTTCCGCTCGCGGTTCTCACAACCCTGGAGGGCGCCCTGACTGAAGGGACGCGGATACCGTTCTGGCAGAGCGTGGGCACCCACGCCCGATTCCTTCTGGCCGTTCCCGCTGTTCTTCTCCGCCGAAGCCGTCTTCGACGCCAGGATCGGCGACGTCCTTCGGCGGATTGTGCAGGTCGGGCTCATCGTTCCGAGCGACGAGCCGGCATTGAAGAAGGCCCTGCGACAGGCGATTCGATCGCGCGACTCCTGGGCGATCGAAGTTGGGCTCGCGATTCTCACGGGTGTCGGCATCTGGTCCGGCCTGCGCACGGACCTGCCCGGCGTCTCGACTTGGCGCCACGCCGCCGATGGCGGGCTCACTCTTGCCGGTTGGTGGTACTCACTGGTCTGCCTGCCAGTTTTTCAATTCCTGTTCTGGCGGTGGGGCTGGCGACTGCTGATTTGGACACGCCTGCTGTGGCGCCTTTCCCGTCTCAACCTGCAGCTGATCCCCACACATCCCGACACGTCTGGCGGGCTGGCGGTGCTGGGCGTCGCACATGTGGATCTGGCGCCCCTGAGCTTTGCCGTCAGCGCCATCCTGTCCGCCAGCTATGCCGAACAGATTCTCTTTGCCGGCGTCCCGCTGACGTCGTTTGCCATCTCGATAGCAGCGACCGTGATCGGCAGCACCCTCACGCTGATCGCGCCGCTCATCTTTTTCGTGCCCAAGCTGATCGACGTCAAGCAGCGCGCGCTGCTGGAGTATGGGACGCTGGCCGCCCACTACACGCGCGCCTTCGCGGCCAAATGGTTGCGCACCGACCCGCCGCCGGACGAGCCGATACTCGGGTCGGCAGACATACAGTCGCTCGCCGACCTTGGCAGCAGTTTCAACCTTATCAGGAACATGTCGCCTCTCCCGATCACGATGTCCCAGGTCATCATGCTCGTCGTCGCCGCCGCGCTTCCGTTTACGCCGCTGATTCTGCTGGTCATTCCACTCGACCAGCTGATCATCGACAGCGCGAAGAAGTTGATGAATCTTTAGCGCGAACGCTTGCCGCAGACGATGGCCGGTCATCCTACGCCCACGCCACTTCGTCGCCGACCTGGATCTCGCCGCCCTGTTCGACGAGCGCCCACGCGCCGCCACCCCAGCGGCTCTTCATGGCCTCCTGCAGACCCGGGTGTGCTTCTTCCATGCGTTCGCATGGACGCGTCTCGCCACCAATCAGCAGGCGACACGGACCCACCGAGAGCACGCGATCGCGCGACTCGACGAGATCGATCCCCGACACGAGCAGGTTCGCGCGGCGCAGCGACGGATCGATGGTGGCGCCGAGGACCGCCTCGAGCTCGGCCCAACGTTCCGCCGCGATGATCGTGACCTGACGCCGGCCGCCGTAGTTTGCGCTGCCGACGAGGCCCTTGCCGGCTTCGAGCCGGCCTTCGCTCGCGGGATCCATCAGCCCGCGGTGCGCCCGCTTGATCCAGATCTGCTCGAGTCGTCCCATATCGCCCCCACCCAACTCAGTCGGAATCCAGTGTACTTCGACCGGGATCGTCTACGCTGTAGCGCATGTCGCGAGGAGTGAGAGGGAGCACCGATGACAACGACCTCTGAAAGATGGTTCCAGCGTGTCGTGTGGGTGGGAATCATCGCGAACGTGGCGCTGGCGGTGCCGACTCTGCTCTGGCCGTCAGAGATGTTGGCGTTCTCGAGACTTCCTGACGCCGTCCCGGCCGTCTGGGTGAGGTTTTCGAGTCTCCTGCTGATCCTGCTCAGCAGCTTTTACGTCCCGGCGGCCGTCGACTGCCGCCGCCACAGGGTCAACGCCTGGCTTTCCACGGCGGGCCGTTTGGCGGGCGTCTTGTTCTTCATGTCGCAGGCGCGCGAGTACTGGCTGTTCGCGGCGTTTGACTTCGCGTTCTTCCTGCCCCAGGCGCTGCTGCTGTTGCGAGCCGGACCCAGGGCAGGGGACTGACGGCGCCCACGTCGCCGGGACTACCGCACGGACACGATGCGGAGACCGGCCGGTGCGTTGGGAGCTGTGGCGGCGGACTGCGAAATCGTGACGGGTTCTCCGGCGACCGTCAGGGTCCCCGTTCGAGACGAGGAACCGCCATTTGCCGACACCCGGTAGTTGACGGTGCCGTTGCCCGACCCGCTCGAGCCGCTGGTAATCGTGATCCAGGATCCCGATCGTGTGGCCGTCCATGAGCAACCACTTCCGGCCGTTACCGCGACGCTCGCGGTACCACCCGAGGGATTGAAGCCGCGACTCGTTTGACTCACGACAAAGGTGCACGAGCCGCTCTGCGTCAGCGTGAACGTCGCGGTACCAACCGTCAGCGTCGCCGAGCGGGCCGTCGACCCGCTGTTGGCAGCCACGCTGTAGTTCACGGTGCCGTTGCCGCTGCCGCTCGCGTTGCCCGTGATCGTCAGCCAGCCGCCCGAGCTGGTGGCGGTCCACGCGCAGCCGCTGCCAGCAGTCACGCCGACGCTTCCGGTCGTTGTCCCCTACCGACACTGCGCGAGGTTGGCGAGAGCGAGTACGCGCACGCCGCTCCCGCCTGAGTGAACGTGAATGTGGCGCCGGCAATCGTCAGGCGGCCGACGCGCTGGGACGTCGTCGAATTGGCCGAAACCGAGTAGCCGACCGATCCGGCGCCGCTGCCGCTGGAGCCGCTGGTGATCGTCAACCACGCCGAATCGCTCGACGCGTTCCACGCGCAGCCGGATGGCCGCGTGTGACGCCTACAGTGCCGGTCGTGGAAGCGGAAGCTAGCCGAACGCGACTGCGTCGACAAGCTGTACGAGCAGTCTGGTGGCGGCGGTGGAGGTGGGGGCGGCGGGGGAGTCGTGCCAAACACGAACTGGTTCGAGATGGCGCTCTGCGACGATCCGCCGGGACCGACCGCCGCGACACGCGCTTCGTACACGACGCCGGCCACCGGCCACGCGCCCAGCAACGCCGCGAAGTTGAAACGAATCTTGCCGTCGCTCTCGGACGTTCGGTTTGCCGAGCTCGATGACGTGTAGCTGCTGCGTGCTTCCGACGGCGAAAAAGCGCAGCTCGTACTCGCTCACGACCGCGACGCCGTTGACCGAGGCGTTGTGATCGGGGGACGGGTCGAACTCGACGATCTCGCGGACTAACCGTCTGAGCCGATAGCGGCGACGGAAAGGACGCGAGCGAACCAGCAATCAGTCCAAGGAACAGTGCGATGCGGGGGGCGCGCACACGCACGGACGACACCGTCCATGCCATCAGTTACCTTCGTCAATACAGCCACCCTCGCAGGGATTTGCCGAGCCGTACGGCTCAGCCAGGCGCCGTTGTGCACGATCCGCGCCCACGTGTGCGCGGAGAGCAATCTCGAGGAATCTTGGAGTGAATGGATTGCGTTTGGCCGCAGGTTGGCGACGAAGTGCCTGCGGCCAATCAAGGAAGGTGAGCGTCGTGAAGTATTAAAGCCCTACAGTAATCTTTTCACTTTACACGGTGGCTTCTCACGCCAGTCGATGACAGCTGCTATTTCTTCGCGGCCGTCACTGCCGGCGGATTGGGCAACCGATCAACGCCAACCAGCTGCCACGCGCCGCCCGCCCGCCTGAAGTAGACATCGACGGGCGTCGACCACGAGCGATGCGGCGCATCGACGGCGCTGATCGAGGCCTTGACGTAGGCGCCGTCGGCCTGTGGGAGGTCACCTGGAGCCTGGAGGCGTTCACCAGCAGCACGTCGCCGGCGAACCGATGGCCTGGGTCGTCCCGGCGGCGTTGTCGAAACGAGACCACGCCACCTGGTAGCCGCCCTTGGGTGCGTCGGCGAGATGCGCCCTGACGGCTGGATTCTCGAACGTCAACTCGCCCGACGCCGACAGGCTGAATTTGGTCAGCGGGTTGATCTTGGCCAGGTAGACGCGAGCGATCTTGTCCCGTCGCGCGATGAGCACGTCGCCCAGAAGCTTTTCCGCAGCCGGGTCACTGTACTGCCCGGTCTTGACCGCGGCGCGAATCTGATCGTCGGTGAACGCCATCACTCGAAGCGTCGCCCAGAGCTCGTCGTCGGCGCGAATCCTCAGCAGCGCAGCGACGGGAACGCGTGGCGTCCACTTTTCCGGTTCGTAGATACTCGGCGCCGAACAGGCCAATCTCTCGATTCTTGACGTAGTCGGCCGTCTGCCACGGCTGAATGTACAACCCCATCGTCACAAGACGTTTGACGGTCGGCTTACCCTCGTAGACTGCCTCGTAGCCCTCGTCGGGGTCGCGCGGATCGAGCGACCCGGTGCCGAACGTCGATCCGACGTCCTGCAGATAGTGCCGGACGACCGATCGGCCGTTCTCGGTAATCACGGTGTCGAGCGTGTTGCCCGCTTTCATGTCGACCAGGTTGGTCCACCCACCGAAGACCTGCAGCGCGCGCAACTCGCGCCGGTGCTCGTGCGGTACGACGTCATTCGGATCGTCGGGACGAGTCCCGAAATACTTGAAGCCGCCGATGACGCGGCCGGGCAGGCCGCTCTGTGCCATCGCGCGATAGGAGCCATCGGCGCTCTTGTTCGAGCGGGCAAAGACATCTTTGAGATCGCCATTGGTGAAGCGGCGGCGGCGGCCGTGCGAGGGGATCGTCACGTCGTCTGCGATGACGACGTTTTCTGGCCGCACCGTCGTGAGGTATCCCTCCGGGACGTAGTAGCCAAGCGCCCAGAACAGTCGCGTGGCCACGGCAATCGCTGCGGTCGCGGCGATCGGATATCCGTCGCGCGTCCATCGAGAGAAACCAGACTTTGCCCGCCTCGTCGCGCACTGTGAATCCTGGAGCCGTGCCGGCGGTCTTTGCCCGAATGATCGTCCACTTGCCCGGAGCCGGACCGTTGCTCGTGTTGGGCCCGCGGGTCACATCGTCAACCGACAGCGGCTTGGCGTAAATCCGGTTGGTGAACCAGTTCGAGTCTGGCACCTCGTCAATCGTGTTGACGTTCTGCGCGCGGATGCCGAGGGTTGGGTCGCCGGGCTTGAAAAACACGTTGAGCGTCAGGTCGGCGATGAGGCCGATCTTCCATTCCTGCGTCTTCGACGCGTCCTGAGTGTCGGGCTCGCGGAGGATCGGATCGTCGGAAAAGAACTTTGGCCGCGACTGCGCGAGCGGCGCCACGCTCGTCACACCGACGATGAGCGACAGGCCGATCGCCGAGGCGATCGTGACCCGGCTGAGCAGCGACATACGCATGATGAGAACGCCTTCTTGGTTAGAACGCCGCATTGGTCGAGATGACCAGATGCCAGCCATCGGTGCCCTTGGCCGCTTCGACTCGAAGCGGCTGTCGCCGTCGGCCCGTGGAACCGGACGCCGATGCCCCAGTCGGACTTCATGTCGTTGAAATCGAGGTCCTTGAATCGGCTGGCGACCTTGCCGGCGTCGTAGAAGATCGCCATGTCCAGCGCGAGGCGGCTCGGAATCCAGCGGAATTCGGCCGTGGTCAGAAGCGTGTTGCGATCGCGGAATCGCCCCGTGGAATACGCCCGCAGCGTTCTCCCACTTCCCAGATACGGCATGAGGTAGTAGGGGACATTGTCATCGTCGTCGAGCACGCTCTGGACGCGGCCGCGGAACGAGAGGACCCAGGTCTCGCGAAGGATGGGCAAGTGCTGAATCAACTCGCCGTCGACGCGCTGGAAGCTATAGATGTTGTCCTGATCCGCAAAGTCGGTGAAAGTCACGCCGTAGAAGCCGCCAGTGCGTGAGTAGTCTGGCGACACGCGCCAATCGATCGCCGCGGCCCCCTGAGTGCGGATGTACTTCAAATGTTGAAACAAGCCTGGCGCGGTGGTGGGGTTGTAAACCGTTTCGATCGACGGCGCCGAGCCGGAACCGCCCTCGTCCTTCATGTCGTCGTACCCCACCTCGGCCTCGAGGCGGGTCCACGACGATGGACGAAACGCGAGCTCGCCGACGAGGTAGGTCCACTTGATCCTGGCGTTCGCGCGGTCGTCCTTGGTCGTGTCCTCGCCGAGGCCGTAGTAGCCGACCTGCGTCGCGTCTCGCCAGCCAGCGCGGACCCCCGTTGCCCAGCGGCCAGCGTAGTTCCACGGGGTCCTGGTTCCGACCTCGATGTTCTTGTAATTCTTGATTGAGTACAGCCCCTTCACCTCCCACACCGCCTCTTTGGCGTAGAAGTGACGGTAGCCGGCGCCAAGCGTGAAGCCCCCACCGGGATAGACGCTGCCGAAATAGGGGAAGATGCCGCTCGGAGGGCTGACGAAGCTGTTCTCCAGGTCGGTCATGACCTTCTCGAAGCGAGTGGGGGTATAGGGGTGGCTCGCCGCCGCCTTCTCCTCCTGTTTCTGAGCGACCTCGCCCGCGCGGGTGTCCTGGGCCGTCGCAAGCGCCGGCACTAACAGCATCGTGGCCATCACCAGGCCACTCAAGGCGTTACCAGCCCCGCGTTTCCCACCTTCGCACACTATGACTCGTCGCACGGCGCACTCCAAAGGACGGGAGTATCCCACGTTCGCCCCCTGAACGACAACCGCTGAGGCGGGCACGATGCTGGCATCGTGACCATCGGTTGCTCGTCATGAACTGGGCTTTCATGGACACAATCGTCTTTTTGATTACGCTTTCAGCCGGTGCGCTGGCGGTCCATTACAAAGAGCGCCTCCGCTACTTTGTGCCCGAGGCGCCAGACCGGCGCCCGTGTGCTCGTCGATCAGTCGCTCGGGCTGGCTCGACTGGAACTGCCCGACGGCTGGCGCCAGGCGCAGGATCTCAACGAGACGGCGAGCATCGAGGCGATTCACGCGCTGCACGGCCGGCACGTCATCGTCATCAGCGACTCGATCGAGGACTTCGTGCCGGAGATGACGGTCTACGAGCACTCCGTCAATACCCGGACGGAGTTGACCGGGAGCATCCGACTGATCTCATGCACCGGCCCGGAGCGCAGGACGATCGGCGGCCTCGATGCGCTGCAGTACGAGATCGAAGGCTTCTTTCAGCAGACCCGCATCAAGTACCTTCACACCACCATTGCCGGCCGCCGCGCGTTTCATCAGGTCCTGGCCTGGGCGACCTACTCGCGTTACGACCGGGAATCGTTCGAGCGGCTGCTCAACGGTTTCAGCGAGCTGCCCGATCTCCTGACGGCGGCGAAGGCCGCACCGACGGCGCCCGCCGAGCCTCTCCACGTCACGCCAGCTTCGCGCTACGAAGTCCACTGACGGCGAAATCTCGTCGTTCTTGGTTCGTCGTTCTGCGTTCGGCGTTCTGTGAGTTCCTGGTTCCTCGTTCGCGTGACGCTGAACCCAGAACCAAGAACCTAAACGACGAAGCGACAGAACCACGAACCCCGAACTCGAATGATCCATCACCACCAGAAATGTGACCGGAGGCTCAGATCGGGGACCAACGGCATTGACCTTCACGATCCGGTCGCAGACGATCGGCAGTGGAGGTTCGTGATGCAACGAGTCGGCGCGTGCGTGGCGTTGAGTGTCTTATTGGTAGCGCCGTTGGCCGGCGAGCCGATGAAAGCAGGCGACCGTCAGCGGCTTCTGGCGCACCTCGAGATGACGGAGAGCTGGCTGGTCAGCGAGCTGAACGGGCTCTCGCCGGCGCAGCTGACGTTCAGGATGACGCCCGAGAGCTGGAGCATCACCGACGTCACCGAACACCTGGCCATCGCCGAGCCGCAGTACTGGCAGCGGGTGCAGGATTCGATGAAGCAGCCGGCGACAACGGAGAAACTCGAGGCGACAGACGCGGCGATCCTCTGGTACGGGATCGATCGGACCAACCGCCAGAAGACCGGTGAGGCACGCGTGCCGCACGGCACCTTCAAGACCGCCGCTGACGCCCTCGCCGCTTTCCGCAAGCTGCGATCGACGATGCGCGACTACGCGCAATCGACGAGCGAGGACCTGCGATCGCGGAAGCTGCTCGAGGGGAACATGGACGTGTATCAGTGGTTCCTGATGATCTCGACGCACTCGCAGCGACACATCCTGCAGATCCGCGAGGTCAAGGCCCACTCGGGCTATCCAAAAGGGTAGGGGCAGAGACAGGCGAAGGCGGGCTCAGCGGGCTTGCCGCGCCGAAGCCGATAGGCGAAGGCGGGCCACAGCCGGCAGACAGCAGGGTCGAAGAAGTGCCAGCCCCGAAGCGCTGCGAGCTCGGGAGGGCGTTCCGGACCGGAGGAGACCAGAACTGCACGATTGCCATCGGCCCTGCTGTCTGCGGTCTGGGCCCGAGTCGTGCCGGCAGATGCAGCAACCGTGCCTCCACGGTCTCTCAATCGATCAGCAAAATATCTAGAAAAAATCGCAACGACCTCGTCTTTGGATTGCGCGATTCGGCCAATCCATTGGCTACCGGTTCAGATCTTGGCCAGTTGCTCCGCCACTCTTGTGACCGAGCACGCGCCTCGACTACCATCCGCCCATGCTCACTCGTCGCTTGCGCTGGCGTATCGTTGCGGCCGTTGCGATCGGCGTCACTGCCACCGTCAATTTCAATTCGTTCCTTTCGCTCCTTTCTTTCCGCTCTGCGATCACGCCGGCTCTGCAGGCACAGGCCGCGCCGGCAATCGACGCGTCACTGCTGAGCGGTCTGCGCTGGCGATCGATTGGACCTTCACGGGGCGGCCGGTCGATTGCCGTGGCCGGGAGCTCCAGCCGACGGAACGAGTACTACTTCGGCGCGACGGGCGGCGGACTTTGGAAATCGGCCGATGGGGGAGTCACCTGGCGAGCGGTGTCGGACGGATTCTTCAAGTCATCGTCGGTCGGCGCGGTCGCCGTCTCCGAATCGCAGCCCGACGTCGTGTATGCCGGCATGGGCGAAGTCCAGCTGCGCGGCAACGTCATCCAGGGAGACGGCGTCTACAAGTCCGCAGATGCCGGTCGCACCTGGACGCACGTCGGCCTGGCGCGAAGCATGGTCGTCAGCCGGCTGCGCGTCCATCCCGCCAACCCGGACGTCGTCTACGCGGCCGTGCTGGGCGATCCCTACGGCCCGAGCGCGGAACGCGGCATCTTCAAATCGATCGATGGCGGCAAGAGCTGGCAGAACGTGCTCTTCCGCAACCAGCAGACCGGCGCCGCAGACTTGTCGATGGATCCGGCAAATCCTGACGTCCTCTATGCCGGATTCTGGGAGGTCTTCCGTACGCCGCATTCGCTGTCGAGCGGCGGGCCCGGGAGCGGGCTCTTCAAGACGACCGACGGCGGTAAGACCTGGACGGAGCTGACGAAGGCGAGCGGCCTCCCGGCGCCACTGTGGGGCAAGGTTGGCGTATCGGTTTCCGGAGCCGACGCCAGTCGGGTCTACGCGATCATCGAAGCCGCCGACGGCGGCGTCTTTCTTTCGAACGACGCCGGCGCCACCTGGACGCGCGTCAACGAGGATCGACGGCTGCGCCAGCGCGCGTTCTATTACACCCGCATCTACGCCGACCCCAAGGCGCGCGACACGGTGTACATCCTCAACACCGGGATCTACCGCTCGACCGATGCGGGCAAGACGCTGGCGTCGATCCGCGTCCCACACGGTGATAACCACGATTTGTGGATCGATCGGTCCGATCCGGCGAGGATGATCAACGGCAACGACGGCGGCGCCAACGTGTCGACAAACGCCGGCGAGAGCTGGACCGATCAGGACTATCCGACCGCGCAGTTCTACAACGTCTTCACGACCGCGCACGTTCCGTATCACGTGTGCGGCGCCCAGCAGGACAACACGACCGCGTGCGTGCCCAGCACCGGTAGCGGCGAGCTGTACCCCGTCGGCGGCGGCGAGAGCGGCTACATCGCGCCGGATCCCGGAGACGTCGACGTCTTCTACGCGGGCAGCTACGGCGGGTTGCTGACCCGAATCAACCGCCGCACGGGCGAACGGCGAGCGATCAACATCTGGCCGGACAATCCGATGGGCGCGTCGGCGTCGGACATCACCGAGCGGTTTCAATGGACCTTCCCGATCGTGATCGCGCCGACTGATCCACAGACGCTCTATGCGACGTCGCAGCACGTCTTCAAATCCACCAACCAGGGCCAGAGCTGGCAACGCATCAGCCCTGACCTGACGCGACACGATCCGGCGACCCTCGGCCCGTCGGGTGGCCCGATCACGCTCGATCAGACCGGCGTCGAGACCTACGCGACCGTGTTCACGCTTGCGCCGTCGGCCGTCGATGGCCGCGTCATCTGGGCCGGTTCCGACGATGGCGCTCGTGCACGTCACACGTGACGCTGGACAGACGTGGACCAACGCCACGCCGGAGGGTCTGCCGCCATTTACGCGCATCAGCCTCATCGACGCGTCACCCCACGACGCCGCCAGCGCATACCTGGCCGGCAATCGCTATCAGCGCTCCGACCGCGCGCCCTACGTCTACAAGACGTCCGACTACGGCAAGACCTGGACGAAGATCGTCAGCGGCCTCCCGGCCGACGATTTTCCACGCGCCGTTCGTGAAGACCCGAAACGCAAAGGGCTGCTGTTTCTCGGGACCGAAACCGGCTTCTACGTCTCGTTCGACGATGGCGGCAACTGGCAGCCGCTCCAGAACGGGCTGCCGGTCACGCCGGTGCACGGCATCCAGGTCAAGAACGACGACCTCGTCATCGGCACGCATGGGCGATCGTTCTACGTGATGCCGAACATCGGCGTGCTGCGACAGGTCTCGCGGGAGACGGCCAACGAACCCGTCGTGCTCTTCGATCCCGCTGACGCGGTGCGATCGGTCGCGCCGGCCGTTACCATCGACTACTTCCTGAAGCAGGCCGCCGAACAGGTGACCGTCGACATTCTCGATGCGCAGAACACTCGGATCACCAGCTTCACCGGGAAGGCCGGCGAGCCCGAGGGGCGAGGCGGCCGCGGCGCGACCCCGCCCGGTGGCGAAGACGACGACGAAGGCGGCGGACGGGGCGCGGCGACCACCGCGGCGTTGGCGTTGCGGCGGGCATGAACAGGTTCAGCTGGGATCTGCGCTATCCCTCAGCTCGGGATTTCCCCGGGCTGATTCTCTGGGCCGCGAGCACGCGCGGGCCCGTCGCGCCTCCGGGACGCTACCAGGTCAAGCTGACGGCCAATGGCGTTTCGAAGACACAGGACTTCGCGATCGTGCGCAACGCGAACGTACCGACGATTACCGACGCCGATCTCGTCGAGCAATTCACGCTGGCCAAGGCAATCAGCGACAAGGTGACGGTCGCGAACGAAGCCGTGCTGCGCATCCGCAGCCTCAAGGAACAGATTGCGGCGCGCACCGGGGCGAACGCCGACCCGGCGCTCAAGACTGCCGGCTCGGTCGCTGACCGACAAGCTGTCGGCCGTGGAAGGCGAGATTTACCAGTACCGGAACCGCAGCAGCCAGGATCCGCTCAACTATCCGATCAGGCTGAACAACAAGCTGGCCGCGCTGCAGGGCACCGTCGAAAGCGGGGACGCGAAGCCGACGGCGCAGGCCTACGCCGTGTTCAAGGATCTGTCCGGCCGGCTCGACAAGGAACTCGCGCGCCTCGACGCGCTCGCGAAGTCGGATCTCGCTGGCTTCAACACGCTGCTCACCGAAACGCAAGCTCGCGCCGGTCAAGGACGGCGTGCCGCCCGGAACAGGTGAGGCGATTGGGGCCACGGATCACACGGACAACACGGATCGGGTTTGTGAGCGTCTAGCGTGCGTCGCGCTCGACGGTGATTTCGATGACGCCGACGGGTTCTTCGATCGCGACGAACAGATCGTCGGGGTTCTCGACACCGACCTTGAAGAGATCGACGGGCCGGTACGGCCGCTCGTGCAGCGACAACGTGATGTCGCTGATCTCCTGATAGGAGGAGAGGACCACGTCGGCGATGCCGTAGAGCGTCTGCTGAACCGAGCGGCTGGCCTGGCAGCCGAAGGTTTCCGTGATCGCCGCGCGCACGCCCTGCCGGTAAGGATCAAAGGTGACGTCGCCGCTCGTGTAGGTCCAGCGGGCAGACAGGGTCGCGACGAGCAGCCGCTGCAGCCCATCGTCGACGCCGCTTGGGTCTGGCTCATCTCCCGGACGCGGGCGTGCCGGCGCCAGTCCCGACGTCCGCATGATCGTCAGCTGTTCGATGCCCGAGACGACCGCGACCTGTTGGCCGTTGCTCGTGACGGCGGCAGTGCGACGCTCGGGCGTGCCGGTGAGAAACACCTGCCCCTGGGGTTTTCCACCCACTTCGAGTCGATTCCACGGACGTTCGCTGATGTCGACGCGGGCGCGGGTGAGGCGCGGATGCCCGGTGAGCAGGCGTTCGCAGAGCGCCAGACCGAAGCGTTCGATCTCGGCGCCGGCATGTTGCCGGGCGGTCGCGTGCACGAGGCTCTTCAACGCCTCACCGGGGAGGAGTCCGGCCGATTTGCCTTCGACGAACGCATCGGCGAAGTCACCCTCGAAACGGCAGCCGACGGTCAGATCGCGAGCGTCGTGCCGATCGCCGCGGCGGACGACCCGCAGCATGCGGAGATGCGATTCACCATGGCTGCTGGCGCCGATGCGGAGCATGCCGCGACAATAGCACAGGAGTCGCGGGGCCCCTGGTGTTCTGGTCAACCGGCGGGTCCCGTATAATGTCTGATTGATGCTCGTCGCGCGGCGGTTTCTGATCAGCGGTCGCGTCCAGGGCGTCGGATTCCGGTTTTTTGTCGAAGCTCGTGCCGCGATCGAGGGCGTCCACGGGTGGGTGCGTAACCTCGCGGACGGCCGCGTGGAAACGCTCGTCGAAGGCGAACAAGCGTCTGTCGATCGAATCGAGGCGGCGCTCTGGAGAGGACCGTCGGGCGCCGTCGTCGATGAGGTCGTCAGCGAGGCGGCCGTCCCGTCGGGGCGGGCTACCGGGTTCTCGATTCGGTAGCCTGACAACAACATCTTAGGGAGATTCGGAGATCACTTGAACGCGCTCAAATCGAAGATTCGACACGTACCGGATTTTCCGAAGGCCGGCATCCTCTTTTATGACGTGACGACGCTCTTGCGCGATCCGGACGGATTCCGGATTGCGATCGACAGCCTGGCGAATCCGTACAAGGACCGCGGCATCAGCCTGGTCGTGGGCATCGAGAGCCGCGGCTTTATTCTCGGGGCAGCGGTTGCCGACCGGATCGGCGCGGGATTCGTGCCGGTGCGCAAGGTCGGCAAGCTGCCGTCGAAGACGGTCAAGGTCAGCTACGATCTCGAGTACGGCAGCGACAGCCTGGAGATGCACAACGACGCGATCGAGTCCGGCCAGCGCGTGCTGATCGTCGACGATCTGCTGGCGACAGGCGGCACGGCGCGAGCGACAGTCGACCTGGTCAAGCAGCTCGGCGGCCGCGTCGAAGGGATCGCGTTTCTGATCGAGCTCGTCGAGCTCGATGGCCGATCGAAGCTGCAGGGCGAGAACCTCTTTGCCGTGCTGCAATACTGACCTGACAGTTGGATCGACGCGCCCGTAGCTCAGCAGGATAGAGCATCGGTTTCCTAAAACAACGGCCCACCAGTCACCCACACGCAAGATCCCGTATTTATTGAGTGTTTTGATGTCATGACGTGGCCAGCCGTGGCCACTCATGGCCTCATTCCCCACATCCCGCGGATACGGCTGACCTGAAGTTGAAAGGTCGGGGTCGCGTTAGGATTGGGGGGTGGTAAGTGCTTGATGTTGAATTGCCGGTGACAAGGGGCGACGGGCCGAACTACTCCTGTTTGGCGCCTTCGATGCGAAATTTCCACATGTGCTTGCAGAAGTCGCAGTAGAACCAGATGACCGTTCCCGAGCTCTTGTCTGGCATCCGGAAGATACCCGCCGCTTTGCACACGGGGCAGCGCGTCGGCAGACGGGACGAACCAGAAGCATCGCCCATGTCGGCAAGTGTAGGGGACGCTGAGACAGTGCGCAAGTCAAGGCAGACAGAATGCCGATGTCGCACTCTCGTTTCGGAAAGCGGCGTGGCCGCTGACGGTCATTCACTGTGCCGTTGGGGTTTTGATACAACCTCCAAAAGACGCGCCGACAGCTTTGTTATGGCTTACGAGTTCGTTCTTGTTGTCAGCACCAAACCACATTTTCCGTTGGCATCCATGATCTCCTGGCAGAGGGATATTCCAGACGTGTGCCAGCCCAGACGATGAATTAGTGGGCAGATCTCGATTACGCTTTTTGCACAAATCCTCCCGGCCGCCAACCTTTTGTTTCAGCCAGAGTCTCATGTTCTGTATTCGGCGAGTAAAGCGTTGGCGCGCCGAACTGACCATTATCCTGATTGATGTACACCGATCGAAATAGTGTTTATGCCGCCCCCAACGTTTCCGTCGGCGGTGTGCTGCGATTGAGCACAGTGTGCGGTGAGACGCGACCGACGGCTCCGTCGGTATCTGGTGCAAATGACATTCTGTAAATGACTTGTGCACCGCTTCTGTCGTTGGCACGTCTGATGCGTTGTGCCACCCTGGCCAGGATCAAAATCGCTGGGAACGAGCCTCGGGGGGAGGGTAACCATGCTGCTGGGGAAGCCAGGACTCTGGAGTCGTCGGACAGTGTCGGCGCCGTGTCGTCGTTCGCGTTCACGGCTGGCGAGCGAGCGCGGTCAGGCACTTCTCGAAACGGCAATCACGCTGCCGATCGTGCTTTTTGTTGCCGTGGCGATTTTCGAGTTCGGCCGCGGGTATCAAACACTGCAGGTGGTCACGAACGCGGCACGGGAGGGAGCGCGCATCGCCGTGCTGCCGAGCTCGACGCCAGCTGACGTCCAGTCACGGGTGGTCAGCTATCTTCGAGACGGACAACTCGCGATGGCTGATCAGGCCACCGTCGCCGTGAATCGAAACGCAAGCGTCTCGATTGGGACGGGCACTGCGTCTGCGTCTACGGTGACTGTCAGCTACCCGTTCTCATTCATCGTGATCAACCGAGTTGCGAATCTCGTGGTACGAGGGTCGCCCCTCGGCAGCGCGCCCTTCACCATCAATTCATCAGCACGTATGCGCAACGAGGCGCAGTAGCCATGAGGGCCACACATTCGCACACCGATCAGCGCGCCATCACAGTCAGGCGACGTACGACTGCCGCCATCTGCCAGATTCGGCGTGACGAGCGCGGCTCCTCGCTCATCATCGTCGGATTCAGCTTTATGTCGCTGTTCGCGGCCACGATGCTGGCGATTGATGTCGGCATGCTCATGACCGCGCGCACGCAGGCGCAGACCGCCGCCGATGCCGGCGCGCTCGCGGGAGCGACCGCACTGGTGTACAACAGCTTCACGAACCATGCCCCGACCGGCCCCGCGGTCGCCGGCGCGATCGATACGGCCAAAACGAATCTCGTGATCGGCGAACAGGTGTCGGTGACTCCCGCGGACGTGACGTTTCCCTTCAATAGTGTGACCGGGCAGTCGGATCAAGTGCAGGTCACGGTCTACCGGACTACAGCGCGGTCGAACCCGCTCTCGACGATAATCGCTTCGTTCTTCGGCATCGACACCGTCGACGTGGCAGCAACCGCAACGGCGACGGCTGCCCCGGCCGACGCTGCGACGTGCGTGTTGCCGTTCACGATTCCCGACAAGTGGACGGAAAGGGGATGTGGCGGCGTATCATGTCCGTGGTCGGTGAACGAGACGTTCGACATGTATGAGAAGCAGGGTCAGAACCAGAACGCCGGCCCGCCGCTGCTGCGCCCGGACATCTATGTTCCGCCAGGCAGTCGCGAGGCCACGGGCTACAACCCGACGACCGATAAAGGGCTACGCCTCGTGCTGAAGAACAACAATCAGAATCGTGTCGCGCCGAGCATGTACAACGCCTGGGCAATCCCCGGCGGCACCGGCGCCGACTACTATCGGGAGAACATCGCAGCCTGCAACTCGCGAGTGGTGGCGATTGGCGACCTGTTGATGCCTGAAAATGGCAACATGACCGGGCCCACCCAGCAGGGAACCGACGGCCTCATGGCGTCCGATCCGAACGCCCACTGGGACGACGGCTGCAACTGCGTGAAAGGCAGCCGGTATCCCGTCAGCCCCCGGATCCGTATAGTCCCGTTGTAAAACCCAACGAGATATACGGAGGGCCAGCATACCGGTCGGAGCCAGCCGGAGCTCGAGGTCGTGAACTACCTGGGATTTTTCGTCGAGGACGTGACTGGCGGGGGCGAGGTCATCGGCCGGGTCCACCCATCAGCGGTCGTATCCGCAATCCGAACAACCCCGCGATTGGCGCGTTCGCTCAGGCGATTTTGCTCGTGAGGTAAATGCAGGGACCGGCGAACCGCGCTTCACAGTTCGCCCTTTTCTGTTTCCGAATGGTTGGCCCGAGTGGATTCGAATGCATCGCACGCAAGGCCGCCCGAGAATTAGGCAAACTGCTCGACGTGGCGCACGAGTGGCGGAAGGCGTTTGAAGCGAAAGGCTGGACAGCATGAATCGGCGCGGGCGCCGCGTCGCGATAGACTAGGGAAGTGTCCACCGGCTACTCCGCTCTCGAGCGCGAGCTCCTATCGGCGATCGGACCTCTGCGTCTGGTCGCCGTTTCTTATCTCTCCACGGCCCCGGCCGGCGTTTCCCAGTTTGCTGGCACCGTTCCATCGGCCGTTGACCTCTTCCAGCAGCAGAAGCGTGGCGGGGCCTATCTGGGACACATCGGGAACCGGCTGGACTTCATCGTCATTTTCGCCGACCGCGGCAAGGTCTCGAATGACGAAACCCTCAAGCGCATGCGGATCGATCCTGACAGCCTGGCCATGGCGCATATCCCGCCCGTCGCGAATGGTCTGCAGGCGGCGGCGATTCTCCGCGCCATCGAGGCGCAAGCGAGATCCCGGCGGTCGTGTTCCTCGAGGGTGCCGACATGCTCGTGGAAGACCCCAGCAAGCCACAGGTCGTGTCGCCCTTCATGGGCGCGTTGCAGCGGATCGCGGAGCACTACAGTCTGGCGCTCATCTTGTCGGTTGGGGCACCTAAGGCGAAGCCGCATGAGCAATACGCCTTGAAGCGGGATCAGGTGTACGGGAGTCAGGTGTGGGCGCGAACCGCGTGTGATGTGCTCGTCCTGTCCATCACCGGCGATGGAACTACTTGCTGGCCTTTCTAGGCATTTCAAGACATTTCCACTCATAACATCCTCGCGGCACAATCAGCATATTTCGGCCTATTTTCGCTAGTTTGTGCTACCTTGGCCACGTCAAGGCGTACGTGACCTATATTCACTATGTCGAGGGGATGTACGAGGCCGCGATGAATCAGGCGTCTGGCCATTACCCGGAAGGGCCAACGGTGCCCCACAAGCACCAATGAACACGGAGTTACCACGCCCTGAAATGGAATGGTTCGACCCTGTGGGCGATAGACAAGTCCATCCGCTCGACGCGCAAGTCTTTCGAAGGGAGGGGGTATGCGCTGGCTTTGCTGGGTGTGGCTGGCCTGGACGCTCGCCGGCGCTCAAACGGCGTCGGCTGCGGGACCGCGCCGCCGAGTGGAACCGGTCACGCCGCCGATTCTCTTTGAGTCGAACGCCGGACAGTCGTCGTCGGCCTCCCCATTCACCGCGCATCTGCGCACCGGACAGGTCGACCTCCTGCGCGACGGGTTCCGTATCGGCGACGGCGTGCGTGTCCGATTTCTGGGCGGCAATCGCAACGTCGTGCCCGAGGCGGTCGGTCCCGTCGCGGCGCACGCCAACTACTTCGTCGGATCCGACCCGCGCCGCTGGCGCATCGCCGCGAGCCAGTACGAGCGTGTGCGCTACACGCAGCTGTATCCGGGAATCGACGTCGTCTTTCACGCGACCGATGGGTTGCTCGAGTACGACTTCGAGGTCGCAGCGGGTGCGGATTCGTCGCGGATTGCGCTCGACGTTCGCGGCGCCGACCGCCTGTATGTCGACGCCGCCGGCGATCTGGTCGTGCACGCCGGCACGCAGACGCTCCGTCAGCGCCGTCCTGTCGCGTATCAGGACGTGGGCGGCGGCCGCCGATTCGTGGACGCGTCGTATCGCATCACGTCCGGTCGCGTCCGCATCGCGCTCGGACCCTACGATCGCCGTCGTCGTCTGGTCATCGATCCGTCGCTCGCGTACTCGACCTTCGTCGGCGGCGCCTCCGACGACGGCTACGGTGACGCGCACGGCGCCGCGGTAGCCGTGGACGCCAGCGGCGCGGCGTACGCGGCAATCAACTACCAGCCCTCGTCGACGGGCACGGATGTGTTCATCGCGAAATTCGCCGCGGGCACGCACGCGCTCGTGTATTCGACGGTGGTGGCCGGCACCGGGTACAGACCGCGCCAACGCCATTGCGGTCGCGCCGGACGGATCGGTTTACGTCGCGGGTGAGACAATTTCCAGCGACTTTCCTTTCCTCAACGCGTATCAGCAGGGGCCCACTTTGTCGTTCGCGCCATTCCTGCTGCGCCTGAACCCGGACGGCACGCTGGCGTTTGCCACGCTGTTTTCCCTGTCGGGATCGGGGCGGGCCGTGATCGCCGCACCGGACGGATCTGCGGTCTGGTCCGGCGAGACGAGCGATGCCGCGATGTTCACGAGCCCCGGCGCGCTGCAGCCCGTCTACGCCGGCGAAGCCGATGCGTTCGTCGCGCGGTTGAGCGCTGCCGGTGTGCCAGTCACCTCGACGTTTCTCGGTGGCTCCAGCCGCGACGTCGCGACTGCGCTCGCGCTCCGACCGGACAATGCGATTTACATCGGCGGGACGACAACGTCGACGAACCTGCCCACGACACCCGGCGCCTTCCAGACGACGCCGGGCAAGCGCCTAAGTGACTATTTCAACGTTACAATCGGCTGTACGGACGGCATGGTCGCGATGCTCTCGAGTGATGAGACACAACTCAGCTACCTGACCTACCTCCGGGAAACGGACACGACAAACCCGAACCCTTTCGACGAGATCACCGGAATTGCTGTCAATGCCGCGGGCGAAGCCTACGTCACCGGGTCGACGGGCAGCCCCAGCTTCCCCTCGACGGCGGGGGCGTACGACACCACGTGCGGCACGCCCGCGGCCCCGTGTATAGTTACGAGCTCCCGCTTTCCCCTTTTCTTTACCGACGTGTTCGTGACGAAGTTCAACGCCTCAGGCACGGCGTTGGTGTACTCGACATTCCTGGGCGGGATAGAGCCCCGAGTGTCAACGGTCGACCATGCCGCGCAGGAGGCTGCTGCCATCCGTGTCGACGCCGCCGGACGTGCCACGGTGACCGGGTTCACGAACGCGACCGACTTTCCCGTGGTCGCCGCAATCCAGCTGGCGCTGCTCGGCTCGTCGGACGCGTTCGTGTCACGATTCAGCGCCGACGGCCGCTCGCTCGAGTTCTCGACATATCTTGGCGGCGGGTCGACCTTGTTCTCCTCTTTCGGCCTCTTCGACCTGGAGGGCGCGGTGGCGCTGGCACTGGGACCCGGCGGCGACGTCTGGGTCGCGGGGCACACCTTCTCGACGGACTTTCCGGTAACGCCGGATGCGAATCAGCCGACCGCCGGCGGCGGAAGCGATGCCTTCGTCACCGCCATCAACGTATCCGACACGACGCTCGTCATCGATCTGCCTGCCGACGAAGCGCTCACGGCGCCAATCAACGTCCAGGGCTGGGCAATCGACCGGGCGTCGGCGGTCGACTCGGGTATCGATGCGGTCCACGTGTATGCGTGGCCGAATCCGGGCTCCGGAACGGCGCCGCTGTTTCTCGGCGCCGCGGATTCAACCCGCATGCCTCGACCCGACATCGCCGCCATCTTCGGCGCGCAGTTCCGGGACTCCGGCTACTCGGTCGGCGTGTGCTGCCTGAAGTCGGGCACCTATCAGCTCGCGGTCTACGGGCACAGCAGCATAACCGAGAGCTTAGCGTGGTCGCGACCCGCACCATCACGATACACTCGCAGCCGATCCTCACCGTCGACGCACCGGCCGACGGCGCAACGGTTCGATCGCCGCTGTTTGTCGCCGGATGGGCAATTGACCTCGGCGCGCCGCTCGGAACCGGTATCGACGCCATTCATGTGTGGGGCTATCCAAATCCAGGGACCGGAGCCCCTCCAATCTTCTTGGGTGCCGTGAGCCAGCCCGACCCGGGGCTCTCTGTCCCACGGCCCGACGTCGGCGCGATCTACGGGAGTGAGTTCACCAACAGCGGATACGAGATGGTGCTGCGACCGCCGCCCGCCACCTACCTGCTCGCCGTCTATGGGCACAGCACGGTGACTAACGAATTTACGGTCGTCCAGACGCTCCAGGTGACGGTGGAGGCGAACCCGATGATGGCGGTGGATCAGCCGTCTGAGGGTGACGTCGTCGAGCCGTTCACGATCTCCGGCTGGGCCATCGATTATGCCGCGTCAACTGGGACCGGCGTGGACGCGGTCCACGTGTGGACCTATCCCAGTCCCGGGTCGGGCGCACCCCCGGTTTTCGTCGGCGTTGCAGGCTACGGAGCGGAGAGAGCGGACGTTGGCGCGGCGTTCGGCGCCGGGCGGTTCACACCGTCGGGATACTCGGTCACCGTCAACGATCTGCCGCCCGGGTCGTATGACCTCGTGGTCTTTGCCCACAGCACGGTCACGAACAGCTTCAGCAACTACCGTGTCGTCCACATCGATGCTCGGCATTGACGCGATGCGTACTCGGTTGGGTGGGGCGCGGCCACAGTGGATGCGATCGGCGGTGTCAGAGGCCAACCCCGCTACAGCGCTCGCACCGCCGCCGCAATGACGTCGGGATTCGCGCTGACGACGTACACGATGCGGCCATCGGCGCCGATGACATAGACGATGGACGGGTGCGAAATGTCGCCCGTATTCTGGTTGCGTGCACGCGGCACGCGCCACCCGTTCAGGGTGCGCTCGACCTCCTCCGGCGCGCCCGAAAGGACGTGCGCATCTTCATCCAGTCACAAGCGATATGACGAATGCGAAGACGCTGGCGATCTGAAACCGACGCAAGTCTCAGATCGCAACGAAAACGAAGATCGGCGGAGCACTAGCCGTGCCTGACTCACAACAGCGACACCGTCGAACGATCGCCAAGGGCATCTACGCGGACAGTGGGGCCTCGCGGCGAAGGTGCAGACCAACGGCCTGACACGCGAGAAGCGTTTCCCGTCCGACACGAAGACTCAAGGCGATGAAGAAGTGGCAGGAAGAGACGCAAGGCGCGCTCCGGAAGATTGCTCCGAGCATCGAGCGCGGGACATTCGCGGCGGACGTCGAGCGCTATCGTGGCGGCACGGACGACAGATGCCCACGTGAAAGAGCGGAAGGCGCACTTGGCGCTCTGGAGCGCGGAGTTTGGACGTCGCAATCGGCACACCATCAAGACGGTGGAGATCGATACCGTGCTCTCGAGGCTGGCTCGAGGCGGGGAAGCGACCGTCCACCGTCCGCAACCGGCGGACGGCCTTACAAGCGCTCTGGACAGGCCTGGACGGCAAGGAAAGCCCATAACCCTGTTCGTGAAGCGTTGATGCCAGAGATGCCCACGTTGACGGCCAGAGCGGTCGTCTATACGAAGATAGCGAAGATCTTGAAGGCGATGCCGGATGTTGGGCAAGGTCGGAAGGGCGAAGCCCGAGACGACCAGATCCAAGACGAAGGCCAGGCTGGCGGTGATTGCGTATACGGGTCTGCCGCACAAGCTTGATGAAGAAGCTCACACCTGAGTCGATCGACTGGCGAGCGAAGACCGTGACGGTGGCCAAGAGCGCGAGAAGGGCAAGGGCGTGGAAGGACGGACTCCTGCCGTTAACGGCTGAAGGGCTCAAGGCGCTGAGACACTTCGCAGACCTCGAGTGCTTGGGGCGACGTTCAGCAACAGTAGTATGATGAAAAGCTGGACGGCGTGCCTGTACAGGCGGCTAAGGTGCAGCCCGCCCCGCGTCGTACGATCTCCGGCATTCGTTCGCGACGACGATGTATCGCGGAGACTGGAGACCCGAAGGCGACGGCGGAACTGCTGATGCACAGCGCGAAAAGCCAGATGATGGACCGCTACACGATCGGCGGCGTGGCACCCCGGTTGCGGCTGGCCGTGAAGGCGTTCAACGCGGCTGTCTCCCGCGAAAACGTGGCAGTACGGCGTGGCAGTACATCGGGCAAACGGCAGAAAGACCGCATAAACATTTATCGCGCCCGTAGCTCAGCAGGATAGAGCATCGGTTTCCTAAACCGGGGGTCGCAGGTTCGAGTCCTGCCGGGCGCACCAAAATTAGTTGGTAGACCGAGCAAAACGTGGGGAAGGCACCAATGAACAGGCGCATGCTTCGACGCCTCACGGTCCTCGGAATCATCCTCATGCCGTTCGGGAGGCCTCTGGCTCCTCAGGATGCCGATCCGATCATCGGCACGTGGGTGCTGAATGTCGCGAAATCGAAGTTCAGCCCAGGCCCCGCTCCCCAGAGCGACTCGTGCACGTTCGTCATGGAAGGCCAGTCGACCAAGGTGACATCCAAAGGCGCAAGCAAACCGATGACGTACATGACGGTGCGCCAGGAAATCAAAGCGACCTCCACGGTAGTGGACGTCGAAGGGAAGACCACGACTCGGGAATGGACGATTGTCTACGATGGGAAGGAGCGTCCGGTGAGCGGTGACCCAGACGTCGATACGCTTGCATTGAAGCGTATCGACGCCTTCACGACAGAGTTTACACAGAAGAGAGCTGGCCGGGTTGCCATCACTGGCACGCGCGTGATCTCGAGAGACGGGAAAGTCATGACCATCACAACCGAAGGGATCAACGCCAAGGGTCAGACAATCAATGATGTCTCGGTCTTTGAAAAGCAATGAGGAGCCGTTGCTTTTGCTGCGCTCTTGCGAAGCACGCCGATGCCTGGGATAAAGTCGGCTACGCCCCGGAAGGGAATCGTGCAACTGTTGACCGACTCGTCGGCGGTTAGAACGCGAGAGGCTGCCGGGCTACTGGGGAGGCTTCTGTTTGTTGATGGTCTCGAGGCGTAAGAGATGCTTGCGAAATGCTTCCACGTTCGGGAGGTGGTGCACCTCCGCCAGAGCGACTGCCTTTCGACAAGCTGCAAGCGCCTCGGCAACTTCGCCGCGACCCTCCAGCCCTTCGGCTAGGCTGTCCCAGGCGTTTGCCGATTGCGGGTGCTGCTCCGTATTGAACCGGAACGCGGCGACGGCCAGTTCTGACCGGCCCGTGTGCAGCTGCTGGTAGCCGAGTTCATTGACAATCCTTTCCGGCGGACCCAGTGGGACGCCCAACTGCTCGCCGAGCTTCGCGAAATGGGATTTCACATCATCGAGCGAGCCCACCAGCAGGTTTGTCTTCGCATCACGCGGGTAGCTGTAGCCGGCAAAGATCATTCGCAGTCCATCGTAGTAACTCTTGATGCCAGTGGAATCATGCGTCTCGTCGGGATAGTGCGCGGAGCGCCAGCGCAGTGACGCGTCCGTGCGTGACGTGAGTGCCGTGGTGAGGGCGTCAACGTCCGCTCTCATCTCGGCACCCTCGTCTGCCCAGCTGACGAACAGCGCCCTGAGTCGTAGTTGTGTTGACCTCACGAACGGGAGGAGTTGATTCAGCTCCTTGTGGTCGTCCCAAGCCAGCCAGGGACTGGCCACCATGACCGCTTGGAACAGGTCAGGCTTCAGCCGGATTGCATGCAGTGCAAAGTTCCCACCGGCCGAATGGCCGGCGAGCACACGCAGTTCGGATGTTCGGTACGTTTTCTCGGTCCACGGAATCAATTCCTTGGCGACGAACTCCAAGAACCGATCGGCATTGCCGCTCGTGGGGAACGGAATCACACGGTCGCCGTTTCTGAAGTCGGCCCGTGTGGCATACAGGTCGCGTGTGCGATCGCGGTTGACCACACCAATGACGATCATTTCCGGGATGATTTGATTTCGCGCCAGATACTGGATGCTCGCCCGCGCTTGTTCGAAATTCCACTGGGCGTCGGTCAGGTACAGCACCGGATACCGTTCAGCTCCGCTGCGATACGATGCGGGAATGGCCACGAAAACCGTTCGATCCTCACCCAATATTTCCGAATGGAGCGTGATCTGCTCGCCAGCCGAAATAGTGATCTGCTCGCGCGCGGAAATAACAGGCGCTGCGTTGCATAGGGCGACCCACCACGTCATGAACCCCAGCGCGATCAGCGCTGTGCTCTTGAGCCGGGTGTGGCTGACAACTAGTGCGGATTTCCTCACCGCTACGTTCGACGGCGACGAGACTGGATCGGTTAACAGGCCGTGTCTGACTTTCACCACGGCCTGCTAGGAGCGACGACCGGACGTCGAGCCGGAGCAAACCTAGGTTCACACCGATTCCAATGACTCCGGGACGAAGGGCTCTGTGCGGGTGGCGTTTGATTGAGTCGCACGGACCTGGCGATGGACGACGTTCACGACAGGCGACGTGGTGATGCGCTTGCAAACGCCTTGGCTCATGATCTGGAAGATTGCCCGCTCGCCAGCTCTCAGGCACGTCGGGTAATCGATCTCGCCAGTCGCGAGGTCCATCGAGCCAACCAGGTAGGCTGCGGTGGGATTTTCTCCGACCGCTCCTCCTACCAGCAGCCCGCTCCGCTCGGCCGGCGTGTGCTCCAGAAAGAGATAGATGCTGTGCGCGGTCTGAATGAGCGTGCAGTTCGAATGACCCGCGAAGTCGACACCTGCGCGGTCGAGGATCCTCGACGCTTCCAACTCCATCTTCCATTCATCGTCGAGCATCGAGCCGAGTGAGGTAACAGTGGTGGTCATGATGTTCTCCTTCCGTCGGAGCCGGAGCCGGGAATCACTGCGGGGCTCATCGGCGACCGGCGCGATTCGTTGTTGCTGTTACTGACCACGCGATGAAATACGAAGAGCAGGCAGGAACGCTCCTGCATACTCAAGTAGGAAGTGTGTTCCGAGCCTGTGAACGCGGAGCGGCTCTACACGAGCCGATTGAGGAGCGCTTTGGCCACTGCCTCCGAGCGCGAGTGGACCTGCAGCTTGTCGTAGACGCTTCGGACGTGGAAGTTCACGGTGTTGATGGATACACCCAGCTCTGCCGCCGCTGTCTTGTAGTTGTGGCCTTCGACGAACAGCTTCAGCAGCCGGGTCTCGTGCGGCGTGAGGTGGTAATCCGCCCGCGCGGGCGGGTGGATCTCCCGGAACAGCGCGATCACCCGGCGCGCCACCTCTGGCGACATCGGCGCGCCGCCGGCGACCGCTTCCTGGAGGCTTTCGAGCAGTTTGATCGGCGGCGTTTTCTTCAGCAGGTATCCGCAGGCGCCTGCGCACAGCGCTTCGAAGATGCGGTCATCATCGTCATAGACGGTGAGCATCAGGACAATCAGATCCGGATGGCGCTGCTTGAGAATCCTGACGCCCTCGATGCCGCTCATGGCTGGCAGCCCGATGTCGGAAAGAACCACGTCCGGCAGGTTGCCCGGGATCTTTTCGAGCGCTTCTTCCATCGTGCGATAGCTGCCGGTGCACTCATATCCGTCCGTGCCGTTCACCAGCAGGCTGAGGCACTCGCGCGTATCGCGTTCATCTTCGATGATGGCGACTCTGATGTCGGCCTGTTCCGGGCGGGAAAGCTGGGCTTGTGACATGCGAACAGGACCTGTTACGTCTGACGTTACCTCTCGGTGTGCGGTTCAGTCACCGCATATTCATGCGGGGACGCAGGATGGCTAGCTGTCAGCTCTCAGCCATCAGCCCTCAGCTGCCAACCCGGTTTTCCTATTCCAGCCTGAGCTGAAAGCTGAGAGAGCTGAGAGCTACGCGGAATTCACACGATTCACGTGAATTCCGGGATTGTTTTGCGCATGGTTCCCCAGCGGAATCGTCAACGTGAGTACCGTGCCGCGCCCAGGCTGCGAGAGCACGTCCAGATGCCCGCCCAGCCCCCGTGTGCGCTCGTGGATGCTCCGAAGGCCGTGGCCGGCCGGCATGGCCGCGACGTCGAACCCTCGTCCGTTGTCGCTGATCCGCAGCAGCAGGCGCTCTTCGTCTGCGCGGAATTCGAGCTCGGCTTCCGAACACGCCGAATGCTTCACCATGTTGTTGACGGCCTCCTTGAAGATGAGGAACACGTCGCGGCGCACGTGTGCGACCACGGCGATGTCGTGGTCGGGAGTCGGTGTGCGAAACCGGAAGGCAATCTCGCGTGCGGTACAGACATCGCTGACGAAGTGCCGCATGCGCTGAGACAGATCGCTGAGATGATCCTTGTCGGGGTTAATCGCCCACACGATGTCGCTCATCGCGTCTACGAGCTCGCGTGAAAGCCCGGCGATCGACGAGAGCGGCTTCTCCTGGGACGCGTCCAGGCCTCCGACCTGTCGCCGGACGACCTCGCTCAGGAGTGCAATGCGCGTGAGGGTCGATCCGACATCGTCATGCAGGTCCTTCGCGATAAGCCTGCGCACCCGCTCGAGCTCGGCAAGCCGTTCTTCGCGACTCCTGCGCAGCGCTTCCTCCGCGTGCTGGCGCTCGGTGACGTCGCGGGCGATGCCGGTGAAGAAGCGTTGGCCGTTCCGCGTGAATTCCCCGAAGGAGATCTCCAGCGGAATCTGGTGCCCGTCCTTGCGCACACCCGGTAGGGAAATAGCATTCCAGGAGATGTTTCGCTGGCCAGTCTGTCTGTACCGGGCAAAGCCCGCCTCATGGCGTGAGCGGAACGCTTCCGGCATGAGCATCGTCAGCTCGGCGCCCAGCATCTCATCGCGGGTGTAGCCGAAGATCTTCTCTGCCGCGGGATTGACGAACACGATGCGGCTCTGTTCGTCAATCGTCACGATCGCGTCTGATGCCGTTTGGGCGAGCGTTCGGAACCGGTTCTCGCTCTCGCGCAGCACTTTCAGGCGCTCGTGGCGAGCACGGGCAAAGGCCGCCATTGCGGACGCGCCCGTCGCCGTCGCAAGCGCAAGGAACCACCACCGCCGCCAGAAATGCGACCCGGTCTCGAGGGCTACCGCGGGGGGCGCCATATAAAACCGTGATTGCCCACATACAGGCAGAGTGAGGCCGAAATGTCAAGGCGCCGGGCGCGCCCGGTGGCGCTGACGACTGAAGGCGCGGCGTGCGACGCGCGGCGCGGCGCAGTTCGCGGGGGTGAAGCTCGAATCTGACGGCACAGGTCGGCTGCGCGGTAAGCTTAACAGGGCGAGCCTAGTCTCCGGTATAATTCCGTAAGTCCCGGTAAGGTGTGACCTTGCGGAACCTCTAGCAAATCCGTAGATTCATTCCGAAAATCGCGTCGATAGCGGGTTCCTAAACCGGGGGCGCAGGTTCGAGACCTGCCGGGCGCACCAGCCTTCGCTCGCGCTGCATTAGTTCGCGAGCTACGCACTGATTGTTTGCTAAACAGGAACGACTATGAAAAGCCAGGAACGGCACAAGCTGAAAGAAAACGAGTTCGCGCGGACGGTCGTGCACGCGCGGGAGGTGCTCGCCACCCGCCAGCGCGATGTGACGTGGGCGGTCGCCGTCATCGTCGCGTTGCTGGCGATCGTCGGCGGGTACGCGTGGTGGCGGCAGTCGACCGCCAGCCGCGGCACCGACCTCCTCGCAAGCGCGCTGGCCGTTTACGAGGCGCCTGTGGTGCCCGTCGCCCCACCCGCGCCGGGAAGCCCCGCTCCTGTGCAGCAGCCGGGCACCTACCGTACCGAGCAGGCCAAGCTCGAAGCGGCGCTTCCCAAGTTCCTCGAGGCCGCCGACCGCTACCCGTCGACTCAGGCCGGCATCGCCGCCAGGTATCACGCCGCCGGGATCCTCGCCACGCTCGGGCGCTTCAGCGAGGCGGAACAGCGATTTCAGGAGGTCGTGTCGAGAGCCGGATCCAGCCTGTATGGACGCACCGGCCGCCTCGGGCTCGCCCAGGCGCAGGTCGCCCAGAAGAAGTACGACAGTGCGATCACGCTCTACACCGAGTTGAGCCGGGACACGAGCTCACAGCTGCCCGTCGACGGCGTGCTGATGCAGCTCGGGCGAGCGTGCGCGCTCGCGGGGCGAAAGGAAGAGGCGGTCCGCGCCTTCACGCGCGTCACCGAGGAGTTCCCGGCGTCGCTCTACTTCACGGATGCGAAGCGCGAGCTCGAAGACGTCAGAAAGTCGTAGCTCTCAGCTCTCAGCTATCAGCTCGTCAGCTATCAGCTTCTAGCTAGCGAACAGGCTTCGAAGCACCCGGCTCAGAGCTGAAAGCTGACAGCTGATAGCTGAGAGCTAGACCGCGTCCGACGAGCTCGAGAACGTGAACTCGCGGATCCGCGCGGCGGGGCAGACGAGCGCGAGTCCCGACCCGCCCGCGCCTTCACCACTCACCACGCGCTCGGGCGCCGTCATCGCCTCGATGTTGTTGAACGCGACGATCGGCGTCTCGTTCCAGCGCATGTTCTTGACCGGCCGGGTCACCTTGCCCTTTTCGATCAGATAGAGCCCGTCCCGCGTCAGCCCGGTCACGAGGATCGTCTGCGGATCGAGCGGCCTGATGTACCAGAACCTCGTCACGAGGACGCCGCGCTCGGTCCCCGCGATCAGGTCAGCCATGGTCGCGTTGCCGCCGTCCATGATCACGTTCGCCGGCCCGGCGGTCGGTTGTCTTGCCCATCTTCTCCGCCCAGAATCGCGAGTAGAAAGGTCCTTCAGGACGCCGTTCTCCACCCAGACGTTTCTCGCAATCGGGAGGCCTTCGTTGTCGAACGAGATGCTCGGCGCCAGCGGATGCGCCGGATCCGAATAGATGCGGACCTTGTCGCCGACGATTTGCTCGCCGACGCGATTCCCGCCGCCTTTTTTCGAGAAGAAGCTCCGCCCTTCGTCCGCCTGGCGCGCATCGGCGGAGAAGAGCATGAACACCAGCAGATCGGCGAGCGCGGCCGGCTCGAGGATGACGGTGTATTTCCCCGGCTCGATGGCCGATGGATTCTTCGCCGTCGCGGCCTTGTCGATCGCCGTTTCGGCCAGCGTCGCCTGGCTGCAGCAGCCGCAGCTCGTTGAAGGACTTCGACGCCCAGCCGGAGCCCGACCCGTCCGGCGTACGCGCCGTGAGGTTGTAGTCGGCCGCCGTGAACCGGTCGTAGGCAAAGAGCCCGAGAGAGCTCGCCACCGCCTGCATCGCCGACTGCGTCTCGACGAAGCCGGCCGAGACGACGTCTTTCTTCTTGCTGAGCGCAATCGCCGTCTCAACCGACGACGCGCGCCACTCGGGGGATGCCGTCGCCGCGTCGTCGAAGTACGCCTTCACGGGCGAGTAGGTCTGCGGCCCGAGAAACGGCATCGCCTCGGGATTCTCCGGCGACACCTTGGCGATCTCCTCGGCGCTTGCTCAGCGCCCGTTGCAGGCTGGCGTCGTCGAACTGCGAGGTCGTGACCGTGCCCGAGCGCTTGCCAAAGCTCGACGTGATCGCGAGGCTCGTGCCCGACGAGGCACCGGAGGTCGTCGCGGTATTCCGCGCGAAGCGCAGGTTCGCGCGCTCGCTGCCGTTGACCGCGACAAACGTCTGTTCCGCCTTGCTGAACGACAGCACGCGGTCGGTCAGCGCCTTGGTCTGATCCTTGGTCCAGATCATCGATTACCGTCCCGTGTTGAGGATGTTCACGCGCGCGAACCGCGCGATCGGGCAGCCGTGACTGACCGAGTTGCTCTGCGACGGCTGACCCTTGCCGTCGCTGAACGCGCCGCCGAGTTGATACGTTGATTTGCCGCCAAGCATGTCGCACGACTTCCAGAACTCGGGCGTATTCGACTGGTAGGCCAGGTCCCTGAGCTGCGTCGTAATCTTGCCGTTCTTGACTTCCCAGAACGTCTGACCGCTGAACTGAAAGTTGTAGCGCTGGTGGTCGATGCTGTAGCTCGCATCGCCTTTCACGTAGACGCCATCGTCGGTCGCCGCGATGATGTCGGCTTCGGACACGTCCTTCTCGCCGGGCTCGAGCGACACGTTCGGCATGCGCTGGAACGGAATCGATGCCCAGCTGTCGGCGTAGCTGCAGCCATGCGATTCCTTCTGGCCGATCAGGTGCGCCTGGTCGCGCGTCGTCTGATAGTCGACAAACGTCCCCGCCTTGACGAGGTGCCAGCGCGTCGTCTTCACCCCATCGTCGTCGTAGCCGCAGGTCGCCATCGCGTGCTCCTGCGTCTTGTCCGCGACCATGTTGACGATCTTCGATCCGAACTCGAACTTGCCGAGCTTGTCGGTGGTGAGGAAGCTCGTGCCGGCGTAGTTCGCCTCGTACCCGAGCGCGCGATCGAGCTCGGTCGGGTGGCCGACCGATTCGTGAATCGTCAGCCACAAGTTGGTCGGATGCAGGATGAGCGTCTTCTGTCCGGCGGGCGCCGGCTTGGCCTTGTGCATTGCCACCGCTTCCTCGGCGGCGACGCGGGCTTCCTTGAGAAGGGGATAGCCGTCCACGTACTCGTAGCCCATGCCCATCGGTGAGGTCAGCGAGGCGCGGGAGTAGAACTTGCCGGTCGCCTTGTCGACGGCAGTCACCGAGAACGACGGATACGAGCGGATGAGCGACTGCTCGATGTGCGAGCCCTCGGTCGACGCAAAGTACTTGTGCTCGTTCACGAACTGCATGGACGCCGAGACGAAGCTGGCGCCGGGAACCTTGAGCGCTTCCTCATGAATCTGCAGCAGCAGATCGAGCTTCGGCTGCAGCGGCATGTCGAAGGGGTTCTTCTTCACCGGCGTATTCCACTCGGTGTTGTAGGCTTCGACAGGCGCGAGGCGAACCGGCTCGTCGTTGATTCTCCGGTTCGCCTTGGCGATGCCCGCCGCCTGCGCGGTGACGCGCGCAATTTCGTCCTTGGTGACGACGCTGCTGCTCGCGAAACCCCACGTGCCGTCGACGATCACGCGCACGCCAAACCCGTAGTCCTCGGTGTTGACGATGTTCTGGACACGACGGTCGCGGGTGAAGATGAACTGCACGCGGTAGCGGTTGATGCGGATATCCGCGTAGCTGGCGCCAACCTTGCGCGCGGACGCGAGCGCCGCGTCGGCGAGGTCGCGCAGCTCGGTCGAATTCTGGCTGGCGAGGAGCGCGCTCGGCCGAACGGAGCTCGCTGCGCCAAGAGCAATCATCGATTGGACGAACTGGCGACGGTCAATCATGGGGATCCTCGAAAAGTGGCTCAGGCTCAAGGCTCAAGGCTCAAGGCAGAAGCGGTCAGCCTATCGCATATTTCGATTCGATTGGGGAGTGTTGGTACGAGTCGCGGTTGGAGAGGGATGAGATAGAAAAAGGCCCGAAGCAATTGTGCCTCGGGCCTCTCTCCGAATGTCCCTGAGCCCTGAGCCTTGAGCCCTGAGCCGCTTTCTAAGCCGTCAGCGAGCGGCCCGCTTCGCCGGAAATCGAGACGTGCATCGGACGCACGGGCGTCGCCGTCACCTTGCGCTCCGGTTCGACGAGGAGGCGCAGCGCGTAGTCACTCGGCGCGCCGGTCGCCTGCTGACACGCGCCGACGCGAAAGATCGCCGAGAGGACACTGGACTTGCGGAGGGCGGCGGGGAGGTCCGGCCGGTGACGCGCCTCGCGATCCACCTGAAAGTAGACGAGGCGATAGAGTGGAATCGGCGTGCCGCTCAAACACTCGACGCGCACGCCCTGCTCGCTCACGTCGCGCGTAACTACCGACGCCATGCGAGTCGTGCCCTTCGCGTCCTTCCAGACAATCTGGCCGGGCACCGCGATGGCCAGGCGCTCCGCCTGTCGCTTGTCGGACCGGCCGTGTCCACCCTGAACGAGTCGAAGTCTCTGCTCCATGTCATCAGCCTCCCCGAAGAATCCCGCGCAACCTTGTATCAAGCGGCAGGCCGTCTCTGGACACTCAGGCCCCGGAGCTCACGATGCCACGATAACATCCATTGTTTCTAGTGTTTAGTAAGAAATACGTTCGGATCCACGAAGTCCTGGCTGTGGCTACTTAGTAGCCAAACTGCGTGGATGCTGGATACTCGGTATACTGGCGACGGTCCGCGCAGTCGTGTGCGGTTCGTCTACACGCGGGCAGCGCTCACTCCGAGCCGCTGCATCTTGAGATACAGACCCCGCCGAGTCAGCCCGAGAAAGCGCGCCGTTTCAGAGATATTGCCGTCGGCACGTTCGAGCGCGCCTTCGATCATTTCACGCTCGAGGGACTCGACCGCCGACGCCAGGCTGGTTCGGCGTCCGTGGATCCGCGGCGAGCCCTCCGCGTGCTTGTCCACCGCCGTCGCAAAGACCGGCGAGAGGAGATCGGGAGTGATGAGCCCGCCCGGAAGGGCCATGGCGACTGCGCGTTGCACTTCGTTCCGGAGTTGCCGCACGTTGCCGGGCCATGCGAAGACATCGAAGAGATCCAGGGTCTCAGCGCTCAGGCGAACACCGGGCTTGCCGAGCCGTTCGGAGGCGTCCCGAAGGAAGAACGTGCTCAGGTGCGGAATCTCCTCGCGACGATCGCGCAGCGGCGGAACGTGGATGCGGATCACGCTCAGGCGGTAGAACAGATCCTCCCGGAACTTGCCCTCCGCCACGCGCTGCTCGAGGTCTGCATTGGTCGCGGCGACCACCCGCACGTCGACGCGCTGCGGCCGCGTGTCGCCGACCGGCAGCACTTCGCCCTGCTCGAGAAAACGCAGCAGTTTGGGCTGGACGTCGAGTGGAAGATCGCCGATTTCGTCGAGGAACAGCGTGCCGCCAAGCGCCGTGCGCAGGACGCCCGGCTGATCGGCAATCGCACCCGTAAAGCTGCCTCGGCGGTGGCCAAAGAGCTGGCTGTCGGCGAGCTCCCGCGTCGCGCTGGTGCAGTTGTACGGCAAAAACATGCTGCCGCGCCGCGGCGATCCGGCGTGAATGGCCCTCGCGACGAGATCCTTGCCGGTCCCGCTTTCGCCAGTGATGAGGACCGTCAGATCGTTTCCCTGCATGCGTTGGATCTGTTCGGTCACGCGGTGCATCGCGGTGCTGGCGCACACGAATCCCGGGAGGAGGGGCTCGAGCGGCCGTTCGAGCGCGCCCCCGGACGCCTCCGCCGGGCGATCGCGGGCCGCGCAAAGATCGAATCCCTGCCTCAGGACCGCGCAGAGCGTCCGAAAGCGTTGGCGGGTGCTTCCGGGGAACGGCCGGGGGCTGGAGACGAGCGCGAACCGCGGACCGTCGGCGTCCCGTCCAAGAGGCTCGATCGGGGCCGCGGAAGTGGCCCGCGCGGCCAGCGACCGCGTGGCCTCAATCGACAATTCCCGGGCCCGCGACGGGTCGCATCCCGCCGAAGCCGCGACCCTGACCTGCCCCGAGGAGGCGTGGACGAAGACGACGGCCGCCTGCGCATCGCAGGCTTCGAGGAGCGCGGTCGCCCCCTCGCGAGCGAGAAGGGCCGGCATGACCGCCGCGTCGACGATTCGCCGGACGAGCGCGTCTTCGCCGTCCATTTGAACGCCAACGTAGCCGCCCGTCGTCGCAGCCGGAGTCTCTGCCAGCGCCTGCCGGGCCTCGCCCAGGTCGGGAGCCGCGCCAAGCGCCTCGAAGATGGACACGGCATCGGTCAAGTACCGCGTCGCTCTGGATCGTGCACCGGCTGAGGCCGCCAGGCGACCGAGCTCGAGATAGCTCAAACCGGCCTGGTGCCGCTCGCCAAGCAACTCGAACACGCTGACGCTCTGGCCGAGGTCGTGATACGCCTCCGTCGATCGGCCGGCGGTCCGATTGAGCCGTCCGCGCAAGCGCAGAAATTCGCCCCAAGTGCCGCTCATCGCTGTGGGGCTGATCCGACCTGCCACGGCGTCCAGCCTGCGCTGGGCCTCCTCGACGAGATTCGACGCGAGCAGCGCCTCAACCGCGATGAGCTCGGCCTGCAGGACGTATCCGGGCGGCGCGTCGACCGACTTCGCCACGTCGGATGCGAGGGCGACCGCCGGACCTGGCTGGCCCCGGCGCAACGCCACACGCGCCTGCAGGACCAGCAATGACCATTGATACCAACGGGCGGTTTGCGATCCGTACTCGCCGTAGGCTTCGCGCGCCTTCAACAGGCACCGATCGGCCTCCTCATGCTGGCCGCGGATGAGATGGATCTGCGCCAGCGAATCGAAGACGGCGCCGGTCGTCTCCCGCATGAATTGCAGAGGGCTGCGCACGTCGAGGGCGCGGTTGAGCGCCTCTTCTGCGCGATTGAGGCTGCCGAGGCGGACGCAAATCTGCCCGAGCGAGGCGAGCGCCACGCCCAGGCCGTGAGGCGTGCCGCCCTCCTGCTGCAGTTCCACGCTGCGCTCGGCCAGCGTCAACGCCTGGTCGTGCCGGTGCTGCATCAGCGCGACGTTCGCCTGGTTGCCGCAGACGGTCGCCAGCACGTCCCCGGCCTCGACGAGCACGGCCAGACGCTCCGCCTGGCCGAGCGCCGCCATCGCTTCGTCGAGGCGGCCTTCCTGGGCAAGCGTGACGCCCGAGAGCGAATGCACCATCGCCAGGTGGCGCCGGTCGCCGACGGCGTGCAGGGCCGAGGCCGCCTGCGTCAAGTGCTCGCGGACAATGGCCGTGTCGCCGACCTGCCGATAGCACAGGCCCAATTCGAAGTGCGCGAGCCCGATGGCTCGCGAGTCGTGCGCGCGTTCGGCGGCCTGACGCGCTTTGGTGAGGAAGGCAATGCCGCGAGACGGCTCGCCGCGCGCCGCCGCGAGACGGCCGTGCATCCGCCAGAGATCGGAAAGGCGGGCCGGGTCGAGTCGCTCCCGCGCCTCAGGCGGACGCCCCAAGGCCTCGGTCGCCTGGCGGATGTCGTCCTGCAGCAGCCAGGCCTCGGCCAGCGCGCAGCGGACCTGAATCTGCTCCTCGCGCCCCAGCCCCGGCCGCTTCAGCACCCGAACGAGCAGGGTCGTCGCGTCCGCGCCGCGGCCCTGGTCGAGCGCCCGAACGGCCTGGCCATAGAGGTCCTGAGTCGCCATGGCGGCGACAGTATACCTCGTATACAGGGCTACAGAGCGGCTCGCAGCTTCAGCTGCCCGCTGCTCAGAGCGCGACGTCCGCGGCCCGAGCCGAGGTCTGCATTTGCAAGCATCGGCGGTCACGCGAGACTTGAGTCGAATGCTGAAAGCCGAGACCTGACCCTAGAGTCTAGAACGCCCTCCCGATCCTGGCGAACCCAACAACCCCCCGGTCGTGCGACACCCAGGCACCGCCCGCCGTAAACGTCAGGGGCAGCACGTACCCAACGACCGCGTCGAGCGAGAGTTCGGCGCCGAGCGAGACCGTCACCTCAGAACGCCGGAACGTGCTGTCCCAGGCGTGCCCCGCGTCGACGAACACAGCGCCGTGAAGGACGCGCGCGAAGGCTGGCCACGTCCCAACGCCCCGCTCGATCTGCAGCAGCGGAAACCGGTAGTCGACGTTGACCACAGCCGCGCGCGTTCCGACGATGGCATCCTCGCTGAGGCCGCGCAGAAGTCCGATGGCGTCCGATCCGAAGTCGAATCCGAGAAGCTGCGGACCGTTGCCCGAAGCGCTGAACTGCCTGCGGACGATCAGGTCGCCCCACGACGCCGCGCCAGCGACCCTGGCCGCAACGACTGCATGCCGGGGAAAGACCGGGAGGTAGCCGCGAAGATCAAGTGTCGCCGCCTCGACCGTTGTCGTCGGCGCCGAGCGCCTCACGCGTGAACTCAGACGTGAGAGTGCCGTTCCACCCATCCTCGCGGCTGATGGAATATCCGTAGGACCGTGAATCGTCGACGAGCCAGCCCGCCCGCAGCGAGCGGCGAGTGACACGCGCGCCGCTGTCGGCGCCGCAGGCGCAGGAGAACTGCTCGACTGACGAGTGGATGGCGCCCAGAATCGACTGGGACCAGCGGACCCGCCGGATCGGGTAGAGGACGCCGGCGTTGCCTTCGCGCGTGCGTATCTCGCCGTCGCGCCAGGGGTCGGTGTCGTCGGCGATGTTGGCGAAAAACGTCGGCCGCCAGCGATCGTAGGCATAGGCCGACCTGCCAGTCGGGCCGTCCCCGCGCGGTTGCCCAACCGACTTCTGCCGCGTAGACATGCCGGCCGAGCGCGTCGGTCCCACCTGTCGCCGCGCCGATGACGAGCTCGTCCTGATCGGACTCGAGCGTCGGGGTCCAGAATCGAGGCGCGATCGTGCGAAGGGGTGAATAGGACGCGGACGCGACGGCCGCCGCCGGCGCCGCGGAAGCGAGCTTCGACGCCCACCGGCACGCGGGTCTCCGCTGCCGCCGGGCCGACCGGTGTCCAGCGCGCCGATTCCAGCGGCACCGAGAACAGGTCGTGGCCACCTGGGGTTAACCCCACGAACACGAGGGTGAGGCCATCGCGCGACGGCTCGGGCGAAGTCGCGTTGGCTCCCGAGTCCTCCAGCCTCGATGTCGCGCCCGTTTCGATGTCCGTCACAAAAATCCGAAAGCCGTCACCGTCCCGGTCTGACGCAAAGAACAGACGACCATCAGCAGCCCACGCGGGCGAGACGCTGCGGCTGCCGGGAGACGACGCCACCGTCCGCGCAACGAGCTTCGTTGCGGGATCGATCAGCACCACCTCCGATCGGCTCTCCATCGTGGTCCGCTCGGCTGCAATCCATCGACCGTCGGGGGACCACCGCGGCGAAAAGAAATGGACGCCCGGTTGAGAGACGAGCGGCGTGGGAACCGGGCGAGTTGAAGCGGTCGCGACATCGAGCAGTGCGAGTTCGCGCCGATCGACCTGCTGAGTCGTGCAAACAATCACACGGCCATCGGGCGAGACGTCCGGATCGGCCGCTCGCGCGCCGTGCGTCAGTCGACGCGAATGACCGCCGCTCGCGGCGACGGCGTAGAGATCCGACTGGAGTCCGACCTGATGTTCGATCTCCATCTGATCGAAGACAATCTCGGATCCTGCAAACCCGACGTTCGTACCGAGGTATCGATTGGTGACCTTTCGCGACTCCGTGGCGCCTGGCTCGCGGACGAGCAGCGCCGGAAAGCCATTGGGGTTCACGACCGAGTAGTACAAGCGGCCGTCGGCAGCAAGCCGCGGTCCAGCGACGCCGAAGCCGTCCTCGGTGAGCCGCTTCACTTTCGCGCTCGCGGCGGCGACCGGCTCGCGCGAGGCGGCTTCGAACTCACGCCACAGATCGCCGAGCGAGCGCTTGAAGATTTTCTTGAAGGCGCGTGAACCGAAATACGGGACGCGACCCGCCGTCGAGTCCGTCAGCTGCCGCAACGACGCCTCGCCGTATCGAGCGACCAGGAACTCGTGAAAGTAGGCCCCATAGACGTACTGCGCTTGGCCTGATGGCCAGTCGACAAGACCGCCGTTCGCGCGATCGATCGGCTCAAACCTGGACTCCGCCGACGCGACGTCGGCGATGGCGCGAAAATTCCGGTCCGGCACGCGCCCCTGGCCGGTCAGCGCGCTTTCTTCATGCACGGCAATGCCTTCGATCTGCCACAGTGGCAGATAGAGGTTGGGGTAGAGCAGCGGCATGCGGCCGAAGACGCGCCGCAACCCTCCGATCCAGCCCCTGCCTCGACTGAGGTGCACGACGTGCGTGTATTCGTGCACGAACACCAGGCGCAGCCAGTCATCGGTATTCCCGATCAGGCTCGAGCCAGCCGGGGAGGCGACGGCGATCTCGATGGTGTTGAACGGCAGCGGCGTGGCCCACCCGTTCGACAGGTCGCTCTGATCGACGAGGATGACTTGAACGCGCCCCGATGGCCGGCCGAGCGTCGCATCGAGTTCGGCCGCGACGGTCTCGGCGAGGCGCGCCAGGCGACGGGCCTGCGGCTCCTCACCCTGGTGATAGTGAATGTCGAAGCGGGTCGTCGAAATCGTCTGAAATCGAAGTCGTGGATCGTACCGTCCAGACGCGGAGGCGATCGACGGGGCCAGAATCATCAGGCCGAAAACAGCACGCGCCTGAACCGGAGAGCGTAAACCGGCTCTCTCAAGTTCGCGCCGCCCGTCTCAGCACTCGCGGGGCCCACGCTCGCTCTCGCTCGGCGGCTTCGCCTCGCTGCCAGCTCGCGCTCGTCGGCAGCTTCGCTCGGCGTTCCGCCTGGAGCCGGTCGCTCGCGCGGCCGGGCCCACACCCCCGCGACGCGCTCATCCGCCGGCCTCGCGCTTCAATTCGGCGAGGAGCGACAGCGCCTGGAGCGGCGTCAGGTTGTCGAGGTCGAGCGACTTGAGTCGTCGCTGCAGCGGATCCTCGGCCGCCACGGGCGCCTGGAAGAGGCCGAGTTGACGACTGACGTCGGTCCCGCCAACGTTCCCCTCCGTGGTCAATGATGGACGGCCACCGCGCGACAGCTCGTCGCGCTCGAGCCCGTTGAGGATCTCGCGGGCCCGCGCCACCACCGGCGGAGGCAGCCCGGCGAGGCGCGCCACCTGAATGCCGTAACTCCGATCGGAGCGTCCCGGCACTACCTTGCGAAGAAACACGATGTCGTCCTGCCACTCGCGCACGACGACATGGCAATTGGTGACGTTCGGCAGCGCGTCGGCCAGGTCGGTCAGCTCGTGATAGTGCGTGGCGAAGATCGTCTTGGGACGGGCGCGTGGGTTCGAAGCCAGATACTCGGCGACCGCCCACGCCAGGCTCAGTCCGTCGAACGTCGACGTGCCGCGGCCGATTTCATCGAGGATGAGCAGGCTTCGCGACGTTGCGCTGTGCAGGATGTTGGCGGTCTCCTGCATCTCGACCATGAAGGTCGACTGGCCGCGGGCGATGTTGTCCGACGCGCCGACGCGCGCGAAGATGCGATCGACGACCGGCAGCTTGGCGCTGCGGGCCGGCACGAACGACCCGGCCTGCGCCATCAGGCAGAGGAGCGCCGTTTGCCGGAGGTAGGTCGACTTGCCGCCCATGTTCGGTCCGGTGAGGACAATCAACTGCCGCGTCGTCCCATCGAGCGTCACGTCGTTCGGCACGAACGCCTCGGGCACGTGACGTTCGACGACGGGATGGCGCACGTCGACCGCGACGAGATCGTCGCCGGCATGCATCATCGGCTTCGTATAGTTGCCGGCCGCCGCGGTCTCGGCGAGCGCGGCGAGCACGTCGAGCGATGCCAGCCCTCTCGCCGTGTCCTGGATGCGCGGCGCTTCGCCGGCGACGCGCGCGCGAAGGCGTTCGAAGATCGCAATCTCGAGCTCGAGGCAGCGTTCGTCAGCGCCGAGGACCTTCTCCTCGTAGTCCTTGAGCGCCGGCGTGATGAAGCGCTCGCCGCCGGCGATCGTTTGTTTGCGGTGATAGTCGGGAGGAACGCTGGCGAGGTTCGACTTCGAAATCTCGATGTAGTAGCCAAAGACGCGGTTGTAGCGGATCTTGAGCGACGCAATTCCGGTCCGCGTCCGCTCGGCGTCTTCCATGGCGGCGATATGCTGCTTGCCGGATCGGCTGACGCTTCGCAGATCGTCGAGCTCGGCGTCGATGCCGTCGCGAATCAGGCCGCCGTCGCGGGCGACGGCCGGGGGCTCGTCGAGGAGCGTGCGATCCAGCTCGTCGCGAAGATCCGCGAGATCGTCGAGCTCGGCCACCAGGCTCTTGATGAGCGGCGACTGCTGATCGCTCAGGAGCATCCGCACCCGCGGCACTGTCGCAATCGACTGCCGCAGCGCCACCAGATCGCGCGGTCCGGCGATCCCGAGCGAGGCGCGCGCGACGAGCCGTTCGACGTCATGAATCGTCTTGAGCGTCTCGCGCAACTTGGCCCGTTCGGTCGATCGAAAGGCCAGCTCTTCGACGGCGTCGAGCCGATCCTGAATCCGTTCGAGCGCGACGAGCGGCCTGAGCAGCCAGGCGCGGAGGAGTCGTCCCCCCATCGAGGTCATCGTCCGGTCGATCTCGACCAGGAGCGAGCCGGTCGGGCCGCCGTCGACGGCTTCGAGGACCTCGAGATTGCGCAGCGTGGTGGCATCGACGACCAGGCAGTCGGCGCCGGCGCGAAACGCGATCTCGCGCACGTGCGCGAGATCAGCCTTCTGCGTGTCGCGAAGATAGTGGACGAGCGCGCCGGCGGCGCGCACCGCGGCCGGACGCTCCTCGAGGCCGAAGCCGGCGAGGCTCTGGGCGCGGAGCTGTTCGAGCAAGGTTTGCCGCGCCGACTCCTGATCGAACGTCCACGGCGGAGCGTAGGTCACACGCGCGTTCAAGCGAACCTCAGCGACCAGGGCGGCCGCGTCCTGGTCGCCTTCGGGCGCGATGATTTCGCGCGGCTGGAGAATGGCCAGCTCGTCGGCGAGTGCCTGGCGCCCTTCCGCGCCGTGATACTCCGCCGACGTGAATTCGCCGGTCGATACATCGAGCAGCGCGACGCCCCAGCCTCTGGCCTCCGCGAGCGGCGCGATCGCCATCAGAAAGGCGGGCTCCCGGGCCTCGAGATAGCCAGCGTCGGTCAGCGTGCCAGGCGACACGACGCGCACGACCTCTCGACGAACGAGGCCCTTCGCCTTCCGGGGATCCTCGACCTGCTCGCAGACGGCGACGCGAAATCCCTTTTTGACGAGCCGCGCAATGTAGCCGTCGGCGGCATGGAACGGCACGCCGCACATCGGAATCGCGCCGCCGCTCGAGTCCTTCGAGCGAGAGGTGAGCGTCAGCTCGAGCGCGCGCGCCGCCGTCAGCGCGTCCTCGTAGAACATCTCGTAGAAATCGCCCATCCGGAAAAAGACGATGGCGTCGCGGTACTGACGCTTGGCGTCGAAGTACTGACGCATCGCCGGGGTCGCACCGGCAGGTTCCAGAAAGGCAGGGGAGGACATCGCTCGTGCGCGGGTCGGTGGTGGAGCAGTCGCGAGTATAACATTGAGCCGACACGTGTTAGTCCTCGCGCTCGACACCACCACCCGTTCCGGAAGCGCCGCTGTCGTCTCAGACGGCGAGCTCCTGTGCGAGATCGTCGGCGACGGCTCGCGCACGCACGGCGAGCGGTTGCCGCGGGATCTCATGCGCGTTCTCGAAGCCGCGTCGGTTGGGCTCGAGAGCATCGACCTCCTGGCGGTGGCGGCCGGACCTGGGTCATTCACGGGATTGCGGGTCGGCATCGCTGCCATGCAGGGGCTGGCGATGTCGACAGGCCGCAAGATCGTTCCGATCTCCGCCCTCGACGCGCTCGCCGCTGCCGCCGGAAACGGCAGCGCGCCGGTGGCGGCATGGATCGACGCGCAGCGCGGCGAAGTCTTCGCGGCTCTGTACGACAGTTCAGGCAAACGCGTGCTGATAGAACCGTCGTCGCTCCCGCCGATCCGTACGCTCGAGGCATGGGAAGACGCGCTCCGGGGCGAAGCCGTGCGCATCATCGGCGACGGGGCTGCTCGATACGAGGCCGCGATCCGCGAGCGGCTCGGCGGACGCGCCCAGGTCCTGACGACCCCGCCGATTGCCGGCATCATCGGCAGGCTTGCCGCCGCCTCGCCCGCGCGCGCGGTGCCGCCGCACGCGGTCGTGCCGATCTACATTCGACGGCCGGACGCCGAGCTCGCCCGGTCGCGGCAAACCAAATGACGGCCCCGGACTCATCCGGCCTCATCATCGA
This sequence comes from uncultured Acidobacteriota bacterium, assembly GCA_963797625.1. Classification (GTDB taxonomy): domain Bacteria; phylum Acidobacteriota; class Vicinamibacteria; order Vicinamibacterales; family 2-12-FULL-66-21; genus DATBJJ01. The sequence goes on from CAWCQI010000020.1 coordinate 203,240, forward strand.
GCGGATCTCGGATGACGCCGATCTCGACGCTGTTGCGGCGCTCGAAGCCGATACCTTCACCAACCCGTGGACCAGGGAGATGCTCGAACGCGAGCTGCGCCAGTCCGACGTTGCGCGCGTCTATGTCGTCCGATTGCCGGAGTATCGGGTCGCGGCGTTCTGCGCCTGCTGGCTCGTCTACGACGAACTGCACATCAACACCATCGCTGTCGACGCCAGGCTCAGGCGGCAAGGGCTGGCAACTGCGTTGATGACGACACCTCCTCGCCGACGCGGCTGCCCAGGGCGCGCGCCGCACGTATCTTGAAGTTCGCCGCTCGAACCTGCCCGCACAGCGCCTCTACGAAAGCCTCGGCTTCACCGTCGCCGCGGTCCGTCGCAGTTACTATTCGCATCCCGAAGAAGACGCGTTGGTGCTTGTCGCTTGCAATGCTGAATGCTGAGTGCTGAATGCTGAAGTGAAGGAGGAATTCAGCATTTCCTTCAGCATTCAGCATTCAGAATTCAGAATTGCGCCACGTCGACACCTGTGTTACCTTGCCGTCATGAACGGCCATCGATAGGCACCTGGAGTCCTTCCTACTAAAAGGAGGCGGAAATGCCGACAGACTTCGAAGAGCTGAAGCGCAAGCTGCTGCAGAGCGACGAGGAGTACCGCCAACTAGCAACGCAGCATCACGACCTCGACGAAAAGATTCACGACCTGACCGCCCGGCACTACCTCTCCGAACCCGAGCAACTCGAAGAAACCACCCTCAAGAAGCGAAAGCTGCAACTCAAGGATCAGATGGAGTTGATTCTGCGCAGGCACAGCCTCGGCACGAACGCCGCGCAGGCCGCCCGCAGCTGAGCTTCGATCTCGACCGAAGTTCCCACGGCGAGACTTTACGGGCCAGAATCTCGAAAGGGAGTAGTGTCCCGATCTGGCTCTTTTGCTGTTTCCTCGCCACCTCGGATAGCATTCCCCCTCACTAGACTCGATGAGAATCGATCGCGCCGGTTTTCCTTTCGTCGCTGCCGCCGTCGTCCCGGCCGCTGGATTCGCCGCGGCCCGCCGATACGGCCTGGCTGCCTCGTTCGCGCTGCTCGGAGGGTTCTTCGCGTATTTCTTCCGCGATCCGGAACGAGTCGTTCCCTCAGGGGAGCATCTCGTCGTGTCTCCGGCAGACGGCCGGGTCATGATCGCGGGGCCAGCCGAAGAGGGTTCGTCCCCGCCGGGCGCGTGGACCCAGGTGGCGATCTTCCTCTCGCCGCTCGACGTCCACATCAACCGATCGCCCGTTGAAGGTCGCGTCACGCGAATCGAGTACCGACCGGGGCGCTTCCTTCCTGCCTACGACGCCCGCGCCAACGAGAATGAGCTCAACGAGATTTGGGTCGATGCGAACGGAACTCCGGTCGTCTTCCGGCAGGTCGTCGGTATCCTGGCGAGGCGAATCGTGTGCAGGGTCGAGGAAGGGCAGCGGGTCAGCCTCGGCGAACGGATTGGCCTGATGAAATTCGGATCGCGGATGGACGTCTTCCTGCCGCCCGGTGTCGCGCTCAAGGTCAGCGTCGGCCAGACCGTCGTTGGCGGAGAAACCGTGCTCGCCTGCCTTCGGGGGAACGATGCTGCCTAGCCTCCCGCTTCGCCGGCGCCGGGAAGATCGGCCACATCGCTTCAGGCGCGGCGTCTACCTCCTTCCGTCGCTGTTTACTGTCGCCAACCTTTTCTGCGGTTACGCGTGCATTGTCTACTCGACGCGAGCGGACTTCGATACGGCGGCGCTCTTCATCGGCGTGGCGATGATCCTCGACACGCTCGACGGCTTTTTCGCGCGCCTGACGAACTCGTCCACAGCGTTTGGCGTTCAGCTGGACTCGCTCGCCGACATGGTCTCGTTCGGTCTGGCGCCGGCCGTGCTTGCTTTCACCTGGGGCCTCTGGCCGTTGAAGCGACTCGGGTGGGCCGCGGGATTCATTTACGTCACGGCGACGGCGATGCGGCTGGCGCGATTCAATATTCAAACCGGCACGGCCACCGACAAGCGCTACTTCGTCGGGATGCCCAGCCCGCCGGCAGCCGGCGTCATCGCCGCGACGGTCTACCTGTATCCGTACGGCCTGCAGGAACGCGAAACGGCCCTGCCGGCGCTGGCGATGGTGCTCGTGCCGGCATTTCTGATGGTGAGCACGTTCCGCTTCAGGAGCATCAAGGCGATCGACGTCGGCTGGCGCCGCTCGTATTTCGTGCTGTTCCTCGCCGCCGTCGGCCTCGCGCTCATCGCCACGCACCCGCGGCTGGCGCTGGTCGTGCTGGCGTACACCTACCTCGCGTCCGCCTTCATCGGCCTGGCGTATTCCCGGATTCGGAACCGGAAGTCGCCCGCGCTACCGGCAGGCGAACCTTGACCGTCGTTCCCTGACCCTTCCGGCTCTCCACTTCAATTGAGCCGCCGCTCAACTCCACATTGCGGCGCGCGATCGGGAGGCCGAGACCGGTCCCCGACGTCTTGGTCGAGAAGTAGGGTTCGAAGACTCTCGCCAGCGCTTCTTCGTCCATTCCCACACCCGTGTCGCGGACGGTGACGACGACCGAGTCCTCCTCGGCTGCCGCGCTGACAATGAGCTCACCTTGACCTGGCATGGCGTGCAGCGCGTTCTCCACGACATTGGCGAGCGCGCGCAGCACGAGCGTCCGATCGACGAGCACCTCCGGCAGCGGCCCGCTGACCCCGTTCCTGATTTCGATCCGTCCGGCCAGCCCTGACCGGTACGGCTCGAGGATTTCGGAGAGGAGTTCCGGCACGGCAACCGGTCCCAGCTTGACTTGCGGCGACGAGGCAAAGCTCGAGAACTCCGAGGCTATTTGCCGGAGCAGTCGCACCTGGCCGAGGATCGTGTTGATGCAGCCTTCGACGACAGCACCGAGTGGCCGCCCCTCGTCGGCGTGAACGCGCAGGAGATGCTCTGCGGACAGCTGAATCGGCGTGAGCGGATTCTTGATCTCATGGGCGACCTGCCTCGCCATCTCGGCCCACGCCTCGAGCCGGTGCGTGCGCTCGAGCTCGATGCGCTGGGCCTTGAGCTCGCCAGCCATGCTGTTGAACGCGTCCACCAGGCGGCGCAGCTCGTCGACCGATCGCACGGCAATGCGGGCGTCGAAATCGCCGCGGGCTGATGCGCTGCGTCGCTCGGGTCAGGCGCCGGATCGGGTCGGCAATGCGCTCGGCGAGGGACAGGCCGATGGCGGCGCCGAGGAGGATGAAGCAGAGAACGGCGAGATGGACGCCGCGATCGAGGTCGTCGATTTCCCGTTCGATGTCCCGCTGCCGGAGGGCCGCAGGCACGGTCAGGATCCCTTCGCGATCGGCGGCGCGCACCGGCGTGGCCGCGATGAGGTAGGGCGTCGCGCCGAGCTGGTCTTCGTCGACGAAGCTCGGAAACCGCTGCAGCACGATCGCTCGATACACGTCTTCGGGCGTGCGTGTGGGGAGGAGCCCTGACGAGAACAGGTCGCGCTCGCTCGTCGCGACCAGTTTCGCACCCTCGAAAATGTTGACGTCCTGGTCGATGACCTGGCTGATCCAGACCATCACGTCGTCGTTCAGCGGCTCGAGCCCGTCCGGGCCGCGGTTCAAGAGCGCGTCCGATTCCTCGATGACGCGCTGAGCCACCGTGGCCGTCCTCGCCGCCTCCGCCTGAATATCCCTGCGCAGCAGATCGGCGAAATACGCGCGGATCACGAGCGCGAGAATCAGCACCGGGATAATCGACGCGAGGACGAAGGCCAAAAAGAGCTTCCGATAAAAGCTCGCTCGAATCTCGCGGAGGAGCGCGCGGCCAACGCGCGGCCGCTCGCGGCTGAACCTGGTGAAGACCGCGGTGCCGAACAGCACGAGGACGAAGGCTGCGCCCGCGAGCGTGCTCACCTCGGCCAGGTGTACCAGGTGGTCGAACAGCGTCAGCATCGGATACCCGATCGCGTAGATGCGCGCGCGATCGTTGGTGAAGTAGACCTGATACGTCTCCTCGCCGAGCGGAATCACCTGCCAGAACGGCCGCCGGGCCGGATCGTAGATGCGGAGAAAGAGCTCTTCGGTGATCGGCCAGGCTGAGAGGCCCGAGGTGTAGACCGGCTCGAGGCCCCACCCGTAGATGGCGACGTGGACGTCGTTTCCCGGCGCCGCTTCACGAGCGGCCTCGTTCTGACTGGGCCGGAAGAGCTCGAAGTACGGGCTCTGCGAGGTGATGAAGGGCAGCGTTCGGTAATCGTCCACGGCCAAATGGAGGACGATCGTGCCGACCGACCGCGTGCCGTCGCCGCTCCCTTCGCAGATGCCGCGCTCGGCGTGCAGCACGAGCCGTTTCTGCGAGCCGATTGGCAACGGCTCGCCGAAGACGTCCCACTGACAGGACGAGACCGCTTGCGGCTGCCGGCCGCTGCCGGTGTATTCGGGAAGGTTCAGGGCAAACCGGCTCGTGACCTGCGGGCACCGGCGGTCGTACAACTCGACCGCCGACGTCAGCCGATCGCGCGCGAAGACCGTCTGGCTCCAGACGAAGAACGCGTTCTTGGGATCCGGCGGCGCGGAGCAATCCGACTCGCTGACGAGCCCCGCCAGCCCGGTGAGGGCGTCGATCTCACGTTGCGCTTCCTTCAGCCGGTCGAGGAGCGTCGAGGAGTGGTTCTGGGCCTCAACCGCATAACTGGTGATGAGCCGCTGGATCGCGAGCTCGGCAAAGAAGTTGAGCGCCGGGTAGAGCAGCACCGCCGGCACGAGGAACGTGGCGAAGAGTCCAAAGATCCGCGCCGCGATGGTCGCGTGGCGATACCAGACGAGCACGCGTCGCGCCAGGAGCGCGGCCACCGCGCAGGCAATCGCCGACAGGAACAGCCCGACGACTGGCAGGAGCCACCCGACCCTCGCGGCGATGAAACCGGCCACGACGGTCGGTGTCACCCACATCGCCAGCAGCGCCAGGCGGACGCCGAACGTTCGCGACGGCAGGCGCCAGACGCCGCGGGCGGCAATCAGGACGAGCGTCGCCGTCCAGAGCGCCGCCACCTGCAACGCGAGCATGCCGGCCAGCCGCAGCAGTCGCGCGCCGTTCCAGGGATAGAGAGAAAAATGTCGAACATCGACGGTGGCGGGGTCGACAGCGATCGCCAGAACGCGAGCGAATACGAGCAGGAGGCCCGCCATCACGGTGCCGGCCAGAAGATTGAGCAGAACGAAGCGCACCAGCCCGTCGCCCGGAGCGCGGCGCGAGTGGACGGCCGTGTGGAGCAGCGTGGCGGGTGAGGCCCAGAGCGCGGCCAGCGCGGCGAGGCTGATGCTGCTGAACGACAAGTTCAGCGGAAGTCCCGAGCGCCCGCCTGCCGACCAGGTGATCCCCCACCAGACGGCCGCCGCGCCACCCGCCAGCAACAGGCTGCCGCCGAGGGTCGCCGCAACCGCCGTGGCCGGCGCGCCGCTGCGGCTCCGCGCGTCGAGCAGCGGACCGATCAGCAGCAACTGGGTCACGCCGAGCACCACGATCACCCAGCCGAGGACTGATCGACGCCAGGCGGCGCGCGCCTTCTGCAGGTCGGCCGGCGCGACGTAACCTTCGACGAGCGGCCCCCCGGTGGGCGTGCGAAGCAGAAACGCGCCGTCGCGGGGCTTGTCGCCCGCGCCTTCGATACGCAAGGAGACGGGCGCGATCGATGTCGGCAGCGAATCCTCGGCAGGCGCGATCGCGGCGCCCGCCGGCGCCCGCGACAGCACGTGCTCGGCGCCGACGGCGCCGAGCCGGCTGCCCGTTGGTGTCGCCCTCGGTTCCGACGATCGGCTGAACGAGCACGAGTCGGAGGCCGAGCGCCGTGCGCGTCAGAAACAGCTGCTGCGGCCCGACCACGCGATCGCCAGGAATGTCGGACGGCCGCCCGCTCCAGGCGCGCGCCTCGCTTTGCACCGCGTCGTAGACCGTGACCGCGATGTCGTCGGGGTGCGGACTGGCGAGCCGGGCGTTGGCCACCAGGTCGAAGAGCGCGCGCGCCGTTTCGGGTCGCGCGGCTTGATCGCGCGCGGCGGGGTCGCTTGCGATCCGGGTGGCGACCGCGGTCAGCGCCGCCGTCATCCCGTCGAACTCGCGGCGGACGAGCGACTCGACCCGCGCGGCGGCGGCGGCGTCGCTCGAGCCAAACCACCAGCGTTCGATGGCGAGTCCGGACAGTCCGGCCAGGGCCGCCGCCAGGAGGCCAGCGCCGAGCAATCGGCGCCAGCTCACGCGTTGCTGCGAGGTCCGGCCGCGCGGAAAGGGCAGAGCCACTCGTCAAGCAGGATACCGCAAAGGTAAACTGTCCTTGTCGATGTCTCATGCGCCGGCACTGAAGACGGCCCTCAAGCGCGGCGCGCTCATCGCCGCCGCCAACTGGCCACTCGTCGTGGTGCAGTTCGTCGCCGAGTCAACGCTGAAGGTGATCCTTGGTGTGCCGGTCGTCGGCGGCATCTTTCTGGTCGTGCTGTTGCTCGACGCCAACGTCGAAGAACTTCTTCGAGGCGACGTTCGAGAGATTCTCGCGGCGGTGTTCTCGGCGCTCCGCGCCAATCCCGCGGCGCTCACCTCGGTCGCGCTGGCCTTCCTGCTCGTCTTGATCGGCGGATCGCTCCTGACCTTCGTCGTCAAGGGCGGGACAGTCGCGGTGCTGGTCGACTCTGACGGGCGAGCCGGCGCGATCGAACGGCCGCCGCTCCGACTGCAGATGCTTCGCCGCGCCAACAGCACGGGCATCGACCCGTTCCTCAACGGCTGTCGTCGCTTGGGCGGGCGGTATGTCAAGCTGGGATTGGGGCTGCTCATCGTCTACGCGATCACCGCCGCCGCGTATTTCGGGCTGCTCTTCGGCGTGTATGCGGTGGCCGACAACGTCGGCGTGCTGTTGTGGTGGACCGTGATCGCCGCTGCCGCCTCGAGCGCGGTGATCGTGTGGATCACGCTCGTGAATTTTCTCTATCTGATCACCCAGATCGTCATGGCCGTCGACGATGTCGGGCTGCGGACTGCGCTCGGGAGAGTCGTGCGCTTTCTGCGCTCGAGCGTCCGCGAGATCGCCGGCATCTTCGGCGTCGTGCTGCTGCTGGTCCTGCTGGCGACTGCTGCGTCGATCCTCGCGACGGCTGGACTGGGCCTCATCGGCTTCGTGCCGATCGTCGCCGTCGCCGTCATGCCGCTGCAGATTGCCGCCTGGCTCGTGCGCGGCGCCGTGTTCCAGTATCTGGCGCTCACCGCGCTCGGCGCCTACCTCACGCAGTATCGTCACTATCTCGGCGGCAACTCGCTGACCGCCATTCCGGACAAACGTCTCGCATGATCAACTACGACGCGTTCTTCTCGCGCGCCGCCGGACACATGAAGGCGTCGGCGATCCGGAAGATGGGTGGAGTCGCGGCGCAGGGCCGGGACATCGTGTCGTTCGCGCCCGGCTTTCCCGCGCCCGATACCTTTCCGTGGCAGGATTTTCAGGAGATCGCGCACGAGCTGCTGTCGGGACGCGATGGATCCGTCCTGCAGTACGGGCCAACGCGCGGGTATCGTCCGCTCGTCGAGACGATTGCCGGCGTCATGGCTCGGCGCGACGCGCCGACGTCGCCCGACCGTCTGCTCGTCACGACCGGCTCTCAGCAGGGTCTCGACCTGGTCGCCCGGGTACTGCTCGATCCGCATGACGTCATCCTCGTCGAGCTTCCGACCTACACCGGCGCGATCTCGGCGTTTCGCAGCGTTCAGGCCGATCTGGTCGGCGTCCGGCAGGACGCCGATGGGGTCGACCTGGTCGAACTGGATGAGGTCTACGACCGCCTCCAGCGCGAGGGCCGTCGGGCTCGTCTTCTGTATCTCGTCCCCAACTTTCAGAACCCGACCGGGCTTTTGATCAGCCGCACCAAGCGCGCCGCGCTCCTCGATTGGGCCGAGCGCCGCGATGTCCTGCTCGTCGAAGACGACCCCTACCGGGACCTGTACTTCGAGGACTCGGCCAGCGAAGCCGACGTCCGCCCGATCCGGGCCGACGACCGATCGGGACGAGTCGTGTATCTGAGCAGCTTCTCGAAAACGCTCGCGCCGGGGTATCGCGTCGCGTGGATCGACGCGCCGCCGCCAATCGCGGCCAAGCTCGAGATCGCCAAACAGGCCTCCGACCTCTGCACGGGAGAACTCGACCAGCGGATCGTCTACGAGGCCTGCCGGCGCGGCATTCTCGATCGCCAGGCCCCGTTGCTGCGCGCTCACTATCGCCACAAGCGGGACGTGATGGTGGCTGCGCTCACGCGCGAGTTTGGCGGTGACGTCACCTGGCCCGAGCCGCGCGGCGGATTCTTCCTCTGGGCCTCGATCCCGTCGCCCGTCGACACCGACGCGATGGTCGCGCGCGCGATCGAACACGGCGTCGTCTACGTGGCGGGTCAGGCGTTTTTCGTGAACGGCAGTGGCGGTCAGTTCATCCGGCTGTCGTTTTCGGCGCCGCCGCCCGATCGCATCGAAGAAGGGATCAGGCGTCTGGGGGCAGCCGTCCGGGAGACGCAGGCGGCCAACCGATCGGGATCGCCTGCCCCGGCAGCTCGGTAAGCGGCGCCGTGGAGATCGGCGGTGCGTCGGCGGGAGCCGGCCCGGCGAGCGTGACGGTCCACACCTTCGGCAAGCCACCAGTCACCGCCGCAATCCGCGCAGGCATCTCCCCGGTCGGCTCAATCAGCAGCGGCAGCGTCGCGAGCGACGAGGCGAGGGTCAGCTGAATCGTCGGCGACCCCGTGCGCGCATCGAACACCTGGACCCGCGGCACTCTTCCAGGCGCCGCCACGCTCGCGCCCACCAGCAACGGTCCGGCCGACGGCCGGTAGCGGAGATCTTTTTTCCAGCGAAACGCGCCGTTCTTTCGATCGTGCGCGCGAAGCAGGTTGTCGAACGCGACGTAATAGACGTGCGCGTCATCGGCCACCGGACGCCCGACGACTGCGGCACCGACGCGAAAGCACCAGTCGACCTCGCCGCTCGGCGCTTTCAGGCTGCAGAAGCGCTTGGCCGCCGCGCCAACGAACACGCGGCCCCCGTAGACCAGCGGCTCCGTCGGTTTGATCCCGACCTCGCGCTCCCAGGCCGGTTCGCCGGTCGCCAGTTCCAGCGCAATCACGCGGCCGTCGACTGCCGGGACGTAGACGCGCGTGCCGTCGACGGCGGGTCGCTGCTCGACCGTTCCGATCTCGCGACTCCAGACTCTGACGCCATCGGCGACGCGATAGCAGATGACCTGTTCGGCGGACGCGACCAGCAGGAACTCGGCGTGGACGAGCGGCGGCGCGGTCAACGGTCCGGCGCGGTCAGTCCACGCCACCGCACCCGTCGATGCATCGAGAACGCGCAGTTCGCCCTTGACTGGAACGACGAGACGGTCTTCCGAGGCGGCCAGCGGCCCGACCACCTCGAGCGCCGCCTGCCAGACCTCGGCGCCGGTGTCGAGGCGCCGCGCCGAGACGCCAGACTGCAGCGCGACAAACAGGCGAGTGGTCGAGGCGACCGGCGGCGCAACCGGGAGCGCCGACACTTCAATCGTCCAGATTGCCGACGTCGGAAATGACTGCGCCGATTCCGCGCGCGCGATCGCGCGCCGGTCGCCGGCGATCGACGCTGCCAGGAGCACCGGAAGGATCAATGTGGTGCGCGCGCGAGCCACACTCTATAATAGCTTCTGAAATCGGCGCCTCGCGCGATCTTCGATTGCCGACGCGGCCGGGTTCGCCTCCACATCACCACACGTGACGCATCAAACCATCGTCGTCCTCGATTTCGGCTCGCAGTTCACTCAACTGATCGCGCGCCGGCTTCGCGAACTATCCGTCTACTCCGAGATTCTTCCGTTCGACACGCCACCCGCCGAGATTGCGCGGCGCAATCCGGCCGGCATCATTTTGTCAGGTGGCCCGAAGAGCGTCTCTGAACCGGGCGCCCCGCGCTGCGAGCGCACGGTGCTCGAGAGCGGCGTGCCGGTGCTCGGCATCTGCTACGGCATGCAGTTGATGACGGATCTGATGGGCGGCGCCGTCGCGCCGGCGCCGCATCGCGAGTTCGGGCTGGCGACCATCCAGATCGAGCCCGGCGCGCCGCTCTTCGCGACGGTTCCGAGCGATCTGCGCGTCTGGGCCAGCCACGGCGACTTCGTCGCGGCCGCGCCGCCAGGCTTCACCGTCACCGCCACGAGCGCCAACGCGCCGGTCGCGGCGATGGCGTCGCCGGCGCAACGACTCTACGCGCTGCTGTTCCATCCAGAGGTCGCGCACACGGATCGCGGTCTCGACATCCTGCGGAATTTCGCCTACGACGTCTGCGGCTGCACCGGCGACTGGACGATGGCGTCGTTTGTCGAGGAAGCGACGGCAAGAATCCGCGCGCAGGTGGGCGACGGCCGGGTCGTATGCGGCTTGAGCGGCGGCGTCGACTCGACGGTCGCGGCGCTGCTCATCCACCGCGCCATCGGCGATCGGCTGACGTGCATCTTCGTCGACAACGGCGTCATGCGGCTCGACGAAGCCGAGCAGATTCAACGCCGCTTCGAGCGATTGCGGCTGCCGCTGGTGTTCGTGGACGCCGCGCGACTCTTCCTCGACCGGCTGGCGGGCGTGACCGACCCCGAGCGCAAGCGCAAGATCATCGGCGCGACGTTCATCGATGTCTTCGAAGCCGAGGCGGCGAAGCTCGGGAGCTTTGACTTCCTGGCACAGGGCACGCTCTATCCCGACGTCATCGAAAGCGTGTCGGTGATTGGCCCATCGCACGTCATCAAGAGCCATCACAACGTCGGCGGCCTGCCCGAGCGGATGCGCTTCACCCTCGTCGAGCCGCTGCGTCTGCTCTTCAAGGACGAGGTCCGGGAAGTAGGGAAGGAGCTCGGCCTCGAAGACGAATTCGTGTGGCGCCAGCCGTTCCCCGGTCCCGGGCTCGCCGTCCGCATCCTCGGCGAGGTGTCCGAGTCGCGCCTGAACCTGGTGCGCCGCGCCGACGCAATCGTTGCCGATGAGGTGAAGCGCGCCGGGTGGTACCGGCGCCTGTGGCAATCCTTCGCGGTGCTGCTGCCGGTGCAGAGCGTCGGCGTGATGGGAGACGCGCGGACCTACGAGTACACGATTGCGATCCGCGCGGTCGAAAGCCGTGACGGGATGACCGCCGACTGGGCGCGGCTCCCGCACGAGCTGCTCGCGACCATCTCGTCGCGCATCGTCAACGAGGTCAAAGGCATCAACCGCGTGGTCTTCGACATCAGCTCGAAGCCACCGTCTACTATCGAGTGGGAATAGTGACCGAGTTCGTCCATTTGCATCTGCACTCGGAGTACTCGCTCCTCGACGGCGCCTGCCGCATCGAAGAGCTGCTCGACCGCGCGGTCCAGCTGAACATGCCGGCGCTCGCCATCACCGAGCACGGCAACATGTTCTCGTCGATCATCTTTCACGACCAGGCGCGGAAGCGGGGCATCAACCCGATTCTCGGCTGCGAGGTCTACGTCGCGCCGGGCGATCGTCGAACGAAAAGCGGTACGCCCGGGGAGACGGCGAACCACCTCGTCCTCCTCGCCGAGACCCGCGAGGGGTATCACAACCTCATCAAGCTCGTCTCGGCGGGATACACCGAAGGGTTCTATTACAAGCCCCGCATCGACAAGGACCTGCTGGCGACGCATGCCGCCGGCCTCATCGGGCTCAGCAGCTGCCTCAAGGGAGAGGTCGCGACCGGCATTCGCACAGAACAGCAGGCGAAAGCGCGGCACGCGGCGGCGACCTACCGCGACATCCTCGGGGCTGGCAATTTCTTCCTCGAGATGCAGTACCAGGGCATCGACGAACAGCGGGTG
>CAWCQI010000021.1:0-97648 GCA_963797625.1 uncultured Acidobacteriota bacterium
CAGCCCCTGCACGTAGTCGCACACCGCGCCAACTTCGTGAATCTGGCGTTCCATGTCGAGATTCATGGCCAGGAAGCGGGCCGTGCTGTTGCCTGACCATTCCTTCGTGTTGCCGTAGTAGGCATGAAGCGAGATGCCATCCACCTGGTCGTAGCACTCCTCCAGAACCTCGCGATCCCAGGCGAGATATGTCGGCATGAACGTGCCGCTGGATCCGCACGCGATCAGCCGCAAATCCGGGTCGATCACGCGCATCTGCTTGGCGGCGTCGCGCGCCTTCCGCCCGTACTCGCGTGCCTGCAGCTGGCCGATCTGCCAGGGCCCGTCCATCTCGTTGCCGAGGCACCAGTAGCGGACGTTATGCGGCTGATCGTAGCCGTGCGAGCGTCTGAGCTCGCTCCAGCGCGTGCCGCGCGCGAGGTTGCAGTACTCGACATAGGCCACGGCCATCTCGACGCTGCCGGTGCCGAAATTCATCCCGAGCAGCGGCTCGGTGCCCACCATGCCGCACCACTCCACGAATTCGTTCGTGCCGAACTGGTTGGTCTCGAGCGAATTCCAGGCACGATCGAGCACCACCGGACGCTGCGCCTTCGGGCCGACGCCGTCGAGCCAGTTGTAGCCCGAGACGAAATTGCCTCCGGGATAGCGAACGATGGGTACGCCGAGATCTTTGACTTCGCGCACCACGTCGGTACGGAAGCCTTTCGCATCGGCGAGACGAGACCCCGGCTCGTACACTCCCGTGTAGATGGCGCGGCCCAGGTGTTCGAGGAACGAACCGAGCACGCGCCGGTCGAGGTCGCCCCGGCCAGGCGAGCGGCGGAGAAACGCTCTCGCGGGGCCGGGACCCGCCTGCGCATAGCCCATCGACGGCAGCCAGGAGCCCGCGACGGCGACGCCCGCCGCGCTGCCGAGGGTCGTCAGAAAGGCCCGTCGATCGGATCCACTCATCGGAGCGGTTAGCTTATCGATTTTTCTGTTGTTGGGAAACGGGTGCCAGTGCTACCTTCCGCAGTCGAATGCGGACTGACATTCGTGCGCCTCGGTTCTCGTCGCGGCAATGACGGCTGGCCTGACGGTCTCGCTGGTGGGAGAAACTCCTGCGGCGCAGGAGCCCGGGGCTCGCCGCAGCACAGGGATTACGTCGCCAGAAGTGGCGTCGGACCGTCGAGTGACCTTCCGCCTGCGGGCGCCGGAGGCGAAGGTTGTAACGGTGTCCGGCGACTTCGGCAGCGACACGACGATGCAGAAGAGTGAAGACGGTCTCTGGAGCGTCACTGTCGGTCCGCTCGATCCTGAGATGTATGTCTACTACTTCACTGTCGACGGCGTCAGGCTGCTCGATCCAAGCAACGCGCAAGTGAAGATCGGCTATGTGACGAGCACCACGACCAGCCTGTTGACCGTACCCGGGGCACGCCGGCGTTCTACGACGTGCAGGATGTGCCTCACGGGGAAATCCGGACGCTGCTCTACAAGTCGAAGTCGAACGGCGTGACCCGTGAGCTGACCGTGTATCTGCCGCCTGGATATGACCAGGCGTCAAGCCGCCGCTATCCCGTGCTCTACCTCCTCCACGGCTTCGCGAACGATCATCACTCCTGGCACCGGTACGGCCGGGCGAACGACATTCTCGACAATCTCCTTGCGCAACACGCGATTGATCCCTTCCTCGTCGTCATGCCCCTGGGCTACGGCGGTGCCTCCGTCAACGGTGATGGCACGGGGATCGCGGCTCAAGGCGCCGGCGCGTCCGGTGGAGACGCGGCGCTCTACGAACGTGACCTTCTCGAAGACATCGTCCCGATGATCGACGGCAAGTACCGGACGATCGCCGACCGCAAGCACCGGGCGATCGCCGGCTTCTCGATGGGAGGCGGGCAGGCTGGGCGTTTCGGACTGCGCCACCTCGAGACCTTCAGTCAGGTCGGCATCATGAGCGCCGGGATGGCTGCCAGCGCGGACGGCGAGCCGTTCGCGGCGCTGGCCGCCAATCGCGACAAGACGAACAAGCTGATCGATCTGCTCTGGATCGCGTGCGGCACGGATGATACCGCGCTCAAGGGGGCTCGAACCCTGCATCAGGCGCTCGACAGCGCCGGCATCGAACACACATACCTCGAAACAGAAGGCGCGCATCACTGGCGCGTCTGGCGACGCTATCTCCGCGATCTGTCGCCACTGCTGTTCACGCAGGCTCGTCGTTCTCCGAAGACGGCCGGCCAACACTGACCGTCAAAAGCCAGTCGCGAACACCGATCCGCTTAGATTCCAGTCCAATTCAGTCTGCGTCGGCCCGGGCCGGCAGCCGGCGCATCGTCGCCCCAGGGCAGCCGGCGCGGCCCGGGCCAGGGATCCACGTGGACCCGCTCTGCCCAGGCATTCCATTCGGCCGCCAGACTCTTCACGATATCGGGATGCCGCGCCGCAAGGTTGTTGCGCTCGACGCGATCGGCCGCCAGGTCGTACAGCTCCCAGTCATCGGGATACGTCGACACGAGCTTCCAGTTGCCCGCGCGGACGGCGCGGTTGCCCTCGTGTTCCCAGAAGAGAGGCCGCGTGCGACGGAGCGACTGCCCGACGAACGCGGGGCGCAGGCTGACGCCTTCCATCGGCTGGATTGCCTGCCCTTTGAACTCGCGAGGATACTTCGCGCCCGTGACGTCGATGATCGTCGGCATCACGTCGATGACATGGGCGGGCTGACGCTCGAGGGCGTTGCGGCGGTTGGCAGGAATGCCCCGGGGCCAGTGCACGACGAGCGGCGCGGCGATGCCCCCTTCGTGGGTGAAGTGCTTGAACCGTCGGAAGGGAGTGCTGCCGACCGCGGCCCAGTTCATGCCCAGGTACAGGTTCGAGTTCGGTCCGCCGGGCGGGCTGCCGTTGAAGCGGCCGTCCGGACCTGACTCGGCGTTGGCGCCGTTGTCCGACAGGAACAGGATGAGCGTGTTGTCGAGCGCGCCTCGCGCCTCCAGACCTTTGACCAGCACGCCGACGCTGGTATCGATCGCCTCGACCATCGCGGCATAGACCGCCATCAGATGATCGAAGCGGTCCTTTTCTTCTTCCGACAGCGATTCCCACGCCGGCGAGTCCGGTTCCCGCGGGCTGAGCGGCCAGGTGGCGTCAATCAATCCCATCTTGATTTGCCGGCGGTACCGCGCGTTCCGCAGACTGTCCCAGCCCGCTTTGTACTTGCCGCGGTGTTTGGCAATCAACTCCGCCGGCGCCATCAGCGGAAAATGCGGCGCGTTGTGTGCGAGGTAGAGGAAGAAGGGCTTGTTGGCTTTCCGTGCCTCGTCGATGAACTTCAGCCCGAACTCCGTCCAGAGCGACGTCGCGTACCAGTTCGTGCCCGAACACGGGCGCATCGCGCGGCGTCGGCGTGCCGTCGAGGTACAGCGGCTCCTGTGCCCGGCGGGTGAGCTCATCGCCGCCACCTTGGAAATTCTGATTCGGGAAAGTACATGCCCCCGGCACGCAGGCTCAGCACGCGCTCGAAGCCGCGCTGCCAGGGCGGCGAGCCGTTCTGTTGACCGAGGTGCCACTTGCCCGACATCGCCGTGAAATAGCCGGCATCGCGCAGGACCTCGGCAATCGTCACCGACCGATCATTGAGGCGGCCCGTCGTCCCCGACGACCCTGTGCGGATGACGGTGTCGAGATGCCCCATTCCCGCCTGATGGGGGTAGAGCCCGGTCAACAGGCTGGCGCGTGTCGGAGAGCAGCGTGGAGTGCTGTAGAACTGGGTGAAGCGGACACCGCGCGCGGCTAGCGCGTCGAGATTGGGCGTTGGAATCTCGCCACCATAGGATCCGATATCCGACCAGCCCATGTCGTCGACCAGGATGACGATGATGTTGGGGCGGGCGTCTACCTGTGCGGCAACGGACCGTGCCCAGGCGCCGCCTGCTATCGCGATGGCCGCGACAGCTGCGACGAGGGCAGCCGGCACCAGCAACAATCGAGCGCGAGTGATCGCCATCGCACACCTGGAATGAACCCGGCGTCCACGCCGCCGGCGCTGTTCGAGCGAACGCTTACCAGTGCGTGAGTGAACCGTCTGGCCGCCGGTGAGTAATTCCCGGCGCACCTTCTGTCATCGCCTCGATGAAGGTGAGCTGCTTTTCGTCGACGCTCACGCCAAGGCCCGGGCCGGTCGTTGGGCCACACCTTGCCGTTCTTGCAGTCGAGGAATTCCGGCATGTACGGCACCGGGCGGTCGCCCTGGTTGTACTCCATGAGCACCTGACCGGGGAACGCCATCATCGTGTGCATGTGGCCGGCGGTCGCGACCGGTCCGGTGAAGTGCGGCACGATGCCGACCTTGTGGGTATCGCACACGGCCATGATCTTGAGCATCTCCGTGATGCCGCCGACGTTCGGCAGCGACGCACGGGCGAAGTCGATGTCCCGCTGCTCGACGAGGGGACTGAACTCCGCCCTCGTTCCCCACTCTTCGCCCGGCGCCAGCGGCACGGTCGTCAGCAGCCGCAGCTTCGGAATCTGCGTCCGGAACTGCTCTTCGCGAAGCGGATCCTCGACGCAGAACGGCCGGGACGGCTCCATGAGCCGGCAGACTTCCACGGCCTCGTGGAAGTCGAACTTCTGGTGCAGATCGATCATCCAGTTGCCATCCGGGCCGACGCCCTCGCGGATCTGCTCCACCGCCTGGATGATCAGCCGGATGCGCGATCGCGAGTCGAAATCGAGCCACCCCGGCCGCCGCCCCCGCCGCGTCCGCCGCCTCCGGCCCCGGCCCCCGGCGCGCCCGCGCCCCGCCCGCCAGCGCCACCCGTGGCAGCGCCTGCGGCGCGGCCGGTGCTCGGAAGAATGCCGCCGTCGACGCGGTAGACGCGATAGCCCGCGGCCATCGTCGCCGCCGCGCGATCCTTCAAGCCCATCGCCGCCGCTTCGGCCGGTGGAACCAGGCCCTGGGGCAGACCCGACGTCGCATAGAGCTCGATGTGCTCGCGCGCTTTGCCGCCGAACAACTGATAGAGCGGCACGTTCAGCGCCTTGCCCTTGATGTCCCACAGCGCCAGGTCGATGGCACCGAGCGCGTGCAGCCGCTCCTTGCCGGGAGAGTAGAACCCGTCCATGAAGACGGCCTGCCAGATCATCTCGGTGTCGAAGGCGTTTTTGCCGATGACGCTTCTGGCGACGTTGCGGACGGTGTCCGGCGATCCGCCCTGTCCGATACCCGTAATGCCGGCGTCGGTGTCGACGAGGACGACCATATTGCTCTGCGGGAATGCCTGCGGCCCGTTGGGATTGTAGTTGGGCGGGTAAAACACTCGAATCCTGGTGACGATGGCCGGCGCCAGCCGGGTCTGCGCGCGCGCGAGTGGTGAGGCGGTGCGCGAAGCAGCAGCCGGCGCCGCTGTCGCGCCTGCGGCGAATGCGCCGAAGACACCAGTCAACGATTGCGCGAACCGCCGGCGGTTCAGGGTCATCCGTCCCTCCTCGATGTACACACACCGCTGAAGTGAACCGCGTTCACTTGCGCATGAAGCCCGCCGCATGGTACCTGATTATCAATTTTTCAAATAGACTCATCAGCCTCGGCCCCGTCAGGCCGCCCAGCAGGAGTTCGTGCATGAAACAGAAGACCGTTGCCGCACTCGTCGCGCTTGCGTGCCTGTTCGCTGGTCACCCGACGGCCTCGGAACAGCCACCGGCCGACTGCACGCCGAATGCGCTGAATATTCCGGGCGCGCCGTACCCGTGCATCTTCACGGACAAGCGAGTGATGTTCCGTGTCTCCGCTCCGGATGCCCAGAAGGTGCGCGTGCGACTGGGCCAGGGCTTCGACATGAGCAAGGGTCCAGACGGCCTGTGGTACGTCACGACGACGCCGCAAGTCGAGGGCTTCCACTACTACACACTGTCGATCGACGGAGCCGTCGTCGCAGATCCTGCGACACGGACGTTCTTCGGATCGGGCTTCTACAACAGCGCCATCGAGGTGCCTGATGCTGACGCTGACTACTACACGCTGAAGGACGTACCGCGAGGCCAGATGCGTCAGCAGTGGTATCACTCGAACGTGACGGGAGCGTGGCGGCGCGCGTACGTGTACACGCCGCCGGGTTACGACGCGAATACAAAGACGAAATACCCGGTGTTGTATCTGCTGCACGGCTGGGGCGAAAACGAGCTCGGGTGGTTCACACAGGGCCACGTCGACGTGATCATGGACAACCTCGTCGCAGAGAAGAAGGCAAAGCCCATGATCATCGTCATGGACAACCTGAATGCGGCGAAGCCGGGCGAAAGCGCGGCGATCTACTTCGCCCGCGGATCGCTCACGCAGGCGGTCGTCGAACCGGCTCCAGCGCCAGGCGCCGGGCGGGGCGCCGCGCCAGCTCCAGGCCGCGGCGGCCGGGGGTCGATGGTCAATTCGGCCTTCACCGACATGATGCTCACCGATCTGATCCCGATGGTCGAGAAGACGTTCCGCGTCGCTCCGGGTCGCGACAATCGGGCGATGGCCGGCCTGTCGATGGGCGGTGCCCAGACATTCGGCACGGCGCTCGCGAACCTCGACAAGTTTGCGTATGTCGGCGGCTTCAGCGGCAGCAGCGGCGGCCGCGGAGGCTTCGATCCAAAGACATCGAACAATGGCGTGTTCGCCGATGCGGCGGCATTCAACAAGCAGGTCAAGGTGCTCTTCCTCGGCATCGGATCAGCGGAAGGCGCGGGGACAAAGACTTTCAGCGAGCAACTCACTCAAGCCGGCATCAAGAACATCTACTACGAATCACCCGGCACGGCGCACGAGTGGTTGACGTGGCGCCGCTGCCTCAAAGAGTTTGCGCCGCGCTTGTTCCGTTAGGCGCCGGACTTTCAGAGGCTTGAGCGCGTGCCGAGAGATTCCATTTTGACCGACGAATCGATGTTGCAAACTCGACTCGCGTGCGCTGAGAGGGCGCCATAAGGAGGCCGCATGAAGATCTTTGCGATTGGGTTGATCGGCGCTACGTTTCTGGCCCCGCCGCAGACGTTTGCACCGGCACCGACGGCTTCATTCGCAACTGGCTGATATTGGCGCCGATCGTGTTCGACGTTTCGGGTGCCGAGGCGATCGAACACCGGTTCCTGGACGATGAGCCGGCCACCAAGCCGAAGCCGCGCGAGAGCGTCGTCATCATCAACACGCCGCTGACGTGGCAAGCACACCAGGCGTCCGACTACTTCGTAGATTTTCTGCAGGCCTTTCCTCAGCCAGGCGAGCAGGTCGCCGCCTACGCTGTCGCCTACGTGACGGCCGACGACGAGATGAAGGTCACGCTGGCGCTTGGCACCAACGACCAAGGAAAAGCGTGGCTGAACGGCAAGGAAGTGTTCAAGTTCACCGAGACGCGCGTGCTGGAGAAGGATGCCAACCGCGTGGCAGTCACGCTGCTCAAGGGTCAGAACGTGCTGGTGTTGAAGGTGGTCAACGAGGTGAACAACTGGCAGGCGTGCGCTCGCTTTCTGAAGGACGGGCAGCCCGTCACAAGCCTGCGCATCGCCACGGCACCGGAGTAAGGAGTCCGCGGCCCTGAGGAGGACGTCACAGATCGATGACGATGTCGCGGAGCGGTTGCGAGCAACACACGAGGAGATTGCCCTCCGCGGGGCTGTCGAGTGGATCCGGTCCGTAAGCGACCGCTCCGGATATCAATCCGCTCTCACAGTTGTGACACACACCGCTCCGGCACGACCACCGGACGGGAACGTCGCATGCTTCGGCCAACTCCAGGATGCTCTGATAGGACGACGCGTTCCAGTGCGCGGCTATGCCGCTCCGGGCGAAGGACACCACGGGACCGGTATCGGCGTCGTTTTTGGGGAGATGCGGCGCGCGCGGCGCGCTGCCGATGACACCGGGAGTCATCGACTCGCTGCCGTTGAAGAGCTCGGCGTGCATGCGGTCTGGCGTCACACCCAAGGTGGCGAGCGCCTGCTTCATGTCTTCCATGAAACGCGCCGGCCCACAGAGGTAAACATCCGCGTCTGATGGCAGGCCGACCGCGTCGAACACCGCTCGCGACAGGTGCCCGGCCGCGTCGAAGTCCTTGGTCATGGTGTCCTCCTGACGCGGCCTGCTGAAACACACATAGCCGCGGCCCTGAGGAAGCGCCTGCATGAGGCGCCGGACTTCTGCGGCAAATGGATGATGCTGCCCGTCGGTCGCTCCGTGCAGCCACCACACCGGTTGCGTCGCGTGGGCCGCCACCAGCGCGTGCAGCATCGCCAAGACCGGCGTCGCTCCGATTCCCGCGCTGAGCAGCACCACCGGTCGCTCTCTGGATTGCAGGATGAAGTTGCCTCGCGGACGACTGACGTCCATCACGTCGCCGACTCGGACGTGCTCTTGAACATATGCGCCGGCCGCGCCGTTCGGCTCGATCTTCACGCTGATGCGATAGCCCTCGGTCGATGGCGGGCCTGAGAGCGAATAGCTGCGAAAGAGGGGCCGGCCGCGGGCCGTCGGTTGCAGACGCACGACCACGTATTGGCCTGGCAGACCCGAGGGCAGTGGCTGCGCGTCCGGGCTCCGCAGCGTCAGCGACAGGACGTCCGTGGATTCGCGATCGACCGCCGTCACCGTAAGCGCGCGGAATCCCGACGCCACGGGATGCGCTGCGGCGGCGGGCATGAGCCCCGCGTTGCCGCTGCCAGATGCGGCGCTGTGACCCTGTAGCAGCGATTCGAACGAAGAACGCCATCCGGCGGAGAGCGCGTCGATTCGTAGTGCGAGCTCCAGCCGATCGCGCGGATGATTGGGCGAATAGAGGAGCGCGTTGATCTCCGCGATGGTCATGCGCTCGTTCGGCACTGCCTCGTTCACGATGTCGTCGCCGGCGCCGACGTCGCCCGGCTGCAGCACCCGCAGGTAGAACCCTGGGCGCCCGCTGGACGTGAGCAGCGCCGGCATGCGTGGTTCGTTCATCCGGATGCCGACGCGGTAGCAAGTGACACGCGGCTGCGTGACCTCGAAGCGCGCGCTGCCTATCCGAAAGCGATCCCCGACACACACCTCATCGTCTGGCAAGCCCTCAATCGTGAAGTTCTCGCCAAACTGTCCGTAGACAAAGTCCGTCCGTTTCAATCGCTCCTGCCAGTAACGGTACGACTCGAGCTGGTAGACAAAGACCGCGCGCTGCTCCCCGCCGTGGCCGGCCAGATCGCCTTGACCATCGCCCTCGACATTCAGCCGGTCGACGCGCGAACGGCCGGGCACCGGATCCTTCCAGATCCCCGTGTGCACCGTGCGACCCTTCCACACGATGTCGCGCGGACGTCCTACGTTTACCGAGAGCAGTCGAGCCATGTCGTTTCCCTGGTCTTGAACAGGTCGCGATGAGAGACGACCTCGTTGATGTGCTACCGCCAGCTCCACTTTGCGATCCGCGAGCGTGATCCATCTATACTCCACTGCGCACGCTTACGGTGCGCCGGCGCCAGCCGGCCCTCTGGTTGCGCGGTGAGATGTAAGCGCTCATCGCACACTCCGGGAGATTTGCATGTCCGACGCGACACGCGGGGAACGCTCGACGCTGAATCGCCGACAACTACTTCGGCTCTCGACCGCAGCAGGATTCGGCGCGGCACTGCCACGCCCGGCTGGCGCGGCTCAACGGCGTGACGCTGGAGCCACCGTCACGCCCGGGGTGTGCAGCACACCTCGCACTGCGGTCGCAAAGACGCAGCACGGCAAGGTGCGCGGCTATGTCGAGGACGGCGTGCTCACCTTCAAGGGCGTCCCCTACGGCGCGTCGACTGGCGGCGAGAACCGATGGCTGCCGGCGAAGCCGCCGGCGCCGTGGGATGGCGAATACCCGGCGCTGATCTATGGGGCCAACTGTCCACAGCGCCTGCACAGCTGGGTTCCCGAGCAGACCTTCCTGTACCAGTGGACGGATGGCTGGCAGAGCGAGGACATGCTCAAGGTGAACATCTGGACGCCGAGCCTGACCGGCTCGCGGCCCGTGATGTTCTACATCCACGGCGGCGGCTACACGTTCGGCTCGGCCTACGAGCTGGCCTCGCAGGATGGGGCGCAGATGGCGCGCCACCACGACGTCGTCTCCGTGACGGTCAACCATCGCCTCAACATCCTCGGCTTCCTCGACCTGTCCGAGTTCGGCGGGCCGGCCTATGCCGACTCGGCGAACGTCGGCATGACCGACCTGGTCGCGGCGCTCCAGTGGGTCCGCCACAACATCGCGAACTTTGGCGGCGACCCTGACCGCGTGATGATCTACGGCCAGTCGGGTGGTGGGTCCAAGGTCACGACGCTTCTCGGCATGCCGTCGGCCCAGGGGTTGGTCCATCGCGCGTCGGCGCAGTCGGGCGGTGGCGGCAATCCGCCCTCGGCCGAGCAGTCGCGCGAGGTCACCAGGCGGCTGATCGCGGAGCTCGGCGTCAAGGACATGGCCGGGCTGCAGAAGATGGACTGGGCCCGGCTGAACGACGCCGGCAACGCCGTGATCGCGGCCATGAACCCACCGCCGGACGCGTCGGCTGGCCCGATACCGCCACCGGGATCGGCACCGCGCGTCGCCTGGGGACCGACCGTCGACGGCCGTGTCGTCGCGATGCGGTCGTTCTTCGAGGGGGCGCCCGCGATCTCGCGGGACGTGCCGATGCTGATCGGCTCGGTGAGCGAGGAGGGCAACCGCATGTCGTCCCGCCCCACCGAGGCCGAATGGGTCGCGACGCTGACGAAGAGCTACGGCGACGCCAAGGCCGCGGCGATCGTGGCCGCCTTGAAGCGCGCGTATCCGAACAAGAGCATCCGTACGCTCTCTTACATGTGCAGCGGCCCCGGCTTGAACAGCCTCGCCCTCCGGAACAACGTCACGCGGATGGCGACGATGAAGCACCAACAGAAGGGCGCGCCGGTCTTCGCCTGGTACTTCACGTGGCAATCGCCGATGCTCGAGGACGCCGGCGCGTGGCACACCGCGGAACTCGCCTTCTGCTTCGACAACACCGCCCGGTGCTCGCAGGGAACCGGCAACGGTCCGGAGGCACAGGCGCTGGCGAAGAAGATGGCTACCGCCTGGGCCAACTTCGCTCGGTACGGGCAATCCGAGCCAGCCGGAGCTGCCGTGGCCAGCGTTCACCCCTGATCGCTGCCAGACGATGGTGTTCGACAACCATTGCCGCACGGTCGACGACCCGGACGCGGAGGCCCGCAAGCTGATTGGTTAACGCCAGGAGGTGCCCTTGGCCTTGGAATTCGGTCAACCGCGGCACAATAATGTCTTGAGTGTCCGACCACGGCGGTTCTCACAAGAAGCTCTCGAACAGTCTCGTCGCGTTGAGTTCAGCGGCCGTTCTCGCCGTCTACACGGCAGGATACCTGCGCACGAAGCCGGCGGCGGATCGGTTTGCTATTCAGGCAGCGGCACGTCGGCCGATGATTCCTGCGCCGCCGATAGCCACACCGGACTCCCCGGCGGTGCTGCAAGGTCCGGTAACTATTGCGGCAGCGCCCCCCAGGAACTGCCGCTCCACTGGACGACAAGTCCCTGCTCACCGTCCCTCGCTCGACCGAAGTCGCGCGCGGTCAACTGGGAAAGCCAGGAAGCTGTCTCGCGTCGCGCCGCCGAGGGCGGCGGCCGAACCGACATCAGCCATCCCGACCTCGGCAGTGCCTCCATTGCCAGCCGCCGTGGTCGAGCCATCTGAGCCAGCGCAAGTGCCGGCAGTGCCCGAGCCGCCAAAGCCCCAATACAAAGAGGTGACGTACCTCGGATGGGGAACGTCCCGCCACGGCGACATTCAGGCGGAGGTGGTCATCGAAGGCGGCCGCATAGCATCGGCGACCATCGCGCAGTGTTTGACTCGCTACTCCTGCTCCGTCATCGCTAAGCTTCCTCCCCAGGTTGCCGAGCGCCAAAGCCCCGAGACGGACTACGTCTCTGGCGCCACGCAGAGCACCAACGCGTTCTACTACGCAGTCGTCGACGCGTTGTCGAAAGCGAAGTGATCGGCGTGCCGGTCCGCACCGAAGTGTTGATGGGAACGATCGTCACCATCCACGTCGTGCGCAACGACACAACCACGCGATTGAACGGGCGTTTCGGTGGTTTCGGGAAATCGAGTCGCGCTGTTCGCGGTTCGACGAACACAGCGAGCTCGTGCAACTGTCGAGGCTGATCGGCGTTCCCGTTCGCGCGAGTCCGATCCTGTTTGAGGCGGTTCGATTTTCACTTCTCGTTGCGGAGGAGACCGGCGGCGCATTCGATCCGACCGTCGGCCTGTAGGATGCACGCGCAAGGGTTCAATCGTGAATACCGCACGGGCCGGACGGTCCGGTCGACGGTCGCACTGGATGGCGACGTCAGTTACCGCGATGTCGAGGTCGACGCCAACGAGCGCACGATTACGCTCCACAAGCCGCTGTTGCTCGATCTCGGCTCGGTGGCCAAGGGATTGGCAGTTGACGCCGCCGCGCGCGAGCTGCAGCCGTTGAGCGATTTCGCGATTGATGCCGGCGGAGATCTCTATCTCGGCGGATGCAATCCCCAAGGCGTGCCGTGGGCCATCGGAATTCGACATCCGCGAACGGACGGGGCTTTGATCGATTCGTTCAGCATCTCGGACAAGGCCGTATGCACGTCGGGCGATTATGAGCGACTTGCGCCGAACGGGGCCGTGCATATCCTCGATCCGCGCAGCGGCGCCTCTGCAACGGGCAGCGCCAGCGTCACCGTCGTCGCTCCGACAGCACTGGCCGCCGACGCGCTCGCCACTGCCGCATTCGTGCTCGGTCCGGCAGAGGGCATCGACCTCCTCCTGCGGCATGGCGCCGAAGGTCTTATTGTGTCCGCTGGGCTCGAACGCTTCGAAACACCCGGCCTGCCTCGATGACGCTTCGGCACTTCTTCAAAACGCCGAAGGGCCTGCTCACGGTTGTCCTGACGTTGCTCGGGGCAACGGCCGCTTCGCACGAGGGCCTTCGGGGCGTTGCGCCGGGGGTGCTGAGCGCCGTCGCCGTCGCTGCGACGCTGGACGTGCTCATCCTTCGAATACGCCAGCGAACACGCCACGCCCGCTGGGAGATTCCGAGCGGCGCCGTACTGACCGCTCTGCTTGTGTCGATGATCCTCAGCGCCCAGACCCCGTGGTATGTCGTCGCCCTCACGTCCGCACTGGCCGTGATCACGAAGTACATCGTTCGGACGCGCGCCGGGAATGTGTTCAACCCGGCCGCACTCGCAATCGTCGTGACCTTCCCCGTCTTCCACGCCGGACAGAGCTGGTGGGGAGCCCTGCCCGATGTGACACCGGTCGTCCAGCTTGCGCTGATCGTCTCTGGAGTGTTCATCGCCGATCGGGTGAACCGGATGCCGCTCGTGCTGGCGTTCCTCGCCGCATACTATGGCCTGTTCACATTCACGTCGTTCATCGGTGATCCCGCGGGCGTGTCCGAGGTGTTCCGGACGCCGGACCTGCAAGCCGCCCTCTTTTTTGCGCTTTTCATCCTGACCGATCCACCCACATCACCTGTGAGGTATCACGATCAAGTGATCTTCGCGATGATCGTCGCGCTGACGAGTTACGCGATCTTCGAGTGGATCGGCGCCGTCTATTACCTGCTGGCTGGCGTGCTGGTCGGCAACGTGTGGGAAGCGTGGCGACGCGTTCAACGCCGCGCCAACCACACCTTTCCGACCGGCGTTCCAGTATTCATCCGCGAGGTCAGTCCGTGGCGGGTGCGGCGATGACCCCGGCCGTTTGTGGTGTGGTCTTGTAGGCCCCGGAGACGCCACCGCGAGGAGTCCGCATGCGACAACCACCTGAAAGTGAGGGGGAGCAATGAAATGTTTCTGTGCCCTCGCCGCTTTGCTGACCGCTACACTGGCAGGGCCGCCGGACGTCCGCCTACCGGGCGCGCAGTCCACCGGATCTCTCAAACCGATCGTTCTTTACTGGCCGACAAAACAGGGCGATGCCAGACAAAGAACCGGACTCCTCTACACACCCGAACTGCTGGCAAACCTCATCGCGGGCCAGCCACCCGAGACTGTTCCGACGCTGATCAGCGACGCGGTGCAGCAGGAGACACCCATCGTCGTCATGTGGACGATACCGCCCATGGCAGATTCACCTCCGTGGTCACGACCGTTCTCCGTGCTCATTGCTGAGGAGGGCGATTCCGTCGGAGGCAAGCTGAAGGTCGAACCAGTCTGGACCCTGCAGAACGCCGACGACCTGCGTCGACTCGACAACCAAACGTCGTTTCGAGACGTTGGCGTTATGGCTGCTTTTCCTCGCTCAGCCTTCGTGCCGGGCCGGCTCGTCGTCATCTATCTGCGCCTGCCGACGTCGCACCCACGGGAATACAAAGGCGTGCAGAGATTCGGACTGATCGAATGGAATGGTGCGCCGCCGCGATAGATGCCTTGTCGAGAGACCCTTACGCTGGCGACTCGTGTTCTTCGGCGATAGGGACAGTGCTTCGCCGAGAAGAATCCAGCTAGGCGATTGGACCTGGAACCAGCGACGGAACCGGTATAGGAACCACCTCCACGAACGCATCGTAGAGGCCGCTGCCGCCGCCCCAGTCGGTGGGCTCCTCCGGGGTGAGCGCATTGACGGAACGGCGCTGGCCGTCCGCGTCGACGGAGCCGCCGAACGGCATCCACGCGATGCCCGGGCGGACGCGATCGGAGATGCGGCAGACGGCGCGCACTTCGCCGAAACCGTTTCGCACAGCCACCGCGTCGCCTTCCGCGACGCCGCGGCGGCGCGCATCCTCCGCATGGAGCTCGATGAACAGCTGGCCGGCGCGGCGGCGGTGGCGCTCCATGTTGTTGTAGCCGGAATTGAGGTAGTGCAGCTGCTTGCCGGTGATCAGCTGCAGGCCATCGCCTGACGGGATGTCGCCGGCGGACGGCAGCGGATCGAGGCCGGCCTCGCGCTGCGCTTCCGAGTACAGCTCGGCCTTGCCACTGCGGGTCGCGAAGCCGCCGTTCGCAAACGGCATCCAGCCTTCGGGACGATTCAACCGCGCGTAGCCTTCTTCCCACAGCCGCTCGTAAGTGATGCCGTCGAGCCACGGGTGCCCGCTGGCGAGCGCGGCGCGCAGCATCGACTCGTCGCTCTCGAACAAGTACGGCTCGGTGCGTCCCAACGCGGCGGCCAGGCGGCGGAAGAGCTCGGTGTTCGACAGCGATTCGCCGCGCGGCGCGATCGCGGGACGATTCATCGCCAGATACAGATGCCCCCACGCCGGCGAGAGATCGAGGTGCTCGATCTGGCTCGTCGCCGGCAGCACGTAGTCGGCGTAGCGCGCGGTTTCCGTGACGAACAGGTCGTGAACGATCGTGAACAGATCCTCGCGCAGCAGCCCTTCACGAATCCGGTTCTGATTCGGCATCGACACCATCGGGTTGGCGCCGTAGACGATGAGCGAACGAACCGGCGGCGTCAGGCTGCGATTGCAGAGATCGCTGCCGATGTCGCGCATGTTCAGCACGCGAACGCCGGGCTTGTAGACCTCCGGCATCTCGACGCGGTCCATCGCCAGGACGGCGAAGTGCAGCGCGTGAGTGGAGCGTGCAAGACCGCCGCCGCGATGCTTCCACGCTCCGATGAGGACAGGCAGGCAGCCGAGGGCGCGAAACTGCATCGCGCCGTTGCGGTGATGCTCGATGCCAATCAGCGGCCGCAACAACGACGGCGTCGTCGTCGCGTACTCGCGGGCGAACCGCTCGATGTCGGCCGCGGGCAGGCCGACCGTGCCGGCGACGCGCTCCGGTGCGTACTGCTGCACCCGCTCGACAAGCGCGTCGTAGCCGACGGCGTACCTGGACACGTAGTCGTGATCGACCAGATCGTCGCGGACGATCACGTGCATCATGGCGAGCGCGAGCGCGGCGTCGCTGCCGGGCTGGATCTGCAGGTGCCAGTCGGCGGCCTCGGCGGTGCGGGTCCGGATGGGATCGACGACGACGAGCCTGGCCCCGCGGCTCTGCGCTTCGCGCACGAACGGCCAGAAATGCAGGTTGGTGACGATCGTGTTGGTGCCCCACAGCACGATGTAGCGGCTGTGGACGATCTCCTCGGGATCGATCCCGGTGCCGGTGCCGATCGTGACCTTGAGGCCGGCCGCTGCCACGGCGCCGCAGATGTTGCGATCCAGATCGCTGCATCCCATCGATCCGAGCAGACGCCGATCGAGCGACGACTGCTGAATCACTCCCTGGACGCCCGCCGAGCTGTGCGGCAGGATCGCCTCGGCGCCCGATTCGTCCACGATGGTCTTCCATCGCGATGCGATGTCCCCGAGCGCCTCGTCCCAACTGACGCGTTCGAACCTCGCCTCACCCTTCCGGCCGACGCGCTTGAGCGGATGGAGCACGCGATCGGGGTGATAGACGCGATCGAGATAGTGATTCACCTTGGCGCAAAGCGTGCCGCGCGTGAAGGGATGCGCCGGATCGCCGGAAAGCTTCTCGGCGGTGCCGTCGCGCACCTCCACGATCCAGCTGCAGGTGTCCGGACAGTCGTGTCCGCATGCGCCGCGAACAATGTTCATCGTTGCTCTCAGCCCATTCTCCAACAGGCGCGCCCCTCGAGTCATGCCAATGGAAAATGGTCCTGCCCTCTCCCCTGTTTGCAGTCGAACGACATCACATCGTCCAGCGACTTCTTCTGACGATAGCCGATATTCGATCCACGTCTGACAAGGTACGCGCCCCGACCCGAACACAGGCTTTCGTTCGGATTCTGGAGCGTTGGGTCGGCGGAGACACCAAACGACCGAACGGGGGCGCGAGCAGCACCCCGACACTCGCCTTGCTTGTGACGAGGTATTCGAGCGCTATCGTTCCCGAATTGCTCTCAAACAGAATACCGAGGTTGGGCCCTTCGCCGCCCTCTTGATCGGAGGCTGCGGGAGGTCAGAGGTTTTGGGAACCTCCAGCCCGAAGATCGGCACACGATGAAGAGGCCGCAACTGCCCTACCTTCGTGCGATCTGGTCTTACTTTGGACCCAGCGGAAATCCGAGGTTCATCGAAACGCGCGGCCAACCACACCACAATCGCAAAGACCTCTCCAAGTGTCGGAGGTTTGGTGAACCTCTCACTGAGATGAACCATCGCGCCATGGGCGTGTAGCCGTCGACGCTTTGAGCGCACCGCTGCTCGCCGTGCAACTAGTAGGTAAGCCCAAACTTGAACGGATACAAGGTTTCGGCGGCGCGGTAGCCCGGCACGTCGGGCTCATTGTCGATCACCGCCTGTAGCGTTCGTGCCAGGGCGAACGGAAGCTTGCCTCGGGGCTTGAACCGGCCGCTGATGACTTCGAGGAGCGCCGAGTCGCTGACGCCGAAGCTGGCCAGAATGGCACCCGCGTCCTTCAACCGGCTCTCGTCATCGAGCACGTATGGATTGCGGAAGTAGATCGCCAGCACTGTTCTCGTGGCGCCGACCTCCTTCATCACAGCCTGAATGCTCGGCAGCGACGGCGTGATCTGCCAGGACTGCGAGGCTCGCCATCGTCGTAAACGACAAATGATTAGCCTCCCACGGCAGGGCTCCTCCAAAGAGAAGGCCCCGTGCTGGCCCCTGCCCGAGTTGGCCGTCGTCAACGCACACTTTATTGATCTCCGGGAACAGCACACAGGGGTCTTCAGCGCCCCACATTTTGCCGGTCAGCGGGTTGAGCCTTGCCGGATTGGCTCCAGTAGTGACGTCCCTGGACCTATACCCTTCCGTGTTCGCGTTGCGCACTTGCACGCGGATGATCGCGACGTCGCTGCCTGCTGCGCTGGGGCGCGTCTGGCCGGGCGCAGTATTGCCATCGATGACGGTGAAGCCGTACCGTTCGACATCCGCCTTCCCCATCCCGATCGTGTATACCTTCGCGCCTTCCCGCAGCGGAAGCAGCTTGCCACCTGCCTGTTGGCTCTGGTTCTGCAGCAGCACGATCGACTGCTTCTGAACTGCAAGCCCTTGCGCGCGATTCGCCTCACTGCCAATGACGCTCGTCGCCGCGCTCGCGTCCACGTAAGGATTTTCGAACAGGCCCAGACGGAACTGTTCGGTCAGCAAACGTCTGACGGCCTCGTCGATCCGCGCGCCGGAAACAAGGTTGGCGCGAACCAGATCCGTGATGGTCGTGTTCGAGTTGAATCCAGAGAGGATGTCGGTGCCGCCGTTGATGGCGGCCGCCGCGCGCTCCGCGACGGTGCGTTGCTCGAGTCCCCACGCGCGGTCGCTGATGATGCCGGTATCGGAGTTGACGTATCCCGTAAACCCGAGCTTGCCTCGCAACAGGTCGGTCACGATCTCTTTCGAGAAGGCGAAGCCCGTCGGACCGTAGGTCACACCCTTGATAGGTGACATCGATCGGGCACGCCGTAATAGGGCATCACGGACGACACGCCGGCGTCGATCGCGGCCAGAAAGGGTTTGAGGTGGTACTCGAAGCGGCCGCCCGGGTAGACCTGCCGCTTCCCGAACGAGTAGTGCGGATCGAGCCCGAGCTCCTGCGGACCGCCGCCGGGAAAGTGCTTGATCGTCAGCGCCACGGCGGTCGACGGGCTCACTGGTCCGCCCTGGAGCCCCTTGACCAGCGTCCTCATGATGTCTGCGTTGAGGTCGGCGTCTTCGGTAAATGTCTCCTGCACGCGGTACCAGCGGGGCTCCGTTGCAAGATCCGCCATGTAGCCATACATGCCGCGCAGTCCGATGGCCCGCCATTCGCGGCTCATCACCTCGGCGAGCGCTCTGACTGGCGACATGTCCCCGACGCCGAGCGCAGCCGCCGCGACGCCAGCCTCCTTCGGAAACTCCGTGAACGCGCCGGCGCCGGCCGAAATGCCGAAGCGGGGATCGGTCTCGTAGTGATTGCGTGCGTTGTCCTTGAAAAGGACGGGGATGCCAAGGCGCTGAGACTCCGCCAGCTCCTGCACCGAGTTCGTGAAATCCGCCATTTGCCGCGGCGTGAGCACAAAGCCGTTGCGGGCAGGCGTCACGCTGCCGTCGCACGGATCCGCCGTGGCTTTGACGACGTTACGCAAGATGAAACGAACCATCTTCTGCGTCTCAATCAGGCGCTGTTGCGGCGGTCTGTCAGAGCGCCACCGCAACCCGGGCCCATCGTGTCGATGAGCATGAGGCCGGCCTTCTCTTCGAGCGTCATGCGCGAGACCAGATCGTTGACGCGCGCGTCCACCGGGAGACGCCAGTCTTCGTAACGGTCCACCGTCCCACTGCCATTTGCGTCCCGGAACTGCCGGCCATCGATGGTCAGCACCGCGCGCGATCGCACTTGGATGACAGGCTGCGTCGCGGCCGCGCCGCCGCGCTCCAGGGGGCCCAGGGCGGTGGCGGACAAGCACGCGATCGCGAAGGCCAGCGGCCAGGGACGCAAGCGACGACCAGGTGAGGACAAACCGAACCTCCAGGTGACGTACATTACATCGTGGCCGGAGCGCCGCGTGTTTCTACTAAGAGCCTGTAACAAAACCCAAATCGCTAACCCGTCCGGCGGGTGACTCCATGCGGATTACTCAACACAGCGCGACTACTCAGGACCAATCGGGTTGCAACCGACCGCGAACGACCTGATCATGAAAGCCAGGCCTTGAGAAACCGATGGCCGTGCGGTCCTGATTGTGGTTGTGCTGGCGCCATGGGCGGTGCCACTCGGCGCGCCGACGGCGCCACCGGCCAAGCCGGCGCGGGCAGCTGGAAACGCGCAGGCCTGGACTCGCAGGCCACCTAA
Source organism: uncultured Acidobacteriota bacterium (assembly GCA_963797625.1). GTDB lineage: Bacteria > Acidobacteriota > Vicinamibacteria > Vicinamibacterales > 2-12-FULL-66-21 > DATBJJ01. The sequence continues at coordinate 19,746 of CAWCQI010000021.1, forward strand.
TCGACCGCGGCGCTGATGTCGCTGAACTTTTTCACGACGTCAAGGTCTCGCATTGGGACAACGACGAAGGCGGTTTCGAGTTTAAGTTCAAGCCGGTCGTGCCGTTTGCAGCGTGGGGGAAAGCAAACATCCTCCGGGTCGTCGTGCCGTTTCAGACCGCGGGCCCTGGCGAGGAAGGCCTGAAGGACGTCTCGATTTTCGATCTCGTCATCCTGCCGCAGAAATGGGACGACTCGGGGTCGGTCCGGTGATGCGCTGGGCCGAGAGCTCCGGCGGAGCGGCGTCCAAGTTTCTGATCGAACCGCGGTCCTCGCGGTCCATCCGCTGTCGAAAAGACTCAAGATCGGGTTGCTCAACCAGAACCTGTTCGCGAGCGAAGCGGCCGTCACGCAACTACGGCCGAGCGGCGCATAGCAGGTTGGTGGCGGCTGGGCGTTGAGCGCCGGGGACTCGCAATTCACCTATGACTGGAAGAGCGGCGAGTGGACGTCACTGCCTCTGGGTTTTCAGATCGGCGTCGTGCGGCGTCTCGACGGTCAGTCTTCCGCTTCTTTATCAACCCGCAATGGAACCTGGCTCACGTCGCGGACGAGGATCACAGCACGATCGTCTTCGGCGTGACCATGCTGGTGCCCTCGAAGTGAGGCGGACATCGACCCTCGTCCGGATTCGCCGATATGTCGTAGCGTGGACCGTTTCCCATGGCCTGCCCCCCGGAAGGCCGCAAGTAGGCGATGGACGCGATTTCCGCAGGAAAACAGTCTTCGGCGAACGAGCGCCGGGAAGGCGGCATCGGTTTCACGTGGCCTTCCACGTGTTGCGCAGCGACTGCCAGCAAATCAGCGCGCACCCGAGCGAGAGGAACGCCCGTGGATGTCGGCCCGCCTGTCGTACCGGACGCGCAGGCGGCGAAACTGACTGAGCCAGGCGAAGGTGCGTTGCACGACCCATCGCCACCGGCCCAGACCACTCCCATGCTCTGTGCGGCGCATGGCCAGCAAGGGCACGAAAGGCAGGAATGGATCGAAGCCGGCGATTCTATTGAGGGAATTTGGCTTGCCACCCGTAGCTCTCGGGTAAACAGAAACAGCCCACCTTCGCCAAGGCTACGGTGGGCAACCTTCGCATGATCGAGAGCGAAGGGTGGAGGCGCCGCCCGGATTTGAACCGGGGATGGAGGTTTTGCAGACCTCTGCCTTACCACTTGGCGACGGCGCCGTCAGGAAGCCCGACTGATGATTGTGTTACAGGATGAACGCCGAGTCTAGGGGCGACAACAGCGGATTCGCAGTCGACGAGGCGACATCGGACGAAGATTCATGGCAAGTTCGCGGCACCAAGCGCGCATCCGCCCGGCCTAGCTAACCGAGCGCTGAGAAGCGGAGCGGCGCCTTCGGCCGCGCTACGGCGGCAACTTCGCGCGCAGGTCGGCGTCGCCAACCGAAGCTCGCCGCGTGTCAGCGAGCGAAGGTTGGAGCGGGAAACGGGATTCGAACCCGCGACTTCGACCTTGGCAAGGTCGCACTCTACCACTGAGTTATTCCCGCTCACTATTGCGCCACGGACCGCCCCCGGTGGACTGCCCGAAGCCCTTAGAGTACCACACGGGCTCCGGTACCGGCAAGGCGCCCACGGCCCGACTACGCGTCGAAAGCATTTGGATAGACGGTGATAGCGGCGCCCTCCCCCACTCCGTCGATCGCGACGACGTCGAATCGGCAAGGGACGTCGGTCAGCCGGTTGCGCGCAAGATAGTCGGCGGCCATCGACACGAGCCGGCGCTGTTTCCGGGTGGTCACGGCCGCGGCCGCGGTCCCGAACTCGGCTGTCGCGCGCGCCTTGACCTCGACGAACACGGTCGTGTCGCCGTCACGCGCCACGATGTCGATTTCGCCATGTTTCGTGCGGTAGCGGCGCGCAAGAACTGCGTACCCGCGGCGCTCGAGTTCCGTGACCGCCAGATCCTCGCCACTTTTTCCAAAAGTCTGCCGCTCGACCGTCACGACGCGATCGGCAGGAGCAAATGGCGATCCGCCGCCGCCTCGCGCCGCTTGCTGGTGGACCATCCGCGCCCGAATCAGGTTGATCGCATCCTGGCCGAGAAACGGTTTGCGCAGGAGAGGAATGTCGTGGCGCTCGCACATCTCCGCTTCGTCAGGCGAGAGCTCGGTGCCGGTCATCAGGATGATTTGCAGCCGCGGATCGCGCTCGCGCAGCTCCAGCGCGAGCGACACGCCGTCGCCATCGGGCAGGACGACATCGAGCATCGCGAGATCGGGGCGCCGGCGCCGCCACTTCCTCCCGTGCCTGCGCGGCCGTTGCCGACGCTGATGGCCTCGAGACCGGCGCCACTCAGGACGGTTTCCAACCAGCCGAGCAACGCCGCGTTGTCGTCGAGCAGCAGCACCCTCGGATCGGTCCGCGGCGGAGGCATCGTCGACGCCGGAACATCGACCGGGGTCAGGCTCAGCGTGCCGGCATCGGCGGCGTCGACGACGACGCGCGTGCCGGGAACGATCTGAGCCGACGCCACGAGCGCCGCCAGCGGTTGCGTCAGCAGGCGGTGGATCGTCCGCTTGAGCTCGCGCGCTCCGTACTGGGAACTGACCCCGCGGCTCAGCAGCACGTCGCGCGCGGCCGGCGACACCTCGATCTCGAACGATCGATCGCCCAGCCGCGTGTGCACATGACGCTGCAGCTCGTCGATGTGATGGTCGAGGATCCTCGCGATCGCCTCCGCGTCGAGCGGCTGGTAGGTGACGACGACATCGATGCGGTTGACGAACTCCGGGGAGAAGCGTTTGCGCACCGCTCCGAGCCCGATCGTCTCGAGACGACCGGCAATCTGCGCCGGCGTCCGCTGGTCGCTCGACGTGAACCCGATGTCTGGCGCGACTTCCCTGGACATCTCGCGCGCGCCAAGGTTGCTCGTCAGAAAGATCAACGTCCGCTCGAAGTTCACGACGGTGTTGTCGCCGAGGTTGAGCGTGCCCTTGTCGAGAATGCCGAGCATCAAGAGCGTCAGCGACGGCGCCGCCTTCTCCACTTCATCGAAGAGGACGAGCGACAGATCGCATCCTGACGAGGCGACGGCGCTCAATCGCTCTTGCGTGAGGAGTGGCTTGGTCTCGCGGTGTCCGAGATAGCCCGGCGGCGCACCGATCAGCTTCGCGACTTCGTGATCCGATTGGAATTCTCCGCAATCGACTTTGAGAACGGCCTTGGGCGACCCGTGCAGCACCTCTGCCAGCGCTTCGACGGTGCGGGTCTTACCTGTGCCGGTGGGGCCGAGGAGCAGGAAGATTCCGGCGGGACGATCGGGAGGCGCGAGGCCGGCCTGATACATCTGCACGTAGGGCGCGATGTATTGCAGAGCTGCGGACTGGCCGACGATCTTGCGGTTCAGGAGATCGACGAGCGTTTCACTCTGTCCGGTGTCGCCGAGTGGGCGACGTCCGACAACGGCGTTTGCACGCTCGGCGCGTCCGGTCCGTCTGGCTCCGCCATCACGACGCGCTCCACAAAAAAAGTATACCGCTGCACAACACGCAGCTCAGCCGCGATCCGAGAAAAGCGTAAGAATTCGATCAGAACTCTCGCGCGCTTTCCGTCGTCTCGATGTGGTATAACGAGCGCCTCTCCAAGAGAACATCAGGGCCCGTCACCAAGAAGTTCGCATGCCACGGTTGCACATCGCACTCCAGGAAGGCTTCGCCGGCGATCCCGTCAGCATCAGCGTCGACGGACGCGAGATCTACCGCAAGGACAGCGTCCGCACGCGCACGCAGATCGGCCTCGCCGACTCGATCGAGACCACGCGCGACAAAGGCAGCGCCACGATCGAGATCCACGCCCGCGATTCTGCAGCAACCATCATGCCCACTCTTGACGGCGATCTGTTTCTCGCCGTGTCGCTCTCCCCAGACGGGCGCATCGTCCATCGATCGTCCACAGAGCCGTTCCGCTACATGTAGCTGCCTGGACAGCCCCTGGAAGCCCCAGAAAGCAACGAGAGGTTGCGCCGCTCACAGAGTTGGATTGGAGGTCAGTATGAAAGCCGACGACCCGAACACCCGCACCGATTCCAGCTCGGATCTCCCGGAGGCGCTGCACCACCCCCGCCCTGCCAGCGGGCTCTACACCGCGTCAGGCAGTGTCCTCGAGCGGGCGACCGCACATGACGATGCCGACCTCGAAGCGGCAGGGCCGGAGCTCGTTCCCGCGCTCAAAGGGGAAGAACTACGGCTCGACGTCGACGGACGCTATCCGCAGATGACTGCCAGCGGCACGATTCCGATCTCGCCGGTCGAGCGGCTGCATTGGATTGCGACCCTTCACGCGACCGGATCCAATAGTACACCGGCGGCATCTGGTACAAGGATCCGGCCGTCACGCCATTCGCTTACACGACGGTCGATATCAAGACGTCAAGCGCGCTCCTCGGACGCAAGGCGAAAGTCGTCTTCAGCGGGCCCGGGCTCAAGCGCCGCACCCGGATCTTCAAATTCGTGTCGCCGTACTTCCACAAGGTCGAAGTCGAGTACGACAGCGAAAGCCCGATCGTGCCGGTGGTGCAGATCGACACCTGCGCGCACCCGAACCATCCGGCCACGCTCCCCTGCGAGAACCTGACGATTCGTCAGGTCTTCCAGCGCAGCGGCTTCGATACGTCGATCAGCCCGAACGCGAGCGCAGTTGGCGGCGCGCCGGGCGGCACCTGGAGCGACATGGAGATGCACGACGCGATGATCGTCTACTGGTCGCGCTTCGCGAACCTTCCGCAGTGGGCGCTGTGGACGTTCTTCGCCGATCAGCATGAATCCGGCACCGGCCTTGGCGGGATCATGTTCGACGACATCGGCCCCAACCATCGTCAGGGCACGGCGCTCTTCTATAACTCGTTCATTTCGGACCCGCCGCCGATCGGCGATCCGAATCCGGCCGCGTACATTGCCAGGAACCGTTTCTGGACCGCGGTGCACGAGATGGGCCACTCGTTCAACCTCGCGCACTCGTGGCAGAAGTCGCTCGGCGCGCCGTACGGCTCGCCGTGGATTCCGCTCATGGACGAGCCGGAAGCACGTAGCTTCATGAACTATCCCTACGGCGTACGCCGGCGGCGAGGCGGCATTCTACGCGGACTTCGAGTACCGGTTCACGGACCAGGAACTCCTCTTCATGCGCCACGCCCCTGAACGTTCGTGCGCATGGGTGACGCGGCCTGGTTCGACCACCATGGATTCGAGCAGTCACGCGCCATGCAGGCGCCGCCGCTCGCGCTCGAGATCCGCGTCAATCGCCCGATGCCCGTCTTCGAGTTCCTCGAACCGGTCGTCGTCGAATTGAAGCTCCAGAACATCTCGGCGATGCCGCAGGTCGTCGACGAGAACATCCTCACCACGCTCGACGGCATCACCATCGCCTTGAAGCGCCAGGGCTCACCAGCGCGGCAGTTCCTGCCCTTCGCGCAGTACCTGCATGAAGTCGGCGGCGAAGGTGCTGCAGCCGAAGGAAGCGATCTACTCGTCGGTGTACGTGACGGCCGGACTGAACGGCGTCGATGTCTCCGAACCGGGACGGTACCTCCTCCAGGCGGCGATGCATACGCCCCAGGGAGACATCGTCTCGAAGCCGTTCACGCTGCGCGTGGCGACCCCGAAAGGGATGGAAGAGGAAGTCGTCGCGCAGGACTTCTTCACCGACAAAGTGAGCCGGGTGCTTGCGTTCGACGGCAGCCGCGTGCTGCCTCAGGCCAACAAGGTGCTTCGCGATGTCGTCGAGCGGCTGCCCGATCGCCGCGTCGCCAGGCACGCGCGGATTCCGCTCGGTCTGGCGGTCGCCGAGCCAGCCAAGGTGCTGACGATTGGCGCCGGCGCGGCAGCGGGAGCCGCGGCAACCAAGAAGTCCTTCAAAGTGGAGGCGGCACAGCCTCAACGCGCCGAGTCGGAGTTGAAGGCGGCGCTGATGAACCACCCGGATGTCGCGGCCGAGTCGCTCGGGCACGTCGACTATAAGGTGTACGTGGACGATCTGACATCCCTGCTCGAGGCACAGGGCGAAACCGAGGAGGCGGCGACACGCAGGACACGCTGCACAAGATCATGGCGGCGAGAAACGTGCTGCCGAGCGTTCTCGCGGAGATCGACGAGCGGCGGCAGGGCCTGCGGACGGCCGCGCGCGGGCGCTCGAACAAGAAAGGACGAGCGAAATAGTGTCGCCGGCTAAAGCCGGACACTACGACTGACGAGACGGCGCGGCCGACGTCGGTCAGCGCGTCGTTGAGAACGGTCAGAACGCTGTCTGCCTGCGCCTTCGTGAAGACCAGCGGGGGCGCAAGGCGGACGGCGTTCTTCCCTGCCCCAAGGATGAGCACGCCGCGCCGGAACATTGCCTGGACCAGCGCATTCCGCTCCTCGACGGCACGTGCCTTGGTAGCGCGATCTTTCACGAGCTCGATGCCGATCATCATGCCCTTGCCACGAACGTCGCCGATAAGCGCATGCTTCTTCTGCAGGTCGCGAATGCCGTCGATCAGGTATTCGCCGACGACCGCTGCATTGGCCACCAGCTGATCCTTCAGCAAACGAATCGTCGTTGTCGCCGCAGCGCAGGCGACAGGATTCCCGCCAAACGTGCTCGCGTGCGCGCCGGGCGGCCACGACATGACCTCCGCTCTGGCACATGCGACACCGAGCGGCAGCCCCGAAGCGATGCCTTTTGCGACGGTCACGATGTCGCCCTTCAGCCCGACGTGATCCGACGCGAACATCTTGCCGGTCCGGCCCATACCAGATTGCACTTCGTCGACCACGAGCAGAATGCCGTGCTTGCTCGTCAGCTCCCGCAGTCCCTGCAGGAAGGCCGGCGGCGCCACCAGATATCCGCCCTCCCCCTGGATGGGCTCGACGACGACGGATGAGACTTCGTCGGGAGAGACGAGATGAGTGAAGAGCTGGTCTTCGATGTACGAGAGGCACTGGGCCGCGGCCGCATCGGCGCCGCCCCCACGGTACGCATCCGGGTAATGCGCGTGATACACCCCAGGCATGAACGGGCCAAAGCCGCGACGCTGTATGGCCTTGCTCGCGGTAAGGGAGAGCGAACCCATCGTCCGCCCGTGAAACGCCCCGAGGAACGCGATGATTCCCGGACGTTTCGTGTGATAGCGCGCCAGCTTGATCGCGGCTTCCGTCGCCTCGGTGCCGGAATTCGCAAAAAACGTCCGCACGTCCCCTTGAATCGGCACGATCGCGGCGAGCTCCTCCGCGAGCCGGACCTGCGGCTCGTAGTAGAAGTCCGTGCCGGACATGTGGATGAACTTCTGTGCCTGCTCGGTGATCGCCTTGACGACTTCGGGGTGGCTGACGCCGGTCGAGTTCACGGCAATACCGGCGGCGCAGTCGAGGAAGCGATTGCCGTCGACGTCCTCGACGACGGCGCCCTGGCCCCGGGCGATGACGAACGGATAGTCCCTGGTGTAGGACGGCGATACGAACTTGCTGTCGCGTTCGATGATGGCCTTCGCGTTCGGGCCGGGAAGCGGCGTGCGGATCTCAGGCGCGTCCATTCAACCGTTCCCTACTTCTTCTTCCACCGTGTCGTCGAACCGGTATCTTCGAGGATGATGCCGCGGGTTTCGAGGTCCTTGCGGATACGGTCGGCCTCGCCGAAGTTGCGCGCGAGTCGAGCATCGCGCCTGGCGGTGATCAGCCGCTCGATCTCCTCGACCGGTACTGGCGGCTGTTCGTCCTCAGCCCTGCGAAGCGCCAGTACACCGAGGACCTTGTCGAAGCGCTCGAAAGCGTCGCGGATCGCGGTCGCGTCGGTCGCGCCAATTTCGCCGGCATCCATCGCCGTATTGAGCTCGCGGACCAGGTCGTAGATCACGCTAAGGGCGCCAGACGTGTTCAAATCGGCGGCAATGTACGCGCCGAATTCCTCCTGCGCCTTGGCGAGGCGCCCGGCAATCGACGCGTTCACGGCGCGGGGCGGCAGCGAGTCGAGGCGCGCCAGAAAATCGGTCAGCCGTCGAAGCGCCTCTTCCGACTGGGCCATCGCCTTCCACGAGAAGCGCAGCTGCTTTCGATAGTGAACACCGAGGTAGAGAAAGCGAAGCGCCGAGGGACGAAACCCTTCGCTGACGACGTCCTGCAGGTTGTAAACGTTGCCGAGCGACTTCGACATCTTGTCGCTCTTGCCGCTCGGTTCCTCGATCATGAGGTGCTCGACATGCACCCAGAATCGCGAGAACTGCTTGCCGGTCGCGCCCTCGCTCTGCGCGATCTCGTTCTCGTGATGCGGAAAAATCAGATCGACGCCGCCGGCGTGGATGTCGATCGGGGCCTCGCCGAGGAGACGGAGCGCCATCGCCGAGCACTCGATGTGCCAGCCGGGCCGCCCCGGGCCGATCCCCGGGTCCCACGTCGGCTCCCCTTCTTTCGTCGCCTTCCAGACGACGAAGTCCCGGGCGTTTTCCTTGTCGTACTTGTCGCTGTCGACGCGCGCGCCGCTCTTGATGCCGGCGTGGTCGAGCCGCGCCAGCTTCCCGTATTCCGGAAACGTCGCGATCTTGAAGTAGATGGAACCGTCGCTGCGATAGGTGTGGCCACGTTCCTCGAGCGCGCGGATCGTCTGCCCCATCGCCTCGATATTCGGCGGATCAGTGGCTCGCGGGCTTTCCTCGACGACCTCCAGCCCGAGCGCCGCTGCGTCCTCGCGATAGGCGTCGACGTAGCGGTCCGTGTACTCGCGCAACGGCACGCCGGCCTTCTGCGACTCGAGGATCGTCCGGTCGTCGACGTCGGTGAAGTTCATGACGTGCCTGACGTTGAAGCCAGCCTGATACTTGAGCGCGCGGCGGAGGACGTCGACGGCCACGAAGGTCCTGAAATTCCCGATGTGCCCTCTGGCGTAGGCCGTCAACCCGCACGAGTACATGCGCACGAGGTTCTCTCGCAGGGGCGTAAACGGTTCCTCGCGGCGAGTCAGAGTGTTGAATAGTGCATCAGAAATGCTGAATGCTGAATGCTGAATGCTGAAGTGAATGCTGAAGTAGCGCAGCAAAGCGAAATGGCTTGTCGGCTAAGCGGCCGCACTGGAGCTAGGTCGTCGCGGGCAACGGGTGCCTGGCTTCGGACTTGCGACCCCCGCAGCGGGCCTCGATCCGGAGTTCGTCGTCTTGCTGATGGAACTCAAAGGTAACGTCCGAGCCGCTCGCGTCGCCCGCAACGGTGGCGGCCAGCGACTCGAGAAGAGCGACGACCTTCGACACATCGGGCGGCGCGCAACCCACGTATTCGGCCACCTTGACCGCGAGGTCGACGGCAACGACGCGAAATCCGTCGTGCGGCCGGCACTGACAGGCGCAACACCATCGTTGGCGCACCGGGCGCGCCCGGCGATTGAGGCATACGGACGATTCTACAGCGAAATGTGGCCGAACAGCCGTTGCGCGACGCGGCAATCGGCCTCGATCTGCGCGCGCAGGGCGTCGACATCCGGAAATGCCCGCTCGTCCCGCAAACGCTGCACGAACGACAGCCGCAGCGTCAACCCATACAGATCGCGATCGGTGTCGAAGAGATGCGTCTCGATGACCTGCCGATCGCTGTCGCCAAACGTCGGGCGGACACCGATATTCGTGATCGATGGATGGACCACGCCGTCGATCGTGACGAGGGTGGCGTAGACGCCCGAGGGCGGCACGAGCTCGTTCTCGGTGCACACGTTCGCGGTCGGAAAACCGATTTCCCGCCCGCGGCCGGCACCACGCATGACGGTGCCATCGACGAAGAAGTGGTGGCCGAGGAGCGCCGCCGCCTCGTCGACACGGCCCTCGGCGACGAGCCGGCGCACGCGCGTGCTGCTGACGACGAAGTCCTTGTAGCGGACCGGGTCGATCTTCTCGGCGCGAAAGCCATAACGCGCGCCGAGCGAACGCAGGACCGAGAACGTGCCGGCGCGGTCGTGGCCGAACAGGAAATTGGCGCCGACCCACACTTCGGCGACGTGCAGCCATTCGACGAGCACCGTGCGCACGAAGCGCTCGGGATCCCAGGTCGACAACTCGTGTGTGAAGTGGACGACCGCAATGCCCTGCATGCCGGCTCGGCCGAGCGCCTCGAGCTTCTGCTCGGTCGACATCAAGAGCGGCGGCGCCTTGTCCGGCCGCAGCACGCGCGACGGGTGCGGATCGAAGGTCATCGCCGCGGGCGTTCCTGCCCGCTCGCCGGCGCGGCGCCGCACCCGGTCGATAATCTTCATGTGGCCGCGGTGCAGCCCATCGAAGTTCCCGAGCGCGATGACCGGTTGATGCCAGCGCGGCGCGGGATCGTCTGGAAAACGGGCGATGTTCACGAACACTCCACCACCAGCCCATCATAGGCCAGCTCGACGCCATCGGGCAGGCGGGCCGACGTGGCCGCGTGCGGGAGGTCGTGACACATGTGGGTGAAGTAGGTCCGCCGCGCGGCGATACGGCGGCTCGCCTCGACCGCCTCGGCGACGGTGAAATGGGTCGGGTGCGGACGATCGCGAAGCGCGTCGATCACGACCACGTCGAGCCCTTCGAGCATCGGCCATGACGCATCCGGAATCCGGTTGCAGTCCGTGAGGTACGCAAATGCGCCGAATCGGAGCCCGAGGATCGGGCGAGCGCCGTGATAGAGCGGAACAGGGATCACCTCGTGACCGCCCACACAGAACGCACCGTGGATCGTGAACGTCACGAGCTGCGGCAGCCCGCCGCCTTTCTGCGTCACGGGATCGAAGGCGTAGGCGAAGGCCTGACGGATGTCCGCAATCGTCAGCGGATCGGCGTAGCAGGCCATCGGACGCTGCTGCATGTAGTTGAAGCGTCGCACATCGTCGAGTCCGAGAATGTGGTCGGCGTGGCCATGAGTGAAGACAATCGCGTCGACTCGACGGATGCCGTAGGCGAGCGCCTGCTCGCGGAGATCGGGACCTGCATCCACCAGCACGGACGTTCCATCGACGGCCTCTACCAGGATCGAAGGACGCAGCCGGCGATCGCGGGGATCGGCCGAGCGGCACGTGCTGCAGTCGCAGCCGATCATCGGCACGCCGCTGGAGGTCCCAGTTCCGAGAAAAGTGATCTTCAGGGCTGGATGATCCGCTTGTCGTCCTGCTGCGCCTGGACGTAGCGCAATCGCAGGTCGTAGAGGAGGTCGTCGACGAGACGCTCTTCCTCTTTGATCAGGTTGCCTTTGGTTTTCTGCTGCAGCATCGTCAGCACTTCGATGATGCGCTTCGCTGCGTCGAGATCGGCGGGGCCCTTGCGGCCAGTCGCCGGATCGGGAAGATCGCCGAAGTGCACTGCCGCGGTCGAGGCCAGCGACAGCACGAAACCGGCGAATGTGAGGTCCGAAGGGTCCTGATCTTCCACGGCCGAATGCTAGCATAGTCCCGCATGGCCAAAGGAGTGCGGCGCAAGAGCACGACCGCGAAGAAGACGCGCGTGAAGACTCGGAAACCGCCGGCGGCGCGCCGCAACTCTGCCGGCCGCGAGTTCCAGCGCCTCGTCGATGTCATGCGCCGGCTCCGCGGTCCCGGTGGCTGCCCGTGGGATCGCGAGCAGACGATTCACACGCTGCGACCATTCGTCCTCGAAGAAACCTACGAGGTGCTCGACGCGATCGACCGCACGGATCACGACGCGCTACGAGGCGAAATCGGCGATCTGCTCTTCGAGGGCGTCTTCCTGGCCCAGCTCGAGGCCGACGACGGGCGCTTCGACGTCAGCGATTCCCTGCGCGAGGTCACGGCCAAGCTGGTCAGACGGCACCCGCACGTGTTTGGCTCGACGAAGGGCGTCACGACCGCAGGGCGGGTACTCGAGCAGTGGGAGCAAATCAAATCCCGCGAGCAGAAACACGCCGGCCAGCCGCGCTCCGTCCTGCGCGGCATGCCCAAGGCACTGCCAGCTCTGCTGGGCGCGCACGAACTCGGCACGCGTGTCGCCGCGGTCGGGTTCGACTGGGCAAAGGCGAGCGACGTCGTGGCAAAGATCGAGGAGGAGGTTGGCGAGCTGAAGCAGGCGGTCTCCGGCGAGGGCGCGGCGCGGGTCGAGGAAGAAATGGGGGATCTGCTGTTCGCGATCGCCAACCTGGCGCGGAAGCTCGGCGTCGAGCCGGAGTCGGCGTTGCGCACGGCCAATCAGAAATTCAGTGCGCGCTTCCAGGAGCTCGAGCGGCGCTTCGAGGCGGCGGGGCGCTCGGTGCACGACGCGAGCCTCGAGGAGATGGAAGCGATGTGGGAGCGGGTGAAGGGCGAAGCCTGACCAACCATCACCACGCTCCCGAGGCCACTCGTGACACTCGCTTGCACAGCCGCGGCGAGCCTGGCTGGTCATGGCCCGCTCCGCTCGCCGGGAACGCGCTCTCCGCTCATGCTCTTCCGCCTCTGCGTCGCCTAGCAGCTTCTAGTCACGACAATGATCAGGCGCTCTCGGCCCGCCTGTGCTGCTAATCGCTTGGAGGATCACAGGGACGGAAGGCGACGCAATGAATCGCTCCGATCGCGTTCCTGCTTCGCACTGCGTCGGCTCGCTCCAGGGCCATGACCATCCAGACTCGCCACGGCTGACGGACGCGAGTGATGTCGGCGGTAAGACCAGACACATCTCGCGCCCTCTCGCGGCGGATAGCCGTGTCGGGGGCGGCGACCTCCGACTCGCGCGACACGCGTCAGACCCTAAAACGGCGAGCGCAGGCGGGCCAGCGCGCAGCTCACGGAGCTGCGCGGTCGCAGATCATCAGGCCGGAGCCGCCGTTTTTCCGCGCGACCGTCGGCGGGAGCCGCCCCCGACACGGCTGTCCGTCGCGTCAACGGCGCGAGCAAACCAATCGCCGTCCGGCTACGGCTGCTATGGCAAGTCGTTCGTCTGCGGACGCAGTCTGTGCCAGCTTGACTCTCCTCCCGCTCCACGTTCTCATCTCCACCCTCTCGCCATCCGTATCCAGAATCACCGCACCGTCCTCGGCGGTCGAGAACATCGTCGTGCCCATCGCACGATAGCGCTCTACGACTACCCGCGCAGGGTGTCCGAACCGGTTGTTGCGGCCGGCGCTGAAGATGGCTACCGCGGGGCGAATGCGTTCGAGGAACTCAACGGTGCTCGACGTCGCGCTGCCGTGATGCGGGGCCTTGAGCACCATCAGCGGCGTCGGTTCGAGGTGATCGAGAACGCGGCCCTCGCCCTCGCGACCAACATCTCCCGGCAGAATCACTGAGACCTTCCCCATCCGGATGGCGAGCACGATCGAGTCGTCGTTCCTGACCCGTTGCCGTTCCCAGTCGGGCTGGGGCGGATGAAGCGTGTGGATTTCGACGCCGGATACGCGAAGGTGGTCATCGGCACGCGCCGTCCTCCATTCAGCGCCGATGCCATCGGCGGCTTCGGAGAGCCAGCGGAGCGGCTCGTGGGGTGGAACCGCAACACCTTCCCAGATGGCGCGCGGGCGGAAGCTCCGCAACACGCTTCTCGCCCCGCCGATGTGATCGGGGTCGGCGTGTGTCAGCACGAACGTGTCGAGCGAACGCACGCCAAAAGCACGGAGCGTGCGCGACACGACACGCTCGCCGAGGTCGAAGGCGGGCCCGTCCCTTGGATCCTGGAGCGGAGCCGCAGGCAAGCCGCCGGCGTCGACGAGGAGGGCGCGGCCATCGGGAAGGACGACCAGCGTCGCATCACCCTGGCCGACGTCAAGAAACACGATGCGCAACCAGCCACGAGGCGGCGGCGGTACGCCGTCGCGCGTCGCCCACTGGGGCGCCACGACGATGACCGTGCCGAGGAGGGCCGCGGCGGCGGCCGCGCCGCGTGACGCGCGCGTGGGAAGTAGCGACAACCACAGGGCGCCGTAGTAGCCCGCAAGGAGGCTCCATGAGGGCGGCGCGATCTCGCGCGTCAGCCATGGCGCGAAATCGACCAGACGAGCTGAGTCGACGAGTCCACGCGCGGCGGCGTGCACGACGTAGCCGCAGGCTCTGGCGAGATCGGCGTCAACGTGCCATGCGCCGAGCGTCGCCAGCGACGCCGCCTGGACGACGGTCATCAGCGGAATCGCTGCCAGGTTGAGGAGCAGGCCAGCGCAGGTAACACGCCCGAATAGCGAAGCGGCAATCGGCGTCAGCACGATCTCAGCGGCGATCGTCGCGGCCACCACCGCCAGCGCGCTCGCGGCGAGCCATGAAAGCGACGTGCGCGCATTGTTCTGGCGCGGCTGCTTTCGTCTCTCGTAGGTCCGCCTTCCGCCTTCGCCAAGGCTTCGGCGGACCGCCGTAGCTTTAGCGGAGGCTGGTCAGGCGGACCATTCAGTGTCCGGCTGAAGCCGGACACTACGCACGAGAAGACCACGATAAGTCTCGGGACTCCGATCAAAATGCCGAGCGTCGCGCCAAACGACAGCAGAAAGCCAGGGTCGAATACAGCCATGGGCGATAGCGACAGGCCCAGGATTGCGGCGACTCCAAGGAGGTTGATCGACGGACCACGCAGTTCGAGCAGGCGACCGGCGAGAAACAGGACGGCCGCGGCGATCGCGCGGTCGACCGACGGCGCTCGTCCTGTAACGAGACCATACGCCAGCAGCACGACAATCGCGACGGCAGCGCCGAATCTTGGCGGGACCCCAAGCCAACGCCCCAGCGCCGAGCATGAGCAGGGTCAGAATCGCAATGTTCCCACCGGAGATGGCGATGACGTGATACGTCCCCGCGGCCTGCAGGCGTTCCTCGTCGTCTTCTGCGAGGCCCGTGCGATCGCCGATCGCAATCGCGGCGGCAACGCCGGCCGATCGATCGCTCCACGGCGCAACCGTCGCCGCGAGAACCGATCGAACCCAGGCCCTGAACGCCGACGCCCATTCGGCGGGCGGTGATGCCCTCGACACCACATCGACCATCGCCGCGCTCTTGACCGAGCCGACCAGCGCGACGCCTCGCCGCGCCAGCGCGCGGCGCTCATCCGGCACGCCAGGGTTCCGATAGACCGTTGGCTCGCGAAGCGACGCGGCGACCAGCAACTCTCGGCCAGCCCGCCACTCCCCCATCGCCCTCTGAGCCAACGTGCCAATGACCGACAGCCGGGCTCCGCCTCTCATCGCGCACGGGCCGCGCGCGGACGAGCCGTGACCCTCTGCATCGCACGGCTCGATCTCGCGGACATCGAGCGTCAGCAACACGCCGTTCGCGGTCAGCGTTGCATCCTCGCGCAGGCGGCCACGGACGAGGACAGGACCTGCCGCGGACTGGTTCGCATCGAACCATTCGTGAAGCGGCGAATGATGGGCTCGCGCCGACGCGTCGGTGCCCGACGAGACGCCGACGAGGATCGCGCCCGCGACGATGCACACCGTGGACTCCGCCGTGGAGTCGGGGCCGGATGCAAGGGCGGCGACAGTGGCGAGAAGCGCCAGGAGCGCCGCCGCGGCGGTGCACACCGCGAAGAGGTGCGGCGCGTGTTCTCCAAACGCGAGACCCGTCGCGCATCCGACCGTCAGTGGAATGGCAAGGAGGGAGGCCGGCGCGCGCACGGCACGCGCTCATGCAAAACCAGGAACCTCGGAGACTCGCAAGGATTCTCGAAGAACAGCGGCGACGCGCGCAGAAACTGCGCGCGCGTTACGCCTTACGCGTCGCAGTTTCGGCGTGGTATTCCTGAAGCGCGCGGACGGTAAGCCCCTCGGTGTGCATGGCCCGGATGGCGTTGACCGCTGCCGCCGCGCCGGTGAGCGTCGTGATGCAGGGAACGCCGTGCATCATCGCGATGCGACGCACTGTTCGGTCGTCGAAAAACGATTCCCGGCCGAGCGGCGTGTTGATGACGAGCTGCACGTGGTTGTTGAGTATCTCGTCGCCGACGTGCGGCCGGCCCTCGTTGACTTTGAAGACAATCTCGGCCTCGAGGCCGTGCGCGCGCAGGAAGTTGGCCGTGCCGCGGGTTGCAATCAATCGGAACCCTGCGGCCTTGAGGTCACGCGCGATCGGCACGACGCCGGGCTTGTCGTAGTTGTTGACCGAGATGAACGCCGAGCCGGCGGACGGCAGCTTCACGCCGGCGCCGATTTGCGCTTTCGCGAACGCGCTGCCAAACGTCGTCGCGCCGCCCATCACTTCGCCGGTCGATTTCATCTCCGGACCGAGGATGGTATCGACGCCGGGGAACCGAACGAACGGGAAGACCGGAGTCTTGACGAACACGCCGGCGACCTCGAGATCGTCGGTCAGTCCCTGCTCGGCAAGCGTGCGGCCGATCATCACGCGCGCGGCGACCTTGGCGAGCGGCACCCCGGTCGCCTTCGACAGATACGGGACCGTTCGCGACGCCCGCGGATTGACCTCGAGCACGTACACCGTGTCGTCCTTGATCGCGAATTGCGCGTTCATCAACCCGACGACCTTCAGGGCACGCGCGATGCGCCGCGTGTAGTCGCGAATCTGCGCGACGTGGCGCGGCGCGACCAGGTACGGCGGCACGACGCACGAGCTGTCGCCGGAGTGAATCCCCGCCTCCTCGATGTGCTCCATGATCCCGCCGATGACGACCGCCCCCGTCGTATCGGCGACGGCGTCGACGTCGAGCTCGAACGCGTCCTCGAGGAATTTGTCGATGAGGACGGGGTGGCCGGGCGACGCGGCGACTGCCCCAGTCATATAGCGATCCAACGCCGAGGTGTCGTAGACGATCGCCATGCCTCGGCCTCCGAGCACGTACGACGGACGCACCACCAGCGGAAACCCGATCTTCGCGGCGACCTCTCGTGCCTCGGGAACACTCGTCGCCGTGCCGCTGGGCGCCTGCGGAATTCCCAGATCCCAGAGGAGCTGGGCGAACCGCTCGCGGTCTTCGGCCAGATCGATCGAGTCCGGAGAGGTGCCGATGATGCGAATCCCGGCCGCCTGCAGCCGCAGCGACAACTTGAGGGGTGTCTGCCCGCCGTACTGCACGACGCACGACACCTCCCCGCCACCCTGCTCCTCGCGCGCGATGATCGCCGACACGTCCTCGAACGTCAGCGGCTCGAAATACAGTCGGTCGACGGTGTCGTAGTCGGTCGAAACGGTCTCTGGATTGCAGTTAATCATGACCGTTTCGTAGCCTTCGTCGCGGAGCGCGAACGCGGCGTGGCAGCAGCAGTAGTCGAACTCGAGGCCTTGCCCGATGCGGTTCGGCCCGCTGCCAAGGATGACGACCTTTCGCCGCGTCGTCGGATCGGCCTCGCACTCCTTTTCGTAGGTCCCGTACAGGTATGGCGTGAACGACTCGAACTCTGCCGCGCAGGTGTCGATTCGCTTGTAGGCCGTGACGAGCCCGTTCTCGGCTCGCAAGGCGCGAACCGCTTCGTCGTCTGTGCCGAGGATGGTTCCGAGATCAGCGTCGCTCAGCCCAGCGCGCTTCAAGGTTCGGAGCAAATCCGGCGACATTCCACGCAGCCCGACCAGACCCGCCGAGCGGCACAGCTCGACGATCTGCGAGAACTGCGTCAGGAACCACGGGTCGATCTTCGTCAGCTCGTGGAGCTGGTCGACTGACCAGCCACGATCGAGCGCGCGGAAGATCGCCCACATCCGGCGGTCGTTTGGAATGCTCAACTCGCGCTGCAAGGCGCCTTCTTCTTCAGCCGATGCCGGATCGTCGGTCGGACGGGTGCCAGGCTGGCCGATGAGCGACCCGATCGAGCCGAGCTCCAGAGAGCGGAAGGCCTTCATGAAGGCTTCCTTGAAGGTCCGTCCGATCGCCATCACCTCGCCCACCGACTTCATCTGCGTCGTCAGCGTCCGATCGGCGCGCGGGAATTTCTCGAACGCCCAACGCGGCACCTTGACAACGACGTAGTCGATCGTCGGCTCGAACGAGGCCGGCGTCAGGCGCGTGATGTCGTTGGGGATCTCGTCGAGGCGGTAGCCGAGCGCGAGCTTTGCCGCAATCTTCGCGATCGGGAACCCGGTCGCCTTCGATGCGAGCGCCGACGATCGCGACACGCGCGGATTCATTTCGATGACGATAATCCGGCCGTTGGCCGGGTTGATGGCGAACTGGATATTCGAACCACCGGTCTCTACCCCGACTTTGCGGATAATTCGGCGCGCGAGGTCGCGCATCCGCTGGTATTCCTTGTCGGTCAGCGTCAGCGCCGGCGCGACGGTAATGCTGTCGCCGGTGTGGACGCCCATCGGATCGACGTTCTCGATCGAGCAGATGACGACGAAGTTGTCGGCGCCGTCGCGCATGACCTCGAGCTCGAACTCTTTCCAGCCGATGACCGACTCTTCGAGGAGCACCTCGTGGACCGGGCTGAAATCGAGCCCGCGGCCGGCGAGCTCGCGGAACTCCTCGATGTTGTAGGCAATCCCCGCGCCGACGCCGCCGAGCGTGAACGACGGCCGGATGATGCACGGAAAGCCGAGCTCCTCGACGACGCCAAGAGCTTCCTCGATCGACTTGACGTATCTGCTCTCGGGGACATCAGCGCCAATCGAACGCATGGCGTCGCGAAACAGCAGCCGGTCCTCGGCAATCTTGATCGCGGGCACCGAGGCGCCAATCAGCTCGACCCCGTACTTCTCGAGCGTGCCGTTCTCTCCGAGCGCGACGGCCAGGTTGAGCGCCGTCTGCCCGCCGACGGTCGGCAGAATCGCATCGGGCTTCTCGCGTTCGATGATGGCTGCGAGGACTTCGGGGGTGAGCGGCTCGACGTAGGTGCGGTCGGCGAGCTCGGGGTCGGTCATGATCGTCGCGGGATTGCTGTTGACGAGGACGACCTCGAGACCCTCGTCGCGCAGCGCCTTGCAGGCCTGCGTCCCGGAATAGTCGAACTCGCAGGCCTGGCCGATGACGATCGGGCCCGAGCCGATGACGAGCACGCGTTTGATGTCTGTTCGTTTGGGCATGGGGAGTCGTCGGCTCAGGGCTCAAGGCTTCAGGGCTCAGGCAAGAGCATCGAGAACTCGGTCTCGAAGGGTCTTGCCTGAGCCTTGAGCCCTGAGCCTGGAGCCGCTTCCTAGGCTCTGCGTTCCATTTCATCCAGGAACTGCCGGAACAGGTAGTCCGCATCGTGCGGGCCCGGAGCCGCTTCGGGATGATACTGCACGCAGAAGACGGGCTTGGTCTCGTGACGCAAACCTTCGATGGTCTGGTCGTACAGGTTCACGTGCGTCACTTTCAGATCCGACGGCAGGGTTTTCGGGTCAACCGCGAAACCATGGTTCTGCGAGGTGATCTCGATCTTGCCGGTCTCGATCTCCTTGACCGGGTGGTTGGCGCCGCGGTGGCCGAACTTGAGCTTGTAGGTGTCGGCGCCCATCGCGAGCGACAGGATCTGATGTCCGAGACAGATGCCGAAGACCGGGACATCCGCCTTGACCAGCTCGCGGGCGTTGCCGATCGCATAGTCGAGCACAGCGGGATCGCCGGGCCCGTTGCTGAGAAACACGCCGTCGGGACTCGTGGCGAGCAGGTCCGCCGCGGGCGCCTCGGCCGGGAACACGCGGACCTCGCAGCCGTGGGCCGTGAACCGCCGCAGGATGTTCCACTTCATTCCGTAGTCATATGCCGCGATCTTCAGCGGCCGCCGGGCGCGACGCTCCGGATCGGGTGAGAACTCGTCGAGTGTTTTGGGGTCAGGCTGCCAGTCGAAGGCGGCGTCGCAGGTAACGCCGCGGACCAGATCCGATCCCTCCATCGGGGTCACGTCGCGCGCCGCGTCGACGAGGCGGCGGGGATCGACGTCGCCCGTCGCAATAATGCCGCGCATGACCCCGGCAGACCGCAGAACACGCGTCAGCGCGCGAGTATCGATGTCGGAGATGGCGACGATGCCGTGGCTGGTGAGGTAGTCGCGCAGCGTGCTATCCGCCCGCCAGTTGCTGGCGACCGGCGACTGCTCGCGGATGATGAAGCCGGCGACTTTGGGCGCGCGCGACTCGCCGTCCTCGTCGGAAATCCCGTAGTTTCCGATCTCGGGGCAGGTCATCGTGACGATCTGCCCAGCGTAGGACGGATCGGTCAGGACTTCCTGATAGCCGGTCATGGCCGTGTTGAACACGACCTCGCCGCCGGTTTCTCCGGCTGCGCCAGCCGACTCCCCTTCGTACCAGGTACCGTTTTCGAGCGCGAGTGTGGCCTTCATCCTCTATCTATTGAACCACACCTATCTAGTCTTCCCGAGGGGCTTCGCCCCTCGGACTCCCCGACAGGCTCGCTCGCGCGCCGCTTCGCCGCCGCGCTCCGCTCGCGTGGCTCGCTCGCTGCCGCTCGCACGCAATCGTCGTTTGAGATAGATTCTAGTCTCTAATCCGCTCGAGCGATCCGGACACGCGCGCGACGCCTTGCGCCTCGACTTTGGTGGTTGTCGTCCAGGTTTGATGGTCGGTCAACACGAGTTGAACGTGGTGGGAGCCGACCCGTTGGCCGTCGAGTCGCAGGGGCGTCACACCGACTTCCTTGCCGTCGACGAAGACGGTGGCGCCCTGGGGCCGCGAATCGACATACAGCTCGCCAGTCGAAGCGGCCAGCTTCGCGGCCACGGATGCGGGCTGTGGTTTCGGCGGCTGCGAGGCTTTAGACGGCGGCGTCTGCGACGCTCGAGGCTTCGGCGCCTCGCCGCTAGCCTGCTTCTTCGCCGGACGCAGGGCCACATCGATCGTTTTGGAAGCCAAATCAGCCGACAGAGCGAACTGTTCGCGGGCAACCTCGTACCCCGGCTGAACGACACGCACGTCGTACTTTCCGAACCTGAGAGGGTCGATCGTCAGCGGCGTCCGCCCTCTCCACCTTCCGTTGATGGTCACGGACGCCTTCGCCGGGTTGGATGTGACAACCAGCCGACCCGCGGTTGCGGCGCGCGGGGCGGCCGCAGGTGTCGACGCTGGTCGTGACGGCGGAATGCCGGTAGTTGGGGCCGCGGATGGCGGTGCGGAAGCCAGCGGCGGAGAAGGCTTCCCCGTCGCCACGATTTGTTCGGTGGCGGCCCTCGGCGTCGACGAGCCCGTCGTCGGCGCCTGCGCGCCTGGCGAAGACTGGCCCGACTGGGAGGGTGAAGTGGGCCGCTGAGTCTCGGTCACCTCAGACGCAAGTTGGGGCTGCTCGCGATTTCCCACGACGTAGCCCGCCGCGTAGCCGATGACGAGCCCCAGTCCGAGGACGAGCGCCAGTGGGAGCATCTCTAACCGCTGGCGCGCCTGCCCCGCTTCTCCGAACATCGGTGGCTGAATCTCGGGGTCGATCGAATCGACTTCGCTGGCAAGCGGTGTCAGAAGCCGATCGTGACGCTCCGGAGAGGGCTTCTCAGGCACGCGGGTCCAGCCGCGATCCGACTTGGCCGCAGCCGCCTCGCGGGCCCGGAACTCCTCGACGGCCACGACGCGCTCGGAAGTTCGGGCCGCGCCGGCTCGAGTTCGACCGCTTCGAGTACCACGCGATGCCACTTCTTGACTTACCGGAGGCGCCGCGACCTCCTCCGAGACGTCCGGACTCGCAGCCGGGATTGCAGGAGGCGTCGCGTCGACACTCTCCTTTGAAAACTCTTGAATCGTCGGCTGCGCCTCTGCCGCGACTTCTGTGCGTGCCTCCTCGAACAGGACGCCAGCCACTGGAGCCGCTTCGGGAACGATGACCGAGGGCGTCTCCGAGTCAGCGACGACTTCGACAACCTTCTCCGGCTTCTTGGCTTGCCGCTTACGCGCGGCAATCACTTTACGCGCGACTTCCCGAGGCGAGTCGTCGAGCGATGGCTGGTCGGGCTCGGCTGCAAAGTCATCAAGGGCGTGTTCCGCATCCGGAGCGGTCAACTCCGTCAGGGACGGCGCGGCGGCCGCCTCCGCCGTGAAATCTGCGTCCGGCTGAATCAAGACCTCTGGGCTCGGCTCAGCACTCGACGGCGCCGCCTTCAAAGGCAACTCGGTCAGCACATCGATAGGTTCAGTCGGGGCGATTCGCAGTTCCGGATCTGCAGAAGGCTTGGCTGAAACGCCCATGGCTGGGATCGCAGGATCGAATGCTGGTTCGGGCACTCCTGCGGCGTTCGCCAGGGCGCCCGAAAACGCGAGCGCCGTTTCGTGGCGCTTGGCAGGGTCCTCATGCATCGCGCGCACGAGCACGGCGCGGACCTCATCGGCCCGACCGCCAAGGGTCGCTCCGTTGAGCGGACCGATTTCGTCCCCGAGACCAGACGGACGCCGTCCGGTCAGAAGCTCGAAGGCGATCACCCCGAGCGAGAACACGTCGGCGGACGTGTTCCAGGGTCGTCCGGCGATTCGTTCGGGCGGGCTGTACGGTCGGCGCACGGGCGCGCGCAGGCCCATCCGCTCGAGTGCATCGACCACGCCGAAGCCCGTGGCCCGAGCTTCGTCCGGCGTCACGAAAATGTCGCGAGGGTGCAAGGCGCCGTGCCCTACTCCAGCTCCTTTGGCAAAGTCGATCGCCGAGGCCAGCTGGGTGATGAAGGGCAGCGCCTTTTCTATGGTTGCCGGCGCGTAATGCCGCATCGCCACGTCGAGCGACTCTGCGGCCACGTATTCTTCCGCCCGGTAGGCGACGGTGCCTTCGAGTCCGGCGGCGACGGGTTCGACGATGGAGGAATGGAAAAGGCCGACCTCCGCGGCTCGCGAGAGCTCGTCCGCAAGGGCGCGGGCCTGCTCTGGCGTGATGTCGAGGCGGAAGACTTTGACAGCGACGAGTCGATCTCTCGTGGGCTCGTATGTTCGAAAAACGGGCCCAAGCGCGCCGACACCGATTTGATGCAGCACCCGGAAGGGGCCAAAGGCTGGGGGCGGCGCAAACCCGGTCGAGTCGTCTCTGGTCAGTTACGGTGCTCCTGCTTCTTGGCGGCGGGCGCACGCGCCGCTGTCAACGTGAGAAAAAATGTAACACGGTTTCCCCGGGGTCAGATCTCGATTTTCTCCCCGAGCGAAAGAGTAGAAAATCGAGATCTGACCCCGCCCGACGTGGAACCCTCGGACGCGCGACATGCGTCGAACCGTCGAGATGGTCGCCTTGACATGTTTTGCAGGGCTCTGAGAGAGTACGAGGCGGTGCCAGCGGAAACGACGTTCGCCGACGGCTCGACCCGCACAGCGATCGACGTGCGCCGTTTTAGCTGGATCCGGCCGCTCGCCGGCGACTACGCGTTCGACTTCGCCAAGGTCGCGCCGCTCTACGCCGGCGACCCGTCGTCCCGCCAGGCCTGGACCGACGCGATCGCCCGGACCCGAAGCCTGGCTCGCCCCAGCGCGGCTGTCGCGACGCTCCTCGCCGCGCAGCAGGCCCGCCGCGGGGCCCCGGCAGCCGCTCGCGAGGCCGCGCAGAAACTCACCAACGCCGGAACGGTCGCGATTCTTACCGGGCAGCAAGCGGGGGCCTTCGGCGGCCCGCTCTTCACGCTGCTGAAGGCCATCACCGCCATCCAACTCGCCCGCCGGACCGCTCACGATCATCAGGCCGACGTCGTTGCGATCTTCTGGGTCGATGGCGAAGATCACGACTGGGATGAGGTCGCGAGCTGTACGGTGCTCGATCCGGGCTTCCAGCCGCACACGATCACGCTGCCGAAACCAGAGGGCGCCGGCGAGCGATCGGTCGCGGCGCTGACGTTGGATGCCCGGGTCGAGCACAGCCTCGACGAGCTCGCCAATGCGCTCGGCGAGACCGAGTTTTCCGAAGCGCTGATGGCCACGCTTCGTTCCGCGTACCGGCCCGGCGTGGGCATGGCCGACGCCTTCGCGAGGTGGCTCGAAACGCTGCTCGGGCCATACGGTCTCGTCGTCTACGACTCGTCCGATCCGGCTGCCAAGCCGCTCGTCGCGGATCTCTTTGCGCGCGAGCTCAGTGCGGCCGGGCGCACCGCGGCGCTGGCCAAAGCGGCCGGCGAGGCCCTGACCGCCCGTGGCCATCAACCGCAAGTCGTCCCCCAGCCCGACAGCATCGCGCTCTTTCAGCTCGACGCAGGGCTCGACGGCGCGCGTCGGCCCATCCGCCGGCAGGGCGATCACTTCGTCGCAGGCGAGGCAACGTTCACGGTCGAGGCGCTCACGGAACAGGCACGGACTTCGCCGAATCTCTTCAGCCCGAATGTTCTGCTCCGTCCGCTCGTGCAGGACACCTTGTTTCCGACGATTTGCTACGTCGCCGGGCCGAGCGAGCTGGCCTACCTCGGTCAGCTTCGCGAGGTCTACGCGAGCTTCGGCATCCCGATGCCGCTGATGTATCCGCGCGCCACGGCGACGCTCGTCGACTCGGCAACGGCGCGGTTCCTGGCCAAGTACGACGTGCCGCTCGAAGAGTTCCAGCCCCAGGACGAATCGGCGCTCAATCGCCTTCTCGGGTCGCAGCTGCCGCAGTCGGTCGAGCAGGCCATCAAGGACGCCGAAGACGCGATGCGCCGGACGATGGAGCGAGTGGTCGAGGCGATGCCGGCCGTCGATCCGACGCTCGCCGGCGCGGCCCGGACGACGCTCGCGAAGATGGAACAGGATCTGCGCGGGCTCCAGAACAAGATGATTCAGGCGGCGAAACGCCGCGACGAGACGCTCCGGCGCCAGTTCATGCGGGCGCAGGCCCAGATTTTTCCGCTCGGCCACGCGCAGGAACGAACGCTCGCGTCGGTCTACTTCCTCAATCGCTACGGTCCGGCAGTGATCGATCGGCTCCTGTCCGAGCTGCCACTCGAGCTGGGACAGCATTGGGTCATGACGATCTGACTTCGAAGTAGTAGTGTCCGCCTTTCCGCAGTCCGGCTAAAGCCGGACACTACGTCGGACAGGATCGCTACAACCCCGCCGCTGCTGCCCTCAAGCAGGTCTTCCGCAACTCGTAACTTCTGCACTCTCGTCCGTATCCACTCCTCATCTCTTAGCGAGGCACTCGCGTGACTGGGCGATTGCTTTCGACGGTCTCAGATGGGGCGGGGCCACCCGGAGTCGAGCGGATCCGCACGAAATACTCCGGGCTGAGCACCTCGGCCAGACGGGTTTGGTCGTATTCGATGGGCCGTCCCAGCACTTCGTCGCGTGATTTCACGCAGCAGAGCGTTTGCCGGCTCGCTGGGACGGCGGCCGGATTCAGTCACGAACTTCGCCGCGACGGCGTGGCCCTTCTTGAACGGCACCTGATGCTCACGCGTGAGCGTGTCGGCCAGCTCGGTGACGGTGATCCATCCAGACGCGCACGCTCGGCCATGCGCTCGCGGTTGAACTCGGCGGTCGCCATTGCTGCCGCCACAAGCGTCACCGCGCGCGTCGCATCGTCGAACATCGACGCGACGAGCGGCTGCAGATCGTCCTCGGTGTCGACGATGTCGCCAAAGGGCGTGTTGTGGACGGTCAGCAGAATCGCGCCGGCCTGTCCGAGCGCCTTGCTGGCGAGCGAGCGGGCGTGCTCGAGCGCCACGGGGTTGCGTTTCTGCGGCATGATGCTGCTCGACTGCACGAAGCCGTCGGCCAGCTGCAGATAGCCCACCTCCGCCGTGCACCAGAGCAAGAAGTCCTGGAGCACGCGACCCGTGCCGGCGAGCAGGACTGCGACCGCCGATACGCTCTCGAGCAGGTAGTCCACGGTCGCGATGCTGCCGTAGGTGTTGCCCGTCGCCGCGTCAAATCCCAGGAGCTCAGTCGTGCGTTGACGATCGATCGGGAACCCCGTCCCGGTGATGGCGCATGCGCCCAGCGGATTGCGATTCGTCGACGCGTAGGCGGCCTCCAGCCTGACGGCGTCGCGCTCGAGCTGTTCGACGACGGCCAGGAGGTAGTGAGCGACGGTCGAGACCTGTGCCGGCTGAGTGTGCGTATGCGCGGCGAAGACGGTTTCGACGTGTCTGCCAGCCAGATCGAGGAGCACGCCCCTCAACCGCGCGACCGACTCCAGCACTCGCAGGATCATCTCGCGCTGCTGCATCCGGTACATCGTCATGTCGATGTCGTTGCGGGATCTCGCGGTGTGCAGCCTGCCGGCCTTGTCCGCGCCGCACGCGTCGACAATCAGCCGCTCGACGAAGAAGAACAGATCCTCGCAGCGACCGTCATATGCGGCGCACTTGACGTCGTCCAGCGAGACGCTGGCCAACGCGTCGCGAATGGCGACGGCATCGGCCCTGGAGACGATGCCCTGCTCGGCCAGCATCACGAGATGCGCGGAGTGGATCGTCATCAGCGGCGTCAGCAGCTGCGCCTTGGCGTCTTCGAAGTTCTGACTCAGGACGAGGCGGATATAGTCGGGGTCGAAGGATGCATCTGTCAGTCGGCAGTCGGCAGTCGTCAGTCGGGAGTCACAGTCGTTAGTCTGAGTCGTCAGTCGCAGTCGGCAGTCCGAGTCAGTCCCAATCGACAGTCAAAGTCCACGTCGTGAATCGCGAGTCGGGACTCAGCGTCCGCGTCCCGACGAAGGGAGTCCGCGTCCACGACTCGAACTGTCGACTCGGACTGCCGACTCAGATTGTCGACTGTGACTGACGACTCCCGACTGACTGACAGACTGCCGACTGTCACCTGTCACAGTGTCAGAATACAAACTTCACCCCCAGTTGCATCTGGCGCTGATCGTAGCCGCTCGTGGGTGGGAAGGGATCGGGCAGCGGCGCCGAGGGATTGCCGGCGGCATCAGTGGTCACGATTCGGTTCACGCCGGCGACATTCTCGGTATTGAAAAGATTCTTCGCTTCGAAAAAGAGTTCGATCTTTTGCTCGTTCGCCAGAGGAATGAAGCGCGAGTAACGCAGATCGAGGTACACGACCTGGCCGAGCCGGCCGGTGTTGCGATCGATGCCGAGCGGGCGATCGTTGGTTTGCCCGTCGCGGTTCAGGTCGAGGTTCGAGCGAATGTTGAACGGCAGACCGCTGTTGGCCTGCATGATCAGGCCGATCTGATTGTTGTTGAGGAGCGCCGTCTTCAGCCCGTCACCGGTAAACGATGGCGCGATGACGGTCGAGACCACGAACGTGTGCGCCTGGTGGAACGGTGTCACGCCGAGGTCGCGGTCGAGGTTCGACGGGTCGGAGACGCGGTCATCGCCGCTGCCTACGACATATGTGCCGGTGAGCGGCGCATTGTCCTCGCCGTGCGCAAATGTATAGGTCGCCTGCGCCTGCCAGCCGCTGGTCATGCGCTTGCTGAACGTCGCCGTGAACGCGTTGTAGGTGGACTCCCCGATCGACTGAAAGACGTTGACGTGATCGAACACCGGATCGATCCGGGTCGCTGATCCAACGGTCGTCGAGTACACCGGCCGCCCGTCGCCGAGGGTCTGGCCGGTCGGAATCATGTTGACATCCATCAGCACCGGCAGGTTCCGGCCGATCGAGTTGACGTACCCGACTGCGACAGACATGTCGCTCCGGATCGCCCGTTCCACCTGCACGTTGGTCAGCCAGGCGTACTGCGACGCGAATTCCTGATCGACGGCAGTGATGCTCTGCCGCGGCAGGGCAAACCCCGGGGGCACGTTCGCGAGGCTCGTCGGGAACGGCGGCGCCCCAGCCGAAGTGCCGGACACGCTGACGGTATACGCGCGCGGATCGCCGTTGTTGAGGATGGCGTTGTCGTAGAAGTCGATGAGCGGCGGTTCGTACATCATCCCCATCGACGCGCGCAGCACCGTCGTGGCGCTCTCGTCGAGCGACCACGAGAAACCGGCCCGCGGAGCGAAGTTGTTCTTGTCGATGTTGAAGTCCTGCGAGTACGGATTCGGGGCGAACGGCCTCGCCGACGGCACGTCGAACAGGTCGTAACGAATGCCGTAGAGCAGCTTCATCCGCGAGTTCAATTGCCAGTCGTCCTGGACAAAGAATCCGTAGAACGCCGAATCGTAGGCGGCGGTCAAGTCGCCGAAATCCTGCTGCAGTTGAGGTGTAGCTGAGCGGCGTCGACCCGCCTCGCGCGCTCAGATACGTGTCGTTGTTCGGGAAGGTGTAGAAGAAGCGCTCGCCCCGAACGCGATCGTCGGCGATGAACTGCGCGTCGATGCCGGCCTTGAATCCATGCTTGCCACGAATCCAGGTCAGGTTGTCGATGACCTGCCAGATGCCCTGATTGAAGTCGAAGCCGGCTGACGTCGTGTCGCCGATGCGCGGGCCGCCGAAGTTCGCCACGCCCGTCACGGTGATAGCCGGCCCGTCAGCGGCTGTATCGGACAAGGTCCGGAATTGGTGCCGCCGCGCGTACTGGACGCGCAGCTCGTTGAGCTTGTCACTCCCGAACGTCGAGACAAGCTGCGCTGACGCCGAATCCATCCGGTCGGTGAAATCGGTGGCACGGTCGGTGGTGGTCAGGCCGCCGGCGATGTTCGAGAGCGAAAAATTCTTGAACAGAAAGTATCGGGCCGACAGCCGGTTCGACTGGTTGATCTGATAGTCGGTCTTGCCAAAAAGAAAGTTGACCTTCTGATGTGCCGGAATCACGCCGCTGGCCGGCAGGTCGAGCCCAAGCGTCTGTGCGGCCGATGGCGTCACGGTGATGACCTGGTTGCCTGTGATCAGACTGCGGTCGACGAACTCATAGGCGCCGTAATAGTGCCAGCGGTCCCTGACCACCGGACCGCCAAGCGTGAGCGTGACATCGTTCACCTCGGTGTCGGGCTTTAACGCCGTCGGCGCGAGGAAGAACGGGCGCGACGACATGTCGTTGCGGCGAAAGCGGAAGCTCGCCGACCCGTCAAGGCGGTTGGTGCCCGAAGGCGTGATGGCGTTGTAGACCATCCCGGTCGTCTGGCCAAACTCCGGCGCGAACCCGTTGGTGATGACCTTGACCTCGCGAACCAGCACTTCCGAGACGGGCAGCAGCCGCAGGCCGGCGCGGTCCTTCTCGGTATTCGTGTTGCCGTCGATTTGGTAGTTCGTCCGCATCTGCGTGCCGTTGGCGTTGATCCGGGGAACGCCGAACTCGTTGTTTTCGAACCCGGTCACATTGGCCTGCAGGAACGCGAAGTTGTAGGGATTGCGCGAGACGAGCGGCAGGTTCTTGATCTCGTTCTCGCCGATAGTGCGCCCAAGGTCGATCTTGCCGGGCTGCGCGACTGGAGATTCGCTGGTCACGCTCACCGTCTCGGACACGCTGCCGACACCCAGCTGAACATTGATGAGCGCGGTCTGGCCCGCCGAGAGCGTGATGCCCTGCTGCTCGAACGTCTTGAATCCCTGCAGTTCCGCCACGATGCGGTAGCGGCCGAGCGGAAGGAGGATCGCGCGGTAGACCCCCTCGTCGTTGGTGATAGACGTCCGGGCCGTCCCGGTGTCCATGTTCGTCACGGTCACGGTGACCCCGGGCAGTGGGGCGTCCGTGGTGTCGCGGACAATGCCCTCGATGTTGCCGTTGGCGGCCTGCGCCTGCGCCGCCGCGGCCGCCGGCGCGACCAGCGCGATGAGCGCGCTCAGCACGCCGACCGACAGCAGGCGATACTGACCGCGAAACTTGCCAGGAAACAGAGCCGAAACATGACCCCTCCTCTTACCTGTACTCCCCGATCCCAACATTACAGTACAATCTGATCAGCTCCCCTCTAAGACGTAGTAACCCTTTGGGCCGGTCCAGCCGAAAGATCTATCGATAGCTGTGTCTACGCCACCCTCCAAAGGCAAACCGGCCCAGGCCAAAGCGACGTCGCGACGCCGCGTCAAGCTGCTCGGCAAGCGGTGGAAGCTGTACGCGCTCGTGGCACTGTCCGGCCCGCTCGTCGTCTTCCTCGGGGTCCTCGGCTACTACTACGTTGTTTTCTCGCGGATGATCGACGCGCGGCTTCATGGGGACATGCAGCGTGTCGATCCCAGGGTCTTCGCCAGGCCGTTCGAGGTCCGCAAAGGCCAATCCGTGTCGCCCCGGCAGCTCGTCGACCGGCTGAACGAGCTCGGCTATGCCAACCGCGCGCAATCCGGGCAGCCAGGCGAGTTCACCATCGGTCGCGACGCCATTGTGCTCGTCCCACGCGACGGCGATCGAAAGGGTCAGACGGTCCGGATCGTCTTCGGCATGCGATCGGCAAAGACGAAGGAGACGACCGCGATCGATCACCTGGAGATCGTCGGCGACAAGGCCCGCCCCGAGCAGCTGACGCTCGACCCCCCACTCATCACAGCGCTCGTCGCATCCGGTCGTGAGAAACGCCGGGACGTACCGCTTCAGAACATTCCGCAGCACATGATTCAGGCGGTGCTCGCCATCGAGGACCGCCGCTTCTACGACCACGTCGGCGTCGACCCGATTGGCATCGCGTCAGCGGTCTGGGACTACGTGTCCGGCCGGAAGGCCTATCTCCGCGGTGGCAGCACGCTCACGCAGCAGCTCATCAAGAACACCTTCCTGACGCAGGAACGAAGCACGATCCGCAAGATGCAGGATCAGTTCATGGCGCTCATCCTGGAGCGCCGGCTGAGCAAAGATCAGGTGCTCGAGCTCTATCTGAATGATGTCTGGCTCGGCCAGCGCGGTTCGTTCGCGGTGCACGGCGTCGCCGAGGCGTCGCGGCTCTTCTTCGCCAAGCACATCTCCAACGTCTCGCTGAGCGAAGCGGCCCTCATCGCCGGCGTCATCCAGTCGCCGCCCCGACACTCACCGTTTGTCCACCCGGAGCGAGCCAAGGAACGGCGCGACGTGGTGCTACGCGCGATGGCCGAGGCCGGGTTCGTCAGCGCGGAAGCGGCCGCCCGCGCCTGCCAGGAGCCCGTGCAGGTCGTGGCCCGGGCGCTCGAAGCGGAGGCGCCGTACTTCGTCGACTACATCAGCCAGGAGCTGCAAGAGAAGTACAGCGCCGTCGCCAACACCGTCGATGTGTACACGACGCTCGACATCCACCTTCAGCGTCTCGCGCAGGACGCCGTGCGCGACGGCCTGATCCGCGTCGACGAGC
Organism: uncultured Acidobacteriota bacterium; assembly: GCA_963797625.1. GTDB lineage: Bacteria > Acidobacteriota > Vicinamibacteria > Vicinamibacterales > 2-12-FULL-66-21 > DATBJJ01. The sequence goes on from CAWCQI010000021.1 coordinate 50,594, forward strand.
TGCTCGCCAAGCGGAAGCGGCAGAAGGCGCAGGCTGCGCTCATCGCCGTCGACCCGCGCACAGGCGAGGTGCTCGCGATGGTCGGAGGGCGCTCCTACAACCAGTCGCAATTCAACCGCGCCATCAATGCGCGGCGCCAACCAGGATCCGTGTTCAAGCCGTTCGTGTACCTTGCGGCGTTCGAGCATGCGTTTAAGGAAGGGCGCACCGACATCACGCCGGCCACGATCGTCATCGACGAACCGACGACGTTCATGTTCAACGACGAGCCGTGGGAGCCTCGCAACTACGAGAACGAGTACGACGGCCCGGTGACACTTCGTCGAGCGCTGGCGCATTCGCGCAATGTTGCAACGATCAAGGTGGCGGAAACCATCGGATACGGGCAGATCGCCGCGCTCTGGCGCGAGGTTGGCGCGGGCGCGTCCCCGCGCGCCTATGCCGCGATCTCGCTGGGCGTGTTCGAGGCGACGCCGTTCGAAATCGCCACGGCGTACACGCTCTTTCCAAATGGTGGAACGATCCGCCCCTTGAAGGCCATCCTGCGGATGACAAGCGCGGGGCAGAACCTGCAGATTCGGACGACCGCCACGAAGACGGTCGCGCGGCGAGAAACCACGTTTCTCGTGACCAACATGATGCGCAGCGTCCTCAACGAGGGCACGGCGGCGTCAGTGCGAGCCTCCGGCTTCACGCCAGATGCGGCCGGCAAGACCGGCACGACCAACGATCTTCGTGATGCGTGGTTCGTCGGGTTTACGCCCGAGCTCGTCACCGTCGTGTGGGTCGGGCTCGATGACAATCAGCCGCTCGGGCTGAGCGGCTCGACGGCGGCGCTCCCCATCTGGACGGCGTTCATGACTCGCGCGCTCGCCGGGCTCGACAGTCCGACCTTCCAGACGCCGGAAGGCATTACGTTCGTCGATATCGATCGTGATACGGGCCAGCTCGCCGGCCCGGCTTGTCCGCGGGTCCTATCTGAAGCATTCATCGTCGGCACCGAGCCCAGAGAACTCTGCCACCTGCACGGCAACTGAGTGGAGGCGGGCTGGAATGGTCCGGCGTTCGTCGCTTGCTCGAGTTCTCGGTTCACCGTTCGGAGGCTCGCAGGGTTCACGGCTGAGCGTTGGCATGAGGTCCAGAGGTCGAGCCATCTGAGCTCTGCGCCCGTCTGCGAGCTCACGCGGTGAGACCTGGAACCTTGAACCACGAACCAAGAACGCCGAACGTCCGAACCTGACCAACTCGACCATCTCACTCAACTGCGTTACCATTAGGATTCCTTTGCACTAAACTACTTTCTCTCACGTTGATTTCTGTCGTCGCTCGTCTTGGGAAGCGCGTGCCGAAAGGCACCGGCTCCAGCTGAGGCCTCATCCTCTGCCCCAGCGACCTCCGCTGCACCGGCAGCAACACCCTCGCAAGCGTCTGCCCAGCCAGCGACTGCCGCGGCGCCCGCGACGCCGGCGCAAACGACAGCGGCTCCTGTGCCTCCAGCGCCAGTTCCGGCGCAGCTGCCGAATGTCCTCGCGCACGTGAACAGCGAGGACGTCACCAAAGCGGACTTCGAACGCCTGCTGCGCAACATCGAGCTCAGTAACCGAGGCCCTGTGCCGGCCGATCGGCGCGATGAGATTTACCGAAAGGTGCTCGACGAGCTGGTCAATTACACGCTCCTCAAGCAGGAAGCCAAGGCTCGCAATTTCACCGCGACCGACGCCGAAGTCGAAACGCAGATGCAGTCCATGCGTCAGGCGGCCCGGAGCGAAGAGGCGTTCAACAAGGCGCTCGCCGAACGCAAGATGACCCTCGAAAAGCTCAAGGCCGACGCGAAGGTCGAGATCGCCATTGCCAAGATGATGAATGCCCAGGTGGCGACATTGACCGAAGCAACCGACGCTGAGGCGAAGGACTTCTACGACAAGAACCCCGACAAATTCAAACGTCCTGAAACGGTTCGCGCCAGCCACATCCTTCTTCGAGTCGACCCGAACGCGGATGACGCCACCAAGAAGCAGACCAGGGCGAAAATCGACGAGGTCCTCAAGCAAGCCAAGAGCGGCACGGACTTCGCCGCGCTCGCGAAACAGAACTCGCAGGACGGAAGCGCTGCGCAGGGCGGCGACCTCGGCTTCTTCCCGAAAGAGAAAATGGTTCCGGCGTTCGCCGACGTCGCCTTCGCGCTCAAGACTGGCGAAATCAGCGATGTCGTGACGACGCAGTTCGGCCTGCATATCATCAAGGCGACCGATCGCAAGCCAGCCGGACTCGTGCCGCTCGACGAAGTCAGCGCCCAGGTCAAGAAGTTCCTCAACGAGCAGAAGAAGCAGCAACTGGCGCAGGCATTCATCGCGCAAGTCAGGCAGAAGGCCAAAATCGAGGTCCTGATCTGAACGAAGAAGTGCTGTCAGCGGCGGCTGATGCGCTCAAGCGCGGAGAATCGGTCGCGCTCGTGACGGTCGTGCGCGCGCGCGGCTCAACGCCTCAGCGCGCCGGCGCCAAGATGCTGGTGTTTGCGGATGGCCGCACGGTCGGCACGATCGGCGGCGGCTGCTACGAGAACGAAGCCTGCCTCAAGGCGCGAGAAGTCCTCGACTCGGGCCGACAGGTGCTCATGCACTTCGAGCTCAACGACGACTTCGCGCAGGAGAACGGCCTCATCTGCGGAGGACAGATGGACGTCCACGTCGATCCGCTCGAGCCCGCGCCGCGCCTGTACATCATCGGCGCCGGTCACGTCGGGTGGCACCTCGCCCGCCTCGCCGACGCGATTGACTTTCGCGTGCACGTCATCGACGACCGCGAAAAATTCGCTAACCGCGAGCGCTTTCCCGGCGCCGACGACATCATCGTCGAGCCCATCGCCGACTGGCTGCATCGCGCCGAGATTCCGACGACCGCCTACGTCGTGATCGTCACGCGCGGACACCAGGGCGATCTCGAGGCGATGCGCGCGCTCGCAGCGCGCGATCTGCGCTACCTCGGCCTCATCGGCAGCCGCGCCAAAGTCGCGCGCATCCGCACCGTGCTCCTCGAAGAGGGCATGCCGTCGGAGTGCCTCGACCGCGTCCACTCCCCCATCGGCCTCGACATCGGCGCCGTGACTCCCGCCGAGATCGCGGTCGCGATCCTCGCCGAACTGATCGCGGTTCGCCGCGGCGTCGCGACCGGGGTCAGATCTCGATTTTCTAATCCCTGACCGGTTAGAAGATCGAGATCTGACCCTATGGCGACGACGCTCATCCGCAACGCCACCATCCTGACAATGAACGACGCCCTCGAGATTATCGAGGGCGCGGTGATGGTGCGCGATGGGCGCATCCTTTCGGTCGGCGCCGAGCCGTCCGCCCCATGTGACCACGTCATCAATGCCGGCGGCGACTACCTGCTTCCCGGCTTCATTCAGACACACGTCCATTTGTGTCAGACGCTCTTCCGCAGCTACGCCGACGATATGCCCCTGCTCGAGTGGCTGCAGCGCCGAATCTGGCCGATGGAGGCGGCGCACTCGCCCTCAACGCTGCGCGCTGCCGTGCGGCTCGCCGCCGCCGAGCTCTTGCTCTCGGGCACGACGACGGCGTTGACGATGGAGACCGTGCACGACACCGACGTGGTCTTTGAGACGCTGGCGGATGTTGGACTGCGGGCGACGGTCGGCAAGTGCATGATGGATTCGGACGACAACGTGCCATCGCGGCTCCGCGAGGATACGCAAAGGTCGATCGACGAGAGCGTGGCGCTTCGCGCGCGATGGGATGGCGCGGCGCACGGACGCCTCCGCGCGGCCTTTGCGCCGCGATTCGCCGTCTCCTGCTCGCGTCGCCTGCTCGAGGCGGTCGCCGCGCTCTCGGCAAGTGACCGCGTGATTGTCCACACCCACGCTTCCGAATCACGCGACGAAGTCGACGTCGTCGCGCCGGCTGTCGGGCGGGCTCTCCAACCTCGAATACCTGAACGCGACTGGCCTCGCAAGCGAGAGGCTGTGCGCCGCGCATTGCGTCTGGGTCAGCGACGCCGAGCAGGCGCTGATGGCGGAGCGCGACGTCAAGGTGATGCACTGCCCCGGGTCCAACCTCAAGCTCGGCTCAGGGCATCGCGCCGGTCGTCGACATGCGGCAGCGCGGAATCTGCGTGTCGCTCGGCGCCGACGGCGCCGCCTGCAACAACCGCCTCGACATGTTCGATGAAATGCGTCTGGCCGCCACGCTCCAGGCGATGCGCCGCGCTCCCGGCTCGCTGACGGCGCGCGACGTACTGTGGATGGCGACGCGTGAAGGCGCCCGCGCCCTGGGCCTGCAGGACGAGTTGGGGTCGGTCGAGCCCGGTAAGCGGGCCGACCTGATTCTCGTCTCACGGGATCGCCCGCACCTATCGCCGGACGCCGATCCATGGTCCACCCTGGTTTATGGAGCGCGAGGGACCGACATCCGAATGACGATGGTCGATGGTGAGGTCCTGGTTGACGAGTTCCGCCTCAGCCGGCTGGATGGGGCTGAGATCGCGTCGGACGCGAAGCGGGCCGCGCGCGAGGTCGCGGCGCGGGCGGGATGTAGTTCGGGTTCGTTGTTCTGGTTCGTGGTTCTGGGTTCGTCGTTCGGGGTTCATCGTTCGAGGTACGGCGTTCGAGCGGAGAACCGAGAACCGAGAACCCTGAACCCAGAACGACGAACCAAGAACGCCGAACCTAGAACCCTGCTATAATTACTTAGCAGTCGCCAACGTCGAGTGCTAACACCTTATGGTGCTCCATCCTGCACTGCCCGAACGGGATAGACGAATTCTTGGGGTCGTCGTGTCGGCCTACATAGAACAGGGCGAGCCAGTCTCGTCGCTCTGGCTGGCCAAGGGCCGTCTCGGCGTCTCCTCGGCGACGCTCCGTAACGTGCTGGCGCGCCTCGAGGAGCAAGGTTACGTCCGTCAGCCGCACACGTCGGCTGGGCGCGTTCCGACCGACCTCGGCTATCGCAACTACGTGGACAACGTTCTGGCCGAGCGGCGCGCGTCGAGACCAGCGCCGAACGTCGAGGCCAGGCTTCGCCGGGCCGGAAGCGTGGACGACCTGCTCTCGCACGTCTCGCAGGAAGTCTCGCGCGCGTCGCATCAGGTCGGCTTCGCGATCGCGCCTTCTGCCGACACCACGACGCTCGAGCACCTGAACTTCGTGCCGCTCGATGGTGGAAAGGTCCTGGTCGTCGTCGTTGCCGCCGGCGGCCACGTCTCGCACAAGATCATCGAGCCAACCGAGCAATACGATCAGACCGAGCTGGCTCAGGCGTCTGCTTACCTCAACAATGAGTTCAAGGGACGCACGCTCTTCGACGTCCGTCAGATGGTGATCGAGCGCCTCCGCGAGGAACGGACGCTCTACGACGTCCTGATGGCACGGGCGTTGCGACTCGCCAGTGCGACGCTCGCCCACGTGGATTCGGATCCCGTCATCTACGTCCAGGGCACGTCGATGCTGCTCGAGGATGTGAGCACTGATGATCCCGATGTCACGCTCGAGGCGCTCCGCGCGCTGCTGCAGATGATCGAAGAAAAGGCGCGTCTGGTCCGTCTGCTCGACGACTACCTCGGCGGCGACGGCCTGACCGTCGTCATCGGGTCCGAGCATCCGTCGAGCGAACTGCGCCGCTTCAGCCTGGTTTTCTCGACCTATTCCGACGGCCGCGGTACGGGCGCGGTCGGCGTGATCGGCCCTACCCGTATGCACTACTCCCGCGCCATCAACGCGGTCGACAGCCTGTCGCGCGTCGTGAGCCGAGTCGTTGGCGCGAAGAGCTGAGAACCTCCGGCATCATGAACGACAACAACGAACAAGCCACTTCTGATCCCTCCGAAAGTTCGAAAAGGGTTCAGCGGTCGTCGACGCCGACGAGCTCCAGAAGCAGCGCGACGACTATTACGATCGGCTGCTCCGCAAGACGGCCGAATTCGACAATTACCGCAAGCGCGTAGAACGCGACCGTCAAAGCACAGCCGAATCGATCGCGGCCGACGTCGTCCGTGATCTCCTTCCGCTCGTCGACGATCTCGAACGGGCGTTGAAGGCCGATACCGGCGCCGACGGCGCGGAAGCCTATCGCAAGGGCGTCGAGCTCATCCATCGCCAGCTCCTCGACATCCTGCGCAAGCGCGGCGTCAAGGCGATCGAGGCGCTCGGGGCCGATTTCGATCCGCACTTTCATCAGGCGATCGCTCACGAGCCGGCGGAGGGCCGCCGTGATGGCGAGGTCGTCGAAGAGTTCGCGCGTGGCTACATGCTGGGCGACCGGCTGATCCGCCCCGCAGTCGTCAAGGTGGCCAAGGGTGAATAGCGTGAGCAAGCGGGACTATTACGAAGTGCTGGGCGTCGAGCGCGAAGCGACCGAGCAGCAGATCAAGAGCGCGTATCGCAAGCTCGCGTTGCAGCACCACCCCGATCGCAACCCGAACGATCGCAAGGCCGAGGAACGGTTCAAGGAAGCCGCCGAGGCCTACGCGGTCCTTGCCGATCGCGACAAGCGAGGCCTCTACGACCGGTTCGGACACGCCGGCGTGAATGGCGGCGGCGCGGGATTCGATCCGACGATCTTTGCCGATTTCTCCGACATCTTTTCCGGACTCGGCGACGCGTTCGGATTCGGCGACATCTTCGGCGGACGGCGACGCCGCGGCGGTCCGCAACGCGGCTCCGATCTCCGCTACGACCTCGAAATCGGCTTCGAGGAATCCGCCGTCGGCGCCGAAACCACGATTCAGATCCCCCGCGAGGAATCGTGCGAAACGTGTGGAGGGTCTGGGGCCGCGGCTGGCACCTCGCCCGAGACGTGCCACCAGTGCCGGGGTTCGGGTCAGCTGCGCTACCAACAGGGCTTCCTCACCGTCGCGCGGCCCTGCTCCAACTGTCGAGGAACCGGAAAAACTATCGCCAAGCCCTGTCCGACGTGTCGCGGCGCCGGGCGCGTCGGCCGCGAGCGCAAGCTGACGGTCAAGATCCCGGCCGGGATTGCCACCGGTCAGCGGCTCCGCCTCCAGAACGAGGGCGAGCATGGCACCGCGGGAGGCCCTCCAGGCGATCTCTACGTCGTCGTTCACGTGCAGGAGCATCATTTCTTCCATCGCGAAAACGACGATCTCTACTGCGAGCTGCCGATTAGTTACCCGACGCTGGCCCTTGGCGGGAGCGTCAAGGTCCCGACGCTCAACGGACGCGAGGATCTGAATATTCCGGCCGGGACCCAGGTTGGCGCTCGGTTCAAGCTGCGCGGCAAGGGCATGCCGAACGTCTCGGGCCGCGGCCGCGGCGATCTGCATGTGATCGCAGGCGTGGCAGTTCCGACGAAGCTGACGAAAGACCAGAAGCACCTGCTCGAGGAGCTGTCGAAGACGTTGCCTCGGCAAGAAGACGAGCTCGATCGACAGGACGCGGACAAGCCCTTCTTCGAACGCGTCAAGGACATTTTTGGCTGATGTTGCCAGCACTGGACCTGCGATGGAATCCTGGTCCTGACGCTGCAGCGCTAGTCGAACTGCTCTACGCCGCGCTCGACGAGTTCGAACCGCAGGCCATTCACGACGTCGAATCCGCCGACGGCTGGCGGGTGTTCTTCAAGACCAGTCCTCAACGCGACGCCGCGGCGGCGGCGCTGAGAGCAACGTTTAGCGATCGCCTGCTTGCCCTGTCGATCGTTGACGTGCCCGACGAAGAATGGGCGAGGCGAAGCCAGGCCCACCTGACCCCAATTCGCGTCGGCCGCATCGTCGTCTCGCCTCCGTGGCACGCCACTCCCTATCCGTCGTCGTACATCCTCGAGCCAGCACCGCTCGAGATCCGGCATTCGGCAGATCTCGTGATCGTGATCGATCCGTCCACCGGCTTCGGAACCGGCCATCACGAGACGACGCGCCTGTGCCTGTCGCTCCTCCAATCTTTCGAGCTGGCCGGACGAGGCGTCATCGACGTGGGAACGGGCTCCGGCGTGCTGGCCATCGCGGCAGCGAAGCTGGGAGCCTCTTCAGTAGTCGCGTTCGACGAAGATCCCGAAGCCTTGAGAAATGCGCGCGAGAACGTCGCTCGGAACGACGTGTCGAGCCGAGTGGACGTTCAAGAAGCCGAGCTCGGGACGTTTCGCGGCAACGCGGCCGACGTCGTGGTGGCGAACCTGACCGGGCGCGGTCATCCAGAAGCACGCGCGCCGGCTCGCGGCTCTGGTCGCGCCCGGCGGCCGACTTATCGTCAGCGGATTCAGCGTGGCCGAGGCTGTTCCCGTCACTGGAGCCCTCGCTGGCGCCGTCGAGCAGGAGCTGAGCGAGGGCGATTGGGGTGCGGCGCTCGTGAGGTTGAACCTTGTCGGGAGTGGACGGAGTCACGGTTTTCACCCGGAGACGGAGCCGAATCGAGCGGGAGACGCACGGAGGCTGTCTAGCGCGTCGACGACCGGTCGCGTCGCGGCGAACGGCGCGGCGAGTGGCTCAGACTCGGTGCTTTGAGCGCTCTCGATGCCGCCCGCGCGTCCGCGGCGCGACCGGTCCCGTGCGTCTCCGTGGCCCCGTGCCCGTGGTGAACCGTGCACTCCGACGCACTCACCTCGAACGCAAAGTTCACCAGCGAAACCGCGACCAGACCCACGGCATCCGCGCGCAGCGTCATTGATCCCAGGCTGACGAGGACGCATCCAGCCGTCGTCGCAGCTTCACGTTCACTCGCCGACCATCCACCTTCGGGGCCGACAATACAGGCGACGCGTGGAGGAACAGGGCCAGCAAGACCGGCACGCATTGTCTGAATGTGGTCGTCGCCGGACGATGGCTCAGCCAGAAGGAGCCGACGACCGTCGAACGGTGCTTCGAGCCACACACGTAATGGCTGCGGGGGATCGATCGCGGGGAGCCGGGCACGGCCACACTGCTTGGCTGACGCGACCGCAATCCTCTGCCATCGCTCGTGCGCGCCTTTGAGGACGGACCGGCCGACGAGCGAACGTTCTGTGACGACCGGCACTATCTGAGCGACGCCGGCCATCGTCGCATCGCGCACGACGCCGTCCATCTTGTCGCCCTTGAGCACAGCCTGGACGAGTGTTGTCAGTACCGTCGGATCGGGGGCGGTCGCGATCGGCGCGCCGATTGTGACCGAAGCGCCATTACGATCGGCCCGCGCGACACGCGCCTGAAACTCGCGGCCATCGCCATCGAACACGGCGATCTCGTCTCCCGCCACAAGACGCAAGACACGGACGAGGTGGTGCGACTCGTCTGAAGAGAGAATTACCTCGGCCCGCGATGGGTCGAGCCCCGGTGCGTAGAAGCGCGGACGCGTCGTCACAAGCGCTGATTCTATCCGCGTCCGTCAAGGCATCGTCGGATGAGATCCATTCGCGCTATACTGCGATTCGAATCGATTCAGCGTTCGTCATTTACTTCAGCATTCAGCAGTCAGCATTCAACATTGCTCTTCCGGGGCCAGACACTCGGTAAATACAAGATCGCCGCTCCGCTCGGCAGCGGCGGATTCGGTACCGTCTACCTCGCTCACGATACCTGGATCGACAAGAAGGTCGCGATCAAGGTCCCGCACCGCCAGGGTCTCGACTTCGGCGAGCTGCTGCGCGAGCCACGTCTGCTCGCGAGCGTCAGCCATCCCAACATCGTCGCCATCACGACCGCCGAGAAGCAGGACAACGTGTTCTTCATCGTGATGGAGTACGTCCAGGGAGAGACGCTCGAAAACATCATCGCGCTCAAAGGCGCCCTGGAGCTCAACCGCGCGCTCGACTTCACCTGTCAGATCTGCAATGCCGTCGATCACGCGCATCGTCAGGGCGTGATCCACCGCGATCTGCGGCCGGCCAACGTGCTCGTGACCGAGAACGACATGCTGAAGGTCGCCGATTTCGGGACGTCTCGCTTTCTCGAGATCGCCGCGCACGGCACGACGGTGATCGGGAGTCCGCCGTACATGGCTCCCGAACAGTTTCACGGCAAGGCGGTCTTCGCCTCGGACATCTACTCGCTTGGCGTGACGATGTACCAGATGCTGACTGGCATCCTGCCGTACGACACTCCCGCGCCGGCAGACCTCGACAAGCTGATGTCCGGTGAACTCGTCACGCCGCCGCGGATGCGGAATCCGTCGATTCCGCGCGAGGTCAACGACATCGTGATGAAGGCACTCGCACCCGACGTCACGGTTCGATATCAGCGTGCCGCCGACCTCCTCGAGGCTGTCCTCGGGGTCCGCAAGGCGTCACGACCACGCCGGACACCAGTTGACGGCATCTCCGGGCGAGACGAGTCTGCGATCACGCGACGTCCGCCTCAGACGGCCTCACCGAAGTTCTGCTGGCAGTGCCGGAAGCCGCTCCACGCGAGGACGCGACCGCTGTCCGTTCTGCGGAGAAACCCAATAAAACCGGGCCAGTTTGCGATTGGACCGCGCGTCCGCTGCGGATGCGTGTGTTAAAATCAATGTTTACTCAGGCATCTATGGGGTTTCAACGTGGCGGTTTGCGACCGTCGCTATTGGAGCAGCTGATGGCTTTTTCTGGCACCGGAAAGATCTGGATGAACGGGTCGCTCGTCGACTGGGCGAACGCGAAGATTCACATTGCTTCGCATGTCATCCACTATGGAAGCGCGGTGTTCGAGGGTGCCCGCTGCTACGACACGCCACGTGGATCGGCCTGCTTTCAGCTCGACGCGCACATGCGTCGCCTTTACGATTCGGCCAAGATCTACCGCATGGAGCCGACGGTCGATCAGTCCACGCTGACAGCCGCGGTACTCGAGACGATTCGCGCCAATGCGTTCAAGGCGTGCTACATCCGACCGATCGTCTATCGCGGCTACAACACGCTCGGCGTCGACCCATCCGCCTGCCCGGTGGATTCGGCGATCCTGACCTGGGAATGGGGAGCCTATCTCGGCAAGGAAGCGCTCGAACGGGGCGCCGATGTCGCCGTCAGTTCCTGGACGCGGGCGGCCGCGAACACGTTCCCGTCGCTCGCCAAGAGCTCGGCCAACTACGCCAACTCGCAGCTGATCAAGATGGCGGCGCTCGCCGACGGTTACAGCGAAGGTATCGCGCTCGACACCAACGGCTACCTCAGCGAGGGCAGCGGGCAGAACATCTTCCTCGTCAGGGACGACATCCTGTACACACCGCCGGTGTCGGCCGCCATCCTGCCGGGGATCACGCGCAACTCGGTGATCACGATCGCGCGGGATCTGGGCTTCCAGGTGCGCGAAGAACTGCTGCCGCGAGAGCTTCTCTACATCGCCGACGAAGCGTTCTTCGTGGGCACGGCCGTCGAAGTCACGCCGATCCGCTCGGTCGACAAGATCCTCGTTGGCAAGGGCCGGCGCGGGCCGATCACCGAGGCGATCCAGACCGCGTTTTTCGACATCATCAATGGCGTCAGACCGGACACGCACGGCTGGCTGACTTACCTTTCGCCCGGCGCTCCCCAGAAGACCTTGCAGTCGGCGCATGCATCTCAATGACCTCCTGAAGATTGCCGCCGCGTCCGGCGCTTCCGACCTGCACCTCAAGGTCGGCAGTTACCCGATGATGCGGGTCAATGGCAGCCTGGTTGTCGCTTCCGAGGAGAAGCGGCTCGATCGCAACGACACCGAAGCGATGGCGAGCGTGCTCTTCTCGCCCGAGCACCACGAGAAGTTCCGGCGCGCGCAGGAGGTCGATCTGGCCTACAGCGTCACCGGACTCGGCCGATTCCGCTGCAACGTCTTCCAGCAGCGTGGCACGGTCGGGATGGTGCTGCGCGTCATTCCGACGCGCATCCGGACCATCGACGAGCTCGGGCTCCCACCGGTGCTCAAAGCGGATCGCTCGAGGAAGAACGCGGCCTCGTGCTGGTCACGGGCACGACCGGCAGCGGAAAGAGCACAACGCTTGCGGCGATGATCGATCACGTCAACTCGACGCGCGCCGCGCACATCATGACCGTCGAGGACCCGATCGAGTACCTGCACCGCGACTACCAGTCGATCGTGAGTCAGCGCGAAGTCGCGGTGGATACGGCGTCGTTCTCGCACGCCCTGCGCAGCGCGCTCCGGCAGGACCCTGACGTCATCCTGGTCGGCGAGATGCGCGACTTCGAGACCGTTGAAACGGCGCTGCTCGCCGCCGAAACGGGCCACCTCGTGTTCTCGACGCTGCACACGCTCGACGCCACCGAAACCATCAACCGCATCATCACGGTGTTTCCGCCGCACCAGCAGCGCCAGATCCGGATCCAGCTCTCGACGGTGCTCAAGGCGGCTATCTCTCAGCGCCTGATGCCGCGGTCCGACGGCCTCGGCCGGGTGCCGGCGGTCGAAGTCATGATCACAACGCCGTTTATTCGCGACTGCATCATCGATAAGGACCGGACGAACCAGATCCCTGGGGCAATTGCGTCGGGCACGTCGCAGTACGGGATGCAGACGTTCGACCAGTCGATTTTCAACCTCTACCAGCAGGGGTTTGTGACGCTCGAAGAAGCGATGCGATGGGCATCGAACCTCGACGAGTTCAAGCTCAAGGTCCAGGGCATCGCCACTACAGCGGAGATGGCGCGTGACGAGATGGCCAAGCAGGGCGGCGTCCAGCCGGACATCATCCGGTTCGGGAGCTGACAGGCCCTCCGCCTATCTCGACGCCCTCCATCTCCTGTCGCGTCGCGCCTACTCCGTCACCGAGTGCCGCGATCGCCTGCGTGCCCGTGAGCACGCGGACGACGCCATCGACGCGGCCATCGAACGCCTCCTGGAAACCGGCGGCCTTGACGATAAGCGTCTCGCGCAGTCCTTCGCGCGCACGGCGGTCGAGACCAAGGGCCGGGGACGCCTGCGCGTCGTTCGCGAGCTTCTGGCGCGCGGCGTCGACAAGGAGATCGCAGCCGAAGCCGTCGCCGAGGTCTTCGGCGAGAAGGACGAGCGATCGCTCGTCGCGCGCGCGCTGCAGAAGAAGCTGCGCGGACGGCCACGGCCGGCAGACTCGGCCGAATACGCGCGCCTCTATCAATATCTGATGCGCCAGGGCTTCACGCCCGCAGTCGTCGTCGCATCCCTCCGCCGGCTGCGCCGGACTAGAGACGACGAAGTAGAATGAAGGCTCAAGGCTAACACAGGCTCAGGACTCAAGCAAAACCTTCGAGTACGCTAGAACGTCTGAGCCTTGAGCCATGAGCCCTGAGCCCTGAGCCCTGAGCCACAACCAATGCAGTCTCGCGAGATTCGCAGCAGCTTCCTCGATTACTTCAAGCGGCAGGGGCACACCATTGTCCCGAGCTCTCCGCTCGTGCCGGGCGATGATCCGACACTGCTCTTCACCAACGCCGGGATGAACCAGTTCAAGGACACGTTCCTCGGCCGCGAGAAGCGCCCCTACACACGCGCGGCGAGCTCGCAGAAGTGCATGCGCGTCAGCGGCAAGCACAACGATCTCGACAACGTCGGGCCGTCCCTGCGGCATCACACGTTTTTCGAGATGCTTGGGAACTTCTCGTTCGGCGACTACTTCAAGAACGAAGCGATCCCGTTCGCATGGGAGCTCCTGACGACAACGTGGAAACTGGCCCCCGACCGCTTGTTTCCGACCATCTTCCGTGGAGACGCGGGCATCCCCCGCGACGCCGACGCGTACGCGATTTGGACGAAGCTGGTGCCCGCGGATCGCATCACGGAGCTGGGGCTCGCCGAGAACTTTTGGGCGATGGGCGAAACCGGACCGTGCGGCCGATGCTCAGAAATCCACTACTTCCGCGGCAATCATGTCCCGTGCGATGAGGAACGGCGCGGCGGGACCTGCCTGGGCATCGACTGCAGCTGCGATCGCTTCGTCGAAGTCTGGAACAACGTGTTCATGGAGTTCGACCGTCAGCCGGACGGCACGCTCACGCCGCTGCCGGCGCCCTCGATCGACACCGGCATGGGCCTCGAACGGATCACCGCGGTCATTCAGGGCAAGATCGCCAACTACGATACGGATCTCTTCACGCCAATCCTCACGGCGGTCGGCGACCGCGCCGGCCGTCGCTACGGCGCCACGCTCGACGACCCCGCGGACGTGTCGATGCGCGTCATCGCCGATCATCTGCGCGCGATGACCTTCCTCATCGCCGACGGTGTCGTGCCGTCGAACGAATGGCGAGGCTACGTCCTCCGCAAGATCATGCGCCGCGCGATGCGGCACGGCAAGAAGCTGGGCTTCGTCGATCCCGTGCTGTACTCCTTCGTCGACGTGCTCGTCTCCGAGATGGGCGATGCCTATCCCGAGCTTCGCACCGGCCGCGACAACATCGTGCGTGTCGTTCGAAGCGAAGAAGAACGCTTCGACGCCGTATTGACCGCGGGGCTGCCAAGGCTCGAAGAGGTCTTGGATCGCGCCGCATCTGGTTCCCGCGTCGTTCCCGGCGAGGACGCATTCCGGTTGTACGACTCGCTCGGCGTGCCGTTGGACTTCATGGAAGATCTCGCCGGGCAGCGTCAACTCTCGATCGACCGCGAGGGCTTCGAGCGAGCGATGGAAGGCCAGCGAGAAAAAGCCCGCGCCGGCAGTTCGTTCAAGGGCGCCGAAAAGGCGCTGACGCTGACGATGGACGCTGAGGTGGAGAGGGCGCTCGAGGAGGCCGGCGATCGGTTCGAGGGGTACGACGCAACAACCGTGTCGGGCACACCAGTCGTCGCGATTTTTGATGAGGCGGGCACATCGATTGATGCGCTGCGCACGGGCGCAAAGGGCTACGTCGCGCTCGCTCGAACACCCTTCTACCTCGAGGCCGGCGGCCAGGTGTCGGACAGCGGACGAATTCTTGGGGCGGACGGCTCGTCGGCTGTCGTCGAACGGCTCGTGCGGCCCAATCAAGCGCGACCGCGTCTCCACTTCATACGCGTGGAGAAGGGCGAGATCCGCCGCGGCCAGATTGTGACGGCCGAGGTTGCCGACGAGATCCGCGACGCGACTCGCCGCAATCACACGGCGACCCACCTTCTGCACGCCGCTCTGCGACAGGTGCTTGGCCCGCACGTCAAACAGGCTGGCTCTCTGGTCGCCCCGGATCGCCTCCGGTTCGACTTCGTGCACCTTTCGGCGGTAAGCCGAGACGAGCTCCTGCGGATCGAGCGAATCGTCAACGATCAGATCGTGCGGAACACGCCGGTGCTGACCGAGGTCAAGTCGACCGATGAAGCGATTGCCGGAGGGGCGATGGCGCTCTTCGGCGAGAAGTACGGCGATCGCGTGCGTGTGGTTTCGATCCCCGAGTTCAGCCCCCATTCAGCCCCCCATTTAGCATGGAGCTCTGCGGCGGGACGCACGTCCAACGTACCGGAGATATCGGCTTGTTCGTGGCGACCGAGGAAAGTGGCGTCGCCGCGGGTGTTCGTCGGATCGAGGCGCTGACCGGAGCTGGAGCTGTGGCCTGGGTGCAACAGCAACGGCAGTCGCTCGACAACGTCCTCTCTGCTCTCCACACCACCGCCGCGCAAAGCGTCGAGGCAATCCAGCGCCTGCAGTCGGAGAGCAAGCGGCTCGCGCGGGAAGTCGATCAACTGAAGATGAAAGTGGCGATGGGCGGCGGCGCGCGGTCGGCGTCCACCGGGCCGGAGAGTGCGGATGGGCGCGACATTCGCGAGGTCTCCGGGGTCAAGCTCGTGACCCGACGCGTCGAGGGCCTGGAAAAGGGCGCGCTGCGCGGTCTGTCTGACTCGCTCCGCGACCGGCTCGGAAGCGGCGTCGTCGTGCTCGTGTCAGAAGTTGACGGGAAAGTTTCTCTCGTCGTCGCCGTCTCAAAAGACCTCACCAGTCGCGTCCAGGCAGGCCGGCTCGTCAAAGAGCTCGCGCCTATCGTCGGCGGCGGAGGCGGCGGCCGTCCGGATTTCGCCGAAGCCGGCGGCAAGGACGCGACAAAGATCGACGACCTGCTCGCCGCAGCGCCAAAAGTGCTGGAAGTCGCGCTAGCGTGACTCTGACTGACCCGCGCCTGGGCGATCGTGGGTCTGACCCCGGTCTGACCCCGCGTCTGACCCCGGTCTGACGCCGACCTGCCCACCTGTCGATATTCAGGCTTTCAGGAATCCGCGTGATCCGCGTCCCGTGGATATCCGCGTCCCTGAGTGATCCGCGTCCCGTTGAGCTGATCCGCCTCCTGACTGTTCTGTATCCGCGTTACAGATTTGCGCGCCGGTGTTTTATTTCGGCACAACGAGTGAACCAAGATCTTCGTAAGTCGTTGACTGGAGAGAGGCACTCGGCTTGCCTCAGGCTCACGCTGGATCCGTCCAAATTGTTGAGATTCCTCAAGTTGATGAGCTCGAATAGCGCGCGAATCCTGCTCGGCGCGATTCTCCTCTCAGCCACGCTTCCGGCGGCGGCGCAGGCCCAGATCTATTCGTGGCGCGACGCCGAGGGCAGGATCGTGTTGTCCGACAAGCCGAATAATGCGGCGCGGCCTCGTCAAGACCTACCCGACGCAGCAGGACAGTCCGTTCAGGACGACCACCAAGGGAATCGTGAACGAGCGCGCGGCCCAGTACGACGCGCTCATCGAGGAAAACGCCACGGCGCACGGCGTCAGCCCGCACCTCGTGCGGGCCGTCATTCAGCAGGAGTCGGCGTTCAACCCCAATGCGCGTTCGCACAAAGGGGCGATGGGGCTGATGCAGCTGATGCCCGCCACGGCAACTGAACTTGGCGTGTCGGACCCTTACAATCCTTCGGAAAACATTCGTGGCGGCGTGACCTATCTCAAAGGTCTTCTGACCAAGTTCTCGCAGAACGTCGAGCTGGCGCTCGCGGCCTATAACGCCGGCCCTGGCGCCGTGACGAAATACGGCTCCGTGCCGCCGTATCGCGAAACGCAGAACTACGTCACCAAGATCAAGACCGCCGTAGACGCCGCGCCCAAACCGAAGCGCATCTACAAGACGGTCGAAATCGTCAACGGCCGGGAAGTTCCCCGGTTCTCCACTGAAGAAACGCCCGGCGCTGAGCTGGTTAAGAAATAGGCTCAGGGCTCAAGGCTTAGGGCTCAAGCAAGATCTTCGAGTAAGTGGTCCGGGGTTTTGCCTGAGCCATGAGCCTTGAGCCCTGAGCCTACTGATCCACCCTCGGCACCACGAACGTCACCACGCACCCGTTCGCAGCAGCCTTGACTCCTGCTCTTCCGCCATGGGCACGAGCGGTGTGAGCCAGCGCGGCGAGTATCGATCCGCCATTCCGGGCCGCACGGATGTTCCCGCCAACCAGCTTCGAAGAACCGCGCCAGCGCCTCGACACTCAGTTCAGGATCGCACTCACGGAGCAGGCATTCGACGACGAGCGCGGGGCGGATGGTGGTGATTTGCGCGCGCACGCTGAGCACGGTGCCAGTCCGCGGCGCGAGTGTCAGCAGACACTGAAGAAGCCCCGTCAGCGCATCCCGGCAGCGAGCGCCATCGAAAAGAATGTCGCGGGCCTGAATCGGGTAGGTCCAGGTCGACTTTGACGCCGCGGAGGCGCGCTTCAGTAGAGACCGCGGACACGACGTCGCTGACGAGCGCAAGTGGTCTGCCGAAGCACGTTCGATCGCGGCGTCGCTTCGCAGCATCTCGTGCGCCGTGCCGACGGTTTTCGTCCGTGAGAGTTCGACGGCTGCCAGGTCGGTCAACACGCCCCACCGCAGCCGGTCTCTTCCCGCCGCGTTCATTGCCGGAAGCAGCGCCGAGACGAACTCGAGCCCGAGTGCCGCTTCTCCGATCGTCGGTTCGGTGACGGGCGGCGCCGTCGCAGGCGCTGGCTGGCGGTGGGTCAGGTAGCGGCTCCATCGTGCGTTCGATCACCGCCCGCCGCATGTCGGCCAACTTTTCCTCGTCCGCGTCGTGCACCAGGCACGGCACGGTGTTGAGGCCAATCCGATGGGCCGCGCGAAGTCGCCGCATCCCGGCGATGACGCGATAGCACGCGCCCCGGCGCCCGACGAGCAGCGGCTCGATGACGCCGAGCCGGCGAATCGATCGCTCGAGCTCCTCGAGCTGCGCGCGATCTTCGGTCGGTAGCTCAATCTCGGAGAGCGGAATCTCACGCACGGTGCGCAGTGGCGCCTCCCCGAGCAATTCGTCGACATAGTGCGGCGTATGCCGCATGCGAAACCGCGATGGCAGTCCTTCGCGGACCGCTGCGGCGGCGTCGCCTCGTCGGTCTCGTCTTCGCGCTCGTCTCTCTCGTCGTCGTCGCTCTTCGTCGAAGTCCGCGAGCGCTCGTCGTTCTTCGAGCGCCGTCACGTCTTCGCTCTCTCGAACGACCACTCGCGCTTGTTGCACGAGCTGCACGGGCACGTCTTCTTCGAACTCTCTGATGTCTGTTGCGGACGCTTGTTCGGAACCGACCGGATCAAAATGCACGCAGGGTCTCCTCGCTGCACATGGTAGCGCAAATTCGTGAGGCTCGAATCCTTGCTGGCTCGCCGATTCTTGGTTCAGAGGTTCATAGGTTCACGGTTCAGGGTTCAGGGTTCAGGGTTCAGGGTTCAGTCGGTTCAGTCGGTTCACGGTTCGTGGTTCACGTTCAGGTTCGTCAGGGTTCGCCGATCGATTGAGCGTCAAGTCACGCACCTGGACCTGGAACGACGAACGCGAACCATGAACCCTGAACCGTCGAACCCTGAACCGTGAACCCTGAACCATGAACCCTGAACCGCTATAGTCTCCCTTCCGGCGGAAAACTTGTGACATTTGGGCGACAGCCAGAACCAGTGGTAAAACGGTTCGAAACCGCCCTCACCCGTGGTATTGTCTGGCCCTGCGCCGGCGTCTGTGTCGGCGCTCAGTCTTAGTTGAGCGGAGTTTTTTGTGTCGCGCATGACTGCTCCCCTGTCGATGCGTCAGACCACGAACGACTTGTCGACGGCCGCCGCGCGGCTCGTCGACGCAAGCCGGGCGATGCGTCAGGTGCGTGCCCTGGCGACCCGCGCGGCCGCCGGCGACGCGAAAGTCTTCATCACTGGCGAAAGCGGCGTCGGCAAGGACGTGGTCGCGCAGTACATTCACGCCCACTCCGCCCGCGCGGCGCGGCCGTTCATCGCCGTGAACTGCGCGGCGATTGCCGACACGCTGCTCGAAACCGAGCTTTTCGGACATGCCCGCGGCAGCTTCACCGGGGCCTATCGCGATCGGATGGGGCGGCTCGAGGCCGCCCACCGCGGCACGATCTTCCTGGACGAGATCGCGGAGATGAGTCTGCAGATGCAAGCCCATCTGTTGAGATTCCTGGAAACTGGCGAGATTCAGCCGGTCGGCAGCGTCGGTGGTCCGATCAAAGTAGACGTCCGCATCATTTCCGCCACGAACCGCGACCTCGAACAGCTGGTATCAACCGGCGCGTTTCGCAGCGACCTCCTCTACCGGATCAAGGTCGTCCACATCCACGTGCCTCCCCTGCGCGACCGCAAGGAGGACCTCCCCACGCTGATCGAAGCCGCCGCCAAGCGGACGGGCCGGCAGATCCGGTTCACCGAGTCGGCCCTGCAGACGCTCGCGCGTTATCGGTGGCCGGGCAACGTTCGCGAACTGCAGAACGTCATCGAACAGGCCGCCTGGATGTCCGAATCGCCGGACGTGGATACTTCGGACCTGCCGGAAGGCCGTCCGACTGGCCTCGACCGACAACTTGACGCCGCGCCGCGAGCGGCGTCGGCGGCTGGCCGACGAGCTCTACAGCACGCTCGTCGAAGGGCACTATTCGTTCTGGGGCCACATCCATCCGCTGCTGCTCAAGCGCGATATCACTCGACATGATCTTCGTCAGCTCGTCAGCCTCGGGCTCGCGACCACGCGCGGCAACTACCGGGCCCTGCTGAAGTTGTTCGGGATGGAAGACGGCGACTACAAGCGGTTCATGAATTTCCTGGCGGCCCATGAGTGCACCGTGGACTACCGGCAGTTCCGGTCGCCAGGCCCCGTCAGTTCCCGCACGAGGTCGGTCGGTCTGCCGTTCGAGAACGTCGAGCGCAATCGAGTCACCCAGCGCTCCAAGGAATCCTGAAGCCCGCGCCTGATCGAACGTTGGTGTGGCCGCCTCTTTTCTAACCCGATACTCACCGATCCGAACGCGCGCTGGGTCTTACGCAACGCGCGCCACGCTGGCATCGTCGCCAGGACCATCGAAACGGCGTTCGACTCGCCCACTCGCAATCGGGGTCTTCTCGGACGCTCGGGCCTCGCCGACGGCCACGCCCTGATTCTCGCGCCCTGCAGCAGTATCCACACGTTTTTCATGCAGTTTGCGATCGACGTCGCCTTCGTGGATCGCGACGGCGTGGTGCTTCGCGTCCGAAAGGTCCTGGGCCCATGGCGATTGCAGATCGCTTTCCGCGCTTTTGCCGTTATCGAGTTCGCGTCGGGAAGTCTCGACCGTTCCGACACACGAGCTGGCGATCGTTTGTACGTAGCGGCCGAATAGCACTCGCTTCGGCGAACAAGTTCTGGTCCTCACCAGATTCCGCACGCGCCTGATTCCGGCGCTCACCACGCAACTCCTCTCTCGGTGTGTGCTTAGAAGATTTCTCAGGCTCGGTACGACCGTTGCTCGGGCGCACACGGAAGTTTTTCGATCGAGCTAGTCACTCATGCGACGAACGCGCCGCGACCCGAGATTTCTTGTACCGCGCCCCTGGGAGGGGATGCTGCGGATCCCCGGCGACGTCGTCGTCGAACAGCACGACGCCGAGCAGAAGGAGCTCTGGGTCGTCAGTTCCGAGCCCATCCGCCGCGAGGAACGCCTGACGCTCGATCTGGCGCCGCCCGGACAGAGCCTGACGGTGCGCGTGGTCGAGAGCAAGCCCGTGATGATGGACGGCATGGTTCGGCACCGTCTCCGTCTCGCAATCGTGGATTAACCCGTTTAGGAATCTCTGGAGCTGCGGATGAAGAGTCGTCTGAACGGGCTGCGTTGCCAGATGGAATTGGTTGGAGTGCTCACGAGAGAGATTCCAACGCGCCTCATCGAGATCAGCCGGTCCGGGTGCCTCCTCGAAAGCGGGCACCGCATCGAGGAAGGAACAGTCGGGGCGTCTGCGGCTCGAGGTCGACGGGCAGAGCTACCGCGAGGATGTCCGCGCGACGCAGGTGCGTGGCGATTGCCGGATCGGGGTCCGCGTATCTCGTGGGCGTCGAGTTTCTGCAGACGGGCAAAGCGGATGGGGCGTCGATTCGGCGGGCGGTATCCGCATCGCTCGGTGATCTTTCCCTGGGGAGTGTCGGTTTGTCGTCTACGTAGGTTGGTGTGTTTCGTCACTGTCGAAGGAGCTGCGTCATGAAAAAGCTAGTCGCTCGGTTGCTGCGGTCGGACGAAGGGCAGGACCTCATCGAGTACGGGTTGCTCGTCGGCATCATCACGATCGCCGCGATCGCCGGTATCCAGCTGATTGGGCCGAAGGTTGCCGCGTACTTTACGGACCTGGACGCTGCCATGCCCTAGAACGGACGTCACGGCTTCGGCTCAGGCGAAGGAGCACAGCGGTGGTGAGGGAACTGCTGATTCTGGCACGTAAGGGCGAGGACGGCCAGGATCTCATCGAGTACTCGCTGTTGATTGGCATCATCACGATCGCGAGCTTGGTTGCGATGAGCGCAATCGGCGGGAAAATCGCGCAGTACTTCACGAGCTTGGATGCCGTGATGCCTTGATAGGTATCGATCTGGACGTTGAGACCAGTTGTCGGAGGGCCGATGTTGACGAATTCGTGTCGGCGCGCGCCAGATCGCCCGGGTCGTCTGCTCAGCCGACTCAGCCAAAAACTAGTCAGGCCGAAGACGGGCAGGATTTGATCGAGTATTCGCTCCTGACCGGCATCATCGCGGTCGTCGGGATCCTCGTGTTCCCGACGATCCAATCGAAGATGGCCGACGCGTACCAGGACTGGAACGACAATGCGCAGGCAATTTGGGAACCGCCACCGCCTCTGTAGGAATGGCTGGGCGTTCGGAAACCGGAGACTTTGGTAAATGGGCGTAGCGCAGGTGGTAAGCCTCGGACTGGCTGTAGTGGCATGCGGATGGGACCTCCGGACCCGGCGCATTCCACAGGCGTTGACGCTCGGAGGCGCGCTGGCGGGCCTCGCATTCCATTTAGTGAACGGTGGGTGGAGTGCGGGTCTGGGCAGCGCCATCGGTTGGGCCGTTGGCATCGCGATCTTCTTTGTGCCATTTGCCCTGGGTGGCCTCGGCGCGGGCGACGTCAAGCTGCTTGGCGCCATCGGCGCGTGGTTGGGTCCAATGAACGCGGTGTGGGTGGGACTTTACGCTGGCGCCGCGGGAGGAGTGTTGGCGATCTTCGTGGCGCTGACGAAGGGCTATCTCTTCCAAGCGGTCGGGAATGTCGGCGTGATGTTGGCGTACTGGCGGATGAACGGGGTCAGGCCGTTGCCTGAGATCACGCTCGAGCACAGCCGGGGTCCCAGGCTCGCGTATGCGGTGCCGATCCTTGCCGGAACGATGGTGACGCTGTGGCTCAAATGACAGTCGCTTCAGGCGCACGCTCCGAGCCGCGAACCGCGAGCTGCGAGCCGCGCCGACGCTTCTGGGCGTGTGAGCGTGGCGCGGAGCTCGTCGAGTTCGCGTTCGTGTTCCCGACGCTCCTGCTGGTGATGTTGGGAATCATCGATTTTGGATTCCTGTTTCAGCGGTACGAGGTCGTCACCAACGCCGCGCGCGAGGGCGCCCGCGTCGCGATCCTCCCGGGCTACTCAGATGCCGATGTGCAGGCGCGGGTGAATCAGTATCTGACCGCTGGGGGCCTGACCCCGACGGACCCCGTCACGGTCGGCGCCGCGCAGGCGCTTCCGGTCGGCAGCCAGTGCATCACGGTAAAGCCGGTGACGGTCGCATACCAGCATCAGTTTCTCTTCCTTGGTCCGATTGTCGGTTTGATGAACTTCGTTGGAGGCAGCGGGACTCTGACGCACAAGACCCTGCACGCCACCTCTTCGATGCGAAGCGAGCTCGCCGCAGGTGCCTGTCCGTAGGTGAGGTAAGGAGATCACATGAATCGCCGCTCTCGCCATCTCGTCGTGCTCGTCGTTGCGGTCGTGACTGCCGCGATTGCCAGCTTTGCCGTCTATCGGGCGATCTTGCTCGCCCCGAGCCAGGCCGCTGAAAGACATCAAATGGTGGTTGTGGCGGCGCGACCGATCGCCATCGGTACGGAACTCACCGCGCGCGACGTCAAGGTCCTGGCCTGGCCCGGCGGAAGTCCGATTGCCGGCGCCATCAGCGATCCGAAGGCCGTGATCAACCGAGGACTGTCTGACGGCCGTGCTCGAGAACGAGCCCATCACCGTGAACAAAGTGGCTGCCGCAAACGAGGGCGCCGGACTATCTCCGGTGATTCCGCGCGGCATGCGGGCGCTCGCGGTTCGGGTCAACGACGTCATCGGCGTCGCGGGATTCGTCGTTCCAGGTTCGCGCGTTGATCTCGTCGTGACGATGCGCCAGACAAACGGCAGCATGACGCGGACTGCGGCCAGCAACGTCCAGGTACTCACGGCGGGGACCCGTCAGGATCAGGGGAAACCCGACGACGGCAAGAAGCCAAACCAGTCGACCGTCGTCACACTGATGGTGACACCCGAGGACGCTGAGCGAATCGCGCTGGCGCAGTCGGAGGGCGAAATCATGCTCGTCCTCCGCAATCCGCTCGACACGGAAGTCACGACATCGGCCGGCGTGAAAACCGAGGCTCTTCTCGGCAGAGAGGAACCACCAGCACCTGCGCCCGTCGTCAAGGCACCGGCGCCGAAACGCGCTCCGGTGGCGGCGCCCGCCCCCGCGGTCGAGCCTCCCCCGCCGC
Source organism: uncultured Acidobacteriota bacterium (assembly GCA_963797625.1). Taxonomy (GTDB): domain Bacteria; phylum Acidobacteriota; class Vicinamibacteria; order Vicinamibacterales; family 2-12-FULL-66-21; genus DATBJJ01. The sequence goes on from CAWCQI010000021.1 coordinate 74,400, forward strand.
CAGCCAGGCCAACAGTTGAGACGATCCGCCAGATGAAGCGGACCGATGAAGTCATCAAGACGCACTGGCGAGGTGAACAAGTGAAATTGTCCCCCGCGTCTGCGGCTCTCGGCATGTGCGTCCTGCTTCAGGCAACGCCCGTCGTCGAACCGCTGACCGCTCAAGCGCCCGGCCAGGTGGCTCAGCCAGCGGCCAAGCCGCAGCCGCCGGCGTTCCCTCTGCCAGGGCAGGTCGAACGCGTGGTCCTTACTGCGGGCCGCTCGACCGTCTTGCGCACCGATTTCGACATCATCCGCATCGCCGTCACCAACCCTGCCGTCGCCGACGCCGTGGTCGTTCAGAATCGCGAAATCCTGGTCGATGGCAAGTCGCCAGGGACCATCAGCCTGATCGTCTGGAGTAGCACCGATCGCAAGCACTACGACCTCGTCGTCGAGCCCGCCATCACGACCCTGCAGCAGCAGCTGCGCGCGCTTTTCCCTGGCGAGGATGTCACGGTCAGCGCGACCGACGAAGCGATCATCCTCTCGGGCGCGGTGTCGAGCAACACCGTGGCGCTCCGCGCCGCAGAGATCGCTCAGGCGAGCTCAGCCAAAGTCAAAGTCATCAACATGCTGCAGCTCCCGAGCGGCCAGGAGAGCCAGCAGGTGATGCTGCAGGTGCGCTTCGCCGAGGTCAATCGCCGCGCGCTGACCGAGCTGGGCACCAGCTTCGTCGTGAATCGGGCAGACTACGGCGGACGCGTCGCCACCCAGCAGTTCCCGGCACCGAACCTCGACGACGAGGCGAACAACGGATTCGTATTCAGCGATTTCCTGAACGTGTTCTTTTTCAACCGCGCCGAAGGCTGGGCGGTGATCGCCAAGCTGCTGCAGTCGAAGGGGTTCTTTCAGAGCCTTGCCGAGCCGAACCTGATTGCCTACAACGGCCAGGAAGCCAGCTTTCTCGCCGGTGGCGAAATTCCAGTTCCGATCGTCCAGGGCTCGGGCGCGAACAGCGCCGTCACGGTGATGTACAAGGAGTTCGGCATCAAGCTCAAGTTCACGCCCGTCATCGCCGGCGACGTCATCCGGCTGAAGGTGGCGCCCGAGGTGAGCACGCTCGACTTTGCCAACGGGATCACCCTGCAAGGATTTCGCGTGCCCGCGTTGGCGACGCGAAAGGCAGAAACGAACGTCGAGCTTCGCGACGGCCAATCGTTCGCCATTGCGGGCCTGCTCGATAACCTGACGCAGGAAGATTCGGCGGCCATTCCGATCCTGAGTAAGGTTCCGATCCTCGGGAATCTCTTCAAGAGCAAAGCCGATCGCGCCGAGCGGACAGAGCTGATGGTGCTGATCACACCGCGGCTGGTTCGCGCGCTCGAACCTGACGAGGTGCCGCCGCTTCCCACCCTGCCTCGCCGCTTCCTGCCCGCACCAGGGCTCGAGAAAGGCGCGCCGGGCAATCCTGACAAGACCGACAAATCGGGCGCTGATGCGTCCGACTTGGCAGCCGCGAGGGGCGATTGTTGATGCCCCGGCGGTCAAGAACGAGAAAAGCGATGGAAAGAGCGCCGGCCGGAGGCCGGGCTCGGAGGACTGAAGGCCGGAAGATGCGAGCAGGAGAACGCACACTCCGTTCGGAACAGGGAGCCGTCTTCGTTCAGGTCGGTATCTCGATATTCGTACTGATGGCGTTCAACGTGTTCGTGCTGGACTACGGTGTCATGTGGGTCAGTCGTCGCCAGGCGCAGAACGCCGCGGATGCAGGAGCGCTGGCTGGCGCCGTCGCGCGCGGGTACGACGACTTCGCCGATCCGCCAGCGTCGGACGGCGTCGCTGCGAATAGCGCGACGCAAACCGCCGCGGCGAACCTCGTCTGGAACGAAGCCGGCATCCCGGAGGTCTCGTTCAACTGTCCTACTGGTGTCACGGGCAGGTGCACTCGCGTCGACGTCTATCGCGACGCTGACCACGGTAACCCAATCGATACGCTCTTCGGCCCGATCCTCGGCATCACGAGCCAGGGTGTACGCGCCACAGCGACGGCGATTACTGGGAAGCGGAAACGCCACCGATTGCCTTCGGCCGATTGCCTTGCCTGGTGACTGGTTGGAACTCGCAAGCGCCAATCAACGAGTTCAATTTTTACGACGCCACTGGGAACCCGCTCGTCGGGTAGCCGCGACGCGTTCACGCCGCCAAGCGCCACGCAAGCGGGCGGCTCGACGATTTCGGGCGACTTCGGAATACTCCTCGGACTACGATCTCGACGATACGACAACAGCGCCCACGACACCCATCACTCGTGGGCTCGTCGTTCCGCTCAGCCTGCCCGATGGCCCAGGGGCCGTCACGTTCAGCCAAAAAATGCAGTCATGCAGCGGGCAAGTGGTTGAAGCTCGGAGCAAACACTCCCAGTCCTGACCGGGACCACTGCAGCTGATATCACTGCGGACCTGGACGCGATCTGGATGCAGGATCAATATCCCCCCTTGACGTGGAACTACAGCCAAAGCCGAGTCGAAAACAGTTGTGCACCGGACTGCGCGCCGATCAGCCCGCGGATGATTCCAGTTGCGCTGTTCGATCCGCAACGATTCCAGCTGGGACGCGCATTGAGTCCACCCGACTGGACACGTCCGGACGTCGGCTGCCCGACCAACAGCCCGTGCATCACCGTCACCAACATCGTCGGGTTTTTCATCCATTGCGTGAGCTCGCGTCCGTGCGACGGGTCCTCGACGCCGCACGGTCACTTCCTCAGATACCCAGGCATGATCGTCGACTGGCGCCCCGACTTTCGTCGACGACGCGTCATGGCTCGTGACTACTCATTTGATTAGGTGAACGTGGCAACAACACTGACCGCGACGCTCGTCGGATCCCGGGACCGCCAGCTCGAAGAGCTGATGCAGACATGCGGTCTCCGCGTCACCGTCAGCAAGCTGGAAGAGCTTGCCACGCTGGCTCAGCCTGGCGCCTCTCAGCCGGCGCTCGTCCTTCTCGACATCCGCGATCGTCCGACGATCTCGCCCACCGTCGCCATGCTCCGGCGGCAGCATCCGACGACGGGCGTCGTGATCGTCGCGGCCGCGCTCGAACCCGCGCTGATGCTCGAAGCCATGCGCGCGGGCGTGACGGAGTTCCTGACCGCACCGGTGACGGCGCCCGATCTGCACGCGGCTATCACGCGCGTCGCGGTGGCGACCGCGCCTACCGTGAGCGGAGAAGTGTTCGCGTTCCTCGGCGCCAAGGGCGGCGTCGGAACGACAACGGTCGCCACCAACGTCGCGACCGCGCTGTCGCAGCTTGCCGATGGCTCGACGATCCTGATCGATCTGCATCTCGCCTATGGCGACGCCGCGGTCTACCTGGGAACCGAGCCGCGGTTCTCGGTCATCGACGCGCTCGAAAACGTGCACCGGCTCGACAAGGCCTTCCTCGGTGGCCTGGTCGGACACGCCCGAGGCGGACTCTCGCTGCTGGCCTCATCCGATCGGGCGAGCGCAACACCGGTGGACTCTACGAGCGTCCGTACGCTCATCGAGTCGGCGGCGCGGCACTACCGCTACGTCGTGCTCGACGTGCCGCGGTCCGACGTCATGATCGACGCGCTCGAGCCCTCGTCTCGGATCGTGATCGTCGCGAATCAGGAGCTGGCTGCAGTGCGGGCAGCCACCAGGCTGTCGGCAGCGCTGCGCCAGCGCTACGGCAAGGAGCGCCTCTCAGTCGTCGTGAGCCGGTTCGACATCCAGTCGGAGATTGGCCAGAGCGACGTCGAACGCGTGCTCGGCACGCCGGTCGCGCACACTTTTCCCAGCAACTACCGGATCGCGCTCGAGGCATTGAATGCTGGCCGTCCAGTCGTCCTGGACAACCACAACAAGCTGGCCGCCGCGCTGACAGGTTTCGCGCATGGCCTGGTCGAAACGAATGAGGAACCCTCGCCGGGCAGGCGGCAGACGGGACTCTTCGGTCGTTTGACCGGTCGGCGCTCGTAAGGTCGATCTCTCTTAGGCGTGAAGACGTGTTTGTGCAAGGAGCGTTAGCGTTATGAATTCCGTTGTTTCGATCACTAGTCCATCGACCGATCCACGGCAAAAGAGCTACCAGGACCTGAAGGCCCAGGTCCATACCGATCTCCTCAACCGGCTGAACCTCGAGCGGCTGACGCAGATGGGCCAGAAAGAGGCCGAGCCCGAGATTCGTCGCATGATCCTCGAGATCATCGAACGCAGCAACGAAACAACGCCGCTGGCGCTGACCGAACGCGAGACGCTGGTCGTCGACGTCCTCAACGAGCTCTTCGGTCTGGGTCCGCTCGAAGCGTTGCTTCGCGATCAGGACATCTCGGACATCCTGGTCAACCGATTCGACCAGGTCTACGTCGAGCGAGACGGCCGGCTCGAATTGACCGACATCCTCTTCAGGGATGACCGCCATCTGATGCAGATCATCGAGCGCATCGTCAGCACCGTCGGCCGGCGCATCGACGAGTCGAGCCCGATGGTCGACGCTCGGCTCCGTGACGGGTCACGCGTCAACGCGATCATTCCACCCCTCGCGATCGATGGCCCATCGCTGTCAATCCGGCGTTTTCGAACCGGTCGGGTCGGCGCCGACGACATGGTTGGCCGCGAAACGATGACCCAGCCGATGCTGGATTTCCTTCGCGCCGCGGTCGCCTGCCGTCTCAACATCATCGTCTCCGGCGGCACCGGCGCCGGCAAGACGACCTTGCTGAACGTGCTCTCGGGATTCATCTCGAACCTCGAGCGAGTGGTGACGATCGAGGACGCGGCCGAACTGATGATGCGCCAGCGCCACGTCGTCCGGCTCGAGACGCGGCCGCCGAATATCGAAGGCAAGGGCGCGGTGCGGCAGCGCGACCTCGTGGTCAACGCTCTTCGTATGCGTCCGGATCGCATCATCGTCGGCGAGGTGCGGAGCGACGAAGCCCTGGACATGTTGCAGGCGATGAACACCGGACACGACGGCGGCCTGACGACGATTCACGCCAACAGTCCGCGCGACGCGCTCTATCGTCTCGACACGATGGTCGCGATGGCCAACCTCAATCTGCCGGAGCGAGCCGTGCGCCAGCAGATTGCTTCAGCCGTCAACCTGGTCATTCAGGTCACGCGATTGTCGGACGGCACACGGAAGGTGACGGCGATCACCGAGGTCACCGGGATGGAGGGCGAGATGATCAGCACGCAGGACATCTTTGTCTTCGACCGAACGGGGCTCCGGCGCGATGGCAAGGTCTGCGGCCGCTTCCGGGCGACCGGCATCCGGCCTCGCTGCACCGAGCGATTGTTGTCGTTTGGTGTGCAGCTGCCGATCGACATGTTCGAACATGTGACGCAGGTCGCGTAAGGAGCACCCATGCTGACAGTGGCGGCAACCTTTGGCTTGTGCCTGACCATCGTCTTCGGGGCGTACTGGGCGTTTGTCGTTGTTCCCGAGGACAAGGCCGCGCGAAAACTGCGCCGGCGCCTCAGGGCGGAGGTCTTGCCGGAAACTCCCGCTGCCGGCGGATTGACGAGGCGGACGGCACCGCTGAGCGCACTCAAGGGCCTCGACGCGCTGCTCGGACGGTCCGGGCGGTTAGTCGACCCACTGCGCCGCACCGTCGAACAGTCAGGTCTGTCGATTACGATCGGCCTCGTCGTCCTGGCGTCGATCTTCGCGGCGTCGTCGGTCTTTGTGCTGATCCGGCTTGCCACCGGGCTCAACTGGGCGGCCTCGGTGATCGGAATCGCAGCCGGTTCAGTTCCCTACCTGCTGGTGCGCTACGCGGCGACGCGGCGAACGCGCCTGTTCGAGGATCAGTTTCCACAGGCCATTGACCTGATCGCGAGCTCGCTCCGAGCCGGTCACGCGTTTACGTCAGGCGTCCAAATGGTCAGCGACGAAGTCGCTGACCCGACCGGCGCGGAGTTCAGACTGCTGTACGACCAGCAGAATTTCGGCATGCCGCTGCCCGACGCCCTCAAGGGTTTCGCGGCGCGTGTGCCACTCCTCGATGCCAGGTTCTTCATCACCGCCGTGCTGACACAGCGCGAAGCCGGCGGCAATCTTGCCGAGGTCCTCGATAACCTTTCTGGACTGATTCGCGAACGGTCACGAGTGAAGCGGCAGGTGCGGGTCACGAGCGCGCATGGGCGCATCACTGGATGGGTTCTGTCGATGATGCCGCCGATCCTCTTCTTCGTGATGATGCTGGTTGCACCCGAACACATGGATACTTTCGTGACCGATCCACTGGGCGTCCGTATGATCCTGGTCGCGCTCGTACTCCAGGTGATCGGCACGCTGGCCATTCGCCGGATCGTCAACGTCGAATTCTGAAACGGCCTGACATATGAGTACGGATCTCGCACTGCCGCTGGCCGCCGTTTTCATCTCGGTCGCTCTCGCCGTGGGATCGCTCGCGTCGATGGCCCTCGCGCGGACCTCGCCCGTTCGCCGGCGGCTTCAGCCGACAGTTGGCTCAGGCCCGGCACCAGCAAAGGCTGGACTCTTCGATCAACTCTTCGGCTCGCTGCGACCGGCAAAGAACAGGGCGCGGCAACTCTCCAAGACACCGGAGGGGACGTCGAGCAAGGTCTCGCGACTGCAGCGGCGCATGGAACTCGCGGGCTGGACCGATCCCGAGGCCGCCGGCTACTACGCGCTTGCCGAAACGGTTCTGCCGATCGTCTGCGGCCTGTTGCCGCTCGCGCTGATGGGCACCGAGGGCTGGCTGCTGGCAGTCGTCGCCGCCGTGCTCGGCTATCTCATTCCGGATGTCGCTTTGACTCGTGCGACACGACGCTATCAGAAGGCAATTCAAAACGGTTTGCCGGACGCCATCGACTTGATTGTCGTCTGCGTGGAGGCTGGATCGAGCCTCGACCAGGCGATCATGCGCGCGAGTGAAGAGCTCGAGCTTGCGTTACCGGCGCTCGCGCGGGAGTTGCGGACCGTCACCAACGAAATTCGCGCCGGCAAACCGCGGCTCGAAGCATTCCAAGGGTTGGCCAAACGCACTCAGGTCGAGGACGTCCGGGCTCTGGTCACGATGCTGACGCAGACCGACCGGTTCGGCACCAGCATCGCTCAAGCGCTCAGAACCCACGCGTCGACGTCGCGAACGAAGCGACGCCAGCGCGCCGAAGAGCGCGCCGCCAAGGTCGGCGTCAAGCTGGTGTTTCCGCTCGCACTATGTCTGGTGCCAGCGCTCTACGTCGTCTGTCTCGGCCCAGTCGTCATCAGGATCTTCCGCGTGCTGATGTAACGAGAACATCGGCGGCGTCGGACGGATCCATTTCATAGGAGGAACGCTGTGGATAGCACAACGCTCATTCTTCTCGTGGTCTTCGCGATTCTGGTCGTTGCGTATACGGCACGTCGTCGGAGCCGCGTGCGCAGCGAGGAATAGGCACGACCAGCACGACTCGCTTCACACGCTGCAGCGTCGCGCTCAAGCGCTTGCGCGCCAGCTGGTGGCGTGAAGGCGGGATGGCTCTGTCTATGCGTCGGCTGTCACGGGGCCGCCTCGCGGCCCTGTCATCTATCGTGCTTGCGCTCGTCACGGCACCGGCTGCTCCGCGTGCTCATGGTGAGGGTCTGTCCGTTCGTATCACTTCTCCTCTCGGGCGCACCGGCGGGGTGGGAACTGTGCGAATCGTTGCGCAGATTCAACGGCCCTCAGATGCGACACTCGCGCCCGTCCGCTTCTACGTCGATGGCGCGCTGCTCAAGACCGACGACGATGGCCCGCCGTATGCGGTGGAGTGGACCGACGAGAACCCGTTCGAGCGTCGTGAGCTGGCAGTGGAGGTCGAGGACAGCGATGGGCACAAGGGTCGCGACCGCGTCGTCCTCGAGGCGTTCGAAATCACCGAGATCTCGGAGGTCGCGAGTGTGCTGCTCGAGGCGGGCGTCTACGACCGCAAGGGCAGGTTCGTGAGCGGTCTGAACTCGGCTAGCTTCGCCGTTCGGGAAGACGGCGTGGCCCAGGACATCGATCTCGTCAGCCACGAGCGAGTTCCGGCGACCTTCGCCTTGCTCATCGACAGCAGCCAGAGTATGTCGCGGCGGTTCGATTTCGTGAAGGATGCGGCCGCGCGCCTGACGGCGTTCCTGAGGCCGAAGGATAGTGTCGTTGTCGCCCCTTTCGCCAAACGGCTGGGGGCGCTGACCGGGCCCACGAGCGACCGACGGACGATCATTGAAGCCATTCAAGACGTGGAACCAACCGGCGGGACGGCAATTCTCGATTCGCTCATCGAGCTGAGCGAACGTCTGCCGCGAGCCGAGGATCGACGCTCGGTGATCCTCATCAGCGATGGCTATGACCAGCACAGTCATGCCTCGTTCGAGGAAGCGCTCGCGGCAGCCAAGGGCGCCGGGATCACTATCTATGTGGTCGGCATCGGCGGAGTCGCGGGAATCTCGCTCAAAGGTGAGCGTGAGCTGAAACGGCTCGCGAACGAGACCGGCGGCCGCGTGTTTTTCCCGCCGCGCGGTGAAGAGCTCGCGAACGTGTATGACCAGCTCGCGGCCGACGCGCAGAACCGCTACCTGGTGACCTATACCCCGACAAACACCGCACGCGACGGGGCCTGGCGCACGGTCAACCTGACGACATCCTCCGACCAGTACCTCGTGCGGACGCGTGCCGGATACCGGGCGCCGAAACCGCCGCCGATCCGTCCGACTCTCGAGTTCACGGTGACGGATCTGACGGGACAGTACGTCGAGATTAGCGCTGATGACCTCGTCGTCTCCGAGGACGGCGTGGATCAGAAGGTCGATACGTTTCACGAAGCGGAAGCGCCCGTATCGATCGTGCTCGCACTCGATGCCAGCGGCAGCATGCGAAAGTCGGCGGATGCGCTGATGGCCGCCGCCCGTATCTTCGTCGAGTCACTGCGTCCCCAGGACAAGCTGTCGCTGGTCTTTTTCTCCGACGGCGTCGTGATGGCGCATGACCTTGGCACCAACCGTCAGATTAGCCTCGATGCGATCGGCACGTATAAACCGGTCGGCGGCACGGCGCTCTACGACGCCATGGCCGGTGCGCTGACGACGTTGAAATCCGTCGAGGGCCGGCGCGCGGTCGTGCTGATGTCCGATGGGCGAGACGAGAACAATCCGGGCACAGGGCCGGGGAGCCAGCACACGTTGCCTCAGGTTCTCGAACTCGCGAGAGAGGTCGACGCCACGGTTCTGCCAATCGGGCTCGGGACCAATCTCGATCGCGAGGGGCTGGAGCGCCTCGCGGATATTTCGGGCGGGGCAGCCTACTTCCCGTCAGACGCCTCGCAGCTGCACGCGCAGTTTACGAGAACTGTCGAGAATCTGCGTCGCCGCTACGTGCTCGGGTACACCTCAACACACATTGCTCGTGACGGGTCGTGGCGTAAGGTGGAGATCAGGTCCAGGTCGGCGAATCACGTCATCCGCAGCCGGAGCGGATACTTCGCACCGGATCGCTAAGGTGCGTCAATGCCTGGTGTCGCGATAACGATGGTCGGATAACGGATCAGCTTATGCGCGAAGACTCGCCGAAGATTGTCAACCTCGAGCCATCGCTCGAGCTCTCGGAGTTTTTCTCCGAGATGGACTTCCCGTCCGAGGTGGGCTTGCTCCCTGCGACGGCGACACCCGCAGCTGTGGCGCCTGCCGAGCCGACGGTCGGACCAGTTCAGAAGACGGAGTCCAATGACGAACCGACCGACGAGGCGCGACCGCACCTCGACGAATCGATACACCCGAATGCGAACGTCGAAGAATCGGTGCGAGCGATCGCTCACTTCGAGGCGCCTGCGGGCTTTGATGCAACCGTCGACGAACCCGTTCGCGCGACCGCACATACAGGGCCAGCAACCGTAACAGAGTTCCCGGTTCGGCCGCAGACGCCTCCGGCCGTCGCGCTGCCCTCACTCCCGCTTGGCCCAGTCTCGCTCGTCGAGCTCATCGAACGACACAACGGCTTCGACTGGCGCGAGGCCGTGGCGGTCATTCGTCAGATTTGCCTGTACTTGAGAGATCATTCTCCGCAGGCGCCGATCCTCCTCGACCCCCGGACCATTCAAATCACCGATAAGGGTGAGGTTCGCTTACTTTCCGGCCAAACCAGCAGCGATCCGCTCGTTATTCAAGTCGGTCGTCTGTTGCGAACAATGCTGATGGGAAAGGAAGCGCCACCGGAGCTGCGACTGCTCTTGTCGCAGGCAACGTTCGAGCTGCCGATCTTCGAATCGATCGAGGATGTCGATCGGGCGCTCGCGCAGCTGGACAAACTCGACGAACCCGGTCCGACGGGGATGGCGTTGCTCCGTGCCGTCGCGGCGCCGGCGCCGCCGCCGAGTCCCGAAGACCAGCGGGGTGACCCGCCGCCCATTCGGCCGATCCTCCCCATGAAGCGCGGAACGGGGCGGCGGAAGCGTTCGAGGTCGCAATTCGGAATGCTTCTGGGTGGTTACGCATCACACGTGGCCGCGATCTTGGCGGCTAGCGCTCTGATTGGCTTGCTGTTCGTGACGCGCCCCGAGATGCTGTTCCCAGCCGAAGCGCCAGCCCAGTTGAACAATCCGGTGGCATCGATTGAGATCGCGACGGCCGGTGATGGATCAGCAGCCGCTGATCGGGCAGCGAGCGCACCGAATGCGTCCGCGGAGTTAGCGGGACAGACGTCCGGACGGGCTCTCCACCCCGCGCCTCGGCACCCGACAGCGCGCCTGCCCGAACGGAACCGGACAGGCGTCGGTGGTCGCGACCCCGATCGAGAGCCATCCCACAACCGCCGCGCCTGGGACTCCGTCAACGGGGCGTCCTCCCACGGGGACCGGGGGCGGCCTCGCCGCTACGAATTCAGCCATCATCGCTTCGCGACTCCGAGCGCAGAGCGACGTCGCTCCTCGAGCAAGGACAAATCGCGGCGGCATCCATTGCCTTCGATGCACTCGTGATGAGAAATCCGCTCTACGAGCCACGGACGAGCGACCTGACGCCGGAGGCGCTATCGGCATTCCGCACCAGCCAACGGCAGCAGCTTCCAGCGATAGCCCAACGAAACTACGAGCGGGCAAAAGCTGCGCTCGCCTCTGGCGACGCGGACCGAGCCCTGGCCGTGGCAAAGGAAGCGCTGGCGATTCTCGACAAACGCATCGGCGAGTTCAGGCCTCAACTTCGCGAGGATGTGGAGGACGTGCTCGAGCAGGCCAGGATCGCGGTCGCGGCGGTCAACGAGATCATCTATTCGGAGTCCGATCCTGGCGTGATCCCTCCCCGTCCGTTGAGCCGCACAGATGCCTCTGACCGGTCCGATCGGCATTCCGCCGAATCGTGTGGGTTGGCTGGACATGGTCATCAACAGAGACGGTACCGTCTTCTCCGTCAAACTCCACACGCCGCTGAACCGACATCACGAACGCATGATTGTGAGTCCCGCCAAGGCCTGGCTCTACCGTCCGGCGACCAAGAACGGACGGGCGGTGATGTGCCGGATTCTGGTCAAAGTGAATCTGCCGGAATCGGGAACGGATTAGGGAGATCGGCGATCGGTTCAGGGTTCGTGGTTCATGGTTCAGGGTTCAAGGTTCAGCGTTCGGGTTAACTTTGAACCGTGAATCCTGAACATTAGATTCAAGGTATGCGCCTCGATCTCTGGCTCGATATCGCGTGCCTCTTCAAGACCAGATCGGAAGCGCAGAAGGCCTGCAAGAACGGCAAGGTTCGACGTCAACGGCCAGCCTGCGAAGCCGCATCGCGATCAAGGCCGGCGACGAGGTCGTTCTCTATCGCCCGCTGGGCCGGCGGCAACGGCTCGTGGTGGTGGCCACTGCCGAGAAGCACCTCCCAGAAGCGCAAGCACGCGAACCTTACAAAGACCCGACTCACCCCGCCAACGCCGAAGAACTCCGAACCACGAACGCCGCACGACGGCACAGTCCATGCCATGACACCCGCACCATGGCTGGTGTCAAACATCACGAAGATCTTGTCGCGTGGCAACTTAGCGAACAACTCCGCCAGGCCGTAGTTGCAATTCTCGCCAAGCCCGCGGTTGGCAGGCATCGCACATTCCGCGATCAGATCGAACGGTCTGCCAGATCCGCACCGTCGAACATCGCCGAAGGCTTCTCCCGCTACAAGCCACGCGAGTTCGCCCGATACATGCGGATCGCTCTCGGCTCCCTCGGCGAGACACAGAACCACCTCCGCGCTGCGCTCAACGACAAGCTGATTACCGAGGAAGACTTCGACAAACCCTGGTCACTCGCAGTACGAGCGATCAAGGCGTCAAAGAAGTTACACTCGTACCTTCGAACTGTCCCAACCGATCTCGACAATCGGCGATTGCATCCTGGACGCGGACAGGAACGCCGAACCTAGAACGCCGAACCAGGAGGAACCAACGCCGAACGCCGAAGAAACGCCGAACGAAGAACCACGAACCCAGAACCACAGAATGCGCCTCGATCTCTGGCTCGATATCGCCTGCCTCTTCAAAACCAGATCGGAAGCGCAGAAGGCCTGCAAGAACGGCAAGGTTGACGTCAACGGCCAGCCCGCGAAGCCCCATCGCGTAATCAAGGCTGGCGAGGAGATCGTCATTCAACGCCCGCTCGGTCGGCGCCAGCGGGTCATCGGTTGTGGCCACTGCCGAGAAGCACCTCCCAAAAGCGGAAGCCCGCGAACTTTACAAAGATTTGACTCCCCCGCCAACACCGGAAGAGCTCGAAGCTCAGAAAATGGCTCGCCTGACCGGGCCGTTCCCGCGCAGTCGAAATGCCGGGGCGCCCGACAAGCGCGAGCGACGCGAGCTTCGACGCCTCAAAGAAAGAAACTGATCAGTTCTTAGCAAGCCTTGCGCTGAATGCGCACACGGAGTGTTTCAAATTCGGCACGACGTCCGCATTTTGAACATAGTTTGCAAAGGCTTTGTTTGCTTAAATATAGAGTTGTTTAAGAGCCGCAAAATCGTTTAATGTGTCACGTTTCGGCTCACAATTGCACGCGTTCGAAGCCTCGGCGACGTCGATACTTCGTGTAACTCACAACAAGACAACAAGTTAACGAATATGGTTCGTTCCTTGCCTCATGAGCTCGACAGTAGCGGCGGTTCGCATTCTGGACGCGGAAGTTCTCCGCGACAGCAGGAGGGCGGGCACATGGGGGGAGACACAATGGCGGCGTTGGAAGAAAAGTTACAGAGCTACGAGGACGAGCTGATGCGCCTGCGCGTGGAGAACGAGCAGCTTCGGCAGTCGTCGCAGGCGTTTGGGGAACTCGCGGAGCGGCTCAGCGTGGCGCTGAGGACGGCGACTCGCGTCAACCGGCGCCAGGCAACGGCCGCAGATTTGGGCGGGCGGTGGCGTTCCGCCGCGAAATCCTAGATCCGGGCCCTATCCAGCGGCCTTCCTGTGGAGAACCTCAGTTGCTGAGTCGGCCAGCCTGAGTCCGGCGATCGGAGCCTCCGAGAAACGCCCCTTAAGTGCCCGGCGGAGCATCAGCTCGGCCTCGAACATCTTCTGCTGAAGTCCCTGCGCGACGGCGTGGCGGTGCGGAGACTCCGCAACGGCCTCCCGGAGGGGCATTCCGGCGTTATCCATTCCGGCGTGAAACTGGTGCCGGACCCAAGCCTCCACATCACCGCTTTCGCGTCTGGAGGCGGCCGCCATCAGTGCCCTGAGAAGCGTTTCAGCGTATGTCTGAAAGGCCTCTGCGGCGTATTGGCAGAGTTCACCCGCGGTCGCTCCGCCTTTTCGAGCCACCCGCGCCCGAACACGATCGACCAGCGCGCCGCAGGCGCGATTGGCCTCGCCGAGGACCTCGCGTTCAATAATGTCATCGGGCATGGCGTCATAAACTCTGTCAAATCTACACTATTTAGTTCAGCCTGGTTACGAACGTTTTTTCCCGACTCGAGCGCCCGCTCGGCCGCCAACGTATGCTAGAATCTGGGGTTTGCGGTGCCGGCCATGCATTCGACCGGGCCGCCTAACCCGCGCCGGACACGCTTCCGGTGCATATTCATTACAAGGATCGATCCAACAGTGGCAAGTCACGATTCCGCGCTGAAAGCGCACCGCCAGAACGTCAAGCGTCGCGACCACAACCGCCAGCTCCGCACGAGGCTACGCGGCGCGCTGCGCGACATCCGCGCAGCCATCGACAGCGGCGACCCCAAGAACGTCACGGCCGCCCTTCGGCAGACCATCTCGATGGTCGACAAGATGGCCTCCAAAGGCCTGATCCACCGAAACACGGCCGGTCGCTACAAGTCCCGCCTCGCGGGGCGCGTTGCCAAGCGCACGGCAGCCGCCTAAAAGGATCGACGCCTCAGGCGCGGCAGAGTTCCGCCACCAGCCGCTCGAGCAGCACGCGCGTGTCTCCGCCAGAGCTTTTCATGTCGAGATCCGTCCGAAACACCGCTTCGATCGCCGGGCGCACTCTCCGTGCATCGATCGTCGCCAGCTTCTCCCGAACGAAGTAGGCCAGCTGGCCGAGAATCATGAAGGGAACCGCGCCGGATTCGAGCGACAACCCGAGTTGTCGTAACGCCTCGGCAGTATCGCCGCGCTGGATGGCTGTGGTCACCGCCCAATCGTCCTGCGCGGTCTCCGAACTCACGACTTCGCGGGCGTCAGCGACGGTGATGCGGGGCTTCCCCGCCGCGTACAACAGCAGGCGGTCGACGTCGCCACGGAGCCTTGAAATGTCCGCGCCGGCGCGCTCCGCGACGAGTCGCGCCGCGGCCTGGTCGATCTGCTGACCGGCGTTGGTCACTGCCTGCCGCACCAGCTGCTCCGCCTGTTTCGCGACCTGCCAGAGATTGACCTTCGCGTCCTTGCCCTGCTTCAGTCCCCAGCACTCGACGATGGTCGCCTGTTTGAGAAGGGCTTTGGACAGCCGTCGCGTCCGGTCAATGTCTGACGCGACCAGCACCAGTGTCGTCTGCGGCTCGGGTTTCTTGACGTAGTCCTCGAGCGCGTCGACGTCAGGCGTCGGACCCTCGTCCGGCTCCGGCACGTCGCCTGCCTTCCCTTTTCGCTTCGGCTTCAGCAGCTTCTCCGCGCGCAACACGACGACCACGCGTCTCTCCGACATCATCGGCAGCTGACGCGCGGCTTCAACGATCGATAGAGCCGTCGAGGACTTGTCGGTCGCGTAGATACGCTCGACGTTGAACGCGCGCAGCTCGTCCTCGACGAGCCCCGACAGCTCCGCCGCAAGCTGCGACATCTCCGCCTCATCGTCTCCAACGATCAGGTACAGAGGGTCTGGCTTGCCTGCGGCGATTTGCTTACGGACGGTGGCCGGTGTGGAGGAGGGCAACGCTCAGAAAGACTCAAGGATGGCGCTGACAATCGTTCGGGCAAACTCCGAGGCCAGCCGCTCCATCGCGTTGGCGTTCTGCCCGAGGAACGCGTTCGGGTCGAGCGCGGTCTGCGTCGTCGCGACGTCGTACTGCTCGCTGAAGGCCAGGGCCGGATTGGCCCAGAGGACCTTGTCGGTCTTGAGGTCGCGGAATTCGAGCTTGGCGACGATCGTGAGCGCATATCGCGTCGCCTGCTGCTGATCGTTGAACGCTGCTGGCGCCAGCGCGACCGCCTGGATTTCGCCCAGCAGCACCGCGTCCACACTCTGCCGGTCGGGCTTGACCTCGTAGCGGCCTCGCCCAATCAGCTCTGCCTGAACCTTCGCGGTAATCTTCTGCTCGATCTCGAAGACCGGCGTGTGGTTGACGAACATCGGCACGCCGATGATCTTGATGTGCGCGGGGAGGAATGAGCCCCGGCCCGCGAGCGAGTAGCCGCAGCCGGACAGACCCAACAGCGCAGCTATCGCGAAGACATGGGTAGCTAGTCGAAACGAAGTCTCAAAGCGTCCACGAGCGGGTGGCCGGTCACCTTGCCACTCAACTCCCGTTGAAAGCGGGCTCACGGGTGGCGCGTGGCGGCCGCCTTCGCTGGGCTGCAACAGCACCAGCTTCGGCGAGCGTGGCCGAAGCCTTGGCGAAGGCCCGGCGCCCGCGGGCGCGCAGCGCGCGGACCCGTTGAGCCCCATGGCAGCGCGCGAGCACCCGTGGGCTGCCACGCGACGGGCCCCGTGGGGTGCCCGCCAGCAACGGGAGTTTCGCGGACGGACACAGGGGCGGACAGGTTGTGGTCTCGACATCAGCTCACCACGACGCTGACGAGCTTCGAACCCTGGCCGCCGGCAACCACAATCTTCCGCACCGTCTTGCCTTCCAGGTGCTTCATCACCAGCGTGTCTGCAAGCGCCAACTCGCGCAGCGTATCGTCGGTTGAATCCGCGGGAACCGTCAAGCGCGTGCGCAGCTTGCCGTTCACCTGAACCGGCACGACAATCTCGTCCGGCCTTCGCAACCGCCTCGTCAAATGCCGGCCAGCCTGCCGAGACGACTCCGCCCGAGTGGCCGAGATGCTCCCACAGCTCCTCGCACATGTGCGGCGCAAACGGCGACAGCATGAGCACGAGCGCCTCGACCGCTTCCTTCAGGACGGCCAGCGTCGCGGGCCGCAGCGCCGCGCGCGTCGCCATGCCCTCGTTCGAGCCAGCGGCTTGCGCTTCGTCCGAATCGCGCCCGACGCGAACAATCCCGAGGCGGTTGCAGAACGCATAGAGCTCATTCACGAGCTCCATCTGCGAGGAAACCGCGGTATTCAGGTGGACCCGCGGATCCAGATCCAGCGTCACGCGTCGAATGGTCTCGTGCGTCTTTCTTCGCAGTGCGCGCTCACCATCGTCGAGCGCGAGATCACCAACTGCGGGAATCTCCTTGCCCGCAAACGCCGCGCTCAGCTGATCGACCAACCGCCACACGCGCGCAAGGAAGCGGAAACTGCCCTCGAGTCCGGCGTCGGTCCATTCAATCTCTTTCTCCGGCGGCGCGACGAACATCACGTAGAGGCGCAGCGCGTCGGCGCCGTACTTCTGGATCATGTCGTCGGGATCGACGACGTTCCCCTTGGACTTCGACATGACCTGGCCGTCCTTGAGCACCATGCCCTGCGTGAGGAGGCGCGTGAACGGCTCGTCGATGACGGTCATACCGAGATCGCGGAAAACGCGCGAGAAGAAGCGCGAGTAGATCAGGTGCAGGATGGCGTGCTCGACGCCGCCGCTGTAGAAGTCGACCGGGCCCCAGTACCCGACCTTGTCGGGGTCGAACGGCAGATCCGGGTTCTTCGGATCGCAGAAGCGGAAGAAGTACCACGAGGAGTCGACGAACGTGTCCATCGTGTCCGTCTCGCGTCGTGCGGGTCCGCCGCATTCCGGACAGGTGGCGTTGACGAACTCCGGGATTTGCGCGAGCGGCGAATCGCCGCGACCGCTGAACTCCACTGTCTTCGGCAGAAGCACCGGCAGGTCGTCAGCCGGCACCGGCACCATGCCGCACTTCTCGCAATAGAGCACGGGAATCGGCGTGCCCCAGTACCTCTGGCGCGAGATGCCCCAGTCCTTCAATCGGTACTGAACCGTGCCTTCTCCGATGCCGCGCGCCTGAGCGACGGCCGTCATTTTTTCGATGGCCTCTTGCGACGAGAGCCCGTTGAACTCACCGGAATTCACCAGATGCCCCGGACCGTCGTAGGCGGCGACCATCGACGCTGGATCCAGCGCTGCTCCGTTTCCTCCGCGAGCTCCCTGAACCCCTTGAACCGTCTGAACCTCCGTCTGGTCAGGCTGAACCACTACGGTGATCGGCAGGTTGTACTTGCGGGCGAACTCGAAGTCGCGTTGATCGTGCCCCGGCACACCCATCACAGCGCCCGTGCCGTACTCGCCGAGGACGAAGTTGGCGACCCAAATCGGCACTGGCCGATTCGTGAACGGGTTGATGGCCGTTCGGCCGGTATCGAATCCTTCCTTCTCGATTTCGCCCGTCATCCGCGCCGTGCGGTCCTGAGCCTGAAACCGCTTGAGCGTGTCCGCGAATCCGCCTGCGCCTGGTTCTTTGCTCCACTCCTGAACGAGCGCGATGCTCCGGCGCGAGCATCAAGAAGTTCGCGCCGTAGATGGTGTCGATGCGGGTGGTGAAGACTTCGATCGCGTCGGGGCTCGGGGCTCGGGACTCGGGTTCGCCGCTATGCGCTCGGAGCTTCCGCTCCGCGATGCCCGGATCCCGAGTCCCGAGTCCCGTCAGCGCGAGCTCAAACCTCACGCGAGCGCCTTCCGACCGCCCAATCCAGTTCCGCTGCATCGTCAGCACTTTGTCCGGCCAGCCAGGCAGCCCATCGGCGGCCTCCAGCAACTCGTCGGCATAGTGCGTGATGCGGAAGAACCACTGCTCGAGCTCGCGAGTCGTGACCGGCGTGCCGCAGCGCCAGCAGCCGCCATCGACGACCTGCTCGTTGGCGAGCACGGTGTTGCAGCTCGGGCACCAGTTGACGTTCGAGCGCTTGCGGAACGCGAGATCGCGCTCGAGCATTTTCAGGAAGAGCCACTGGTTCCAGTGGTAGTAATCGGGCAGGCACGTGGCGATCTCCCGGTCCCACGCGTAGCTGATGCCGATCCGCTGGAGCTGCCCCTTCATGTGGGCGATGTTCTCGAGGGTCCAGGCCTCCGGGTGCATGCCGCCCTTGATGGCGGCGTTTTCGGCGGGCAATCCGAAGGCATCCCAGCCGAACGGATGCAGGACGTTGAAGCCGCGCATGCGCTTCATGCGCGCGACGACGTCGCCGATCATGTAGTTGCGGACGTGTCCAACGTGGGCGTGGCCGGAGGGGTACGCGAACATCTCCAGGCAATAGAACTTCGGCCTGGGGTCGTCTTCAGTGACCTCGAAGACTACGCGTCACGTTGCCAGCGCTCCTGCCACTTCTTCTCTATTGTCTGGGGCTTGTAGTCGGGCACGATCTTAAGATTATAGGACACGGAAGCCGCTCCTGCCATTAGCCGACGCGAGTTGACTCGGCAAATTGTGGGCTGGCTGATACAGTCTCGGGCATGGATACGTGTTCCGTCCTCGTAACGGTGAGTGATCGGGAACGCTTCGGGTGCCCGTCAGGCGTTGCAGCGCGCGCTCGATCTGAAGGCGGATTTCAGCGAAGCGCAGGAAGCCCGATCAGTGCTCGAGTCTCTGAAGTCGTCGGAATAGACAATTCCTGTTGAGGTCGGTGGCAGGAATGGTGAAGCTGCTGGAGAAACGCGATCAAAAAGAAGTACCCCCACGTCCTCCGGCTGGGTGCGCCACAGGCAAAAATTGATACAGTCAGTCATGTGGACACCGTGCTGGTCGAGAGTGAGGTTGCGTAGCTTGGTCTCGAGAGGATTGTCGGCTTAACCTGGAAGCAGTCCGCACAACGCATATGACAGCGAAAAACTTCGCAATCACGGGCGTCGGCGGGTTCGTCGCGCCGCGGCATCTGAAGGCGATTCAAGACACCGGCAACCGGCTGGTCGCGGCCGTCGATCCGCACGATGCCGTCGGCGTGCTCGATCGCTATTCGTTCGACGTCCGGTTCTTCACCGAGATCGAGCGCTTCGATCGCCACCTCGAGAAGCTGCGGCGCGGACCCGAGACGGAGCGCGTGCACTACGTGAGCATCTGCTCGCCGAACTACCTGCACGACGCGCACATCCGCCTGGCGCTGCGCGTCGGCGCCGACGCGATCTGCGAGAAGCCGCTGGTCATCAACCCGTGGAACCTCGACGCGCTGCAGGAGCTCGAGCGCGAGACCGGGCGCCGCGTCTACACCGTGCTGCAGCTGCGGCTGCATCCCGAGCTGGTCGCGCTGACGCGAGCGGCTCGACGCCAGCGCCGAAGCAGATGCACGAGGTGACGCCTGACCTACATCACCGCCCGCGGCCGCTGGTACGACGTGTCGTGGAAGGGCTCGCGAGGAGCGCTCCGGCGGCATCGTCACCAACATCGGCATCCATTTCTTCGATCTGCTGCTCTGGCTGTTCGGCGGCGTGCGAACGCAGCGAGGTGCATGCGCCGCGACGCGACCAAGCGCGGCGGGCGTCCTCGAGCTGGAGCGCGCGCGCGTGCGCTGGTTTCTGTCGACCGACGTCAGCGACCTGCCGTTCGCGCCGAGCCGCGGCGGCAAGACGACGTTTCGATCGATCACGTGGACGGCGCCGAAGTCGAGTTCAGCGAAGGCTTCACCGACCTGCACACGCGCGTCTACGAGGAGGTGCTCGCCGGCCGCGGCTTCGGCATCGACGAGGCGCGCCCGTCGATCGAGCTGGCACATCGCATCCGCGACGGCTGCCGCTTGAACCCGCTGCCGAGCCGACGCTGCATCGCGAGTGCCGTGCGCTAGGTCGATGGCGACGTTCTTCGCGCACGAGTCGTCGTACGTCGACGAAGGCGCTGAGATCGGCGACGGCACGAAGATCTGGCACTTCTCGCCACGTGATGACCGGCGCGCGCATCGGCGACGCTGCAACATCGGCCAGAACGTCGTGATCTCGCCGGACGTGGTGATCGGCGACAACGTCAAGATCCAGAACAACGTGTCGATCTACACCGGCGTCATGCTCGAAGACGACGTGTTCTGCGGGCCGTCGATGGTGTTCACCAACGTCGTCAATCCGCGCAGCCACGTGTCGCGCAAGCACGAGTACCGGCAGACGCTGGTCGGGCGCGGCGCCAGCCTCGGCGCCAACTGCACGGTCGTGTGCGGCCACACGATCGGCCGCTACGCGTTCATCGGCGCCGGCGCGGTGGTGACAAGCGACGTGCCCGACTACGCGCTGGTCGTCGGCAATCCGGGGCGCATCGCGGGGTGGATGTGCCAGTGCGGCGTCAAGATTGCGGCTGGCAGCACGCCGCCACCGCACGCGCGTTGCGCCGTGTGTGGGACGGAGTACGTCGACGGCCAGCCGGTCTAACCAAGGCCATCGCGAGCCGGTTGAATCGGGCCCCGCCTTCCAGGAGGTTCAGATGATTCTACACCTTCACCGGCACGCTCACCGACGTCAATGGCGAAAAATGAATTGGTTCATGCCAGGTCTCACCGAGGGCACTTTCTTCTCTGGGACGATGGCGTTGGAGCCGGACACATCGAGCCCGAGCATCAGCTCGGCGGTCGACTACTCTGGGGGCTTGTACACGTCGGGCCGGCGAAGATCCACTCAGAATTATAAGTGCAGAGCCAGAAGGCTTTAAGTGCCTCCCGCGATCTGCGCCGCAGCCCGCGCACCGCGCCGAGCACTCTCGTGCGTCAATCGCCGGGCGCGGTGGCCCTCCGTCGAGCACTGCAATCGATGGCTCCGAGGCACGCCGCAAGGGCAGGCGAAACGTACCCGCCCTCGGTCACCATCGCCAGCGCTCCATGCGGCTGAGAGCAGACGCCCGGAGCTGAACCATCGACCGCCGCGAAGCCATCGTGCCGTCATACGCATGGACGCCAGCGGATCGCGCTCGTGAGCGTCGAACCCCGCCGACACCAGAGCAGCTCGGGACGGAACTCCTCGAGCACGGGTCCGACGACCTCTCGGTGCACCAGGGCGTAGTCGGCGTCGGTCGAACCCGCGTCCATCGGAACGTTCACCGTGAACCCGCGACCGTCACCCTCGCCAATCTCGTCGGCGGCGCCCGTGCCGGGATAGAACAGGAAACTGGTGCGTCGAGACGTAAAGCACGCGCGGAATCTTCGTAGAACATGGCCTGCGTGCCGTTGCCGTGATGCACGTCGATATCGACGATCGCGATGCGCTCGAGGCCGCGGGCGAGCATCGCGGCCGCGGCGACGGCGACGTTGTTGAAGAGGCAGAAGCCCATCGCACGATCGGTTCGGCGTGGTGGCCCGGCGGACGCACCAGCGCGAAGGCGGCTCCCGCTCGGAGACGGCGTGTTCCGCCGCCTGAATCGTCGCGCCCGCGGCGAGCAGGGCGATGTCGTACGGAATCGGGCGAAGTGAACGTGTCCGGGTCGAGCATGACCGCCTGACCGGCGGTCGCCGCCATCCGGTCGACGTGGGCTCTGCGTGTGGACGCGCAGCAGCTCTTCGTGCGTGGCGGGCCGTGGTGAGATCGCGCGGCCGCCGCGCGGGCTCCACCGGCTGGCGACCGCGTCGAGCACGTGCGCTCGTTCCACGCGCTCTGGGTGCCCTGGCGGGGTTACGTGCCGCGCGAAGAGCGGGGAGCCGACGACAAGCATGATCAGATTCGCGATCAGTGCGCCACACGGCCCCCCGGACCGGCCTGACAAAATGATCGACATGAGCTTGCAGGACCGCATAAACTGTGTAATATAGCCGCAAAAGAGAAATCGCGGACTTCGTCAGCACTTGGAACCAGCCATGATTGTCACCAACCCCACGAGCTCCGCGCTGCAACTCAGGCTGCTCATCGTCGACGACGACATCGGGTTGCTGGACGCGATGAAGCGATCGCTGCGGGAGTAGGTGCAGACGGTGGTGGCCTGCGACTCCTTCGAACGCGCGCGCCAGACGCTGAAAGACCAGCCGTTCGATGCGCTCATCACGGACGTCCGGCTTGGGGCGTTCAACGGTCTTCAGCTCGCGGTCATGGCTCGAGACATGTACCCCAAGATGCGGCTGATCGTCTTCTCAGGTTTCGACGATCCGGTGCTGAGGGCGGACGCGGAACAGATCGGCGCCACCTACCTCGTCAAGCCGGTCGTGAGCGGGGAGCTGCTGAAGCTGCTCGATCCTCGGCCCCAAACTGACGACTCGCCAATGAGCCGCGCCACCGCGATCGCACTCTCCGCGAGATCACTCGAGCTGCGAGCACGTGCCCTCGACCGAGTCTAGGCGGACGCTTCATCTCGCTCAGGCGGAGCGGCCATCGGCTTGGCGGTGCCAGCTCGCCGCCGGGTCGCGTGCTGTTGGCGGCAGATCTGAACTGTTGAAACGGCATGTGGCACTGGTACTTGCGAAGAAAGCCCAGGAACCGCTTGTAGTCGTCGGCCGGCATGTTGAACAGCTCGACCATCACTTTGTAGTTGCCTGACGTCCGTTCCAGTCCCTTCCTGACGATCGTCCGCAGATCGTCGCGCGTGAGGTCACGCGCCATGAACGGGGCGTAGACGCACGACCAGAACGACTCCCCGCCGTTCACCATGCGCTCGAACAGCATGTCCGCAGCCGGACGCGTCGCGGCGTCGACGGCGCCGCTTGAACGCGCGGGCGCGCGGAGCGCAGCACCTCGAGCGGCAGGTCGTCGCGGCCGATCTCGCCGTCCTCGGCCCGGACCACGAGCCGCTCGACAACGTTCTTCAGCTCGCGAACGTTGCCCGGCCATGGGTGATCCGTAAGGGTCTGC
>CAWCQI010000022.1:0-135379 GCA_963797625.1 uncultured Acidobacteriota bacterium
GAGAGCAGGTCGTAGCTCCAGTCCACCGTGGCTTCGAGTGTGCGCTGACGGGGCACCGCGGTACACTACCCGCACAACAACCGAAACCGATCCTCCAATTTCCTTTCGATTTGCTCCGTCGTCAGCACGCCGACTTGTGCCGCCGCCATTTCGATGGCGAGTGGCACCCCATCCAGACGAATACAGATACGCGCGACCGCTGCGGGATCCAGCCCGCCCAGCGTTCTGGCACGAACGTCGACGGCCTGTGCGCGTTCGACGAAGAGTTGCGTGGACTCGTCGGTGTGCAGACAGCTCTCGGAGCTTACCGCCGACGCCGTTGGCAGTGAGAACGGTGGAACCTGGAACACCACCTCGCCTCTCGCTCGCAAGGCTTCGCGTGCCGTGGCTATCACTCGCAGGCCGGGTGCCGCGCTGAGCAGGTCCTCGGTGAAAGCGGCACAGCCGTCGATGAGATGCTCGCAGGTGTCGAGCACGAGGAGGAGTTCGCGAGCGCCCAGGTAGGCGAAGAGCGCGTCGCGCGTCGAGCGGCGGGCGCTCTCGCAAACCCCCAGCCGGGCTGCGACTGCTTCTGGAATCAGATGCGCGTCGCTGATCGGTGCGAGATCCACCAGCGACACCCCATCACGAAACGTCTCGACAAACCCGCCGCCAGACGGATGGCGAGCCGCGTCTTGCCCACTCCTCCCGTGCCGACGATGGTGACGAATCGAGACGCGGCCAGATGTTGGCGCAGAACTTCAAGCTCTTGCGCGCGGCCGACGAAACTCGTCAGCTCGGCCGGCAGCGCTCGGCGACGCGATGCGGCCGCACGCGCTGGAGTCGAAGGGGTGCCGGGGTCACGCGTCGGGGCGCCAATACGCGAGACTGGCGCGATGAAGCGGTAGCCCTTCCCGGGCACAGTCTCCACGAATTTTGGTGACTCCGGCTGGTCGCCGAGGCCTCGGCGTACTCTCAGAATGGCCGAGTGGATCCCCGCGTCCACGTCGACGAACACGGAGTCCCGCCACAGCCGTTTTGCGATGTCGTCACGGGAGACTAGCGCCCCGGGTCGCTCCAGCAGCAGGAGCAGCACTTCCATCGGCTGGCGCGCCAGGTCCCTGCGCCGGCCGCGGCGCCGGAGTTCGTAGGCCACCGTGTCGCACTCGAATTCGCCGAATCGGAACAACGCTCCACCATTCATCGCCGTCGCCAATCGTGCCACAAAATAATGGAAACTGCCACTTACGGGCCGGAGATGATTTCAGAAATTTTTCAGCCGCCGGCAATGGCGCACGTCCGCTGGCTCGCGGCAGACTCGGTCGCGAACAGGGTGACGCGCTGATGCGTCAGCCCTCTCGGTAGAGGAGCGTGTCATGCGTTCACCAGTCGCCGGTTTGGTCGTGATTGCGTTATCCGTTGGGTGCAACACGGACTCGACACCGACGAGCCCGTCTCTCGTCGCGAAATCCGCAGAAGCTACAGTGGGAGGTGGAGCAGTCACTCTCTCGGCAGCGGCATCAGCGGTGCCATTCAAGGGAAAACTGGAAGGCATCGCAGACCCTCCACAGTTCGAACCGCCACCGTCGTCGTTCTTCTCGGCGCACCTCCTTGCCAGCGGCACTGCAACGCATCTTGGCCGCTTTACGATGGACTACTCGCACCGGGTCAACCTCCTGACCCTGAGTGGCATCGGAACAGCGATATTCACCGCCGCGAACGGGGACACGTTGACGACCACGGTTGAGGGAACGGCCACGCCGACCAATTCGCCGACAGCGTTCACCGTCGCCGAAACCCACACCATCACTGGTGGGACGGGACGCTTCGCAGACGCACACGGCTCATTCGTCGTCACCCGAACGGTTGACTTCGCCGACCCGTTCACGGCCGGCTCGATGGACGGACAGCTGCTCGGTGGGGAAGCGCCTCAGACCCCGCAGTGAAACCGCGGCGAAGGTCTGGGCCGCAGGCGACAAGGGGCAGTGGCGGGGCGCAATCCGTTGCGGGCGGCAGCACCGCCTAGGCGCTCGAGACCTCGGCGATGAAACCGGCGACGTACCGCTCGATCTGGGCAGGCGGCGAAGCCGTAAAGGCGTGACCTTGGAGGGCCAGTGGAATCCCTCAACGCCGCCGGCTGTCTCGTCGACCGGCATCTCGAGGAGGGTCGCGCCGGCGCGTCCGCAATCGAATGCAGCGATCGACGTGCCGGTGCCGATCAGCACGCTCTGGAGGCCCGCCGACTGCACGAATTAGTCTTTCACGACGCGCGCCCACGTCGCGCACCAGGATGGTTATTTGACGATGTTCCCCCAGACGACGGTGTGGGTCCGAGCCCGCCGCTTCCGTCGACTGTCGATCAGTCCGTTGCCCCAGACGACGGTCTGACTCCAGAGGACGGGTCGTCCCACACGAGATCGGTATTGCCCCAGACGACCGTGCTGCCCCACACCACAGTTGAGCCCCACACGACCGTTTGTCCCCAGGCCAGGTGGTTCTCGAAGACGACGTTTCCCCACACCACGGTGTTGCCCCAGACCACGGTTTGCGACCAGGTAAAACGCTGTCCGTCGATTGTGGTCCACGGAGTGACCGGTCCGGTGAGCCACCACTCGCCCACGGCCGGCCGGGTCGATCTTTCGGCCAGCTGCACGGCGCCGCCGCCGTTCAATCCGCCTGCTCCTTGTGTCAGTGGATCGACAGCGGTCAAGCGGCAGAGCGGTGTATTCGAGAATGGCTTTCACCGTGTTGGGCGTCAGCGGCGCCTCGTGCGCTTCCTTGTTCGCCTCGAACCATCAGCGCGACGACGCCGCTGGTGACTGCGGCAGCCATGCTGGTGCCGCTCAAGCGCAGGTACCGCGCCTTCTTGTCTCCGTCCGTCCGACGACGCGCCGCTCCGCGTATCGCTCGTACAGCGATCCGCCGTATGCGCCGACCGCCACGAGGCGATGTCCGGGCGCGACGAGATCCGGCTTGGCCAGTCCCGAATACCACGCCGGCCCGCGCGAGCTGTACGGCGCGACGGTATCGTCGCTGCGATCGACCGTGTCGTGCATGTCCAGCGCGCCGACCGTGATCGCCGATGGAGCGTTGCCGGGCGACGTGATGCCCGCGTAGCCGACTTCACCAGTCTCCTGGTTGAGTCCGTGGTTCCCCGCCGACGCCACGACGACGATCCCGGCACGTGCCGCATCCTCGACCGCGCGCACCAGTGGGTCGGTGCTCGGCGACTCGTACATCGGGATGGCCGAGCGACAGGTTGATGATGTCGATGTTCAGCTTGTCCTTGTTCTCGATCGCGAACTCGAGCGCGCGGAGCACCGAGCTCGTGTAACCCGGCACCGTTGCGGTCGAGCACCTTGAGGCTGATGATGCGCGCATTAGGAGCGACACCTCGGTAGAGTGCGAGCTTCGAGCGTTGCCGTCTGCCGTTATTGAACCGCTCGACGTCGTTCTCCGAATCCTTGCCCTTGCCGGCAATCAACGTCGCGACATGCGTGCCGTGGCCGTAGTCGTCGTACGGGTGCCCGGCCTTGCCGTCGGCGGTGAAATCGAAGAATCGATCGGCACGCCCGCCGGAGAGGTCGCCGCTCTTCTCGAGGCCAGAATCGATGACCGCGATGCCGACCTTGTCGCCGTCGTACTTCGTGTCCGAGAGGCCGAGCGCGACTGACGAGGACGTTCTCGAGCTGGGCGTCTGCGTCTCAGCGCCGCTCTGGACGGTGCGGTCGGCGCTGATGACGGCGTCGACCGAAACGGCCTCGACATCGGGATCGTCCTCGAGGGCCAGCAGGTCGTCGCCATGCACGAGGGCGGTCAGCGACTCGAGCCGCCGGTGGTTCGCTTCGATTCGATCGCCGTGTTTGGCGAGACGCTCCGCGACGCTGGCCGAGCGTCCGGCGCGCGTGCGCACGATGACGCGCTGCGGTGACGTGTCGCCGGTCGCGGCGGCTTTTCGCAAGACCCGATCGAGCTTGGAATGCCGCTGCTTTGGTGCGGCGCCGCGTGCCTGATTGACGGCGGGATACGAAAGCGCAGCAATCAGCGCCGCCGCGAACAGCAATGCGTACGACAGCCGGCGTCGTCTCATCTATGCGCTCGGCGCTCCACCATCTCATCAGACACCTCAGCTCGGTCGATGAATTGCAGACTCAGCCTTGGCAAGACGCGGACCCGGCCGTGCAAGAAATGTAAGTCGCTGAAGATAAGTGAATTACGAGATCTCTGAGAGAGGGTGTCGCGGTCGATGGTACCGACCTGGCACAAACCAGATGTCCTTGAACGGAACACACATGGAGACTGAGCCCCAAATACCTGCGCGATCGTGTGCGGGCGGTGGCGCGTTTCGGAACACGGCAGCCAAGAACGCGTCGGATTCGAGCCTGTGCCGAGCGGCCAGCTCGCGGGCGCGCCCGTACGTCCTGTCCGTTCTGCTGGCTGGATGCGTCGTTCTCGCGACCTCGATCGCCGAGTTGTGGGCTGGGCCACCCGCCGATCGAATGGTGGGCGCTCGTCGCCTTGACGTTGATCAGCGGATCGGCAGTGCTGAGGATTCCGACGGTTTCTGCGAGCTTCTCGATTTCGGACGTCTTCACGCTCACCAGCGCGGTGGTCTTCGGCCCTGCCGCCGGCACGATGCTCGTCGCGATCGACAGCCTGGCGATCTCTGCCCGACTGATGCGAACCGGGCTGCCGCTCGAGCGCATCTTGTTCAATGCCGCCGCGCCACCGGTTGCTATGTGGGTGTCCGCCCACGCGTTCTTCTATGCGTCCGGGTTTCAGCCCCTGTTCGCGCAGCCCATCGGTCTCGAATTTGTCGGTCCGTGGTTGTTGCTCTTCGCGGGGTTGTACTTCGTCTTGAACACGTTTGCCATAGCCATCGCGATTGCGCTACACGAGCGAGCCAACCCGTTCGCCATCTGGCGAGCGTACTTTCAGAATCTCTGGTTGACCTTCCTGGGCGGCGCGCTTGGCGCTGGGTTCGTCGTTTTTGCCCTCCAAGGGGGCTCGTATGCGGTCGTGGTCTTCTCGGCGCCGCTGCTCCTCGCGCTGATTCTGCACTTCGCGTATCGGAACTCGACGGGACGGCTCGCCGACCAGCTCCATCACCTGGCGGAGGTGAACCGGCTGCATCTGTCGACGATCGAAGCGCTGGCGCATGCCATCGATGCCAAAGATGCGGTGACGCACGGGCACATCCGCCGCGTCCAGAGCCTGGCCGTCGCGCTCGCGGCGCGCGTGGGTATTCAGGACGAACAGGAGGTCCGCGCGATCGAGGCCGCCGCACTGTTGCACGATATCGGCAAGCTTGCCGTCCCGGAGCACATCCTCAACAAGCCGAGCAAGCTCACGACCGCCGAGTTCGAACGCATGAAGTCACACGCGCGGGTGGGCGCAGAAATTCTCTCCGAAGTCGACTTCCCATATCCCGTCGTGCCGATTGTCCGCCACCATCACGAAAACTGGGACGGTACTGGGTACCCTGACGGGCTGAGCGGGGCAGACATTCCAATCGGCGCGAGGATCCTCTCCGTCGTGGACTGTTTCGACGCGCTCACCTCCGACCGGCCTTACCGGCGGGCGATGTCGGCGCACGAGGCGTTTGCGATCATTGAAGCCCGTTCAGCGACCATGTACGATCCGGCAATCGTCGAGGTCTTTCGTGAGGTGTGCACCTCGACCCAAGTCGCCGGAACCGATGCCGTGAACGAGGCCGCGGCGGCCGCCGCGATGTCGGCTGCAGTCCGCCCCGAGAGCGGTCGTTCAACGCCAGACGACATCGACGAGTTGCAACTCGCACTCGGCCTCGGCGCCGCGCTTTCCAGAATCTCCGAGCCGGAGCATCCGTGGCGCGAACTCTCCGACGCTCTGCAGCGGCTTCCGGGAGTCGACACTGTCGCGATTTTCATCGTTGACGAACCACAGCACCGACTTGTCGTGGCCCGCACGTCAGGTACTCATGCTCGACGGCTCGAGGGGCTTTCGATGGCAGTGGGCGACCGCATCAGCGGCTGGGTGGCTGCCACGGGCCAGCCGATGGTCAACGCCGAGGCGGGTCTCGACCTGTTCGATGTTTCCGCACCGGCGCTGCGTGCCGCCATCGCCGTTCCGTGTTCAGCGCCGGCGGGCGCCAAGGTCGTCCTGACGCTGTATTCAGCAAAGCCGGACGCGTTCTCGTCGCTGCATCATCGGCTGCTGGCTGCGGCTGCATCGTTTGTGCAATCGATCGGGAGCCAGCACGCCAGGATCGAGTGCGTCAGTACCGGTACCCCTCAAGTGCGGTGGCGCCAGCGAACGAGACGGTCAGGCCTACCGCAGCGGTCAGCAGTCAACTGCGAAACCCGTCCCTGACGCGCAGCCTGTCCGCCGCCGAGGCGGCGATTCGCGGGCGCGCGCTGACCCACGAGACGATCGCTGCCGGTTGCGATGCGCTCGCGCGCGACATCGCCCCGATTGACGATCTGCGCTCGACCGCCGAGTATCGCTTGCGGGTCGCGCGCAACCTGCTGGAAGAGTTCCTGTCGTCGGCGGTCGCGTGACTTACCAATGCGTTCGACAGCCCCGGCCCCTCGGATCAACCGCCCTCTTATGACCCTCCCAGACCGACCCTGCTACCGGGCGAAGCAATAGAACCGTCCCGCCCCGCCGCGCGGCGCCGTGTCGGCGCAATTCAGGTTGGCGTGCGCCGAGTTCCACGACGACAGCGTGCCGGCGGTGCTCTGGTTTGGACCCATCCCGTCCGAATGCCCCACCTGTGCCGCCAGGCTTGCCGAACCGGACGTCCAATCCGAGCACGTCGATCCGGGAAGGAGGGTTCCATCGGCGTTCGACCCGGTGAGGATGTCGTGCTGGACCGGACTCGGCGAGCCGGTCCACTGGCCGTTGATGCGCTGCCCGCGTTCGTCGAGGAACAAGGCGGCGTCACCCGTCCGCGAATGCAGCTCGGTGAGGTTGTTGGCGACGAGCACGAGGCTGGCGTTGTACCAGGGCCCGCGCCGATCCGGTCCCGCGCGTTCGTCGGCTGATTGCCGTTGGCGGGATCCCGCTCGACACTCAGGTAGGCCCGCCAGGTGCGAGAGCCTTGCCCTGCCGCGGCGGCCAGCCGTTGACACGTCGCATCGGCTCCGGCAAGGCCTCCCAGATTGCCGGTGGCGCTCGTTGCACTGGTAACGAAGAAGCTCATCGATGGGCCTGACGGCGCGGTCGGCGTGTCGTCGTCGCAGCCGCCAGCAGCCAGGATCAGTATGAAGATCAGGTAGCGTCTCATGCCTTCCCGCCTTTCGGCATGGACGCAGCGCAAGAGCGGGACCAACGAGACGAAGACCAAAACGCCCATGACTCTGCGTGCCGCTGAATGGTCGAGTTCAGTACGCCGATACAGCCGACGAAAACTGCTACTCCCCCGTAAGTCGATTGATTTCAGAGCCGTCTCGAATCGAATCGGCGCTGCTCAACCCCGAAACACGATGGCAGGCCGAGTCAGACGCTCGTTGGCGCTGTCTCGCAGCGGAGGAACCGCGCCATTCTCAACTCCTCCCGAGTTGCCTTTCGAGCACCTCGCGGCGCTTCGACAGTTGTGCGAACGCTCGCCTGGCGCGAATCAGCATCGATAGAGCCACCAAGAGCATCAGCGCACCGAGCCCGGCCGCCGCCAACGCCGAGGGGCGTGCGGTCTGCATAGCCAATGAGCAGGGCGCCGACGACGAACACGCTGCAGAACGCGACGGCCAGACGGCTCGCCACGATTCGTTGTCTGCCCAGCAGGATTCGCTTGTGCTCAGGACCCAGACAGCAAAGCCCATCCAACTCAGTCCGATTGCGGCCATCACGGCAAGAGCGATCGACGTGCGAAGGGGGAGTCCCGGTTCAGTCAGCAACAACGCGCTCACGATCGCGGTCATGGTCGACGGCGGCAAGCAGCAACGCGACGTAGCCCAGTCGCGCCGGCAGCGACAGCTCGAGGACGGTGAGGCGACGAAGATCGGCGGCGAGTGCGGGTGGGGGCGTGTGATGTGTCATGTGCGTGAGCCTCGTACTTCATGTCCTGCCGCAGCATCTGTCGCGCGCGGAACAGGCGCGACTTGATTGTTCCAACCGGTACCTTCAGAGCCTCGGCGACTTCGCTGAGCGACAGCTCCTCGAGGTAGAAGAGCGTCAGCACCTCCCTCTCGACGATGGGGAGGCGTGCGAGGGAGTAGTCGAGCGCCTGCAGGTCCGCATCTGCTTCGTCCGTCCACGTGTCGGCGGGGATTTCGTCCATGTCGATCTCGGGATCGGTGGGCTTCGCGTACTGCTCGCGCAGCCTGTCCATCAGCGTCCGTCGGGCGATCCCGAACAGCCACGCCCGGAGCTTTGAGCCGTCCCGCAGCCGAGCGATGCCCCGGATCACTCGGACCCAGACGTCCTGGACGACCTCCCTTGCCGCGTCGTCCTCTCCGACCAGCCGACGGACGTAGGTCCATAGCGGCCCGTGCCAGCGCGCGATCAGGTCGTCGAACCCCGCAGGCTCCCCCATCTGGCAGCGTATGGCCAGGAGCTCGTCATCTCTGTGATCGCGTTCGGCGGTCGTCATGGATGCTCTACCCTAATAGTCGGGGAAGAGGCGGAAAGGTTCACGACGGTATGTACGATGTGTGGCAATGGGATACGTGGATATATCTTCCTGGTTGTATCGCCTGTGCTGTCGTAGGTGATTGTTAGTGGAATCCCTCAACGCCGCCGCCTACTTCGTCGACCGGCACCTCGAGGAGGGTCGCGCCGGCGCGACCGCAATCGAATGCGGCGATCGACGCATCTCGTACGGCGAGCTGCACGAACAGGTCAATCGCCTGGGCACGGCGCTTCGCGAGCGGCTCGGCGTGCGTCCGGAAGAGCGCGTCCTGCTGCTCATGCTCGATTCGCCGGAGATGATCTACAGCTTCTTCGGCGCGATCAAGATCGGCGCCGTGCCGGTTCCGATCAACACGCTCTGGACGCCCGCTGACTACGAATTCGTCCTCCACGACGCGCGCCCGCGCGTCGTCATCGTCACCGACTCGCTGCGGCCGCGCATCGTCGATGCCGTGCGACGGTGTCCGTGGGTCCGCCACCTCGTCGTCTTTGGCGAGGCGGGAGACGGTGAGATCGGCTTTGACGAGCTCGTCGGAAGCGGCTTGCGTGAGCTCGAAGCAGAGTCGACGTCAGCTGATGCGCCAGCGTTCTGGCTGTACTCGTCAGGCAGCACTGGCTCGCCGAAGGGCTGCGTGCACCTCCAGCACGACATGCTCGTCTGCGCCAACAACTACGCGCGTGGCGTGCTGGGGATCGCCAGTCAGGATCGGTGCTTCAGCGTCGCGAAACTGTTCTTCGCGTACGGGCTCGGCAACGCGATGTATTTCCCGCTCGCCGTCGGCGCCACCAGCATTCTCTGGCCTGGCGCGGTCACGCCGCCCGTCGTCTACGACCTGATTGAGCGCTACCGGCCGACGTTGTTCTACTCCGTGCCGACACATTTCGCGATGATGCTCGCGCACCATCGCGAGGGCCGCGACTTCGATTTGTCGAGCATTCGCTCGGCGGTCTCGGCCGGCGAGGCGCTGCCACCGGTTGTGCATACTCGGTTTCGCGAGCGATTCGGCGTAGAGATCCTCGATGGGATCGGTTCGACTGAAGTACTTCACATCTTCATCTCGAATCGGCCGGGACAGTCGCGCGCTGGCTCGAGCGGGCAACTGGTTCCCGGCTACGACGCGCAAATCGTCGACGAGCAAGGCGCGGCGGTCCCGCCGGGCTCGACTGGCCAGCTGCTGATTCGAGGGGACTCTACCTGCGCCTACTACTGGAACCGGCACGAAAAGACCAAGGAGACGATCGTCGGGCACTGGATTCGTACCGGCGATCACTACCGGCAGGACGAGGACGGCTTTTTCTGGTTTGCCGGTCGCTCCGACGACATGCTGAAAGTGGGTGGCCTGTGGGTCAGCCCCGCCGAGCTCGAACAGACGCTCGTCGAGCATCCCGACGTCGAGCGCCTGCGGAGTTGCCGGCCGCGCGGATCGCGACGGTCTCATCAAGCCGATTGCCTACGTCGTCGTGCGCGACGGTGTCGAGGCGACGCCGGCACTGGCAGCGGCGCTGCAGCAGTTCGCGCGCGAGCGGCTGGCCGAGTACAAACGGCCGCGGTGGGTGGAGTTCGTGCAGGCGCTACCGATGACCCCCACTGGGAAGGTGCAACGGTTCAAACTTCGCGAACTGCGCGGCGCATCGCGCCGACCGGACGTGATTCCTTCCGTACCAGCAGATTCCGATCCGTTCGACCGATGGTCACCGGCCTGTCGTACACGTCTACCGTCCCGCCGGCGCCGCAGGGAGCAGGCTGGGCAGCGAGCCTTTCGACTCGACCAGACGCTGCGCCAGGTAGTTGGCCACGGTCGCATCGTTCCGCGCGTCGGTGAGATACGCCGTGCGCAGGAGCTGCTCCCGGCGCGTCCGCAGCGTCTCGGTAATGCGTTCCTTCACGCCGGGCGTCGACAGGTCGCGCTGGCCTGCCTGCTCGTGCGCGACGACGAGCACGAGCGTGTGAGCGCCGCCGGCGCTCGCCACATTCACCGTGCCTGGCGCCTTGTTCAACACGGCGTTGCGCAGTTGCGGTGGCGCCTGGTTGAGCCTCGATATCGGGACGAAACCCAGGTCGCCGCCACGCGGAGCGGTTTCCGCGTCCTCAGAGTATCCGGCGGCAAGCTCTCGGAAGGACGCTCCGGCTTTCAGGCGCTCCATCAGCATCCGAACCTTGGCGACCGCCGCCTCAGGCGTCGTGGCATCGTCTCCGGTCCCGTTGGCCGTCTGGGCCTCGCGCACCGGCGTCACCACGATCTGCGCGATGTGATACGCCTCCTCCGCGATATTGAACTGCGCGCGATTGGCGTTGAAAAAATCGGTGACGTCCTTATCCGAGACGGTAATCTTGGACCCGACTTCCTGCTCGATGACTTTCTGCGTGAGCAGTTCGCGCCGGAGCCCCTCGCGCATGTCCTCCGGGGTCAGGTTGCGCTTCGACAGCTCCTGCTGGAAGGCGTCGTCGGGGATGTTTTTCTTCGCGTTGGCGTAGGCGGTGTCGAGGTCGCTCTGAGGTACCTCGATCTTCAGCGTGCGCGCCTTCGCCAGCAGAATCTCTTGAACGATGAGGTCGTTGAGGAGGCTCAGCTTGGCCGTCAGCGTCTCCTCCTCCGACAGCGTCTGCGAATTGTCCCGCGTCCGCCGGTACGCCTTGTCGACGTCGTCTTTGGAGATTGTGTGGCCGTCGACGACCGCCCACGTGTCGGGAGTGACCTTGACGGCCGGAGTCGAGGGCGTCGAACGGCACGCCGTGGTGACGCATGCGACGGCGAGCGCGCCCAGCGTCATGAAAACGAATGGATGTCGCCGGCCTTCTGCGGGACTGGGTTCAAACATATTTGGCAGCGTACTCCGGATCAGCTAGGGCACGAAACCAGTTTCTGGAAATCGTTCATTTCTAGGTGAGCGCCAGGTAGTCGTGGACGAAACGCACGGCCATCGAGCCTTCGCCGACGGCAGATGCGACGCGGTTCATGCAGCCGGCGCGAATGTCGCCAGCCGCGAACACCCCGGGCGCACTCGTCTCGAGGGGCATCGGCTCACGGCGCTCCTTCCAGACGCGCGGGAACCGCGGAATCCGCAGGGAGATCCCGGCCGGTGAGGACGAATCCCTTCGGATCGCGCAGCACGGCGTCGAGCAGCCAGTCGCTTCTCGGCTTCGCGCCGATGAAGACGAACACCGCGTCGATGTCCTCGATCTCCACGGTATCGCCCTGCTTGAGCGCGACGCGTTCGACGTGGCCGTTCCCTTCGACCCGGGCGAGCTCGGTCCCTGGCCTGACGCGAATGTTGGGCGTCCCTTCGATCTGCTCGATCAGATACGTCGACATCGTCTGTCGGAGCGACTCTCGGCGCACGACGATCTGCACCTCCGTCGCGTACCGCGCGAGATGCATCGCCGCCTGTCCGGCAGAATTCCCACCGCCGACGACGAGAACGCGTCGGCCTTTGAATGCTGGCGCCTCCGTCGTCGCCGCGCCGTAGTAGACTCCCGCCCCCGTGTGCGTCACCACGCCCGCCGCAGGGTGCTCGCGATATTCCATGCCGGTTGCGGCCAGCATGGTCCGCGTCACGACCTGGCGGCCGTCGCTGAGCGTCAAATGCTTGTATCCAGCGTCGATAGAAACGCCAGTGACCTCGAGGGGCACGACCAGCTCGGCCCCAAGCCGCTGCGCCTGCATGACGGCGAGCCGTGTCAGTTCGCTGCCGCTGACGCCGCGTGGAAAGCCGAGATAGTTCTCGATCCTCGAGCTGCTGCCGGCCTGGCCGCCGGGTGCGTGCCGGTCGAGCAACAGCGTCCGCAGCCCTTCCGAGGCGCCGTAGACCGCCGCCGCGAGGCCCGAGGGGCCGGCACCCACAATGACGAGATCGTAGAGATCGAGCGTGGCCGACAGCGATTTGCCGAGACGCTCGGCGACCTGGCGTGGCGCGGGGTTGCAGAGCGACGTCCCATCCTCGAAAAAAAGCGCAGGCAGGTCGCTGATGCTGATCCCGGCCGCGTCGAGCAGGCTTCGCGTGTCCGGATCGCGGGCGACATCGAGCCAGCGATAGGGGATGAGATTGCCCGCGAGAAAGCTCTTGATCTCGTGCGAGCGCGGCGACCACTGATGTCCAACCAGCCTGAGTCCCTTCGTTTCAGGAAGATATTCGGCCTGCCACGCTTCCAGGAGGTCGTCGACCACCGGGAACAGGCACTCTTCGGGCGGAGTCCAGGGCTTCGAGAGGTAGTGATCGAGATGCGCGAGGTTGATGGCCTTGATGGCGGCGTCGATGTCTGAGTAAGCCGTGAGCATCACGCGCCGCGCGAGCGGATAGATGTCGCGCGATTGCGCCAGGACGTCAGTTCCCTGCAGGCCGGGCATCCTTTGATCGCTGATCACCATGGCCAGTGAGTCGCCGCGCGCCTTGAGCTCGCGGATCGTCGTGAGCGCTTCTTCGCCAGAAGCCGCGCTCACAACCACGTAGGATTCCCGGTATTTCCCGCGCAGATCGCGGCGCACCGCCGCCAGCACCTGGGGATCGTCGTCTACGACCAGCAGAACCGGTTTGTTCACGGACGTCCCCTGGCCGGATCCGGCTGTGCGAGCGGAAGCGAGACGCGAAACTCTGTTCGCCCAGGCGCCGTCTCGAACTCGATTTCGCCATCGTTGTGGCTGACGAGGCGGCGAACGATGTCGAGGCCAAGGCCCGTGCCTTTGCCGACCGGCTTGGTCGTGAAGAACGGTTCGAACAGGCGCTCGCGGATCTCCGCGGGAATGCCGGGTCCGTCGTCAACCACTCGCACGACGACGCGTTGCCGCTCGCGGTTCGCGGTCACCTCGACCCTGCCGTTTGCTGGAACGGCATCGAGCGCGTTGTCGATGAGATTCGCCCAGATCTGGTTGAGCTCGCCGGCGAAGCCAAGCACCCGCGGCAGATCGGGCTGGACGCTGACGATGACTTCGACCGACTTCGACCGCGCTTTTGCCTTGAGAACGGCGACGGTGTCGCCAAGGCTCGGCGTCAGGTCCACCGCTTCTGCCACCGTCGCCTGGTCCATGTGCGTGAAGCCTTTGATTGCCGAGACGAGGCCCGAGATGCGCCGGGCCGCTTCGCGAATCTCCGACGCGATGCCACGAACCGAACAGCCGGCCGCGGCCCAGCGGAGGACCGCGCCGAGCGGCGGGCCGCTCACGGCGAGCGCAATCTGATCGAGCGCTTCGACGGTTACGGCGGTTTCCGCCAGCGGCCCGGCAATCGCGGGGTCGACGCTGTGATCCG
The DNA here is from genome assembly GCA_963797625.1 of uncultured Acidobacteriota bacterium. GTDB lineage: Bacteria > Acidobacteriota > Vicinamibacteria > Vicinamibacterales > 2-12-FULL-66-21 > DATBJJ01. The sequence continues at coordinate 13,834 of CAWCQI010000022.1, forward strand.
TCAGCCAGTCCTCGATGGCGTCTTCGCGTTCGGCCTGCTGGATCGGAGAGAAGACGCCTGGCGCTCGTGCTTCGAGGCACGAGACGCGCAGCGCATCGATGGCGACGAGCTGCGCATCGGTGAGGTTCGAGGCGCCCAGCGCTCGCGTCGCCTGCTCGGCATCCTCCAGACGGTGTTCGAGGAGCGCCGCGCTCCGTTCGATCGCGGCGGCCGGGTTGTTGAGCTCGTGCGCCAGTCCGGCAGACAGCTTGCCGAGTGAGACCATCTTTTCGTCGTGCAGGCCGCTCGAGGTAAAGACCCGGGCACGGTCGAGCATCTTGTGCACGAGGATCGACGTAATCGCATGGCAGTCGCGAATCATCGCGGTGAGGTCCTCGCAAGGGACCTCGAGAATCTCCGACGGTTCCTGGGCGACTGAGTCCCCAGGAGGGCTGACGAGTCGCGAGTAGGGCAGCATCCCCGCGACGTCGCCACCCCGCCACTCGAGCACCTTGTGGCGTCCGGCGCCACGGTCCACGTAGATGGCGATGTGACCCGTGAGCACGACGAAGAGGCCGGACACCGGCACGCCTTTCTCGCTCAGCATCTCTCCCTGGTCGAGCCGCCGAAGAGATCCGTGTGACGCCAGCCAGGCGAGCTCCTCGCGCGGCGCCGCGCCGAGCGTCTTGTGTTCGGCGAGCCGATCCAGCAGGTCTGTCACGTGATTGTTCCCATTTTGTGCGAGTGCCGGAAAGGCGAAGAATGTTACATCACTTAGAATGACGCGTCCTTTGCTGCGGGGGTGAGAAATGCGGCAACTTCGATATTCGGTCGCGGCCAGCCTGGACGGCTACATTGCGGGGCCAAACGGCGAGTTCGATTGGATCGTCATCGACCCGGAGATCGATTTCGCGGCGATGTACGCCGGCTTCAGCGGACTGGTGATGGGCCGGCGTTCCTACGACGTGTATGTGTCGACAGGTGGTGGGGAGGGGCCCGCGCTGCCGGTCTACGTTTACTCGCGCACGCTTGCGGAGGGTGAACGAGACGGCGTGACGTTTGCCAGGGATGCCGTCACGCATGTGCGCGGCCTCAAAGAGTCGACCGACGGCAAGCCGCTCTGGCTGTGGGGCGGCGGCGAGCTGTTTCGCGAGCTCGCTCAGGCTGGACTCGTCGACGGCATCGACGTGGCAGTTATTCCTGTCGTGCTCGGTGGAGGGATTTCGCTGCTGCCCGCTCCTGGTCCGCGCCTGTCGCTCCAACTGCGGGGGCATCGGCTGTATGCCGCGACGGGCACGCTCTTTCTCGAATACGACATCGTGCGGCCCTAGTCTTATCCGAGGGGCTTCGCCCCTCGGACTCTCCTGACACGCTGCTCTCGCACGCCGCTTCGCCGGCCGCGCTCCGTTCGCGTGGCTCGCTCGCGATGCTCGCTCGCACCTTGGAACGAGCGTCAGGTCTATGAGATAGCTATCGAAACGCTCTAACTCTTGGTTCTACAGGCGCTACAGCATGGTCGCCGTCAGCAGCGTCCAGTCATCGGGTTGCGGACGCCCGCCGAACCGCTCTCGCGCGCGCGTGAGAATCGACTCGAGAAGGGGAGCGCCACCGCCAGCATGCTGCTGGATCGCGCTTAGAAGACTTTCTTCACCAGAGTCGTCCTCGCGCGCCAGCGCGTCCGCAACTCCGTCCGTGTATAGAAGGAGAAGGTCGCCAGCGCCAACCGAAACGCTCTGTTCCTCCCACTTGCAGCTCCGAAACGCCGGCGAGACGAGCGGCCCAGTGCTCGCGAGGCGCACCAGCCCTTGTGTTTTCGTGCGCAGCAGCCCGGCTGGGTGGCCGGCGTTGACGTAGTGAAGTCGTCCTTCCTCGATCGAGAGGACAGCAGCGATCAGCGTCACAAACTTCTCGGGGCCGAACGCGGCCATGTTGTTCCACAGCCGGTCGACGACGGCGAGTGGTTCGTAGCCGTGCGCGTCGGACGCGCGAAATGCGGACTTGACGACGCCGGTCAACATCGCCGCCGAGACTCCGTGACCCATGACGTCCGCGACGAGGAGCGCCACCTTTCCCGAGCCGATCGAAACGTAGTCAAAGAGATCGCCGCCGAGCTCGGAGCAGGACACGTATCGGGAACAGATAGAAAGGCGATCGATGACCATTTCGGCGGCGGGCAGAAGGCCCTGCTGGAACGCCCGCGCCTCGCCGAGCTCCTTTTCGAGCCGATGGACGTGCCGACGGTTCTCCTCCCGGCGCCAGCGCAGTTCCAGGCACCGCTCGACCAGCGTCTGCAGCACTTCCCGGTCGAACGGCTTCTGGATGAAGTAGAACGCCCGGCCGCGAATCGCTCGAATCAGCTTCTGATCGAGATCGTCAAGGCTGCCCGTCATCAGGATGATGTCGACGTCGGGCTGGTCCGCCTTCAGCCGTACCATCAGCTCGAAGCCGTCCAGTCCGGGCATTCTGATGTCGAGAATGACGAGGTCCGGATTGAACTCGGTGGCGAGCGCCACGGCGTCTGCAGAGGATTGACTCCCAACCACGCGGTGCACGCCGCCCAGCACGCGCTCGACGGCACGGACCATGCCGGGCTCGTCATCGACCACCAGGATGCGCGCTGGCTCGTTTCATTGCATTGTCGGCGGAAGTGTCGCCGGCACGCGAGACATCGCGCCCGCAAGCTTGGAAGACGCCCAGGGCACGGTCACCTGAACACGCGTGCCCTTGCGCGGCTCGCTGTGCAGGCTCATGGTGCCGCCAATCTCCCAGAGAATGGAGCGGCAGATGGACAGGCCCAGGCCGTTGCCGTTGACCTTGGTCGTGAAAAATGGCTCGAACACGCGCTGAAGATCCTCGGGAGCGATCCCGCAGCCGGTGTCGGCAATCGTGATCGCCATCTGGTCCTGTTGCGGTTCGACACGGACCGTGACGTTGCCACCCTTCGAGCTGGCATCCCGCGCGTTGGTCAGCAGGTTGAGGAAGACCTGTTCGAGATCGCTCTGCCCGCAGGCGACCGGCGGGAGATCGTCCTTCGTTTCCACCATCAGATCGATCCCGCGCCGCTCGATGCCGTCCTTGAGCACGGCCAGCGTGGTTTCGAGCGCCGGTTGGACCTGTCCGTGATGAGTCCGACGGGCCCCGCCGCGCGCGAACGACAGCATCCCACCGAAAATCCGCCGGCAGACCTGCATCGACTTCTGCACCTGCTCGAGATCGGCCAGGTACACCCCAGGTTCCATCATGCCGCTTTGCAGGTCCGCCTGAATCTGCTGGATGAGCGGGAGCATGGATCCAAGGGCGTTGTTCACATCGTGCGATACGGTTCGTGCGAGGTCAGCGATCGCGTGCTTGCGCTCTGCCGTCACGATCCGAGCCTGCAGTGATTCGGTGCGCGTCAGGTTCTGGATGGCGACGGCGGCCTGGGAGCGAAAGCGATCGACGAGCTCGACATCGAAGGGCGTGAGCTTTCCCGGGTGACGCGCCGCGACCTTGAGGATTCCGAACATGCCGTCGCGCGCGACGAGCGGCGCACACAGCATCGACGCTTCGCGCTCGTCTGTGTCTGACCCGCCGCGGTTGTAGTCGAGCATCTCGGCGAGACGGGCCACGGGCTTCCCCGTCCACTCGCTCCAGACATCGCCGCGACGATCGAAACCATGGGTCTCGGCAGACGCCAGCGCGGCGTGAAGTGCCGCGTCGACCGGCACTGTGAGGCCGATGCGGTGGCTGCGCGCCTTGGTCCACGAGATCTGTTCCGCGACGACACGAAGACTGTCCTCACCGTTCTCCCGTATCAACAAGGCGGACGAGTGATCGTAGTGCGTCAGCGAGCGCAGGCCGGCCAGGATCTGGTAGAAGAGATCCTTCGGGTGGATCTGTTCCATGATTCTCCGGTCGATCCGATCGCGCACCTCGAGCATCCGTTCGCGGTCCATGAACTGAATGGCTTCGGAAACGGCCGCGGTGATCCGCGCCAGCAGCCGCCCGTCGTCGTGGTCGAACGCCGGCTGAGGTCGTGTGAACACCATCGCCCCCCAGGCGGCGCCATGCCGTCGGATGGGCGCCATCATCACGCCGGTGCGCGCTGGCGGGTTGGTGTGACGAATGAACCGGCCGATGTGCTGGAGATCCCAACCGCCATCGCGCGGCACGGTCAGAAGTACGCGCGCTTCCGGTTCGCCTGCATCAGCGACCGCGACGCAGCCTCGGGTCGCCTGAAAAAAGATCCGGCTCTCCCGGAGCGCATGCCCCAAGGCCTTCCGCGGCTCGCGGATAGACCGCAGATGCCGCGACAGCTTGTCGAGGAACTTGAGGAACTCGAGTTCCCGGGATGTGGACAGCATGATTCCGCTCCGGGGAGCTGTGAACGCCCGCCTGACGACGGCTGAATCCGCCATCTTACTGCGCCAGCCGGATCGGCGGAAGGAGCGATCCGTCGAAAGAATCGAGCGGCCCCGAAACCGTTTGCCAATCCCTTCGTATAGTTCTACTATGCAGAGCATATGGCCAGGCGAGAACACCTCGGAGAGCTCGAACAAATCGTTTTGCTCGCCGTCCTGCGGCTTGGCGAAGACGCCTACGGCGTGCCAATCCGGCTCGAAATCGAACGCCGGACAGGCCGTGCGCTCACGGTCGGCGCGCTGTACCGGACGCTCGATCGGCTCGAAGCGAAGGGCTACGTGACGTCCTGGTTCAGCGATCCGACCCCCGAACGTGGCGGCCGGTCGAAGCGCTACTTCAAGATCCGGCCGATCGGACTGCGGACGTTGCGCGCCAGCCGCGAGGCGCTGTCGGCCATGTGGGAAGGCCTCGAGCCGCAGGTGATGCGTGGTTCCTGAACAGGGACGATGGCTTCGGGGGCTGTTTCGCGTCGCTCGATGGCGGGCCTCCGAGGCCGAGCTCGGCGATGTGATGGAAGAGTACGCGTCAGGCGGGCGTAGCTCGCTCTGGCTGATCCGCGAGATTTTCAGCGCCGTTCGAAGGCCCCGTACCCACGAGACGCTTCACGAAAGAAGAGCCCAGATGCTGTCGAACGTATGGACCGACACTCGTTACGCCCTGCGGACGTTTCGCCGCAATCCAGGATTTGCTGCCGCCGCGATGATTCCGATCGCGCTCGGAATCGGCATCAATACGGGAATCTTCGCCATCCTCAGCAACGTCGCCCTGCGGCCCCTTCCGACTCCTGACTCGACGGCTCTCGTGACCGTCCACCAGGATTTTCAGGGCGTCAAAGGCCGGAGGGTCCACGGCGCGAGAAGCATGTTCTCGATGCCGGAGTACGAGACCTATCGGGACACCACCAAAACGCTCTCCGGCATCATGGCCTACACCATGGCGTGGACCTTCACGCTCGGCGGAAAGGCGCCGCAGGAGATCGAGGGCGTGCTGGTCACCTGCAACTACTTCGATGTCCTCCGGGTGCGGCCGTCGATCGGCCCGGGATTCACTCAGGCGAATTGCGCCGCGCCGAACGCCGCGCCGTCTGTCATCCTCAGCCACGCGCTCTGGACGCGCGCGTTCGATGCGGATCCTGACATCGTCCGGAAGACGATCACCCTGGATGGCCAAACTGTTGCGGTCGTCGGCGTGGCCCCCGAGGGCTTCGACGGAATCGACTTTACGAGAGCGGCGTTCTTTGTCTCGACCGCGCTCCAGCAGGACTATCACAAGAACCCGCAGCTCAGCTGGTTGACGATGGTCGGGCGCCGGGCCGATGGGTCCGGAATCGATGAAGTGCGCGCCGAGCTGGCCGTGATCGCCAGCCGGATCGATCGCTTGCAACCTGGCCGCGCGACGACGTTGATTGTGGCGCCAGCGACGTCGTTGTCCCTGCCCGTCGCTCGTCGCGAGTTCCTGACGATGTCGGCGATCGTCCTGGCCGCGTTTGGACTCGTGCTTCTCATCGCCTGCGCCAATGTCGCAAATGTGTTGCTTGCGCGAGCCGCTGGTCGGACAAGAGAAATCGCGATCCGCCTGTCGGTCGGCGCCAGCCGATGGCGATTGATCCGACAGATGCTGACCGAAAGCCTGATGATCGCGATCGTCGGAGGCGCGGCGGGCTCACTCCTGACGTGGTGGTCGTTCCAGCTTCTGCTCCAAAGGTTTCTCGCCAGCCTTCCGGGAACCGTGTCCCAACCAAGAATCGACGCAAACATGAGCCTGAACGCTCTCTGGTTCAGCCTGGCGCTGACTGCCGTCACGGCGCTGGTCTTTGGTCTGGTCCCGGCGCTGCAGGCAACGAAGCAGGACCTGCAGGCGGTCACAAAGCAGAACGGCGCCGACTCCGCGGGCCCCACGCGCGGTTGGCTCAGAGGGCTCCTCATTGGTATCCAGGTTGCCGTCTGCATGGCGCTTCTAGTCTGTGCGGGTTTGCTGCTGCGCGCGCTGCACGCGGCAGAGACCACCGATCCCGGCTTCGACTACCGCAACGTCGCCGTCGTATCCACCAGCTTTCGAGGACCCGGCTATGACGACGCGAGAGTGGCTTTGCTTCGCCGGCAGCTGCGTGAGCAGATTGGAAGCCGGGCCGGAATCGAGGCGATATCACTGGTCGGCAAAACGCCCCTGAGCCAGGGCCGAATGCAGACGACGTTCCGCCGCGCCGGCGAGGAAGCGGCGCACGACGTCGACTTCAACCCGGTGTCGCCCGAGTATTTTTCGCTGATTCGGATTCCCATCGTGCAAGGCCGCACGTTCACGTCGGCCGAGCTCGAAGAGACGCCGCGCGCCGTGATCGTCACGGAAGCGACCGCGCGCCGGTATTGGCCTGGGCTGGATCCCATCGGCCGCTCGATCGTGCTCGAATCGAAGACGAACGTCCCGCTCCAGATCGTGGGCATTGCCAAGGATGCGCAGGTGTCCAACGTGGCCCAGACCGAATCGAGCTACATCTATTTACCTGCAGGCTCGCCCGCCGAACGCGGTCTGACGATGCTCGTGCGAAGCCAGGTCGACTTCGACACGCTGGCGACAGGCATTCGCGCGGTGACACAAGCGCTCGATCCGACGCTCGTCGTGAGAGTCGCACCTCTTCAGGAGAATCTCGACTACTGGCGGGCGGGGTCGCGAGTGATCGCAAGCTTGTCCGGGTCGCTCGGTCTCTTGGCTCTAATCCTGGCGTGCGGAGGGGTCTACGGCGTCGTTTCCTACGTGGTGGCGCGGCGCCGTCGTGAGGTTGGCATTCGAATGGCTCTGGGCGCCACCGGCCGCGACGTGCGGAGCCTCATCCTTCGTCAAACCCTTCGTCCAGTTGCCGCCGGCGTGCTTGTCGGCGCCATCGGCGCCGCGGCCGCCTCACGAACGCTCGAGAGCGTTCTCTTCGGCGTCAGCCCATTCGATCCAGTGGCCTTCATCGGCGCGCCGCTCTTCCTGTTTGGCGCGGCGGCGGTCGCAACCCTGTTGCCTCTCCGCCAGGCGATGAAGGTCGATCCGATCAGCACGCTTCGATACGAATAACCGGCCTGCTCGGCTCACTCGCCAGGTTGTGGCAGGTTCGTCAGCACCGTGGTCAGGAGGATGGCCGTCGTCGCGAGCGCGATCTCGAGGGCAGCGGCGCGCGCGAATCGTTCCCGCTGGCCAGTCTCCCGGAGTCGCGGCGTCAGGTGACGCCAGTTGACGTAGCCGATGCTCGCGGCCGAGAGGAATACGGCGACCTTCAAGAGGAGAACGAGACCGTAGCTCGTAGACAGGAGTTCGCTGAAGCCGCCCACGTGAAGGAAAAACGTCGCGATGCCGGCGAGAGCGATCAAGGCAGCCGAAGCGAGGGCGAGCGGCGAAAATCGCCGAATGATCGTCGCCAGATCGTCGGTCGACATCATCCGCCGGCAGGTCATCCAGAGTACCGTCAGCGTTCCGAGCCACCCTCCGACGCCGAAGACATGCGCCGCTTGCGCTGCGACTGCGATCGGCCCGGCATGCGCGATGGCATGACCCGTCAGCGGCACACTCAGGGCGGAAAGCACGCCCGCCGCCGTCGTGGCTGCGGGCGCGCCGGCCCTCCGCTTCGAGAAAATCAGTAGTCCGAGAACGCCGGCGGCAATCACGATCTGGGCGAACATGCCGAGACCCCACGCGCGTGTCGAGAAGATCAGCTGGCGCACCATGAAGAGCGTCGGCGTGAAGACGAGGTAGCTGTCGATCACCTGAACGTACAGACGCCCCACATAGGCAAGAAGGAGCACCCAGCCAGCGCAGTAGGCAATCTGCAGGACTCTGGCCTGAATCGCCCGCGCGCTCGCCAGGATTCAACCCCGACGCTCGGCGGAGCACGACGACGTCAAAGAGTGCTGCGCCGACGATGAGGGCCGAGGCTCCGTAGACCGCAGCGCGAGTCGTGCTTTTGATGACCGTGATGACAACGGGATCGAGGGTCACTTCGCAGGCGGGTGCTTGGGCTTGATCGAGAACGGTACCTGGCCGCTGATGACGTGCCCGTCATCGCCGGCGGCCTTCCACTCCAGTCGATAGGCGCCCGGCTCGAGCGTCGCGCCGACTTTTGCGACAACCGATCGGTCGCCGCCAGCCTTGAGGGGTTCGAGCTTGATCGGGCCGCCGAGGGCCCGTCAGCGTCACGCCGCTCAAAGGCAGCAAGGGCTCCTCAGCTGAACCACAGTTGCATCACGTCCGGAGAGGACTCGAGGACGTCATCAGCCGCCGGCGCGGAGCGCATCAGCTTGAGGTGCGCCGAGAGCAGCGCAGTAGAGAAGCAGACTGCGGCGACGACGAGCCAGCACCGCGTCGCCAGGCTGATATCCGTCGTCACGATCTCTCCGGGAGCGGTTCAGCTTCGGAGGTGGGCGTGGCGCCTGCGCACGCCCGGCAGACGCACGCCACGTTGCGCTTCGGTCCTCGAGGCACACGGTCGAGGACTTCGCGCGCGATTGATGTCGAGAAGCACCAGCAGTCGGCTCTGCCGAGAGCTGCGCCACACTCGTTCTGGTTGCCGCAGAGCGGGCAACGCGTCACTGGGTCCACGAGGGCATGTTACAACGCGGACGGCCTGCCGCGCCCGGACGAGCGCAGCTCTACCAGTTCAGCACGCGCGCAAACACCAGCGGCGCGACGATCGTGGCGTCCGATTCGATGATGAACTTCGGCGTGTTCACGGCGAGCTTGCCCCAGGTGATCTTCTCGTTGGGATCCGCGCCGGAATACGAGCCGTAGCTCGTAGTCGAATCGCTGACCTGGCAGAAATAGCCCCATAGCCGGACGTCGTCGATCCGAAGGTCCTGGCTGAGCATGGGCACGACGCAGATCGGGAAATCGCCGGCGATCCCTCCACCGATCTGGAAGAGGCCGATCGAGGTTCTGGGGCTCGTGGCCCGATACCACTCGGCGAGCCGAATCATGTACTCAATCCCCGACCGCACGGTGTGCACGTTCTTGAACGTGCCCTGGATGCAGTGGGCGGCGTAGATGTTGCCGAGCGTCGAGTCTTCCCATCCGGGCACGAAAATCGGCAGGTTTGCCCGGGCTGCGGCGAGCAGCCAGCTGTCGGCCGGATCGATCTCCAGGTGGTCGTCGAGACGGCCCGACAAGAGCACCCGGTAGAGGAACTCGTGCGGGAACAGGCGTTCGCCGCTGGCGTCGGATCGCTTCCACTCTTCGAGGACGACGTTCTCGATGCGCCGCATCGCTTCGTGCTCGGGAATGCAGGTGTCGGTGACCCGGTTGAGATGCCGATCCAGCAGCGTCTGCTCGTCTTGCGGCGTCAGATCGCGATAGTGGGGCAGCCGTTCGTAGTGTGAATGCGCGACGAGGTTGAACACGTCCTCTTCGAGGTTGGCGCCCGTGCAGCACACGGCGTGCACCTTGCCCCGGCGAATCATCTCGGCCAGTGACACGCCGAGCTCCGCGGTGCTCATCGCGCCTGCCAGCGCCATCATCATCGATCCACCCGACTCGAGATGCGCGATGTAGGCAACCGCTGCGTCGTTGAGCGACGCGGCGTTGAAGTGGCGGTAGTGCCGTTCGATGAACTCCGAGACCGGACCCAGGCGCTCTTTCCGCTCGGCGACGGCGGGAGACTTGCCGGGGTTCGTAGAAGGCGTTCGGCTTTTGCCGGACGCTGACACACGAGGAAGGCTGCTCATGTCGCGATGCCTCGGCGACCGTTGTCTCGCGAGATCGGCCCGAGGTCGCGACAGAGCCGTCCCGGGTGCGTCCTACGGCTTGCGCTGGCCAAGCCGCCATCGGAACGCGGGTGGCTGCAACGAAGAGATTACCACGTTCGCGCGCCGGGAGTGGCGCTTGAAAACTCCATGCCGGCCGAGGTCGGCTGCGCCATTCGCGATAAGATCGCCGCATGCGCCGAGTAGTTGCCGCAATCGTGTTCGCCAGCGGAGTGGTCAGCGCCGGGTCGGCCGCGCTCCGCGCAGAGCACTCCCGCGATTCATTCCACGCCGGAAATCACCGCCGAGGTGCAGGCCGCCCTCGCCAAAGTCGCGCCCAGCCTGGTCCGGATCCACGTGGTCTCGGTCGACTTTCAGGACGGCCGCGAACTGAAGCGCGAAGCCTCGGGCAGCGGCACCATCATCAGCCCCGACGGCCTCGTCATCACCAACCATCACGTCGCCGGGCGGACCCGCGCGATTGCCTGCACGCTGGCGAACCGCGAAGAGATTCCCGCCGATCTCGTCGGCACCGACCCGCTGTCGGATATCGCCGTGCTCCGCCTGCGGCCACCCACGCCGCGCACCTTTCCGGTCGCCAGCTTTGGCGACGTCACGAAGCTGAAAGTCGGCGACCGCGTGCTGGCCCTCGGTAGTCCGCTCGCGCTGTCGCAGTCGGTGACGATGGGCATCGTCAGCAACACCGAGATGATCATGCCGGGCATGTTCTGGCCGTTCAACCGGATGACGCTCGATGGCGAGGACGTCGGGTCGATCGTCCGGTGGATTGGGCACGACGCGGCGATTTTTGGCGGCAATTCCGGTGGGCCGCTCGTCGACATGCAGGGCCAGATCGTTGGCATCAACGAGATCAGCCTCGGGTTGGCGGGCGCGATTCCCGCGGATCTGGCGCGCGAGGTGGCCGAATCGATCATCCGCGACGGCCGCGTGAAGCGAGGCTGGATCGGCCTCGAGGTGCAACCGTTGCTGACGTCGAGCAAGGCTACGCGGGGCGCGCTCATCGGCGGGACGATCGACGGCTCGCCGGCCGCCGACGCCGGCTTCGCGTCCGGGGACATCCTGCTCAAGCTTGCCGGGCGGGACGTGTTCGTGCGTTTCGCTGAAGAGGTGCCCGTCTTCAACCAGATGGTCATGCGGCTGCCAATCGGCAAGCCTGTCGAAGCGACGGTCCTGCGCGGTGGGACTGAGAAAACGTTGCGCGTGACGCCCGCGGAGCGCGAGAGCGTCGACGCGCGGATTCGAGAGCTGCCGCTCGTCGGCGTGACCGCCTCGAACCTGACTGGGTGGTCGGTCAAGGAGCTCAAGCGAACCAGTCGCGATGGCGTGCGCGTCCGTGGCGTCCGCCCGGGAGGTCCCGCCGACGAGGCCAAGCCCGCCCTCCGCGAAGACGACGTGATTCTGTCGATCGATGACCGGCCGACCGCATCCTTCGATGCGCTCGAAGCCGTCGTCGACGGGCTGACTCGCGGCAAGGATGCGCGTGTCCCCGCGCTCGTCGCCTTCGATCGGGCCGGCGAGCGCCTGCTGACGGTCGTCGATCTCGGCCGGCCAGGGCTCGAGGATCCCGGCCTCGAAGCGCGGAAGGCATGGGTGCCGGTGTCGGTGCAGGTTCTCACGCGCGAGCTCGCCGAGCGTCTCAACCTGCCGGGCCGCACCGGCGTTCGCGTCACCCGCGTGTACGGCCCTGCCGGGGCGGCGTCGGGGCTGAAGGTCGGCGACGTGATCACGGCGCTCGACGACAACCCGCTCGAGGCATCGCAGCCCTCCGACGCGGATCTGTTCGCGACGCTCATCCGCCAATACAAAATCGGCTCGACCGCCAAGCTGGCGATCGTGCGGGACGGGAAGCCGATGGACATCTCCGTCAAGCTCGACACCTCGCCCCGGCTCCCGCGCGAGATGAAGAAGTACCGAGGACCCGAATTTCGAGTTCCGCGTGCGAGACATCGCCGCCGCCGATCGCGTCTCGGCGCGCCTTCCCGCGGATCAGTCAGGCGTGCTCGTCGATGCCGTTCGCGAAGGCGGCTGGGCGGCGCTCGGCCATCTCGCCGACGGAGACATGCTGTTGACGATCGACGGGGACGCGGTCGCCGACGTCGAGGCTGTGCAGCGCAAGATGGCGCAGGTGGCGCAGGCGAAGCCTCGAACCGTGGTCTTCCGGGTCCGTCGCGGCATTCGCACGTTTTTTGTCGAACTCGAAACCAGCTGGAAATAGCTAGCTCCTACACACTATGAGAAACACGCCGGTCACACTGCGCGGCCTGTACGGCCCTTCTCCTCTGTTGGCTCCTCGCTCCCGCTCCCGTCGCGGCGCAGGACAACCGCAGCGCGGCCCGAGATCTGGTGAAAAAGTGGCAAGAGGCCGTGGTCAACGTTCGCGTCGTGCTCAAAACGCGGATGTCGATGGGCGGTCGTGAAATGCAGGCGTCCGATGATCCGGTCGATACCGTCGGCACGGTAATTGATCCATCGGGGCTGACTGTCCTGTCGCTTGGATCGCTGAATCCCGGCGGCATGATGAGCAAGCTCATGGGTTCGATGGGCGGCGGGAATGGCCAGCCGTCGGTCGAAATCACGACCGAGCCGACCGAGGTGAAAATCCGGCTGGCGAATGGGCGCGAGCTGCCGGCGAAGATCGTTCTGCGGGACGAAGATCTCGATCTGGCCTTCCTGCGGCCCACGACCAAGCCTGAGACGCCGCTCGTCTCGCTCGACTTGACCGACGCGGCGAAGCCGGCGCTGCTCGATCAGGTGCTCGTCATCTCGCGACTCGGTCGGGTTGGCGGATGGACGGCCGGCGCGGCGATCTACGACGTCGGCGCGATCATCGAAAAGCCGCGGACCTTCTACGTGCTGGCCGACGGCGGGTCAGCGATGGGGACACCGGCGTTTCTGACAAGCGGTAAGGTCGTCGGACTGCTGACGCTGCGCCAGATCGAACCGGGTCGCGCCAGCATGGCGTCGATGCTCGGCGGGTCGGAGAGCATGGGCATGCTGGGGGTCATCCTGCCCGCCGCCGATGTCCTGGAGATTGCCAGGCAGGCGCCTGAGAAGTGACAGAAGCACGGCTCAGGGCTGAAGGCTCAAGGCTCACGCTAGACCTTTGAGCAAGTGTTGGAGCGGTTTTCCTTGAGCCACTGAGCCCTGAGCCCTGCACCCTGAGCCCTAGAACACGCCGAGCATTAACCATGAGACTACGAACCGCGGCGTGGGTAGCAGTCGCGGCTGTGAGCGCGCTCGTCGTCCTGACCATCGTCGCGGCGGCCGGCTCTCGAACCGAGCCGCTCCGCAAACTCGTTGTCGCAACGCTCGAAGATCGGCTCGATAGCTCCGTGGAGCTGAAAGCGTTCAGCGTCGATCTCTTTCCTTCGGTAACTGTTCGCGGGTCCGGCCTGACGCTGCGGCTGCGAACTGTCGCTGATCCCGCCGTTCCGCCGCTCATCCAGATCGACAGCTTCACCGTCCATTGCGGCATTGTCGACCTCCTGCGGCGTCCGCGCCGCTTCAAGCACGTCACGCTCGAAGGTCTGGTGGTCAATATCCCGCCAGGTGGATTGAAGAAGGACGGCAACCCGATCGCCGACAGTCGCAAGAATCAGGCTCCGGTCGAGAAGTCGCCAAGGTCCTGCGAGCAACGAACGAGATCCTGCTGTTTCCGGCTCCAACCGGAAGGACATTTCTCCGATCATCGTCGATACGCTGGTCGCCGACGGCGCTCTCCTCCGAATCATCCCGCGGCGCGAAGGCAAGCTGCCGAAAGAGTTCGCCATCCACGAGTTGACGATGCGCTCGCTCGGGATTGCCGAGCAGATGCCGTTCACCGCCACGTTGACCAATCCGGTGCCGAAGGGACAGATCCAGACGACCGGCACGTTTGGCCCATGGCAGAAGGGCAGTCCCGGCGCGACACCGCTCGCTGGCAAGTACAGTCTTTCAAAACGCCAATCTCGACACGATCAAGGGGATCGGCGGCATCCTGAATTCGACCGGCGTGTTCGAAGGCGAGCTCCAGCGGATTGCCGTCAAAGGCGAAACGCAGACGCCGGACTTCCACCTCGACATCAGCCGCCAGCCGGTCGCTCTCAACACCTCTTTCGAGGCGGTCGTGGACGGCACCGACGGAGACACGTATCTCGACGTCGTGCACGCGAAGTTTCTTCAGACGGCGATTACGGCCAAGGGCGCCGTGACGGGCACGAAAGGCGTCAAGGGCCGAACCGTGAAGCTGAACGTCCACATCGATGATGGGCGAATCGAGGATCTGCTCAGGCTCGCCGTCAAGGGTGACCCGCTGATGATCGGCCGGGTCGGGCTCCAGACTGACTTCGAGCTGCCACCAGGAGAGAGGGACGTGATCGAGAAACTCCTCCTTGCCGGCAAGTTCGGCGTTGGGTCGGCGAAGTTCACCGATGCCGGAGTCCAGAAGAAACTGTCGGGCATGAGCCACCGCGCCCGCGGTCGCGACCCCGAGCAGCGAGCCGAGAATGTCGTCTCCGATTTGAGCGGTACGTTCAGGATGAAGGACGGACTGCTGTCGTTTTCGGACCTGGCGTTCGCCCTGCCTGGGGCAACCGTCCGGCTCCACGGCTCCTACGGGCTGCGCAGCGAGGCGATCATGTTCGATGGTACGCTACGAATGGACGCGACGATTTCCGAGGCCGCGGGCGCCGGTGGCGTGAAGGGGTTCTTCCTGAAAGCCATCGATCCGCTCTTCCGGAAGAAGGGCGCCGGAGCGCTGGTGCCGATCAGGGTGCGAGGCACGCGGGAAAAGCCCGAGTTTGGACTCGATGTCGGGAAAGTCTTCAAGAAATAGGATGGCGCGATGGCGGAAACAGCAAAACAGTTCGAGGTCGTGAAGACCGACGAGGAGTGGCGGAAGATCCTGACGCCGGAGCAGTATCAGGTGCTGCGCCGTCACGGCACGGAACGTCCCGGGTCGTGCGCGCTTCTCAGGGAGCATCGTCCGGGTGCGTTCTCGTGCGCGGCCTGCGGGCAGAAGCTGTTCGTCGCCGATCGCAAGTTCGAGAGCGGCACCGGCTGGCCGAGTTTCTTCGCGCCGATCGAAGGGGCGGTTGGTTCGTCGGTCGACGACAGCATGTTCATGCGTCGAACCGAGGTCCACTGCAACCGCTGCGGCGGCCATCTCGGGCACGTGTTCGAGGACGGCCCGCCGCCAACCGGCTTGCGCTATTGCATCAACGGCGTCGCGCTGAATTTTGAGCCGGCGGTCGAGTCCAAGAGCCGTAACAAACCCTGACCGCGCGAGGAAGCCGACGTTGAGGCCGTTCGAGCGCGTCCGGACGCACGCGTCCCAGGATCGGACAGACGGTCCCTGGGACCCTAGCCATAACTCATTGTTGCTTCGCCTGTTAAGCCATAACACCAGATGGCATGCAAGCTGCGAGAGTTCAGTTCGATCACTGGTTGGTCGGACGCGGTCTGACCGCCCACGCTTCAGCGGCGTCTAGCAACGGGAGCGGTGACGTGCGACGGCTACGTCGCCGCCGCCGTGTCATAGGAGCCCTATGCGGTTCGTCGCCGACTTGAGATTTGCGTTCCGGTCGTTCGACTCGCGCCAAGGGGCTGGCGCTGACCGTCATCGTGACCCTCGCGCTGGGCATCGGCGCCAACGCGGCGATGTTCAGCGTCGTCCAGGGCGTGCTCCTGCGGCCGCTCGTCAATCGGGACGAATCGCGGCTGATCTACATCCGCCAGAGCGCGCCGGGCATCGGTGTCGAGAATGCCACGTTCTCGGTGCCTGAACTCATCGATCTGCGCTCACGCATGAAGACCGTGACCGCGTTTGGCGACTTCTCGACCATCGGCTTCACGATGGTCGGTCTCGGCGAGCCTCGTGTCGTTCGCGCGGGAGTGGTCGGCGGCTCGTTCTTCGACGTGATGGGCCTGCGGCCCGTGCGCGGCCGCCTCATCGACGCCACAGACGATGGCCCGAATGCCGCGGGCGTGGCGGTGTTGACGCATCGCTTCTGGACCACGGGACTGAAGAGCGACCCCAATCGTCATCGGCAAGACGGTGCGCCTGGGCGAGCGCTCAGCGACGATCATCGGCATCCTCGAACCATCGGTGCCCTATCCGACCGAAACCGAGATCATCGCGAACGTCGTCACGAGCCCGCACCACCTGTCGGCAACGATGGTGACGGGCCGCGCCCATCGGATGACGGAGCTGTTCGGCCGCCTTGCGCCCGGCGCGGATCTCGAGGCGGCGCGCGCCGAGCTGCGCGCCGTCCACGGCGCCATCCTCACGGAACACCCCGAGGCGTATCCGCCGAAGTCCGACTACCGGATCGACGCGAAGCTGCTGCGGGATCAGATCACATCGCGGGCGCGAACGGTGCTCCTCGTCCTGCTGGCCGCGTCGGCGCTGATCTTCGTCATCGCGTGCTCCAACGTCGCGAACCTGATCCTGGCCCGATCGGTCCGGCGGGAAGGCGAGCTGGCCATACGGGCGGCGCTCGGCGCCAGTGCGGGCGCGCTGCGCCGAACGCTGCTCGCGGAAAGCCTGCTGCTCTGCGGCATCGGGCGCCATGCTCGGTGTGCTCGTCGCGCTGTGGATGGTGCCAATCCTCAGCCGATACGCGTCCCGCTTCTCCGTTCGCGCCCTCGACCTGACCGTCGACGCAAGCCTGCTGTGGGTCGGCGTGGGCCTGGCCGTGACGGCAGCGGTGCTGCTCGCGTTCGTGCCTCGCCTGCCGTCGGCCGACGCCGCCGGCGGCCTTGGACTCTCCAACGGAAGCGTGCGCATCACGTCGGGCACGAACCGCCGCCTCCGGCTGTTTGCCGTCACGCAGATCGCCGCGTCGTTCGTGCTGCTCGCGGGCGCCGGCATGCTGTTGACGACGCTCATCGCGCTGCAGCGCGCGCAGACCGGCTTCGAGACGCGGCAGGTGCTCGCGGTGCAACGTGCCGGTGATGTCCTACGGCCGGACGCCGGATCAGACAGTCGCGTTCTACGAGGACGTCATGCGGCAGGTCGAGCAGCTGCCCGGCGTCGATCGCGTGTCGCTCGGATCGTCGGTGCCCTGGCGGGATGGGCTCGGTCAATCGTTCGGCGGACAATTCTCGATCGAAGGGTTCGCGAGGGCGGACGGTGAGGAAGATCCGCGGGCCCGCTGGCGCACTGCGTCGCCGGGATTTTTTGCAACGCTGGACGTGCCGATCATTGCCGGCCGCGATTTCACTGACGACGACGGCGCGCAACAGCGACAATCTGGTCATCGTCAGTCAGAGCCTGGCGCAGCGAATGTTCCCGAGCGTAGAGGCCGCCCTTAACCACGGGCTCATGTGGACCGAGCCGAACTTCCTGCAGTTCGGCGGCGTCAGTGGCAAGCCGCGGCGCATCGTCGGCGTCGCCGCGGACATCGACGACGAGAACATCGTGCCGGGGCCGATGATGACGGTCTATAGCCCGGGGAGTCAGCGGCCGGCTGTTCGTACGCACGCGCATGGAGAATCCGTACGCGCTGGTGCCGTCGATTACGCGCATCATTCGCCAGATGTCGGCGGAGCAGCCGGTCGAACGGGCGGCAACCCTGGAGGACGTCCGCGCCGAGGTGCTCGCACCCGATCGACTGAACGCGCTCGTCTTCGGCGGCTTCGCGCTCGTGGCGCTGACGATCGCGATCGTCGGCGTCGCGGGCGTGCTGGCGTTTTCGGTGAGCGCACGCACGCGTGAGTTCGGCATCCGCCTCGCTATCGGCTCCGCGCCGCGTCACCTGCTGGCCCGCGTACTCGGCGAGGGCGCGGTGATAGCCGTCGCGGGGATCATTGCCGGTGCGCTCGGCGGAATCGCGCTGACGCGGGTCGCGAGCGGGCTGTTCGGCGTGGTTCGGATGCCGGGCGTGCTGCCGATCGCCGGAGCGGCAACGCTTCTCGTGACCGCGGCGGTCGTCGCGTCGCTGCTGCCTGCTGCCCGTGCGTCGCGTGTGGATGTCCTGCAGGCGCTGCGGTCGGAATAAACGGCCGAGCTCTAAGAAGAATTTCTCGTAATCAGATTGATCAGGTCGGCGATGCCGCAGTCGTCCCATTTCGCGCTGGCGGTCCAGGTCGCTCCGCCGGAGGCATGCCGTTCGACCACGGCCTTTCGCTGGAGCTCCTTCAGCCGGCGCTCTTCTTCCTTCAGATCTTCGATCGAGTCGAGCGCGCGCGCGATCGAGACCTCCGCCCTGAATGAACGACACGATTTGATGCAGCTCGCCGGCATCGAGGAAGGTGCCGTGCCCGCGGCAGACGTCGATCACCGCGCCCGACAGCTTCCCGAAGTTCACGCGGTTCATCATCTTTCCGCACCGCAGGCACGGGCGGTACTTCACCGGTCGCCGTGGTCTTTTCCGTGGTCCGTGTGGACAGGCGCTGGAGCACGGCCGCTTGCGACTCCCGCTGGGCGCAGAGCCGCTCGAAGACGTCCGCGTCCACCCAGACGCCATCGCAGCTGGCGCACTCGAGGAGCGGCGTCGAGCCGACGTCAATCCGCTGGAGCTCGCTCCGGCAGGCCGGACACTTTGCCCCCGCGTCGTCTTTCCGGGCCCGGACTCTCGCCGCGCCACATTTGTGGCAATAGGCCGCCCCGTCGAAGCCGAGCGTAAAGCAGGAGGGGCAGCTGACGGTCGCCAGCCGGGCGCGGCAGTAGCGGCAGCGGCCGCTATCCGGCTCGGCCGCCGCGCCGCAGCCGGGACACCGCAGAGAGCCCGCATCGGCCATCATCGCGCTACTATAATGCTTCAGCATTCACTTCAGCATTCAGCACTCAGCATTCAGCATTGCAAGAGGTCAGTTTATGGGTTTGATGGATTTCATCAAGGGCGAGCTGATCGACATCATCGAGTGGACCGATGATTCCCGCGACACGCTCTCGTTCCGGTTTCCTGACGATGACAAGGCGATCAAGAACGGGGCGCAGCTGATCGTCCGCGAGTCGCAGCAGGTGCAGTTCATCTACGTCGGCGAGTTCGGCGACACCTTCGGGCCGGGCAAGCACACGCTGACGACCGACAACATTCCGGTGCTGACCAAGCTGAAGTCGTGGAAGTACGGCTTCAACTCGCCGTTCAAGGCGGACGTCTACTTCCTGAACACGCGCCTCTTCACGGGCAACAAGTGGGGCACGGCGAACCCGATCATGATGCGCGACAACGACCTCGGCATCGTCCGGGTCCGCGCCTTCGGGACCTACGATTTCCGCATCATCGATCCCAAGTTGTTCCTGAAGGAAGTCGCCGGCTCCGATCAGAACTTCCGCCTCGACGAGTTCGCCGACACGATGCGGTCGCGCATCGTCAGCGTCTTCGCCGACGCGCAGGCCTCGGCGCAGATCCCGGTCTTCGACGTCGCCAGCCGCTATACCGAGCTTGGCGAGGCGCTCCTGCCGCTCATCAATCCCGTCATCGCCGCGAAGTACGGGCTCGAGATCGCGAGCTTCATCGTCGAGAACGTTTCGGTGCCGCCCGAGGTTGAGACGGCCATCGACAAGCGCTCGAGCATGGCCGCGGTCGGGAACCTCAACGACTACGTGAAGTTCCAGATGGCGCAGGGAATGGAGAAGGGCGGAGGCTCCGGCGGCGCGGCCACCGAGCTCGCCGTCGGCCTGTCGATTGCGCAGCAGATCATGCAGCAGCAGGGCATGCCAGGCGCGGCCGCCGCGTCGGCGGCGACGTCCGCCGTCGCGCTGCCGGATCTCCTCTCGCCGGCGGACGCAGCCAAGGCGCTCGGCGTTGCCGAGAGCGACGTGATGACGATCATCGAATCGGGTGAGCTCACCGCCAAGAAGATCGGCACCTCGTATCGCATCAAGCGCAGCGCGCTCGACGAGTACCTGGCGAAGTAAGTGGTTCAGGGCTCTAGGCTTAGGGCTCAAGGCTCTAGGCAAGAACCTTGGACTACGTGCTCGAAGCTCTTTGCTAAAGCGCCTAGAGCCGTGAAGCCCATGAGCGCTCGACATCCTCCTGAAATGCCCGACATCTCCGCTCTCGACAAGTATCCCATGCGCTGCCTGCGGGGCGCAGGCGCAGTGGAACCCTGCCAGGCAGCTGCTCGTTTGCCCGTTCTGCGGCTCGGCGGCGCCGTTCACGATCAACGCCGCGACCGGCGCGATCGAGGAGCTCGATCTCGCCAAAGCGCTCCGCGAGTTGCCCGACGAGGAGCGAGGGTGGCAGGCCGAGAAGCGCACCGTTCAGTGCCAGAGCTGCAAGGCCGTGTCGGTCTTCGATCCCGAGCGGGTCGGCCAGAACTGCGACTTCTGCGGCTCGCCGGCGCTCGTCGATTATCAGGAGATCAAGGCGCCCATCCGGCCCCAGAGCCTGTTGCCGTTTACGGTGACCGACTCGAGCGTTCGCGAACAGATTCGGAAGTGGTATGCGAGCAAGTGGCTGGCTCCAGGTAAGCTCAAGAGCCGCGCGCTCGTCGATCGCGTCCATGGCGTCTACATCCCGTACTGGACGTTCGACGCGCACGTCGTCTGTCCCTGGACGGCTGACGCCGGACACTACTACTACACGACTGAGACTTACCGGGAAGGCGGGCGCACTCGTACGCGCCAGGTGAGGCACGTGCGCTGGGTTCCGGCCTCGGGCGAGGTCCGGCATTTCTTCGACGATGAGCCAGTGCCGGGGACGCGCGGCGTCTCGCACGCGCTCCTGGCGCAGGTCGAGCCGTTTCCGACCAAGGATCTTCGGCCCTACGACACCGCGTTTCTGTCGGGCTTCGTCGTCGAGCACTATCAGATCGTGCTCTTCGATGCCGCCAAGCGGTCCGAGGACGCGATGAACGCCAAGCTGACGGCGATGTGTGCCGGGCAGGTGCCCGGCGACACCTACCGCAATCTCCAGATCCACCCGACCTACTCGGGTCAGACCTTCAAGCACATCCTCGTGCCGGTGTGGCTGCTGACGTACAACTTCGGCGCCAAAGCCTTTCAGGTCGTCGTCAACGGCGTGACCGGAAAGATGGCGGGGGAGTATCCGAAGAGTTTCTGGAAGATCGCGCTGCTGGTGCTGCTGGCGATTATCGCGGTGCTGGTGTTCCTGACGGTGGCGCAGGAGTAGGCTCAGGGCTCAGGGCTCAAGGCTCAAGCAAGACCTTCGAGAAACTGACTCGAGGGTTTTGCTTGAGCCCTGAGCCCTGAGCCCTGAGCCGTTCTTCTAGAACTCGAACTTCGCCGAGAACTGCATGAGGCGCGCGCCGCCGGTGCCCGTGATACGGCCGAGCGGTCGTGCTGTTGATGTCGATGTCGCGCGAAGGTCCAGTTGACCGTGTTGAACAAGTTGAAGATGTCCGCACGCAGCTGGAAGTTGTAGCGTGATCCGAACCGGATCTTCTTCGAGACCGCGAGATCGGTCACAAACTGCGACGGGCCCTCGAACGCGTTGATCTGCGATGTTCCCCACTTCTCCGGCAGCCGGGTTGAAGAACGCCTGACCAGCGAATCCTGCGTTGGTCAGTGAATCAGCCGCCACCAACCGGCCGTCGCGTGTTGACGACCGCCGGATCGATGAAGAAGATTCGACCGTCCGACGTTTCGCGGACGCCGAAGAGCGCCTTGATCTGGTCGTTTGAGAGCGAGGTCACCGCGGTCTGGCGCCCTGAACGGCCGGCGCGGTTGAACGTGCCGCGCGTGGCGTAGAACGCCAGTGGCGCGCCGGCCTGCCACTTGACGATCGTCGCCAGCTGCCACCCGCCGAAGATGGCGTCGTTGAAGCCGCCGTTCAGCCACCGCTTGCCTTCTCCGAACGGCAGCTCGAACACGCCGTTGGCGTTGATGACATGGGCGTTGTGGTAGATCGAGTAGCCCGCGTC
Organism: uncultured Acidobacteriota bacterium; assembly: GCA_963797625.1. Taxonomy (GTDB): domain Bacteria; phylum Acidobacteriota; class Vicinamibacteria; order Vicinamibacterales; family 2-12-FULL-66-21; genus DATBJJ01. The sequence goes on from CAWCQI010000022.1 coordinate 35,757, forward strand.
GAGCTCCGGCCGGGCGTTGTCGAGGAACGGCTCGATGCGGTTCTGGCTCGCATTGCCGATCGAGTCGGACGTCGTCTTGCTGAACGTGTAGTTGATCTGGCCGAAGATGCCATTCCGGAACTGCCGACGCAACTCCATCTGGAGCCCGTCGTAATCCTGGAACGACGTATTCCCGACGTACTCAGATGCGTAGATGCTGGCGTTGCGCAGGAACGCGGCGCGCGCGGCGGCATTCACGCCGCCCGTCGTCATGTAGAGGTCGGCGAGTCGCGCGGGTTCGTCCTGCTGGATGGCGGATCCTGACGCCGGCCACGCCGAGCTGCCCGAATTGTGGCAGCACGGTGAGGACCTGACTGCCGGGAATGTTGGGGTTGAAGTCCGGCACGAACGCACCGCCGGCGGCCAGCGCCAGATACCCGTTCTGGCGAGCACGCTGGAAGTCGGCCGCGAATGCACCGCCCAGGGCGCCGATGGCGTCGAGCTGATTGAGATCGACGCCGCGCCAGATGTCGCGCCCGCGCGTGCCGACGTAGCGAACCTCGAACGCCATGTTCCACATGATCTCGCGGCTGATCCCGGCGCTGAACTGGTGGACGTGCGGCTGCTTGACGTCCTCGTCCATGCCCGCGGATGACCGACGTATTGCTGACCGCGATCTGATCGGCCATCGTCCGCGTGCTTTTGAATGCGGGCGTCGGGATGACGGGCTTGCCCGCCGACAGCCGTTGATACAGGTTCGGCACCGTCGCGGCAGTCGAGAGTCCCGCGTTCGCGCCGACACCCGTGCCAACCGTGACCCCTTCTTCGTTCACGAATGTCAGCGTGTACCCAGCGCGGACCGACGTCTTGCCGTCCTTGAACGGATCCCAGGTGATGCCGAGCGTCGGACCGAAGTTGTTCAGGTCGCTGTTCCACATCCCGCCGTTCGAGAAGCTGACCGTCGTCGCCGGATCCATCATCGCGTCTGCGACCGTCTGCCCGTTGTTGAGCACCGGGACGAACGCCAGATTGTTGTCCTCGCGCACCGGGCTGAAGTACTCCCACTTCACGCCGGCGCGAACCGTGACGTTTGGCTTCCAACGCCAGTTGTCCTGGATGTACAGGGAGTAGTTGTCGAGGCTCCAGTTGCGATCGTTCGGGATGCCGCCGACGAACCCGGACGTCTGGCTCTCCACCTGGAACGTCTGGGCGAGCTGCGTGATCGAGCCGGAGAGCATGGAGAGCAGGTTGTTCGCCGACGTGAGGTCGGCCGCGGCAATGCCGGGCAGCTGCGCGGCGGTCAGCGCCAAGCCTGCCGGGGCAGCCGAACTCAACCCGAACGTCACGGTCGGGAACCGCGCCGCAAAGTTGTAGGCGTTGACCCGAATCTGCTCCATGCTGCCACCGAACTGCAAGGCATGGTTTCCGAGCATCAGGTTCGCGCTGTCGCTGTATTGATAGGTCCGCGTGTTGCGTCCCTGCGGCTGGAAGTTGACCAGCGGCGAATCGAGGCTGGCAATTCCCGGAACGTTCAGAAGGACGCCACTGCTGAAATCGACATCCGACTTGAAGTCGACCGGCGCCAGGTTCCCGCCGATCCGGAACTCGTTCTGCAGGCGCGAGGACGCCGTCCAGCGCCAGGACCCGACGTAGCGATGCGCGTGCGAGTCGGTGAAGACGAGCGGCCGCGTCGGCGTGACCGTGTCGAGATCGGTGCGGTCATCGGTTTCCTTGATGTAACTGTAGATGACCTCGAAGTGGTGATTCGTGCTCAGGGCGTAGTCGCCACGCGTCAGCCACTGGTTGCGATCGTTGAGGTCCTGTTGAAGGAAGCGGTAACGCGCGGTGTTGAGAATCCGGTCGGCGCGCGAATCGCCGCTGTCGTAGCTGTTGACGTTTCCGGCGACCGGGATAGAGCGACAGGATCTCGCTCTGAACCGCCGGATCGATCGTCTGGCCGGCCAACTGGAGCACGTTCGCCGCTACGGACCGAACCATCGCGGCCACGAAGTAGCGGAAGATGCCGGTCAGGAGATCGCTGCGGACCGGGATCGTCAAGTTCTGCGCGGCCTGCTGCTCCTGCCGGAAGGCCTCGTAGTTGGCGTAGAAGAACAGCTTGATTCTTCGCAGGGGCCCGCCAACGCTGCCGCCGAACTGGTTCGGCTGGTTCAGATAGCTGACCGGGAGGTTCGAGCGCTTGTTGAAGAACGTGTTCGCGGCGAATTCGAGTGTCGCGGTTGAATTCGTAGGCATTCCCGTAAACCGGTTGGTGCCCGCCGGTGTGATCATCCGGACCTGTGAGGCGCCAGCCCGCATTGTCGACGCCCTGCGCCGACGTGACAATCGAGAATTCGCCGACGTTATCGGAGGTCGGCCGGTTCGGCACGAAGTCGAGCGAGTTGGTCCGGATGAAGTTGTCCTGGATGTTGATGCCGTCCTGCGTCACCTGCGTCCACGTGGGCCGGCCGCCGTTGATTGCCGTGTTGGTCCGGTTGTGAGGCTCGCGACGCCGGCCTGGAGCTGCATCAGGTTCGTGACGTCGCGGTTCCGCCCGTTCAGGGGCAGTCGAGCGATCTGCCGCTGGTGCCCGACGGTCGTCGTCACTTCCGGGGAGGTCGTCGGGACGAGCGAGGCGCCCGCTTCGACGGTCACGTTCTCGCTCACATTGCCAAGCTCGAGCCGCGCGGTCAGCGAGTACTCCTGCGCCACCGCAACGGCTGACTTTCGTAAACGTCGCGGTCTTGAAGCCCTGCAACTCGATTTCGATCTTGTAGGTGCCTACCGGGACCTGCGGGAACAGAAACGCGCCGGTCTCGCTCGAAGTCGTCGTCTGAACCTGGTTGGTCTGCTCGCTGGTCATCGTGATGGTCGCTCCGGGCAGCACCGCTCCCGACGAGTCGAGCACCGTTCCGCGATGCGTCCCAGCGAGGTCTGGGCGGCGGCTCGGCGCCTGCGTGAGAGCAGTATCAGAAAAACCGCGAGGCAGGTACCTCGCCATGCCATCTGAAAGTTCCTCATTCTTCCTCCCTGCGAGTCTTTCAAGAAAACCAGGTGAAGTACGGCTTACATGGTCGATAGGGGCGAATAGCAAGCCCAGCAACGTGGGTGCCATGCGCGCAGGGATGAATCTAGGCGTATTTGTGACAAAGTCAACCAGAATGTGACCAGTTCCCGCCGGGTTCCGGGAGAGCCGGTTCAATCGGTTGGATCGGCGCCACATGGTAGGATTTCGCTTCGATGAAGCGCGTCCTGGTGACGGGCGGGGCCGGGTTTATCGGCTCACACGTGGCCGAGGCGCTCCTCAGGCGGGGCCATCAGGTCACGGTCGTCGACGACCTCAGTGGAGGGTTCCCCGACAACGTGCCCGGGGGCGCCCGCTTCATCCACGCCTCCGTCACCGACCACGCCGCCGTCGACCGCATTTTTGCCGAAGGGCGGTTCGACTACGTCTACCACCTCGCCGCCTACGCGGCCGAAGGCCTCAGCCACTTCATCAAGCGGTTCAACTACACGAACAACGTCATCGGCAGCGTCAATCTGATTAACGCCTCGATCAATACCGGCGTGACGGGGTTCGTCTTCACATCGTCGATCGCGGTGTACGGCCGGAGCCCGGTCGTACCGATGACCGAAGACGCGATTCCCGAACCCGAAGATCCGTACGGCATCGCCAAGTACGCCGTCGAGCGCGAGCTGGCCGCGAGCCGGACGCTCTTTGGGCTCGACTACATGATCTTCCGGCCGCACAACGTCTACGGCCCGCGCCAGAACATCGGCGATCGCTATCGCAACGTCGTCGGCATCTTCATGAACCAGATCCTGCAGGACCAGCCGATGACCATCTTCGGCGACGGGACGCAGACCCGCGCCTTCAGCTATATCGACGACGTGGCGCCGGTGATGGCGGCGGCGCTGGACGAACCCGGCGCGTGGAACCAGGTGTTCAACGTCGGCGCCGACGAGCCCTGGCCGCTCAACGCCCTCGCCGAGCGCGTCGCCCGCGCGATGGGGGTGCCTCCGCGCATCGCCCACCTTCCGGCGCGGCACGAAGTCCACACGGCGCACTCGAGCCACGACAAGATCGCGCGCGTGCTCGGCCGTCGCGAACCGACACCGCTCGACGACGGCCTCGCGTCGATGGCGGCGTGGGTGAAGCAGCAGGGCGCGCGGTCGAGCCCGGCCTTCAAGGACATCGAGGTGACGAAGAATCTGCCTCCGAGCTGGCTGAGTCGTAATCGCTGCTCAGTGTCCGGCTTACGGAGATCAGGACCAGGAGCAGTCACGCCTGAAGGCTCCTGACACTACGAGCCCTAGAGATGCACGGATCCAAGACCGTCAGCGTCGTCCTGCCCGCCTACAACGAAGCCGGCTACATCCGGCCGGCGGTCGACGACTTCTTCGTCCCCGACATCGTCGACGAGGTCATCGTCGTCGACAACAACTCACGCGACGCGACGGCGGCCGAGGCGCGCCAGACCCGCGCGCGGGTCGTGCAGGAAAGCCGACAAGGATACGGCTACGCGCTCCAGCGCGGCATCCACGAGGCCACCGGCGACATCGTCATCCTCGCGGAGCCTGACGGGACCTTCATCGGCCGCGACATCCTGAAGCTCCTCGCCTACGCCGACGACTTCGACATGGTCTGCGGAACGCGCACGACGCGCGAGCTGGTGTGGGATCAGGCGAACATGGGGTGGTTTCTCCGGATGGGAAACTGGACCGTGGCCAAGATGATCCAGTTCCTCTACGGCGGGCCCTCGCTCAGCGATTGCGGCTGCACGCTGCGATTGACGCATCGCGCGGCGCTCGATCAGATTCGCGGCGATCTCACCGTCGGTGGCTCGCACTTCCTGCCCGAGATGGTGATTCTGGCCCTGAAGCGGCGTCTGAAGGTAATCGAAGTGCCGGTCAACTATCGCGGACGGGTCGGCGAGTCGAAGATCACCGGAAATCTGAAGGGAACGCTCAAGACCGGGTTCAACATGATCGGCATCATCATCAAGTACCGGTTCTCGGCCGGGAGCCGTTCTTGAACGATCGCGCTCGCCGCTTCGAGAGCGGCCTGGCTCCCTGGGTGATCGTCGGTTTGGCGGCGGTCCTGCCGTACCTCATCACCGTCAACGACTACTTCGTCCGCGACGATTTTGGCGTCGTGCAGCTGCTCGCCCAGAAGCCCTTCTCGTACTTTCCTCGATGGTTCGCGAGCTCCTGGATGGACGAGATCTGGGGCTACGTGCCGGATGAAGTGCGTCCATTTCCGGCCCTGTCGTACCAGCTCACAGCGCTCGGTGGCGCGGTGTCGCCGACCTGGCACCATGCCCTGAACATCCTCATCCATGCCGCGAATGGGCTGCTGGTGATGGCGATTGCGTTGAGCGCCGCACGGCTTGGCGTTCTCGCGGCGATGTTCGCCGGGCTGATGTTCGTGCTGTTGCCGGTTCACGCGGAGAGCGTCGCGTGGATCACCGGCCGCGTCGACTCGATGCCGGCGTTCTTCTATCTCGCGGCGTTTCTTGCCTACGTTCGCTATCGCCATCAGACATCGCGACGGATGTACATCTGGTCGGTCGTGCTTTTCTTCGTGGCGCTCTTTACAAAGCAGAACACGATCACGATGGTGGCGACGCTCGCCGCATACGACGTCATCGTCCTGGGTCGTCCGATCTGGCCGCCCGTCGCATTCATCAGACCGTACCTGCCATTTGGCGTGATGACCGCTGCCTATCTCTGGCTGCGCTACATCCTCTTTGGACAGGTCGCGCGCGAGGGCGCGCTCAACGCCCGAGGGCTCGAGGACTTCCGCTTCCTCCTCGACCGTCACTTCAGGCACGTCGTCGCTGGCGATTTCAACGCGCCTGCGATCGTCGCATGGCTCGCGGTTGCGGTAGTCGTTGCCGTATGGCTTTGGACGCGAGGTCGCGCGCACTTGAAGGGGACAACCGATCGCCCCGTCGAGGGGCTTGCCCCGAGCCACATTGACGGGTACGGAAGGCGCCTGCTTTATTTCGGGCCCGTCTGGTGGGCCATTGGCGTGCTGCCGATTGCCGTCGCCGGCTACCATTCACCCCGCCACGTCTATCTCGCCGCCGTTGGCTGGGCCATCGTCGTTGCGATTGCGCTCGAAGCGGCATGGAACGTTCGTCACAGCCGCAATTGGCATCGCGCGGTCGCGGCCGCCGCGGCGCTCGTTCTGCTGTTCTACCTAGTGCCGCTGTACCGGGCTGTGCAGGAATGGCGGACCATGGCTGCGGTCTCGCAAAAAGTCACGCGCGATATGCGCGACGCTGCGCTGTCCTCGCCGCCAGGAAGCCTGGTGATCATCGGCGCGCCTAGACGGAGTTGGGAGTGGGCGCTACCTTTTGCCGCGCGTCCACCGTATCAGCGGACCGATCTCTACGATCGCGTCTTCATCGTTTCACCGCGCGCGCTCAGCTGCTGCACGGCGCCATGGTTCGAGGAGACACGCCGCGCGATCACGGCCTGGTCGGCAGGGGCCGGCCGCGATTCGGCGATCGCGTTGCGGTGGGACCCCGACAGCGGCGCGCTCTTTCAGGCCAACAGCGTTGATACGCCTCAGCTGCCGGTCCTGATTCGATCGCTCCTCGACATGCCGCGACCCGACGACCTCGATAACACGCTCAATCGGATACTCGATGTGCTGCCGACGGGTCGCAGTAGGCGTGCTGACGGAGGCGGCTCAAGGCTCAGGGCTCAGGGCTCAAGCAAGATCTTCGAGTAAGTGGTCGAAGGTTTTGCTTGAGCCTTGAGCCTTGAGCCTTGAGCCGTGCGATCCCGGCCTGAACCGCGCAGCCTGCTTCCAGCGTCAAAACTGTGGGACACTGAGGACATCATGTTCAGCAAGCTGAGAATGCCGACGAAAGAACAGGCGCTGCCGGGACGCGCCGAGGCCATGGACGTGCCCGACGCTCACCACGTGAACGGCGCGCGGCTCACGCCACCCTTTCCTGCAGGGCTGGAACGCGCGGTCTTCGGGATGGGATGTTTCTGGGGAGCCGAGAAGAAGTTCTGGCAGCTGCCGGGTGTCTACTCGACGGCGGTCGGCTATGCAGGAGGGTTCACGCCGAATCCCACGTATCGTGAGGTCTGCAGCGGCATGACCGGCCACAACGAAGTCGTTCTCGTCGTGTTCGACCCGAAGAAGATCTCCTACGACGCATTGCTCAAGGTCTTCTGGGAGAATCACGACCCGACGCAGGGCATGCGCCAGGGCAACGACGCTGGCACGCAGTATCGCTCCGGAATTTATTTCTTCGACGATGCGCAGCGTGACGCCGCGCTGCGATCGCGCGACCTCTTTCAGGAGCAGTTGTCAAAACGCCGTTTCGGCGCGATCACGACCGAGATCTTGCCGGCGCCGGAGTTCTACTACGCCGAGGACTATCACCAGCAGGACCTGTCGAAGAACCCCGACGGCTACTGCGGACTCGGCGGCACAGGTGTGACCTGCCCCGTCGGCGTGTCGCCGCGGCTCACTGAGCCCGGCCGCTATTGGTGGTCTTGACGATTCGCGTGACATCGAAGCCGTTGCCTTTGGCGATTTCGAGCGCGCGCTCGTAGCTCGCGGCGCTCATCTCCGGCGTCCTCGACAGGATCCACAGGTACTCGCGATTCGGCGTGCCGACGACGGCCCACGTGTAATCCGGACCGAGTCCGATGATCCAGTAGTTGCCCCACACCGATCGCAGGAACGACAGGATTGCCGGAGCGAAGCGCACTTCGAGCTTCGCGCTGCTCGAGCCGTCGCCGGCCTTACGGGCCAGGCCGCGCGCCTCATCCACCTTGCCTGCGGATGTCCGGCACCGATTCACCAGGTCGATCCGCCCGTCGTTCCTGAGCGCATAGTGGACGACGACGTCACCGGCGCATTGATTCTGAAACTTGTTGGGAAACCGGGCCGCTTCATACCAGCGGCCGGCGTAGCGCGTCAGCTCGACGGAGTCGACCACTCGCAACGGAGCATTGCCCGACTGGGCAGCGAGCGGGAGACACAGAGCGAGCGCCGCCAATACCTGTACGATCGCTTTCATCACTTCAGCATGATCCATCGAACCGGCGCGCGGCAAGCACTACCTGGGCAGTTGTCGCCGCTCGAGGCTTGCTACAATGCCCGCACGACAGTGATCCAGCGGGTAGCGGGCTCCAACCTTAATACATGGCCAAATTCAAGCAAGCGGGCGCGATCGTCGTGCGGGCCGGGAAGAGCGAACCCCGGATTTTGCTGGTGACGGCGCGGCGCAACCCCGACAACTGGATTTTCCCAAAAGGCCACGTCGAGTCTGGCGAGACATTGAAAGCCGCGGCGCTCCGTGAGGCGCGCGAAGAAGCGGGCGTCGAGGGCAAGGTCGTCGGCGCTGCCGGAAAGATGTCATTCGAGTTTGGCGACAACACCTACCGCGTTCACTATTTCGTCGTCCAGACCGCCGATGCCGGCGAGCCGCGCGAGGGCCGCCGACTGCGCTGGCTGAAATACAAACAGGCGCTTCGACGTCTCACCTACGACGAGACTCGCGATCTGCTGCGAGAGGCATGGCCACGCATCAAGGTCTCTGCTGCGACGCGATCCCGGGGTAGCCGCAAGAAGAAGTGACCTCTCGCCGCGATCGACGATCAGCATCGTCCCCGTGTTGCTCCTTCGGCGGAATCGACAGGCATCAGAAGCGCCTCGATGGCCTGGACTACATGATGGCGCCACAGGCGATCATGCCTGACGATCGACTCGTCGACTGGATTGCGGCGCAGCTCGCCAAGTGTCCCTGTGAGGGGTGATACGCTGACACGATGATCCCGAAGCGCGTCGTCCCCTCCTGCACTCTCGCCCTTTTGTCGGTTCTGTCGGGGGCGATCGCGTTTGTCGCGGCCGATCTCCGGGCGCAACAAGCGCCGAAGGCGGACGCCGAGTATCTGCGGAGCGCGTACGACACGTACCGCGCGATGATGCAAGCATCGCCGTATCGCGCTATCCCGTGGCAGCCGCTTGGTCCTACCAACATCAGCGGGCGCGCGACCGACGTGGCCGTCTCGGAAAAGGGCGGCGCGCGACGCATCTACGCCGCCTACGCAACGAGCGGCGTGTGGAAGACCGACGACAACGGCGCGTCGTGGCAGCCCGTGTTCGAAAACTACGCCTCGACCAGCATCGGCGACATCGCGGTCGCCCCCTCGAATCCCGACATCGTCTGGGTTGGCACCGGCGAGGCCAACCTGTTCCGCGCGTCGATGGCCGGCGTCGGCGTCTACAAGTCGACCGACGGCGGCAGGACCTTCACGCACGCTGGGCTCACCGACACTCAGACAATCGCCCGCATCGTCGTGCATCCGGCGAACCCAGAGGTGGTTTACGTCGCGGCTTCGGGTCACGAATGGACCGACAACGAGATGCGTGGTGTGTTCAAGACGGCCGACGGCGGCCGGACGTGGCAGAAGGTCTTCTATCGCAGCGCGCGCACCGGCGCGATCGACCTCGTCATGGATCCGTCGGATCCGAACACGCTCTACGCCGCCATGTGGCAGCGTGTCCGGAGGAAGTGGAGCGATCCGCGCACGGAGCCGGGCTACACGGAAGGCGGTGTCTGGAAGACGACCGACGCCGGCAAGACGTGGACCGAGGCCAACCAGGGGCTTCCCGCCGCGCAGTTCCGCGGGCGGATTGGACTCGACGTCGCGCGCTCGAACCCGAATGTCGTGTACGCGTTCGTCGACAACTACGAGCCGGGACGGCCGCCGCGCGAGGGCGAGCGGGATGCGTATACCCGCCCGATTTTCGAGGGACGAATCAAGGCAGCGGAGATCTATCGATCCGACGACAAAGGTGGGACCTGGCGGAAGGTGACCGAGACAAACGACTTCATGATCGGTCACTCCGGCACCTATGGATGGGTGTTCGGTCAGATTCGCGTCGATCCGGGCGATGAAAACACCATCTACACGCTGGGTCTCGGCCTCAACGTGTCTCGCGACGCCGGCAAGTCATTCACGACGCTGCGCGGAATGCATGGTGACCATCACGGGCTCTGGATCGATCCTGCCAACCCATCGGTGCTCTACAACGCCAACGACGGCGGGTTCTACCGTTCGAGCGACGCCGGGAAGACGTGGACCTACGACGTCGCTGCCGGCGGAATTCAGTTCTACAACGTGACGCTCGACATGAGCACGCCCGTCTGGGCTTACGGATCAATTCAGGACTACGGCAGCCGCCGCGGAGCGATCGATTTGACCAGAGGCCGGGACCGGATTCCAGCAGTCGCCTGGTCGGACGCTCCAGGCGGCGAAGGATCGCATCACGCGATCGAGCGGTCCAACAACGACATCGTCTACTCCCACGGCTTCTACGGGAACTTCACGAGGGAAGATGTGGCCGCCTCTGCGGCCGAGCGCGCCCAAGCCCAGGCAGGAGGCCAGGCCCAGGGACGGGGCCGTGGCCGCGCGGGGGTGACGAACATCCGGCCGCCCGTGGCAACAGTGCCGGCTGGGCCGTCAGGTAAGGACGGGGACAGCGACGCCGAGCTCCGGGCGCAGTGGATGGCGCCGGTCATCACCTCCCAGCACGATCCGGCGACCGTCTACGTCGGATTTCAGTTCGTGTTCCGATCCACGAATCGCGGGAGCACCTGGGAGCGCATCAGCCCCGACCTCTCGGCCAACGATCCGACGCAGATGTTGCCGAAGAGCTCGAGCGCGATTCCGTATCAGACGATCGTCGCGCTCGCCGAGTCTCCGTTGAAGCCTGGCGTTCTCTATGCGGGCACAGATGATGGCCGGCTGCACGTCACGACCGACGGCGGAAAGACCTGGGTGGACTTGACCAGCTCATTGCCGGTGCGCAAGTGGGTCTCCCGCATCGTGCCGTCGCGCTATACGGAAGGCACAGTGTTCGTGACGCTTCGCGGCCGCGAAGACGATGACTTCGCGCCCTACGTCTACAAGTCCACCGACCAGGGCAAGACGTTCACGAGCATTGCGGCGAACGTGCCCGCCGGACCGGTGAACGTCATCCGCGAGGACCCGGCCGAAGCCAACGTGCTCTACCTGGGGACGGATTTTGGCGCGTTCATCTCGACGACCGGGGGGCGGCAGTGGCACGTGCTCGGCGGCAATCTTCCCTCGACGCAAGTGTCGGACTTGCAGGTGCATCCGCGCGATAACGTGATCGTCATCGCCACCTATGGGCGGGGGATGTGGGCGATGGACGCGCTCAAGGTGAGAGCTGAAAGTGTGAAGTCTGACGTGAGAAGTTTGAAGTAGGACTTCACTTCAAGCGTCAGACCTCACGCTTTCTGCTGCTCCGATCTCCCTCAGCCTGTCGATGAGCCTCCGAAGCGCGGGTCCCTGGACCGGGTCACTGACGCTGATCGAATGCTGCCGGCCGCAATCCTCGATCGTGATGTGATACCCCGGCTGGTGCGCGCCCCGGAGGGCCGGGACCGTGGCTGGCAGGTCGAAAAACCGGGCGTCTTTCACCAGCTGCTCGAGCGATCGGCGGTCGTCTTCGGCCAGCGTGCCAGCCTCGATGGTGACTGGTGGCACCACACGCGGCAGGAATACCAGCCCTTCACTGTTCTGAAATCGTACGCGCACATGCTCCTCCCTAGGCCGGTCTCCCGGCCGTAAGACATGCTTTGGTGATCATAACGCTCGAGGAGCCGCAACCGAACAGCGGTTGGACATGGCATCTGCGGAATCAGGGATCACGAGATCCGGGATCAGGGATTACAGGGATGGCTCCGTCGCTTATGGAGATGCTTGAGCCCGATCCCCGATCCCTGATGCCCGTGTAATCCTGGCTCTAGCCCTGCAGCGCCACGATGGGATCGACGCGGGAGGCGCGCCGCGCTGGACCGAAGCAGGAGAACAAGGCAGCGACCGCCAGCAGGATCGTCGCAGCGATAATCACTTGCGCGTCGAGCGCGCCGACGCCGAAGAGCTGCGAGGCGATGACGCCCCTGAGCGCCACCGCGCCGGCCATGCCGCAGGCGAGCCCCACGAACACCAGCGCGACGGCCTCGCGCAGTACAAGGCGGAGGATGCCGCGAGCATCGCTGCCGAGCGCCATCCGGATGCCGATCTCGCGCGTCCGCTGGCTTACTTGGTACGCCAGCACGCCGTAGATCCCCAGGGACGCGAGCAACAATGCCACGCCTCCGAACCCTACGAGCAGAAGCATCGGCGCTCGCCGGGAGTCGAGCGATCGTTCGACACGCTCCGACATGGCGAAGGTGTCGAAGAGCTGCACCTCCGGGTCGAGGTCGGCCAGCGCGCGTTCGACGGCCGCCTTGATCGAGGGCCCATCGCTCGTGTTCACCATGGAGCGAATCGCAAGCCCGATTCCGCGCGCGGGATCCTGCGCGTAGGCCAGATAGTAGGCCCCGACGCGCGCGTTCTCGCCTTCGCTCGAGTCCTTTGAGCTTGACGGTTGCGACGACGCCCACGACCTGCAGCCATGTGACCTTCGGGCCGGGCTTGACGACGTCGTCGGCACTGTCCGGGAGGTACATGCGCCGGCCGATCGGACTGGCGTTGGGCCAGAACCGCTGCGCCAGCCGTTCATCGATGATGACGACGCCGGGCGCGCCGGCGGTGTCGCCCTCCGCGAAGAACCGACCTTCCTTGAGGTGAACGCGCAAGGCTTCGAGATAACCAGGCGTGACGTAGAGCTGAGACGGCGAGACGACCGACTCGCCGGGCGACGGAACGTATCCTTCAGCGATGATGACGCTGCTGTTGCCGTCCCAGCTGAAGGGCAGGAAGCTCGTGGCGCCAGCCGCCTCGACGCCTGGAAGCGCGCGAATCCGCTCGAGCGCGCGACTCGTGTAGGACCTGAGCGCGGCCTCATCCGGATATCTCGCCGGCAGCGGCGCGACGCGTCCCGTCAAGACGTGCTCGGCGGTGAACCCTGGGTCGACGCCCAGCAGGTGGCGGAAGCTGGCGAGCAGCAGTCCCGCGCCGATGAGCAGCACGAACGCGAGCGCGACTTGCGCGACTACGAGCGCTCCGCGTACTGCCCGCGCGGCGCGGCCAGCCGTCCCCGTCCGGCTGTCTTCGCGCAAGATGATGCTCAGGTTCACGCCCGCGACGTGCATGGCCGGGACCAGGCCGACGACGACGCCGAGCGCGAACGCCAGGCCGAGGATGAACGCGACGACGGTCGCATCCATGCGGATTTCGTGCGCGCGCGGAATGTCGGCGAGCCCCAACGCAGTCAGCGCGCCGAGGCTCCAGTAACCAAGGCCGAGACCCAGCAGCCCGCCGAGGACCGTCAGGATAGTCGTTTCGGTGACCAGCTGACGGATGACGCGGCCCCTGGCCGCGCCAAGCGCGTGACGCGTGGCGAGCTCCTTCAGTCGCCCACTCGCTCGCGCCAATGAGAGATTCGTAATGTTCACACCGGCGATGAGCAGCAGACAGATGACGCCGCCCCACAACATCTGGAGCGCGCCGCGTACGCTGCGCACCAGGTCGGCCTCGAAGGACACGACCCTCGTGTGATATCCCGCATTGACGAGCGCCGACTTCAACGGACCCGCGCGCTCGACGACGTTCGCGTTCAGTGCCTCAATTCGTGCCTGCGCCTGTGCCGGCGTGGCGCCAGCTGCCAGACGTCCCATCTCCTCGTGGTTCTGGCTCCAGCGTCGATCCTCGCCGCGCTCGGCATCAGTAAAGGCCAGCGGAACGAAGACGCGCAGGTCGGGATTGAGGAACTTGAACGCTTCTGGCAGCACACCGACGACCGTGTACCGCTCGTTGTCCATGCGCAGTTCACGACCGACGATGCCATCGAGACCGCCCGGCTGACGCTGGGCGAAGGCATAGGTCAGCAAGACGACCCGGTTGTGCCCGGTCGTTCCTTCCTCGTCGGTGAACAGACGGCCGCGAACTGCGTCGGTCCGCAGGACGCGAAAGAACGACGGCGTCACCCTGAGCGCGGAGACTCCTTCGGCGCCGGCGCCCTCGCCGACTCGAAACCCGCCGAATTGATAGAGCGCCTGGCTCTCGAGGACGTCGGTGAGGGCCAGGCGGTCGAAATAGTTGGGCACAGACGTGCCGGCCCGCTCGACCCCGGCGCCAGGGAAGCCATCGAAGAGAAACATCAGCCGATCGGATTCCGGGTACGGCAGCGGACGTAACAGGACCGACCGGACGACGGTGAAGATCGCGGCGTTCGCGCCGATGCAGATCGCCAGCGTGAGGATGGTTGTCAGCGCGAACGCGCGATCCTTCCAGAACAGCCTGAGGGCGAAACGCAGATCCTGTCGTAGCCCGTCCATGCCGGAACTCCAGTTAGTCAGCAGTCGAGTGCTGCTACATTGACGAGAATCTACAGGCTCCGGTTCGACCGGGTCATCCTACCGCTTCTTCCGCGACGTCGTCTGCCGGCGCGTGGGGGAGCTCCGCCGGGCCGCGGGCCTCGAGATGGTTCCACCGCTCGCCCGGAAGACCGCGCTGAGCGTCGCGTTGTTCTTTTCGAGCGTGACGAACTGCTCGGTGCCTGGCGTCGCCAGCTCCTGCTGCATGAACGACCATACCTGGCCGGTCGATCGGTACCCGCCGTGCGAGGACACGATGTCCTTGCAATTGATGACCGTCACGTTGCGCGAGTGGTCCATGATCGCCCGCGGATCTTCAGGGCCCGAGTAGCCCAACGCCGTGTCGAAATCGAAGAAGTCGCCGATGCGATACCACATGCGCAGCACCGGGTCGTTTTTCGAGTGAAAGACGTAGAACTTCTGGCAGCGCTGTGCCGCGGAGTAGTAGCGCTCGCCTTTCTCGACCGATTCGTTGTCGACCGCGGACGCGAAATTCCACGCGTATCGCACCACGTTGGCGGTGGCATCCCTGAGTGCCTCGAAGGTCACGTGCGCACCGAGGGAGTGTGAGTTGATGTCGACGATCGCGCCGGATCCTTGAAGCGAGGCCAGGAGCTGGCGGAGGCGCGGCGCAGCATCGTCGGCGCGCCCACGGGCAAACGGGAACGACACGCCAGACGCGCCGCCTGGCCACGCGAAACCGATCAGGGCATCGTAGGGCGCATTCGCGCGCCCGAGGAACCCGAGCAATCTCATCTGCTCGTCGATGGTGCGGTAGCTGTCGAGGACGTCCTGCTGCTCGTTGTTGTAGCCGTGGACGAGCACGGTCACGCGTTTTCCGGCCATCGCCGCCAGAAACGTCGCCGGTGGAACCGACGGGGCCTGACCGTTTCCATTGAGGTCGAGGTGGCGAATCTCATCTGCCGTCGAGAAATCATTCGCCGACCAGAACTCACGCCGGCAACTCACCATATACATGTTGGCCATGGGTCCTCCAAGAATTGCAGTGGATCGATTGGATGCGATCGGGCCTCGAGCGTGTTTCCGTGCGCGGGCGTCTACTACATAACGTTCGATGTACCGGCGGGCGAACACCTTTACCCCTCACCGCCTCGCGTCGGCGACGACTTCCTCGATAGCGTCGATGACGACCTGCGGCTGGTCGAGTGGAATCCAGTGCCCGCTGTTCGAGGCAACGATGTGCCGGCCCGAACGGGAGAGCCGGGCGAGTGCCTCCTGCTGTCGCAGTCGGTAGTCGCCGGGATCGGTGGACGAGATGGTGACGATCGGCAGGTCGCCATAGCCGTCCGGCGCCGCCGCGAGCGTCTCGGCGGCGCTCGTCGAGATCGACTGGATTTGGCTGCCGAGCGCCTCGAAGAACTTCTCCTGGGTCCAGAACTGTCGCAGCGGCTTCCGCGTCTCGAGCGGCAGTTTCCAGAGCGGGGCGAGGATGCCCTCGTCTTCGCGGGACAGTCCGCCGCGGCTGACGATCTTCGCCAGCGCGCGTGCGACGCCGAACAGCCCGAGTGTTACCAGCCCGTTGACGAGACGCGCGGCGCCGAAGCGCGCGGCGCTCGCGCCGCTGCGGCACAGCCGCAAGCCACGGTCGATCTTCAGTTGCTCTTTTGGCGCAGGCGTGACCCAGTCCTCGGGATGAGCGGGATCGACGAGCACCAGGCCCGCGACCTCGGCACGGTGTCTCGCCGCGAAGATGCGCATGACGAGGCCACCGAAGGAGTGTCCGACCAGGACGAATGGCGGCGGGACGCCGGCGCGATCGAGCAGCACGCGCAGCTCGTCGGCGACGCGTCCGGCGGTGCGCGGCATCGGACCGGCATCGCTCCATCCGAAGCCCGCGCGATCGTAGCTGCATGCCCGCGTCCGCTGAGCCACGGCCGGTTGAACGAGCGACCAGCTGATCGATGAGCCGCCCAGGGCGGCATCCATGACGACTGCCGGCGTGCCAGACCCCGAGCAGTGCAGGTGGAGTCGGAATCCGCCGGCATCGACCAGGCAGCCTGGCATCCCGCGCGCGTGCTGATTCTCCGCTGACACCGCGCCCCCCGGGGTCAGTATATGAGTTTCAGTCGTCTTCGCCAGCGGCTTCGGCGCACCTGGCGGCCGCCTTCGCTAGAAGCTACGGCGGGCCAGAGCCGCCTCCGCCAGCGGCTACGGCGAGAGGCTATTCAGAGTCGAATCCTTATCAGCTATCAGCTATCAGCTATCAGCTATCAGCGATCAGCGAGCACGCGAGCCGCGAGCTGCGAGCTCGTAGTACATTTCGCTCGTTGCCATTCGAAACAATTGTTGGCACGCCGGACGAGCTCGCGCGCGTGTTCGCCACGCGCGTGTCGAGTGCGGCTTGATCGCGCGCGCGCCGGCGGCCGCGCTTTGTCGCTCGTCGTTCCCGGAGGGTCGATCGCGCGCGCCTTCTTTCCCGTTCTGGCCGACGCAGCCATCGACTGGACGATGGTCGACGTCTTCTGGAGTGATGAGCGCGCGGTCGGTTCGGATCATGAGGATTCGAATTACCGCGTCGCCAACGAGCTGCTGTTATCGCACGTGGGTCATGCGCGCGCGCACCGAATGCCGGCCGACGATCCCGATCTCGACGCCGCTGCGAGAAGCTACGAGCGCGAGCTTGTCCGTGTGCTCGGCGATCCGCCACGCTTCGATGTGGTCCTGCTCGGCGTTGGACCCGATGGACATGTCTGCTCGCTCTTTCCAGGCCACCCCGCCCTCGAGGAAGCCTCACGATTGGTCGTGGCCGTCACCGATTCGCCCAAGCCGCCCCCACGACGGTTGACGCTGACACTCCCGGCTCTCGCCGGCGCCGAGATCTTCATCGCCGCCTTCGGCGCCGAGAAACGTGACGCCATCCGCGAGGCCCTGCGCGCTCCGGCGTCCCCACTACCCGTCGCACGCGCCGCGCGGGCCGGAGCGCCGACGATCTTCCTTCTCGACGCCCATTCGTCCCAGGGCTCGGTCGCGTGATCTGCTAGCCCAGCTGTAGGCGACTGTTCGCTCTGTCCCTCCTTTCCCGTTCATGAAAAAAGTGTGTCCAGCCGTTTCGATACCGCAAGCGGTTGCGGCTTTGCAGAGCGCTGCGTTCGAAACGCGCGAGTTCCATGAACATGGCGTCTAGAGTCAACGTCTCAGCCTGTTATCCGGTCAAACAGATGGTGCGAATGCACAAAGGGCTGTCGCCTGCGCATGACATGCCGTCCGGAGATTTGGACGCGTCAAATTGACGACACCACGCTGCCTTCACGACTCCCGACGTGTGCGGAGGTGTGCGCAAGCGCCAAAGAGATCAGGAAACCGGAAGGAAACGGTTGGGACTCGTGACAGCGGTGGCGATAGTGTGACAAGTGGCAGAGCGTCAGATCGACGCAAGCGCAAGGTCGACTTCATGAAGCAAAACCGCATCGTGCTCGGCGTCGCGGCGCTAGTCGCAGCGGTCATGCTTCCGTGGCCGGCGTTGGGGCAGGAGGTCGGCCAGCAGACCGTCCCAGGCAAGGAGTCGCCGGCCGAGAAGACTGCCGAGAAAGAATCCGAGAAACCCGCCGACAAGGCCGCAGAACATCAGGCTTCAGACAAGAAGACCGATGGCGACTGGGGCTTCCGCTGGGACGGCCGGCCGTCGCTTCACCTCGGCGAGGGAACTCGCGTTGATTTCCGCGTGCGACTTCAGAGCGAGATCTGGCACTCGGACGCGACCCTGTCCCTGGACGACGACTCCGATGTCGACAACGACAACGACCTCAATGCCGATGTCGCTCGCCGGCGCATCGGCATCGAGGGCGAGATTCTCAACATCTTCGACTATCAGGTCGAGCGAGAGCTCACGGCCAACCGAGATCCCTGGCGCGACGTCTATCTGAATTACAAGCAGTACGGCTTCGCGGAGGTGATGGCCGGCAAGTTCAAGGTACCGTTCAGCCTCGACGAAAACACCAGTTCCACGAACCTGGACTTCGTCAACCGCTCGCGCATCGCGACGCTCCTCGCGCCGGGCCGCGACGTCGGCGTGATGGTGCACGGCCGCTTCCTGACTCGAGGCATCCTTCGTTACGAGCTCGGGCTGTTCAACGAAGATGGCAGCAACGCTGAGAGGAACGACACCGATTACGTGCACGGCGATCGGACAGTGGCCGGCCGTCTGTTGGCGCAGCCGTTCAGATCGACGAAGTCGGTCGCAGAAGATCTGGCGGTCGGCGTGTCGTTCACGACCAGCGAGCTCCCGGAAGGTGTGTCCGGTCTCCGCGGGCGGACCGAGCTCGATGAGTGGTTCTATCGCCCGGAGGTGCTCGTCAACGGACGGCGCCAGCGGATTGGCTTCGAGGCGCGGTGGCGTCCCGGGCCCTTCTCGGTCAAGTCCGAGTTCATCCGGCTGACCGATGAACGCCTGGGCCAGAGCATCGAAGAAACCGACCTCTCACCATTCCTCAGTCAGGGATGGTACGTGAGCGGCACGTGGGCTGTGACCGGCGAGAAGAAGGCGGAGGGATTCGACTCACCCCTCCGTCCACTATTCCGAGGCCCGTTCTTCAAGGGCTGGATCGGCGCCGTCGAGCTCGCCGCCCGCGCCGAGCGCATTCGCTTCGGCTCGGTTGACAGCGACATCAGCGATGTTCTGCCGTCGACTGCCCCACGAGCCGAGATCGTTCTCGGCAACAGCGACCTCGCTTACACGTTCGGCGTGAACTGGTACGCGAACCGCTGGATCAAGATTCAGCTGAACCTGGTGCGGAACACGATCGGCTTCCCGGACCAGGGCCCGAACCCGGAGCAGTCCAGCTTCTGGAGCCGCATCGTGCGGTTTCAGTTCTCGATGTGAGAGCTAACGTCATGACCAGCCTCTGTCTTCGCAAAGCGATCCTGCTCACCGCCGTTGTCGCGGCGCTCGCGCTCGCCGGCGCGACGCCCGCGATCGCGCAGAGCACCGATGAGTTCTTCGACCCGAACACGATGCAGGAGATCCGCCTGACCATGAACACGAGAGACTTGCGCACCCTGCACGAGAAGTATCTCGACAACACCTATTACACGGCCGACGTGGAGTGGAAGGGCATTCGCGTGCGGAATGCCGGCGTGCGGTCGCGGGGGAATTCCAGCCGGAACGACAGCAAGATGGCGCTCAGGGTCGACGCCGATCGCTATGTGACCGGCCAGCGGTTTCTCGGACTGAAGTCGTTCGTGCTCAAGAATATCTGGACCGACCCGTCAATGCTGCGCGAGCGGCTGGCGATGACGATGTTCTCGCGACTGGGGCAGCCCGCTTCGCGACACTCATACTGCCGCCTCTACATCAACAACGAGTTCCAGGGGCTCTACATCATCCTCGAATCGGTCGACAACGCATTCCTGACGCGCAACCTCGGCGAGAACGACGGCTATCTCTATTCCTACCAGCTGCAGAGTGAATGGCGGGGTGAATACCTCGGCGAGGATCTCGCGGCCTACAAGGACCGCTTCGAGGCGCAGAACCACGAGAAAGAAACCGATGCGATGCTCTACCTCCCGATCCACGACTGGCTGCGGGAGGTCAATCACGCCGACGATGGAGTCTGGCGCGATCGCGTGGAGGAGTATGTCGACCTCGCGCAATTCATGACCCATGTCGCGACCGAGGTCTTCCTGGCCGAGAACGATGGCCTTCTCGGGGCGACCGGGATGAACAACTTCTTTCTCTATCGGGCCAAGGACACCAAGCGGCACCGGTTTCTGCCCTGGGACAAGGACAGCACGTTCCTGTTGCCGGACTTTTCGATCTTCGAGCGAGCCGACGACAACGTCCTTTTCCGCCGCGCGTTTGCGTATCCCGACCTCAGAGAAGTGTACCTGCAGGCGCTCGAGGCGGCCGCGCGTTCGGCGGCCGAAGAGGACTGGCTGGAAACCGAGGTCACGCGCGCGGCTGAGCTAATCGCGGGGACCGTCGAGGAAGACAACCGCAAGCAGTTCTCGACGGAGGAGTTCTTTGCGCAGGTCGACTGGTTGAAGCAGTTTGCGCGCCAGCGGTCGAAGTTCGTCTTGGAGCAGGTGGCCGCCGCCCGCCGTGGGCGCCGATGAAGCGTGCATTTGTGGAGAAAACCCGACGATAACCGTAAAGAACTGCCAGCGGCGCCGCGTCGTATGGTCGTCATAGAGTTGTAGAAGTGGAGTCCGAGCAATGGCCGAAGAACATGCACTCGTAACCCCCATCACCGCCGCCCCGGTGTCGGTCGACGCCGCAGAGGATGAGCTGGAACGAAAACTGGAGAAGAAACGAGCCAAGGTCCGCTCGGCGTGGATTTCGTTCGTGGGCCGAATCGTGGCGCAGATCATGGGCGCCGTCGCGACGATTTCGCTCGGCCTGATCCTGGTGCAGAAGTACCACGCGCCGGCCGTCGCCGAATCGGCGGCGCAACCCGATCAGCCCGTGGTGCAGTCGACCATTCCGGTCAGGTTCGTCACGCCAGGCGAAACTTCACTCGCCGTCCTGCCGCTGCGCGACGTCTCGACTGACGGCGAGGAGTCGTTTGCGCGGGGGATGACCGACGCGCTCATCACCGATCTCGCCCGTCTCGAATCGGTCCGCGTCGTGTCGGGGACGTCCTCGGCGATCTACGAGAAGGAGCGGCGGCGGTTGCCAGAGATCGCGCGGGCGCTCGGCGTCGATTTCATCGTTGATGGCTCGGTGACCAGAGCGGACGGACGCGTGCGGATCGCGGTGCATCTGATTGAGGCCCGGAGAGACGAGCACGTGTTTGTCGAGGCCTACGAGCGGCCGCTGCGACAGGTGCTAACCGTTCAATCCGAAGTCGCGCGAGCCGTGGCAAAAGCCGTCAAGATGAGTCTCGCGTCCACGTCGCACGCGTCGCCAGGAGTCGCCTCGAGCCGGAAGCTCGATCCGCTCACGGCCACGTTCGGCTTGCGCTGAACCTCTTGAACCTTCTGAACCGGATGAACCTCTTGAAACGAGGCTCAGTGGCAGGAGCCGATACCGGAGTCTGAGAACGAGCTCCCAGGAATCGGGAGGAATTCCCACTGGTAGCCGCCTGAGCTCAACGTGAGCTTCACCACGCCGTAGACGATGCCGATGGCTTCGGTGTTCGGCGCGGACATGATCGGCGTGTAGAGCGCGCCGCCGCCGGTCCCCACCGTGATCTGCCGGATGCCGCGCGCCGGATCGAACCGGCCGTCCGGATCCTGCGGGCCGAAACGCTCGTACAAGTGATCGTGACCGTTGAGGACGAGGTCGGCGTCGAACTCGTAGAGCGTTCGCCACAGTTCGCGCATGTCACGGTTGGGCCCGTTCGGGCCGGACGAGAACAGCGGTTTGTGCCAGTAGACCATCGTGCACTGCGTCGGCGCGGCCGCCAGTTCGCTGCGCACCCACTGAAGCTGCGCCGATCCTGGCCCTAGCGGGATCTCCGAATTGAGGGCGATGACCTGCCACGGCCCTGCCATGTAGCTGTAATATCCCAGCCCAAACGGCCCGGCATGGTCTTGGAAGTACGTGAAGTAGCCGGTCCCGCCGCGTTCGTAGTCGTGATTTCCCGGCGTCGGCCGCGTCCGCGCGCGATGCCGACCCCAATGCGGCTCATAGCAGTCGCGGAAGTTTTCCGCTGTGCCGGCCGGATAGGCATTGTCACCTGTCGTGAAGACGATTCCGGCAATGCGGTCGATCAACTGCGCGGTTGCTGCAACCGCCGGAGAACCGCACAGACCGATGTCACCGGCGCCGACGAGAACCGCGGGAGGGCCCGGCGTGCCTGCGCCCGGTCCGAGAAGCGGTGGGCTTGATGTTGGTGACGGCGACGAGGGAGACGAGCCTCCACACCCGAACACAAGTGACGTGCCCGCGAGGAACATCACGCCGAAAATCGATAGAGTGCTTCTGGTTGACACCGCGCGAAACGGCCGGACTCGCCTGGGGAGGTTACATTGTCTCACATTGTCGTTACATCGGCAGGGCCTATAATTCCTCCTGACAACTAGAAGTCATCAAAATACTTCCGTGTTATCCGTGTAATCCGTGGCACTAGTCGGTGAATGCGATGACTTTTTCCGAATTCAACGCGACGCTCGCCGCTACCGCGCCGCCTGCGGTCAGTCCTGCGCTCGTTGCCTTGTGGCACGACGCGAAAGGCGATTGGGAAAAGGCGCATGGAACGGCCCAGGACATCGACGATGCCACGGGCGCGTGGGTCCACGCGTATCTGCATCGGAAAGAAGGAGATGCGTCGAATGCCGCCTATTGGTATCGGAGGGCCGACAAGCCCGTCGAGCGCGGCCCGCTCGACGCCGAGTGGACCCGAATCGTCACGGCGCTTCTCAGCGACTGAACTCGACCGTCACCTTCGGCTCGGCGACGACCTTCAGCCCGGGCACGCCCGCCAGACTCTTGATGTCCTTTGCAGACGACAGCTTCAGCAGCGCCGCGTCGTCGGCCAGTAGCTTGTCGAAGTCGATCTGCATCAGCGTCACGCGCGAGCCGTCAACGTAGGGCGCGTTGGTCTTGACGATCCGGCCGTTCACGTTGAGCGTGACGTCGACGTACAGCCCTTTCATCATCATCTTCATCATGGCCATGGCCTGCGCGGCCTGGGCCTTGTCCGCGTCTGCCCCCGGAAGCGGCAGCCCGCCGGTGGGCGACTGGTCGGGCATCTGAATCGTCAGCGCAGACGCGCTGCTGCCGCGCGTGAACGCAAAACCAAACGGCGGTTTCTTGGTCTCTGTTCCCGGCGCCAGGTCATTTGCGCCCTGGTCCAGCTTCACGGTGACCTTGGAGATGTCGTCGAAGGCGAACCGGGCGCGGTAGCCTTCGAGATCTCCGGTCTTGATGGGTTCGCCCGAGACGAACTTGACGCCCATCGTCGCCGCGGTCTTGCGCGCCTGCTCTTCACCAAACAGCTGAGGTGGCTTCTCGCCCGCTGCGTTCGCGCCCGCCAGGCCCTGCAGCATTCCCATCGCCTGGGCCGACACAGCTGTCTCCTGCAGAATCGTGCCGCTGCCGTCGGTGTTCAACTCGATCGAGGTCGTCGAGCGAAGGCAGCCGGTCGAGCCAAGCGCGATGACGAGCGCCAGTGAGCAACGACGAAGGGACTGAGTCATGACGGTTCAGGGTTCACGGTTCAGGGTTCACGGTTCAAACTTTCGCGGCTCGCGGCTCATTGTACGCGCGGTTTCTCTCCGGTAAACCATGTGAATGCTTCGCGTGCGATTGGCGGCGGAACGGTATGGGGTCCGTCGAACTCACGATACGTGACCGCATACCCTGACTTTTCGAGGAGCGGGACGATGCGCCGGCTCGTCGACCCGATGGGGAGAATCCGGTCGGCCGTTCCGTGAGAGACAAAGATGCGCGGCCGGCCGTGGACGGAACCTGGGCTGACGAAGCCTGGCGAGCACGCCAGGATGTGCGTAAAGAGATCGCCGCTGGCAAGGCCGACCGAGAGTCCGTACGACGCGCCATCCGAAAAGCCGCCGATGGCGACTCGGTTCCGGTCGACGGCGCAACGGTCGAACGTCAGCGACAGCGCGCGATCCAGGAACTCGATGTCGGGTCCGAAGCTGCCTCGAATCGCGTCCCACGTGCCGCCGCGTGACTCGGGAGCCAGGACGATGACGCCGAGTTCATCCGCGACGCCAAAAAACGAGAGGACCCGGCGAGCGGAACCGCCGGCGCCGTGCAGGATGACGGCGAGCGGCGCAGGCACATCCGGCCGATAGCTCTTCGGAACGATGAGCAGACCGTCGCGCCCGCTGTTGCCGCCGAGCCCGAGTGCATGCTCTCCCGGTGTCGCTGTTTGACGCGGAGCGCGAAGCTTGACGCTCAGGTGTCCGTCACCGCCTCCGGATTGCTGCGCGAGTCGGAACGCTACCGCGCTCGATGCCCACGCGAGAAGCCGTCGCCTGGAGATCATCTGCGTCGATCGCTCGCGCGTAAAATCGAATACCCCATGGCGGCGGCCTATCGCTGCACGCGGCCGGAGGCGTCGCCGCCGACGAGGCGATCGACCTCGGCGACGGTGACCCGGTTGAAGTCGCCGGGGATGGTCTGCTTGAGCGCGCTGGCCGCGACGGCGAAGCGCAACGCGTCGGGCGGCGTGCGCCCGGTGACCAGCCCGTAGATCAGACCGCCGGCAAAGCTGTCGCCCCCGCCGATCCGATCGACCAGGCGGACGTCGTATCGCTGGCTGCGGTGCATGGTCTTGCTCGACGCGTCCCAGAGCGCGGCGCTCCAGCCGTTGTCGCTCGCCGAGACGCTTTCTCTGAGCGTGATCGCGACCATCGGCGGGCCGAAGTCACGCGTCACGCGCTCGGCCGCCTCCTGGAATCCCGCGATGTTCAGCTGGCCGCTCGTGACGTCCGTGCCCGGCACGTGCACGCCAAGGACCGACTGCAGATCTTCTTCGTTGGCGATGACGACGTCGACGTCGCGCATCAGCGGGCCCATCACTTCCTGCGCGCGCTTTTCGGTCCAGAGTTTCTTCCGGAAGTTGAGATCGACGCTGATTCGGACGCCGGCGGCGCGCGCCGCCTTGATCGACGCCGCCGTTGCGGCCGCGCCCTTGTCGCCGAGCGCGGGCGTAATTCCCGAGACGTGGTACCACTGCGCGCCGGCGAACACTGTCGCCCAGTCAACCGCGTCCGGTTCCATTTCAGCGATCGCCGAACGCGCGCGGTCGTAAATCACCGTTGACGCGCGCTGGCTCGCGCCGGCCTCGGCGTAGTAGACGCCGATCCGATCGCCGCCGCGCAGGATGTAATCGGTCCGCACGCCCTCGGCGCGGAGCGCGCGCACGGCAGCCTCGCCGATCTCGTGCTTCGGGAGGCGAGTCACGTAGTAGCTGTCGATGCCAAATGCTGCGAGGCAGACGGCAACGTTCGCTTCACCGCCGCCGAAGGTGGCGACAAACTGCGCCGTCTGCAGGAAGCGCTCGAATCCCGGCGGACTCAGGCGCAGCATCAGTTCGCCGAAGGTGACGACTTTGGGCATAGGACTCATTTAGGAGCGCGCGCCGCCCGCACGCTCGCGACGATACGCTCCGCGTTCGATTTCAGGACGGAAAAGTTGCCGGCCTCGATGGCCTTGGCGTCGGTCAACGCGCTGCCGACGCCGACCGCGACGGCGCCGGCGGTAATCCAGTCGCCGGCGTTGTCGAGCGTCACGCCCCCGGTCGGCATCAGCTTGACCTGGGGCAGCGGCGCGCGGACGTCCTTGATGTACCCCGGTCCGAGCGCGGTGGCCGGGAAGACCTTGACGATGTCCGCGCCGGCATCCCACGCGTCGAGGATTTCGCTGGGCGTGAAGCACCCGGGCGTAACCGCCACGTCCCGGCTGTGACACGCCTCGATGACCTCGCGCCGGAACACGGGGCTGACGATGAACTGCGCCCCGGCGTCGATCACCTTGATTGCCGTCGCGGCGTCGACGACCGTGCCGGCGCCGAGCAGGAAGCCGGCCGGCATCTTCGGCGCCAGCGCGGCGATGAGCTCGATCGCGCCGGGGACCGTCATCGTGACCTCGAGCGCGCGGATGCCGCCCGCCGAGATCGCGTCGACGACGCCCTGGAGCTTCGCCGGATCCTTGATCCGGATGACGGCGACGATGCCAGCCTGTTCAATCGCCGCCGTGGCGGTTTGCCGGTTCGTGGGCATAGGATCGTTTGGTTGGTTGCTGCCGGACAACAGGAGCTCAGGAGGTCAGGAGCTCTTTCAATTTCATTCTCCTGATCTCCTGGTCTCCTGTGAGACGAGGCTCGAAGCAGTGAATTTAGAGCTTCGCTTCGTGGATCCACTTGTGCGCAGGATCCTCGTGCAGCGCGAGTTTCCGCTGTTCGCCGGCCATGCCCCAGAGGTAACAGAGCCGGTAACCGGGCGGCGCCGACACGGGGTGGTAGCCATAGGGCAGGAGAACCGCGTCGCCGTCGCGCACCGAATGCGTCGCCGATTCCCCGTCGTTCGTGTAGAGGATCTGCTGGCCAAAGCCCTGCGGCGGGTCAATCGTGAAGTAGTAGACCTCTTCGAGCGTCGGCTCGCCGTCCTTGCCGTCGTGCTTGTGCGGCGGATAGCTGCTCCAGTTGCCCGGCGGATTGAACGTCTCGCCGACCATGAGCCGCTGCACGTGCGGATCGGTGACGAAGATGTCGTGCACTTCGCGCGAGTAGTTGGCGCGGCCGCGCGCGTTGACCTTGACGTCAGCGGGGCCGATGAGCGCCGCCGTGCCGCCGGCGGGCGCCTGGGTCGAGATCAGGACCGCCTCGAGCACCGTGTCGGCAGTCGCCGTCAGCTCGACCCCCGGGGGCAGGTAGAGCGCGGTCGCGCGCTCGGTGAAGACGCCCGACCGGCTGACCGGCCATTTATTGCCGCCGGCTGCGAACGTGCCGCGGCCCTGCTGCAGCACGACGACGGTTTCCTCGTCCGCGAGGCGAAACGTGGCGCTCGTGCCGGCGTCGAGCCGCAGCCGGCGCGTGCTGAGCTCGCGAGAGCCGCCATCGCCGCGCTTCTGCAGGAGCTGAACGCCAAACTGCCGCGGTTGCCTGAAGAGTGTATCGGTCAGCATAAGTGTCTCTTTGGTGAGGGTAACGTGAGGCGGGGGGCCGTCAAGCTGACGGCCGTTACCACGACTCACTCCGGTTCTACGTACGGAGAAGACTAGAAGCCATCTCACAAAACCCGATCCGTGTTGTCCGTGCGATCCGTGGCACTAGTCGATCGCCAATCTTATCCCGCTTCACTCTCCGTTGCCCGCCGTCGACGCATTCACATGGAATACCTCGCGCAGCTCACGCGCCACCGGGCTGTCGTCGGCGTTGGCCGGCATGATCTCGCGCATGTGGCGCCACCAACGCCGGCAGACCTCGGTCTGAGCGATCGCCGCCCAGCGGCCCTCGTCCTCGACCTCGACATACCCGAAGAGGTCGCGGGTCTCGGGGTCCAGGTAGATCGAGTAGGTCACCACGCCGTGCTCGATCAGCGTGCGCTCGAGATCGGGCCAGATTGGGCGATGGCGCCGCTCGTATTCGGCCTCCTGTCCCGGGTGTACCGCCATGCGAAACGCCTTGCGAACCACGTCAGAATCATAGCGGGGCGCAGTAGAATCGTCTCGTCAAAAGTGGATAGTCCACTGGGAGGCAGAGTGATGGCGAACGAGGACGGCGTCACGCGCAGAGAGTTTGTGAGCACGGCGACCGGGGCGGCGCTCGGCGCGCTCGTCGCCAGCGAGACTGTCGGCTCGGCCGCTCAGGCCAAACGCCGCTACGCCATCGTCGGCACCGGTGTGCGCGGGATTGGCATGTGGGGCCGGCCAATCCTGCGTGACTATCCCGACCTCGTCGAAATGGTCGGGTTGTGCGACATCAACCCGCTGCGCGTCGAAGTTGCGAAGAAACAGATGGGCACGTCGTGCCCGACCTTCACCAACTTCGACGACATGCTCACGAAGGCGAAGCCCGATGTCGTGATGGTGACGACCGTCGACGCGTTTCACAGCCAGTACCTGGTGCGCGCGATGGAGCGCGGCGTCGACGTGATGACCGAAAAGCCGATGGTCATCGACGAGACGCAGTGCCGGGCGGTCCTCGACGCCGAGAAAAAGACCGGCCGTAAGATCATCGTCACGCACAACTACCGCTACGCGCCCAAACACCAGAAGATCAAGGAACTGCTGATGGGCGGCGAGATCGGCAAGATCACGTCGGTCGATTTCACGTGGTTTCTCGACACGACTCACGGCGCCGACTACTTCCGGCGCTGGCACCGGCTGCGCTCGAAGAGCGGCTCGCTCTGGGTGCACAAGGCCTCGCACCATTTCGATCTCGTCAACTGGTGGATCGACGCCGAGCCGGTCCAGGTGTCGGCGCTCGGCACCCTGGCCAACTACGGCAAGAGCGGTCCCTTCCGTTCGACGAACTGCCGGTCCTGCCCGCACAAGGACAAGTGTTCGTACTACTGGGACATCAACCGGAGCGCGAACCTCGTCGCGCTCTACAACGATTGCGAGTCGGCCGACGGCTACCAGCGCGATGGCTGCGTCTTCAAGGAAGACATCGACATCTGGGACACGATGAACGCGGTCGTGAAGTACTCGAACGGCGTCGACATGAGCTACTCGGTCAACACGTTCATGCCGATCGAGGGCTATTACCTCGCCTTCAACGGCACCAAGGGCCGGCTCGAGGTGCGCGACTACGAGCGCCAGGCGTGGGATCCCGGCGAAGAGACCGGGATGTACGTGATGAAGAACTTCGGCAAGCGCGTGAAGATCGAGTTGCCGCGCGAGACCGAGGGGCACGGCGGCGGCGATCAGCGGCTGCGCGATTTGATCTTCAAGAAGATCGACGCGCCAGCGCACATGCGGCTGCCCGACTCGCGCGCCGGCGCGATGTCATGCCTGACCGGGATCGCGGCGCGCAAGAGCATCGACGAGGGCCGGCCGATCAAGATCGCGGATCTGGTGAAGTTCACGTAGGGAACACTGGAGAGTCTTCCAGGGCGGCGACCGATCCCAAGGGCAGATCGGTCGCCGATTGGCGACGTAGCTATCCTGTGGCGCTACTTCCCGGCCGAGTGTTGCCAGCGATGACGCGGGCGTTTGCCAAGCGATCATCGGACGCTCGTCCGACGAACGGCGACAAGTCTTCCAGCGTGATCCCACGCCTGCGCTTCGACGGCCGTGCGCGTGTTGCCCCCCCTGCCGATCGCCACCTGAGTCGGCGGCACCGTCCCGTCCTCAGCGTCGATGGAAAGCACGGGTCGACCATTCACGTAGATATCCAGGCGGGAGATCCGCCGGCCCGCCTTCGACGATGGAACCTTCGACGCGGCGCTGACAACAATCCCGCTGGCGCCTTCGCCGCTCACTGGCTTCACCGACAGCTGGAACGACGGCTGTTGCCGAATGAGCCGTGCGGCACGGGCCAGGAGATCGACGTTCTCGTCCAGAAGGTCGCGTCTGGTCATGAAATGCAGCACGTCTGGCGAGACACCGAACTCCTCCAGCGGCGAACCTGCGCGCAGACCGACCCGAATGCTGCGACGCATCGCCACGATCATCTCGGCTCCCTTCGGCAGTTTCTTGAACGGAGACGTGGGATCCTTTTTCTGCGCCCGCAGCAGATCGTCCAGCGACCAGAAGTTGCTCCCCCCGCTCCGGTGTTGCCGCCCGTACCGAGTACCGATCCAACTTCATTGTCCTGAAAACCTGCGGCGAAGATGTCCGTCGCGCTGTACGACAGCGCGTCGGTGATCAGCACGACCGGACCGTAGTAGACCTGACCGATGCCGTTGCACAACGCGTCGCGGGTGAGCGGAAATCCTGCCGAGTAGGTCGCACCCGTCAACACCGAGTCGCCGATCGAGGGCAGCCATCGCTTCAGATCCCAGTCATCCGGGGCGGACTTGCAGATCTGAAAATTCAGCGGCGTGTTGATGAACTCGAACAACTCCGGTTCGATGGCATTGGGCGTGAACAGCTGCAGCAGCGATTCCGCAGCGCGGATGTTTCCACCCGGATTGCCGCGAACATCCAGGATGAGGCCGTCCTGCGGAAAGCCTTCCTTCGTGATCAGGTTGGTGAACGCTTTGAGGAACTGCCTCGCATCGTCCACGTCGAAGCTGAAGAGCCGGATGTAGCCCAACGTCTGGCCGTTCACCGTCTTCTTCAATGTGTACAGGACGTCTTTGATCGACCCGAGCGTGGCGGAGTCGTCGCGCGGGTACAGCTCTTTCTTGACCTCGAGGATGCGCGTCCTCTTCAAGTCCAACGCCGCCCTCTTTTTGCTGTGCGGAGTGGACGACTCACCGGTGTCACTGGTCTTGTGAACCAGCCAGTACTCTCGATGGGTCGCGACCACCCCATTCTTCGCGCGGTACAAGATGTCCACCCACGCTTCATCTGGGGGCAACGTGCTGTTGAGCGGTCGGATGGTCAGATTGTCGAGCCCTCGCGCGAACCGGGCGTCGGGGTTGCTGCCGGCCTGCGACTCGCCATTGATTTCGATGGCTCTCACAATCGGGACACCGTTCCACGCCAGCACCTCGACTCCACGTTCGAACCTGGCCTCTCGACCGTCGTCCGAAACTGTCGGCGCGTCTTCACTGACCGCCGTCCGCGTCACGATGAATCGTTCGGTGCCCCGGTCGAAACACTGTTCGATCGAGAAATGGCAGATACGCGGTGCAATCCCTGTACGGTTCGGGCAGCAGATAGAGCGTGTGCAGGTCGCGCGTCGAACCAAATATCGACAGCATGCGGCGGTGGAAGTCGATGGTGCTCTCGAGGTCCACGTTCCACTCGGCGAGCTGGAACCTGAGGAGTTTGAGCTGCTGGATGGGATCGATCGCGTGAATGGCGCGCTTCATCGGCAGATGGACATAGTTCATCTCCATCAGCACCAGCGCCTGTTCGACGATGCGCAGACGCTCCTGCCTGGAGAGTCTCGCCCTTCGTTCAGACGAACTGAGGAAGGTGCCAAGGTCCCTCTCTGTTCGGCGGGCGTTGCGTGAACCGGCGATCTCCAGCAGTTCCAGCCTCTTGCCGAGTTCGACTTCAGCCATGGTCCTCCATCGGTTTCGGGCACACCGTCACGGCACCAGAACGCGAAATAGCCGGCACAAGGATCCTTGATGCCGGCTATCGCGCTACTTCTTCTTCGTCGTTTTCTTGGCGGGTTTCTTCTTTCCGCCTCCGCCCTGACCGCCGCCCGGATCGCCTTCTTTACCTGCCATGTTCAGCCTCCTTCTGTGCGTTGAACGATCTTCTTCGCTCCGAGCAGTTGCCCGAGCTGCTTCAAGCGGACTTGAATGTCGGGCCGCCGCACGTATCCTCGGTAGTTGTCTTCGCCCCAGCGAGCCTGGAGAGCCGCTCGACTGGTCTCGGCGCGGACGGCGTAATCGTAGGCAATCGCGCTGTCGCCCTCGAGCCGCATGGACCTCGCCGACACCAGCCACGCGCGCCACTCCGATTCCAGTTGTGCCGCCGAGGCGAACACCTTCTGTGCCGCCTGCGCGTCGGCGAGCGCGCCCCGTCCGTCTCCGCCGGCAATGCGAACTTCGGCCGAGGCGAGCAGCGCTGTCGACAGGAGCCGGGGAAGCTTCAACTCCCTGGCCGCGTCCACGGCTTCCTCGACAAGCGCCACCGCCTTTTTCGGCGCGCCGGAAATCGCCTCGGTGAGCGCGAGCGTCTGCTTGGCCTGGAGCGCTGTGTCCTTGTAGTCGCGTTCAGCCAATTTGAGCGCCGCCGTCGCTCGCGTCGTGGCTTCCACACGGTGGCCCAGGCTGAGCGCCATCTGCGCGCCGATCAAATCCACGTATGCGAGTTGGGACTTGAACCCCGCTTCGGGCCCGGCGGCGATGGCATAGGCTTCGTTGAGAGCGGCCTTGGCTTCGTCGTATCTCCCTAACGCCGACAGCGACGCCGCGCGATTGACCTGATCCCATCCCATGCCGACGCGTGCGCCGAGCGACTTGTTGATCCGATAACTTTCCTCGAAATATGGGAGGGCCTCGGCGTACAGCTCCTGGTTGTCTCCGAGAAGGACGCCGATGCTGGAGTGAGTCGCCGCCAATCGCGCCGGGTCGCCTGACTGCTTCGCCAATTCCAGCTGCTCGGAAAATGCTTTCATGGCGACCGCGTATTCGCCTTTGTCGCGGTAGACCCGCCCAAGCAGAATCAGGGCGTTGGATGTCTCCGTGCGGTAGCCCGCCGGCTGGTAGAACTTCAGCGCCGCCTCGAGATGAGACACCGCTTCATCGAAGCTGCGCTCCTGGGTGCTCAGACTGCCAAGGGCGAGGCGGGCCCGTGCTTCCAATCGAGGCGACTTGTCCTGGCGGGCAAGATCGAGAGCCTGGTGCAAGTACGCGCGCGTGTCGGCGAACTCGCCCCGCGCCAGCAGCGTATACCCGAGGTCAATCAAGCCGTTGGTCGCCAGCGTTCGGCTGTTGAGCAGTTGCGCGGCCTTGACGGCGTCGGCAGCGATCGACTTGGCGTGACTGCTGTCGCCCGTGGCGTAGTACACGTTGCTGAGTTGCAACGAGGTCCTGATCGATTGGTACTCGCTGGACGATCCGCGTGACATCGCCAACGATCGCTCCAGCTGCTCCTTGGCTTCCGGCAGTTTCCTGATCCTGGCCAGCAGCGATCCCATCTGGTAGTGCACCTCGGCCAGGCCTTCCTGGCTCGACATCGCCTGGTAGATGGCCTCCGCCTTCGAGAATGCGTCGTTCGCCTTTGGCAGCTACTGGCGACGGCCATAGAGAATGCCCGAACGCAGGAATGCGGCGGCGGACTGCGGATCCAGCTGCGTCGCCTTCACGTACGATTCAATGGCTCGATCGAGATCCTCGTTTTTCTCATAGGCGCGGCCGAGATCGACATAGGCCGCAGACTTTTCCCCGTCTCGAACCGAATTCACGATGAGCGAGTACTTTTCAATTGCCGTCTTGAAGTTGCGGCCGAGAGTCGCCGCGACCGCGTCCAGATAGTTCGACTCGGCGGCCGACAGATTCGAGCGATCCGGGAGCAGCGCCATGGCCTGCAGCAGTTCCTCCCTGGCCCTGTCGGTGAGTCCCATCTCCGCTGTAGGCTTCCGCCCGCCGAGCCCGCGCCAGCGCGAACGCATTGTCGATCTCGAGCGCGCGCTCCAGCGCCTTGCTCGCTTGAAAATACGCCCCCTCGCGAATGGCGCTGGTGCCGCGGTCGTACCACACGACGGCCTCGGGCGGCGGCACGTGCTGCCCGCGTCGCAGCAGACCCGACGCGAACCACGCCGCCACCAGCGCGGCCACGGCGCTCGCGGCGATCAGCGTCTTGAATCGGACGGACTGGCGGCGCACGTTCGTCGTTGACGGCGCCGTCGAGGCCGGGCGAGCCGTAGCTCCGTCGAGCTCATGCTTGAGTCCAAGCAGATCGGCGTGAAGCGATCGTGCCGACTGGTACCGCGCCGCGGCATCTTTGGCCATCGCCCGCGTAATGATCGCGTCGAGAGCCGGGGGCACTGCCGGGTTGAGCTCGGAGGGTGGGGGCGGAGTATCGGTCATGACCCGCATCGCGACTTCGATCGGCGTCCCTCGATCGAACGCGGATCTGCCGGTCGCGCATTCGTAGAGGGTGACTCCGAGCGAGAAGATGTCGGAGCGTGCGTCGATGTCCCGTCCGCGCAACTGCTCGGGAGACATGAATCCCGGCGTGCCAATCGTGGTTCCCTCCACCGTCAGACGCTCCATCGTCTGTGCATCAGCAAGATCGTGCTGCGCGATCTTCGCGAGTCCGAAGTCCAGCACCTTCAGCTGTCCGCGCGGCGTGACGATGATGTTCTGCGGCTTGATGTCACGATGAATGACGCCGGCGGCGTGGGCCTCCTCCAGCGCCTGCGCCGCCTGGATGCCGATGTCCACCACTTCGGCGGGAGGTAGTGGGCGCTGCCGGATCCGCTCGGCCAGACTCTCGCCGTCGATGTATTGCATGACGATGAAGACACGGTCGTCTTCTTCGCCGACTTCGTGGATGGCGCAGATGTTGGGATGGTCCAGTGCCGCGGCGGCCTTGGCCTCGTTGATCAGCCGTCGCCGGGCCGGATCGCTCCCCGCGCAACGCTCGGGCAGCATCTTGATGGCGACCTTACGGCCGAGCGCGGTGTCTTCCGCGAGAAAGACCTCACCCATCCCAGCCCGAGCCCAGTTTCCGGATGATTCGGTAATGGCTGATCTGTGATCGTGCCAAGACAGACGGATCTTAAGCCCTGCCTCCGCCGAGACAAAGCGGAAGATCAAACGAATCGCTTGGCGGCGATGCGATAAGGGCGACGAAGTAGTGCTGTCGCCCAAGGCCTAGCGGGGCTTGGGGACTCCGCCCAGCGAGCACGTTCATCCGCATGCTCCACGGTTATGGCTAGGCGTTTTCCGCTGAGGCTGACTCTTAAGCCCTGCCTCCGCCGAGACAAAGCGGAAGATTCAAACGAATCGCTTGGCGGCGATGCGATAAGGGCGACGAAGCAGAGCTGTCGCCCAAGGCCTATCGGCTGCTGATCCTGCTCGTGGAGGCGCGCCCGAAGGCTCTCGGAAAGGACGCCCTGTGTCGGGCGCTCTGGCCCGACACGTTCGTGGTCGAGGCCAATCTGTCGAATCTCATCGGCGAGATTCGCGCGGGGCTTGGGGACTCCGCCCGAGCGGGCACGCTTCATCCGCACGCTCCACGGTTATGGCTATACGTTTTCCGCTGAGGCTGACGTTGCGACCGGCGTGAGGATGGAACCTGAAGGCCCAGATGTCTGCAGATTGCGAGATCGTCCGAAACCCGTGAATCGGCGGAATCCGCGTCCCGTTGCGTGATCCGCGTCTTGGTGTTCGTGACTCGCGATCGGCGTCGCCTGGATCACCGTGCCGGCGATCCGCGCTGCGCCCCGACGGCGCGGCGGAGCCCGCGCCAGAGCGACGCTCCGGCACTTCGAACGCGGTCCGGCGCGTTGTTCACCACCTCTCCCGCCACCTGTTGACCTGCGGTGATGGCGCGCGCGGTTTCGAACGCGCCATCCGCCAGCTGGCGTGCATCTCCGGTGTGAGCGAGCGCTCGCAAATCGACACCATCCAGCTGCTCGAGCACGTGCTCGAACTCGTGCGCGATGAGCTCGGTGAGGTCGAGCACGCTGAGGATCTCGATGTCGGCCGTGAGGACGCCCGACCGCGTTTCAGTGATCGACGTGCGCGCCCGTAACGCCCCGATCGCCGGCGGGTACGAGACCACGACCCTGGCACGGAGCCGAGGCGCTGCCGCGAGGGCCCGGCACTGCTGACGGAAAGTCGGCGAGTGCTCGAGCGCCCAGCGGATCGTTGGTTCCAGGCCGTCCTCGAGCTCGATCGAGTCGGGAAGGGTCAGTGCCGGTGCGTCGCAGGCCGACACGCGCGCGGCGACCGCGGCCGCGCCTCCGCTTGGCGCGAGCGTGGCTTCGGTTGGCGCGAGAAACGATAGCGACGACAGGGTGGCGACGGTGACAATCGATGCAGGCGAGTACCACATGCCCTGCCCGGGAGCAAGGCCGGCTCCGTATTACTTCGCACTTCTCATCGCGACTGAACAGTTGCTGTGTCAACAGGTTACGCTCTGCCGAGCGAGCGCGCGCGGACCGCGACGGCCGAACAGTTGTGTACATCGCGCGATCGAGCGCGACCTAAGATGTGCGAATCGTCGCGTGCGCGTTACGCGCGGTTCGAATCCTGGTAGCGTTTCCAGTCGATGCCGTACTGGGTGATCTTGTAGTTCACGATCCGCCGCGTCGCCTGAAGTAGACGCGCCGCCCGAGCGCGGTTGCCGCGCGCCATCTTCAGCGCGTCCTCGATCAGATCGCGCTCGAACCCGGCGACGGCATCGCCGAGCGACTGGCTGTTGGCCGTGCCGGAGCCCTCGGCGGTCTGCAGCGTCGGCGGCAGGTGGTGCAGATGGATCACCTGACCGTCGCAGACGAGCACCGCCCGCTCGATCACGTTCTGCAGCTCGCGAACGTTGCCCGGCCAGTGGTAGCTGACCAGCGCGTCGATCGCCGGCGTCGAGATCCGCTTCACCTGCTTGCCGTGATCGGTTGAGAGTTTCTCGACGAAATGATCGGCGAGCAGCAGGACGTCCGATTTGCGCTCGCGGAGCGGCGGCACGAAGATCGTGAACACGTTGAGCCGGTAGAGCAGATCCTGCCGGAACGAGCCGCCGGTGACCGCCGTCTCGAGATCCTTGTTGGTGGCCGCGATCATCCGGACGTCGACTTTCAGCGGCTCGGTGCCGCCAAGCCGCTCGAACTCCCGCTCCTGCAAGACCCGAAGCAGCTTGACCTGGGTCGCGAGGTTGATGTCGCCGATCTCGTCGAGCAGCAGCGTTCCGCCGTCGGCCAGCTCGAAGCGGCCCTTCTTGCGCTGCTCGGCGCCGGTGAACGCGCCCTTTTCGTAGCCGAAGAGCTCCGACTCGATCAACGTTTCGGGCAGCGCGCCGCAACTGACCTTGACGAACGCCTGCCGCGCCCGCAACGAGTTGTAGTGGATGGCCTGCGCGATGAGCTCCTTGCCGGTGCCCGACTCGCCGCGGATGAGGACGGTCGTGTTGGTGCGCGCCACCTGCACGACCTGCTCGCAGACCTGCCGCATCGCGCCGCTCGTTCCGAGGATGTGCGAGAAATCGTAGCGCTCGCGCAACTCGTCGCGCAGGCGGTCGTTTTCGTTGACGAGGCGTTGGCGGTCCTGCTCGAGCAGCGACTGCATCTTCAACGCCTGCGCCAGCATCGATCCCACCACACCATAGAACTTCATCGTCCGGTCGTAGTTGCGATCGCTGCGGAAGGCGAGCTCGACCTCGAGCACGCCGCGGCATTGCCGGGACTGCTGCACCGGCACGCAGATGTAGGTCAGATCGTTGTCATCAACGCTGCCTGACCGAGCGGTGCTCCGGGTGGTTTTCGCGTTGCGCGCGACCAGGTCCGCGAGCATCGGCTCCTGGCTGACGCGCGGCACGACGACCGGCCGGCCGCTGTCGAAGACCTGTTGTGCGAGCGAACCGCCGAGCGGCGCGTCGGCGTGCGGGGCGCGGATGCCAATCGAGGCGTGCAGAAAGAGCCGGCGGCCCTCATCACGGGGCAACGCGATCACGCTCCGGCTGGTGCCGTGATAGCGCTCGAGGATCTCGAGCACGCGATGGAACGCCGACTTGAGGTTGACGGGGCTCGCCAGCGCCTGGCTGACGTCGAGGAGCGAGGTCAGCTTGCGGATCTCGCCGCTGTGACGTCTGGTTCGGTCGTCGTGGTCGGCCACAGACAGCCGCGAGGTGGCGTCGGCGGTAGATCGGGCGGGCACAGGATCGAGCACTGTCGACATGGATGTTGTGGAATCCTTCAAATGTGACAGTTTTGTAGTTCCCAACGCGCGCCTCCGGATAACAAAAAAGGCCGTCACCTGGAAGGTGACGGCCTGTCGTAAGTCATTGTTATTTCGACAGTTCCGTCATCTGTTGGGTCGCTGGCGCTGCCCGGCCAGGCAGATCTGGACCGTCTGGGTGGCGGCGGCGAACGGCAACGTGGATGCGAGAACCATCTCGTCCATGTTAGGGGTCGATCGAACCCGAGTCAAGCAAACTCCTTAGAACAGGAACTTCACCGACACCTGCATGCGCCGCGCGTAGTTTTCTGCGCCGAGGAGACCTAGCGCCGAAATTGGCCGCCGACGTCGTCGTGATGATC
Source organism: uncultured Acidobacteriota bacterium (assembly GCA_963797625.1). Lineage (GTDB taxonomy): Bacteria > Acidobacteriota > Vicinamibacteria > Vicinamibacterales > 2-12-FULL-66-21 > DATBJJ01. The sequence continues at coordinate 73,261 of CAWCQI010000022.1, forward strand.
CCGGTGGTAGTGCTGGTCCCCGCGGGAAGAGAGGATGGTTGAACGCGTTCAGCGAATCGAACCTGAGCTCGAGCGTCGTCCCGGCAATCGCGTGTTCTTGATGAGCGACACGTCGACGTTGTTCACGGCGTCGGATGCGCACGTTCTCGAGCCGCAGCGGGAAGGTGCGGACGTTGGACCCCAGCTGCTGGGTCGAGACTTTGTTGAATCCGGCGTCGGTGTTGAACCACCGCGCCAGGCTCTGGCTCGCTCCCCGGGCAGATGCGATGTCGTCGAAGTCGCCCGTGAAGATGATGTTGCCGAAGCCGAGTCGGGAACCCGCTCTGGTAGGTGTAGATCCCCGAGAACTGCCAGCCGCTGATGAACGCCGAGACGAACGCCGTTCGACATCCGTGCCGAACTTACGGCGCCGCGGCCGAACGGGAGCTTCCCAGATGCCATTGACGCTCAGGCGGTGCGGCGTGTCGACGCTCGAGATGCCTTCCCACGGTTCTGGGTCGGCCGCGTTGAGGAACTCGGTGGCTTCGGTGAACTTCGAATACGTATAGGCACCCGAGATCGTGTACCCGGCAGCGAACCGTCGCTGCAGGGTCACCTGCAGCGCGTGATACCAGGACCAGCCCTCGTTGGTCGTCGTATTGACGGCGTCGAACTCGGGGTAGGGACGCAGCAGCCGCTCGCGCGCGATGTTCGCGCCCTGAAGCGCCGCGGCGGCCGTCGAGGGGAGCAGTCCGAAGAACGGATTCGGGATGTTGGCGCCGAGGTAGGCGATGCGGTCGTTATCGCGCACCGGAAGCGTGCTCAGGTACTGGTTGGGCGTCGCGTTGATGTTGCGCGCCGTCTGCAGCTGGGTGCCGTGATTGCCGACGTAGCTGGCCTCGGCGACCCACCGACTCGCGAATTCGCGCTGGATCCCGACCTGCCAGCGCTGCGTGCGCGGTGATTTCGGGTTCGGATCGAAGATACGTGACGCTCTGGCCGAGGAAGGTCTGAATCCCGAGCGCACTGCCGACCGGTTCCTGGATGCCATTCGGAAACGGGTTCGTGAGCGTGCCGATGAAGGTCAGGCCGTTGTCGAGCGACGGGATGATGTTCGTGTTCTGGCTGAAGCCGCTCTGGAACACGTCGCCGCGGCGCTGGCCGAGGAAGCCGTAGAACATGCCGTAGCCGCCGCGCAGCACGGTCAGCTCGTCGAGCTTGAACGTCAGGCCGACGCGTGGCATGAAGTTGGTCTTCGGTGTTTCGTAGAGACCGCGCGGCTGACCGTCGACGCCGGCGAACGTCAGGCCGCCGCGGACGTTGAAGGAGCTCACCGGCACTTCGGGCGTCGGGTTGAGCGCGTAACGCGCGCGCGCGGCCGCCTCGATGGCCTGCACCGCTGTCGTATCAAAACCGCGCACGCTCTGGTTGGCCTTTTCGGTCATCGGCGTCTCGTACTCGTAGCGGAGGCCTAAATTGACCGTCATCCGCGAGCCGAAGCGCCAGTCGTCCTGGACGAAGAAGCCCCACACCTGCGACTTCTCGTCATAGCTCGCTGCCCGGGTCACCGAGCCCGAGCTCGGCAGGCCAAGCAGGAACGACGCGAACGATTGGCCGAGGCTGCCCGGCGCCGGCGTGGCATTGTCGAGCGGTCCGCGCGTCCACGTCGAGTCGAAGTTGAACTGCCCGGTCTGGTTGTTGGCGAAGAAGAAGTCGGTCTCGCGATACTGACGGACCTCCATGCCGGTCTTGATCGCGTGAGCGCCCGCCGACTTGTTCAGCGTCGCGATGAACGACTGGGTCTCGTTCGGCCGCTCTTCGCCGCCGATGCCCGTGCCCTGATAGCCGGTGATGTCGAAGCGCGGAAACCGCCGGATGCCGTCGGGAATCGACGCGTTGTAGGCGGCGGGGAACCCCAGGCTGGTCAGGTCGAAGTCATGGTTCGCGGGATTGGAATCGGTGCCGCGAACGAACCAGTTGTAGCCATACCGGAAATTGAGCACCGTGCTCGGCGTCATCACCCAGACGTGGTCGAGCGCCAACTGGCGCGAGACGAACTTGAACCATTCGCCAGTGGCGAGGTTGTCGAAGTAGTTGTTGTAGTTGCTGTTGCGATCGTACCAGCTGAAGCGGCCGTACATCCGCTGCTTCTCGGTCAGGTTCTGGTCGACGCGGATCGTGTTGTTCGCGTATTTGATGTCCTCGGGCAGCGACGGGTTCTGGAAGTTGCTCGGTACCGTCAGCGTTGCCGGCCGTCGTCGGGCGTCCGAAGTACTCGAGCGCCGCGCGCGCGACCGGGTTGATCAGATTCTGGGGAATGATGTTGCCGGGGAACGGGTCCTGCTGGAACCGTCCGCCGCCAATCGCGCGCCGCGTGAACGGGTTGTAAATCTGGTATTGCGATCCAAGCGCGAGCAGCTCCGAGAAATCGCCGTTGCGCATCTTCTCGGTCGGCACGGTCGGCGTGCCGTTGTTGCGCGGCCGCGACTCGTGGATGCCCTCGAATCCATACATGAAGAACGTCTTGCTGCGGCCGTCATAGCCGGGAAGGACGACCGGGCCGCCGGCCATCCCGCCGTAGCGGTTGTAGCTGAACGACGCCAGCGGGATGTTGTTGGCGTTGGCGAAGAAGTCGTTGGCAAAGAGCTCGCCCGGCGTTTTGGCAACGTAGATCGTGCCGCGCAGCCTGTTGGTGCCGGACTTGATCACCAGGTTCGTCACGCCACCTTCGGTGTTGCCGGTGGCGGCGTCGAAGGTCGCAGTCTGGACCTTGAATTCCTGAACGATGTCGGACGGTGGGACGTAGGACGCGATGACCTCACCCGCGTTGGCGGTAGCCGTGCTCGGCACGCCGTCGATCGTCAGATCGCTGCGGTTGCCTCGCGTCCCATCCATCGCGTAGCCGACGATGTGCGTGGGCTCGAAGGGTCGGTCGAGGCGCCCGGACCCGGTGTAAGTGACGCCAGCGGCCAGGCCGATGAGGGCATAGGGATCACCGTGTGGCGTCGGCAGCTGCATGATCCGGCGCGTGTCGACGACGTTGCCGAGCGAAGCGTTGGTGGTTTCGAGGAGCGGCGTGTCCGCCAGGACGGTCACCGACTCGACGGTCTGGCCGATGGTGAGCGCGAGGTCGACCTCGAGCCGATCGGCGATGCGGACCTCGACCTCACGTGCCGCCTGCTTGAAGCCCTGAAGCTCGGCGTTCACCTGATAGATGCCGGGAATCAGGTAGGGAGCCTGATAGAAGCCGACTTCGTTCGTGACGATGGTGACGGTGGTGCCCATCTCCTTGTTGGTGATGGTGACGGTCGCTCCCGGGATGACGCTGCCGCTCGCATCGCGAATCGTGCCGGTGATCGTTCCGCGCGGGTCTTGTGCCGCGACCGGCGCGGCGAGCGCGAGCGCGACAATCGCCGCGGTCGCGAGCGCGAGGGGACGAGTGAGGGTTAGAGTTGGGGCGACGAGGCCCTGAAGACGCCTCCGGATCCTGCCGCACTGTCGCGTCAGCCGTCTCATGATTTCCTCCTCTTATGGCGCGCTTGCTGAAAAGTTGCCGTGGTTCGACCGGCACGACCGCCGGCGGTCTGAAATCGTCGGCGGCACTATATGATATATGATTGTGGAAATACCAGCGCAATCCATCGTGCCAAGTGGTCACGCCACTTAGGCTGCCCTGCCTGCCCACTAGCCATTTCGTATAGCAAAACGCCGACACTGGAGGCCGCCGGTCGAGGTAGACGTACGGCATACCGCGTCTCTTGTCAGACCGGACCTATCTCCACAGACCGAGCGGTCTGACCGCCAACCCGCAGGATTCTGACGCTGAAACGTGCGGGCGGTGCCCGGATCTTGCCGCCGACTGCATGCCGGTTGTATCGTCGCGGCGGTAGAGTCGCCCAACCACACATGCTGCTGTCCGCGGCCTCCATCACCAAAGCGTTTGCCGGCGTCCGCGCCCTCAAGGGGGTGTCCTTCGATCTCCGTCCGGGCGAAGTGCACGCCCTCGTCGGAGAGAACGGCGCGGGGAAATCCACCCTCATCAAGATCATCACCGGCGCCGAGACGCCGGATCGCGGCGAGCTCGTCGTCAACGGCCACGTCGTGCCGTCGATGGATCCCGGCCGCTCCCGCGCGCTCGGCATCGCCGCCATCTACCAGCAGCCGTCGCTCTTCCCCGACCTGACGGTCGCCGAGAACATCGCGATGGCGCTCGAAACCGGCGGCGCGTGGCGGCGGCTGGACTGGGCGGCACGTCAGCGCCGGTCGGCGGAGCTGCTCGGCCGGATCGGCGCCTCGATCGATCCGGCGCGCCTGGTCGAAACGCTCAGCATGCCCGAGCAGCAGATCGTCGAGATCGCCAAGGCCATCGGCGCCGACGCGAAGATCGTCATCATGGACGAGCCGACGGCCTCGCTGACCGAACGCGAAGTCGAGCGCCTGTTCACGGTCATCGGGCTGCTCAAGGCGCACGGCTGCGGCATCATCTATATCTCGCATCGTCTCGAAGAGGTCTTCGCGATTGCCGATCGCATCACCGTCCTCCGCGATGGGGAGACGGTCGAGACCTGCGAACGCGCCAGCGTCGATCGCGCCGCGCTCATCAGGATGATGGTTGGCCGCGAGCTCTCTGCGGTCTTTCCCAAGCGCGCGGTACCCCTCGGAGAGGTGGCACTCGACCTGCGGAACGTGTCGCATCGCGCCACTGGTGTCACCGATGTGTCGTGCTCGGTGCGCCAGGGCGAGATTCTCGGCCTGGCGGGTCTCGTGGGCTCCGGCCGCACGCAGCTGGCGGAGATTCTCTTTGGCCTGACGCCCGCGGATGAGGGCGAAATCCGCGTCCACGGACAAGTCGTCCGGCTCACGTCACCCCGCGACGCGATCGACGCCGGCATCGCCTACGTGCCAGAGGATCGCCGTCAGCACGGCGTGGTGCTCGAGATGTCGGTGGCGTCGAACGCGAGCCTGGCCAGCCTCGAGAACGTCTCGCGCCGCGGCTTGATCGATCGGGCGCGCGAGCAGGCCGCCGCCGAGCGCGACGTCGAGCGGTTTCGGATCAAGACGCCCTCGGTTGCGGCCGAAGTCGGCACGCTTTCCGGGGGCAACCAGCAAAAGGTCGCGTTGGCCCGCTGGCTCTCGACCGACCCGTCGATCCTGATCCTCGACGAGCCAACTCAGGGCGTCGACGTCGGCTCGAAAGCCGAGATTCACAGCCTGATGCAGACGCTCGCCGAGCAGGGGCTGGCGATCGTCATGATCTCGTCCGAGCTGCCAGAGATCCTGGGCATGAGCGATCGCATTGCCGTCATGCGCGCCGGTCGCATCCGCGGAATCATCGAGCGCGCGGACGCTACACAGGCCGCGGTGCTGGCGCTCGCGTTGGATGAGTGACGCATGGCTCAGGGCTCAAGGCTCAAGGCTCAGGCACGAGCTCGCTGTCTATCCTTGCTGCCAACCGGGCAGTATGCTTTTCCCTGAGCCCTGAGCCCTGAGCCCTGAACCCTGAACCCTGAACCCTGAACCCTGAACCAATGCTGAACCGCCGCGAAGCCTCCGTCGCCCTCGCCATCGTGGCGCTGGGGCTTGTACTGGCGGTCGCAGCACCAGGCTTCTTCGCGCGCGATAACCTCAGCGATCTATTTCTCGCGAACCTTCCGGTCCTCATCGTCGCGCTCGGCATGACGCTCATCATCCTGACGGGCGAGATCGACATCTCCGTCGGATCGGTGTTCGCGATTGCGGGCGTGGCCGCGGGGCTCCTCGCGAAGGCGGGTCTGCCGATGCCGCTGGTGGCGTTGTCGGCCTGCCTCGTCGGCGCAGTCCTCGGCGGCATCAACGGCGTGCTCGTCGCCTACGTGCGCATTCCCTCGATTGTCGTGACGCTGGCGACGATGGTGGCGCTGAGGGATGGGCTGCGGTGGGCGACCGACGGCGCATGGGTTCAGGATCTTCCGCCGAGCTTCCAGTGGTTCGGGCTGAGCCAGGCCGCCTACCCGTTTGTGGCTTTCCTGACGGCCGCCGTGCTGACGGGTCTCCTCGCGTGGGGGCTGCGTCATCTCGCGGCCGGCCGCGCCGTCTATGCGACCGGCTCGAACCGGGAAGCGGCGCGCCTGGCCGGGATTCACACTGCATTCGTGACCTGCGCGGTCTTCATGCTCGCGGGCGCCTTCACCGGCCTCGCCGCGCTCCTCAATTCGGTTCGCTTCAATCAGATTCCCAGCAACGCCGGCCTCGGTCTCGAGCTCAAGGTGATCGCGGCCGTGGTGGTGGGCGGCACGGCGATCAGCGGCGGGCGCGGGAGCATGGCGGGCACCGTGCTCGGCGTGATTCTGCTCGGCGCCATCGGTCCCGCGCTGACGTTTCTCGGTGTGAGCGCCTACTGGGAACGCGCGATTCAGGGTCTCATCATTCTTGCCGCCGTCGCCTTCGACGCGCTGCGCGATCGACCGGTGACGCACACGGTCGCTGTTCCTGCCGTGGGGTCAGCGCATTGACGCGAGGCCTCTCGCTCGCCAAAAGCCTCTCACCGCCGAGGACGCAGAGGCCGCAGAGAAAAAGAAGGATGGCTCTGCGTCTCGGCGCTCTCTGCGGTGAGGGGCTTTTGGCAGTGGCGGCTTGACGTCGTGTCACCTGCGCCATGATCAGGCCGTTCAATCGACTCAGGACCGGCGACGCCATCCTGCTCGTCGCGCTGGCGATCGAGATCGCGCTCTTCGCGGCAATTGCGCCGAACTTCGCGACCACCGGGAACTTCTTCGAAATCACGCGGCTGAGCGTCGAGCTCGGGCTGCTGGCCATCGCGCTCACGCCGGTCATCGTCACCGGCGGAATCGATTTGTCGGTCGGGGCGATGATGGGACTCTCGGCGGTGGTCTTTGGCGCCGCGTGCCGCGACTGGGGGCTCCATCCTGCGCTCGCGGCGTTCATCGCGTTGCTCGTTGGCGGCGCCGGCGGCTCGCTCAACGCCGTGCTCGTCGCGTACCTCAGAATCCCGCCGCTCATCGTGACGCTTGGCACGTTCTCGCTGTTTCGTGGGATCGCCGAAGGAATCACGCAGGCGGCGGTCAACTACAGCGGATTTCCTCCTGGGTTTCTCTTTCTGGGACAGGGTTACCTGGGGGGAATTGTCCCGGCGCAGCTCCCCATATTCCTGATTGGTTTTTGCGCTTTACGTCGTGCTGCTCCATCGCTCGGTCATCGGGCGCGCGCTCTACACGATTGGCTTCACGCCGGCCGGCGCGCGTTACGCCGGGATCCCGGTGGCGAAGCGCGTCGGGCTGGTGTACGTGCTCTCGGGGCTCGTCTCCAGCCTCGCCGCGATCATCTACGTATCGCACCTCGGCCAGGCCAGGTCGGACGCGGGAAACGGCTACGAGCTCGACGCGATCACGGCCGTCGTGCTCGGGGGCACGTCCGTATTCGGTGGGCGCGGCACGCTCTGGGGGACGCTGCTCGGGCTCTTCTCGCTGTCGGTGCTCCGCAACGGGCTGCGGCTGGCGGCGCTGCCGTCCGAGTTCGCCGGCGTGCTGACCGGCGTCCTCCTGCTCGGCACGATCGCGATTGACGTATATTCGAGGCGCAGCGCGCGCGCTCCGGCCCGCGGACGCGTGACTGCGGATGCACCCTATGGAGACTTCGAGGTGAAAAACAGCCAGGTCGCCGTCGTCTGCGCCACCATCATTGCCGCAGCGCTCATCGTCGCCAGCACCAACGTCTGGCTGATTCGCTCGGTGGTGCCGGCCGGGACGTCGGCGCCACGTGTCTCGGGTTCGCCCGGTCCCGCAACGCCCGCCGGCCCGCGACGCGTGATCGCGATGATGCCCAAGGCGAAAGGCGATCCGTACTTCGTCAGCTGCCGCGCCGGCGCCGAAGAAGCGGCGCAGGAGCTCGGCGTCGAGCTCATCTGGGATGGCCCAACGGGACTCGACGCGGCCAAACAGAACGAGGTCGTCGAGAACTGGATCACGCGCAAGGTCGACGTGATTGCGGTCGCCGTCGAAAACCGGGCCGGCATCTCGACAGTCCTTCGCAAGGCCCGCGAGCGCGGCATCAAGGTGCTGACCTGGGACGCCGACGCCGAGCCCGACGCGCGCGATTTTTTCGTCAACCAGGCTACGCCCGAAGGCATTGGCAACACGCTGACCGACGAGGCGTCACGGCTGCTCGGCGGCAAGGGCGAGTTCGCGATCATCACCGGCGCGCTGAGCGCCGCCAATCAGAACGAGTGGATCTCGTTCATCAAGAAACGAATGGCCGAGAAGCATCCCGGCCTCTCGCTCGCGACGATCCGGCCAAGCGACGACGACCGCGACAAGGCGTTTGCCGAGACGCAGACGATCCTTCGCGTACATCCAACGGTGAAATTGATCATGGCGATTTCGGCGCCAGCCGTGCCCGGCGCGGCCGAAGCCGTCCGCCAGGCCGGACGCAAGGACGTGAACGTGATCGGTTTGTCGCTGCCCAACATCAACAAGCCGTACGTCCATGGCGGCTGGGTGCAGACCGTCGTCCTCTGGAACACGCGCGATCTGGGCTACCTCACCATTCAGGCCGGCATGCAGCTTCTACAGGGCACGCTCGCCGCTGGCGCCCAGACGATGACCGGCGGACGGCTCGGCACGATTCAGATTCGCGGCAGCGAGATCATCCTCGGGCCGCCGTTGATGTTCACGAAGGCGAACATCGACAAGTTTGATTTCTGAGCCAGGCCCAGATGATCTCGGCAGTCAGCGTCAGGACACAGGAGCATCAGGCAGATCAGGAGACTCTTCGTGTAAATGTCGAAATCTCCTGATCTCCTGATCTCCTGTACGAAATGACAGGGGTCTGAAGAACTGAACATGACATTCGGATCTCAACGGCAGCACGGCTCTGGTGACGGGCTCCGATCGCGGGGTTGGCAAGGGCATCGCGCTCGAGCTTGCGCGCGCCGGATGCCGAGTGGCGATCAACTACCACATCGAGCCCGATCTCGCCGAGGCGACGGTCGCCGAGTTGCGGGCGCTCGGCGCCGAGGCCTTTGCGGTGCAGGGGGACGTCAGCGTCGCGTCGAGCGTCGAGAAGATGTTCGCTACGGTCATCGAACGGTTTGGACGCTTGAACATCCACGTCAACAACGCCGGCGTGCAGACGTGGAAGCGGCTGCTCGACGTCACGGAGGCGGAGTGGGACTTGGTCATCGACACGAACCTGAAAGGCTGCTTCCTGTGCACGCAGGCCGCCGCGCGGCATATGAAGGATCACGGCGGCGGCGCGATCGTGAACATCGGTTCGGGCTGCAACAAGCTGGCGTTTCCGGATCTGGTGGCCTACACGGCGAGCAAGGGCGGCATTGAAATGTTCACGAAAGTCGCGGCCGTGGAGCTCGGCCCGCACAAGATCCGCGTGAACTGCGTCGCGCCTGGAGCGGTCGAAGTCGAGCGGACGAAGCTCGAGGATCCGGACTATGCCGGGACATGGGGACGGATCACGCCGCTCGGCCGCGTTGGGACGCCAGCCGACATCGGTCGCGCCGTGGCTTACATGGCGAGTCCAGCGGCCGAATTCGTGACCGGTCAGACCATCTGGGTCGATGGCGGGATGTACGCGCGCGCGCCGTGGGCGTATAAGCCGGCCTAGAGCAGTTCACTACCTGGTCGCACGTAGTGTCCGGCTTTAGCCGGACTTTGGCGGGTCCGCTCTAAAGGCGGACACTACGGACAAATGAAAAGCGGTATAGCCCCGCCTACTTGATCACCAACCCCCACGGGCTGCCGCCGGTCGCAATGCGCGACACCGTCCCGCTGGCGAGATCGACAACCGACACATCCTCCGACGGGCCGTTGGCGGTATACACCTTGGTCCCGTCCGCGCTGACGTCGATTCCCCACGGCCTGGCGCCGACGTCTTCAATCGTCCGCGTCAGCGCGCGTTTCGCGACGTCGATGATCGCGATCGCGCTCGCCCGGCCGAGCGAGACATACACCTCTCTCCCATCCGGGGAAAGCACCGCTCCCATCGGCCGCGGCACCGTCGGGCCTTTTCCCTTCGGAAGGACGATCGAAGCCGCGACGACGTGCTTCGCGGTGTCGATGACGCTGACGGTCGCGGCAGTCTCGTCGGTGACGAACGCGGTCGACCCGTCTTTCGTGAACACGACGGCTCGCGGTCGCGCGGCCGTCTTCATTCGTCCGACGACCTTCAGCGTCGTCGTGTCGACGGCGAACACTTCGTTGTCGGCCTCGCACGTCACGTACACTTCGCGCCCGTCTGGCCGGACCGTCACCCCTTCGGGCTCGCCGCCGACTTTGACCCTGTCGCGAATCTCACCGCTCGACATGTCGAGCACGGACATCTCGGCGGTCTCCTCATTCGACACATACATCGTCTTGCCGTCGGGAGACAGATCGAATGCCTCCGGGTCCTGACCACTGTTCAGCGTTCGCACCAGCTTGCCGGTCGCGAGATCGACGACGCCGATGCCATCGGCCGCACGATCGGCTGGCGGCAGCTTCGACTCGTCGACGCCAGGACCGGCAATCGGCGAACCCGACAACGCCACGAGCAGATTTTTCCCGTCAGGTGAGACCCGAATGCCTCGCGGACGCTTCCCCACGGGGATTCTCGAAATCTGGCCGGACGCGACCTCGATGACGACAACCGCGCCGCCCGTTTCATCCGAAACGTAGAGTCGTGGTCCGGCTGGTCGAGGTGCTGCGGCGGCGGCGGGGTCGAGGCAGGCGTCGACGCCGGCGGCGGCGATGCCTCGCGTGAGCACGCAGCCGCCAGAAAGAGGCTCGCGGCAATCACAAGCGATCGACTCCGCCGGTCGAAATGTCTGAATCGCGTCACGGGAGAAGGCTCCTTTATTGAACGGGGTGCACCCCTGGCACTCTCAGAGTATCTTGACACAGCACGCAACGCAACCCACAGACTCGCTCCCGGACTAGCAATAAGGAGATAAAGCAATGAGGACTCATCGCGATTGGCTCATGGCTGGGGTGCTGGTCCTGCTCGTGATGGCGCCGATCGCCGCCGCGGACATCACCGGCAAATGGACCGCGTCGTTCGACACGCAGATCGGCAAGCAGGAGTACACCTACGACTTCGTGGTCAAGGGCTCGACGCTCACCGGCAAGATGAAGTCGAACCTCGGAGAGTCCGATGTGCTCGATGGCAAGGTGGACGGCGACAAGGTGTCGTTCGGCGAGCTGCTGAAATTCGAGGGGATGGAAATCAAGATCACTTACACCGGCACGATTGTTTCGGCCGACGAGATCAAGTTCACGCGCAACGTGGCGGATTTTGCGACCGAGGAGCTGGTGGCGAAGAGAGTCAAATAGGCCCCTACGGCAGGACGCGCACGTACCACATGCGCACGCCGATGCGTTCGGCGTGGTCGAGCCACGAGAATCTTGGACCGGCGGACCCGGCCGGCACGACCGACGAGGGCACGACGAATCAGTTCGTTACTGCCCGCGGTCACGATGTCTTCGCGAAGCCGCAAGCGGTAGGAGCCGACGCGCTCGGGGTTCCAGGCAAGGCGGAGACGTCCAACCAGGTGCCTGTTGAAGAGCACGTCTACCTCCTCCGGCGAGGTCGGCGTCACCGGGTCGATCCGCAGCACGAGTTCGTAGGCCCGCCTCGCTGGCAGCGGTAGCCGGACGACAGCCCGCTCGCTGCGCGACACGCGCACCGTAATGTTCTCGACGTGCGGCGCCGACCATCCGCTGCGATAGAAGATGCGATCGCGCACGCCGGTTTCGATGCTCGTGGATTCGCCGTGCGCGATCGCTTCGCGGGTGACGTACCACGGCAGTCCGAGATACCACGCCGTCCCGAGTCCGGCGACAGCCGCAACGATCGCCAGGCGCCACAAGTAAGGCTTCATGGCGGCCGGTTGCAACAGACGATAGTCTCGCGTGACGGCCCGGAGCGCGCGGCCAGTCCCGACCACCGCGACGCCGGCGGCGACGAAGAAGAAAGGATAGGCGTGCATGGTGAAGCGCCACGCGCCGCCGCCGCCGACATTCCAGGTCATGACGTAGGGCAGTAGCGATCCGAGCAGCGCGACGAGCAGTAAGCGTCCCCTGGCGAAAAACGGCAGGGCGGCGAGCCCTATCACCGCGATGAGCCGCAGGCCCGCGCCAAGTCCCCGCATCCACTCTTCGAACCCGTGCCACTTGGTGACGAACGGCTGCAGGAGCAGGCCGTTCAGCGCGGTGTCGAGCGCGCGGATCGGCCGGTCGGCGAATTTGCCGCGCAGGTACTCGGCCGCGCTCATCGGCTGATCGATCGGACGGTTCTCGGCGAACCGGTAATAGCCGGTGTGATAGTTGATGGCGATCAGCGGATCGCCGGTCGCGATGGCGCAGCTGATCAGGTATGGTGCGACGAGCACGACGAGCGCCACGGCCGCGATGCCCACCGCGCGCGCGCGATCGCGTCGCGGGGCCGCGGCGCGATCGATCACGAGCCAGATGAATGCCGGGACGATGAACGTGATGGCGGTGATGCGGGTCAGACAGGACAGAGCGCAGAGACCGCCAGCCAGGAGCGCGTTCCCAACCGATGGCCGCGCGCGCAGGCGCAGCAGCGCCCACACGGAAAAGAGAATCGTTGCTGTGAATGTGTCGTCACGCCAGCCGTCGACGCCCCACGTGACCATCTCGAGCTCGGTGGCCGTCAGCAGCGCCGCCAGCAGTCCCGCGAGCGGCGACAGGATCGCCGCGCCGACGAGATACGTGGCAAAGATCGCCAGGGTCGATCCGACCGCCGACGCCAGGCTCACGCCGTAGTCCTGGTCGTCGAGCGCCCACAGGCCCACGGATGTCATGGCAAGGAACACCGGTTCCCGCACGTGCGGTTGATAGAAGCTCGTCATCTGACGGCCGTATTCAATGTAGGTAATTGGATCGCCGCCGACGTACGGGTTGGGGACGCGATACCACGTCACACGCGACGGCCGGATCGCCGGGACGAGCGGGGCGACATTCCTGGTCGCGATTCGAGCCCACGCCGGATGATCGAGTGTTCCGTACTTGCCGACGAACGAGTCGAGCCTGAGCAACCCGCCGTAGATCGTGATCGCGACCGCCAGCGCGGGCGCGATGGCGGCCTGGCTCTTCAGCAACGCCCAACCGCGCTGGCTTGATCGTCATCGTCCTGACGCCCGGACCTCGATGACGGGTCGTTCAGCGGACGACCCGAGATGGTCGAGCTCGATGAAGGCGAGGCCGCGACGTGGCCAGAGAGTTCGGATGGTCCCTGTCTCTCCCGCGGCCAGGTCGAGCGTCCGCACGTGGACGCCGCCCACGCGCACGCGGAGCCGGATCGGCAGCGGTGCCGAACTGCGTGGCAGTGAGTCGTCGCGACACCATCGAAGGCCGGGACATTGAGGCCGGCTGCACCGACGAACTGACCCGCCGACCTATCGAAGATCGATGGCCAGACGATGCCGTAATCGGGCCACGATCGCAGACTCTGTGGAAACTGCGGAAGCACGACGGCTGCGGCCAGGATGGCGGCTGCGCCCGCCGCCGCGAGCGCTGCTGGATGAGCGCGCCGCCATGCTCCGGCGATCACGACTGCCGCCAGTACGACAAGAAACGGTTCGAACGGCGCGCGGAGCCGGGCGCCACCAAACCCGCCGACGCTCGCGATGCCGATGTTGAGCACCGTCCACAGCAGCAGGAAGATGGCGATCCGCGGGCGCTGGCACAAGCTGGCCCCCAGCGCGGCCAGCACCGCGCCGATGACCAGGAACGCATCGGACCCCAGATGCACGAGTGTTTTCCACGCGATGCGCCCACTTTCGAGTCTGCGACCACGTAGATTTGCAGGATTCGTCCGCCGTTGACATGGAGCAGCGACCGCGCTCGCGCCAGGCACTCCGTGAGGATACTCCGTCGGCCGCGCACTCATGGCGCGCCAGAGTCCCTGCGCTGTTTCAAACAGACTCGGCGCGCGGGCGCCTGAAGCCGACTCGAGATGGATGCTCCCGTGTGTGTCGATGATGGTGAGCTGTCCGAAGTGCCGCGACAGCGCCGCCGAATACGGCGCTGTCAGGAGCAGAAAGCCAAGAAGAAACGTCAGCCCCTGGACCGATGCCCGCCGCCGGTTGCGGGCGAGCAGCACGTGTGTGATCGCGGCCGGAACGGCGAAGAACATCGGCATCGAGCGGGTCAGCGCTGCCGCGCCGAACACGACGCCGGCCAGGGCAAAGCCCGGCCACGGGTCGTCGCGGTCGACCGCCCGCGCGAGCAGCAGAAAGGCCGTCAGGATCACCGGCACATAGAGCGTCTCCTGAGAGGTCGACCAGACGTTGAAGATGTTCGGTACCCACAGCGCGTAGAGCGATGCAGCAACGAGTCCCGCTCGGGTGGAGTGCACGCGCCGGCCGAGTGCGAAGACGAGCGCAATCGAGACAACCGCCAAGCCTACTTGAGCCACTTGCGCCGACAATGGAAACCCCGGCCAGAGCGCAAACATCGACAGGAATACCGAGTACATCGGCGGCAGCGCATGGCGCTGTCCATTGATCGTGTAGGTGACCGCGTCAAACGTCCATGCCCAGCCATCACGACCGCCGAGTCGGATGGCTTGCGTCATGTAGCCATCCGGGTCCTGCCAGCTGTACCCCGGCGAGTGCAGTGCGTTGACGAGCGCCGTCAGCCGCACGCCAAGGCCAAAGGTCAGAATTGCCAGAAGCGTGATGATCTGCCTTCGTGTCACGCGCGTCCGCGCGTCGCCGGGCAGGCTTGAGGTCGATTCCACGCGGGCGTCTGAAGTCAGCATCTCGGGCAGGCGGCGTCGTCGGCGGTGGAGACCGTGATTGTACATGGGGGCCACACGTGCGACACTAAGAGGCATGTTGCGAGCTTGCCTTATCCTCCAATCCACCCGACTCGCGGCCTGTCTGACGCTGTTGGTTCTGGTTCTGCAGCCGCCTCCCGCCGCGGCGCAGGACGCCCCGAAGATCAAGCCGAGTCAGCACGGCACCGTCGCTCAGCGGATCGCCGACACGACCGTGACACTCGAATACAACCGGCCAGTGGCGCGCGGCCGTGAGCTCTTTGGCACGCTGGTGCCGTACGGGAAGATCTGGTGTCCGTGCGCCGATGACGCGACGACGATCGAGTTGACGACGGCCGTCAAGATCGGCGGCCGTGACCTGGCGGCGGGGAAGTATTCGGTCTGGACGCTGCCAAACGCAGATAAGTGGACCGTCATCTTCAATCGCCGCGCCGACACGTGGCACACGAAGTATCCGGAAGGTCAGGATGCGCTGCGCCTGGAGGTGACGCCGCGCACCGGCGCGCACATGGAGACGCTGGCGTTCTATTTTCCGGTGGTCGACGGGAAGAAGGCCGAGCTCGTGCTGCACTGGGGCACGACAGTGGTGCCGCTGGCGATCGAGGTGCCGTAGCTCAACCCATCGTCTCTGTCAGGTTGCGCCCGATAGCAGAACACCAAGACCGAGGCGTGTCCGTTCACTTGCCGATCGACGTCGACGTCTCCACGCGGAACATCCGGAAGTTCGAATAGGTCGCCTGCCCGTCCATCGATGAGGCACCTGACGGGAATCTGTACGACTCGACCATCGACGCGGGCAGCCAGAGCTTCAGGGCAGGCTGCTCCGCATACTCGACGGTAAACCTGCCGATGATCCTTCGAGTGGCCAGGACGAACTCGGTGCGGAGGACGCGGCCCGAGTCGGGGTCGATCGAGAACGACCCGCTGGCAGGGGCGCCGTCCTCCGACCCGATGAGCCGCGGCGTCGCTTCTTCCTCGAACCTCAAGACGACCCGAGACGGCTCGACGCGATCGACGCGAAATGTCGAGCGATTCTGATTCGGTCGTCGCAGAAACCGAAGCGCTGTCATCGGGACGTTGAGCGTGCGGTTGAAGGCGAATCGTCGAGGGCTGAGATTGAAGCGAGCGCCTTCGTCCACGATGCGCCGTGCCTGCTCCCACGCGTTGGGATGCGGCTTCATAAAGAGCTGGGCGATGCGCTCGTCGCGATCGCGGACGCGTTCGCCATCCACCTCGAAGGTGTCTCGAAGCTCGACCCAGCCGACGAGCTCCTCCGAGAGGATCAGCAGATCGGACCTGAGGCGCCGGACACGGGCCTCGGCCAGAACCCGCTGGACGTAATCTTCCTGCGCGATGACCGCCGTGACGTCGCGCTCGTACTGTTCGAGATAGCGTCCGGCCGCGCGGAGGAGGGAGTCGAGATCGGGCGGCCGCGCGGGCTGAGGCAAGGCCGCGAGCACGAGTGCTCCGGTGACAAGATGCCGCGTCACGTTATCTACCGCACGTTACTCGACGCTGCGAGACATAGATAGGCTGCGCTGAAGCCTGTGCTCACCAGACCCCCTCGACGCCAGCGATACATAGTATGGCCTAGGGCTCAGGGAACAAGCCGACCTCCTGACTCCTGGCCTCCTGTTAAGAACCTCCGGACCAACTGCCGTTGTTCCAAGCGCCGAGTTGTGCGGTTGCCGGCCTTCCCACGTTACAGTTGAGGAAGGGAGACCGCGATGAAAACTGTCGGGCTTCGGACCTACTCGGTCGGTCATGCCGAGTTCCCACTCAAGGTCGAGGTGACGGCCGCCCGCCTGCCGGCCAACCGCGCCATCATCGGGCACCCACGGGTGTCCAGGAATGGCGTCCTCCTCGAGCGGCTCGAGCCAACCGTCGTCGAGGATCAGGCAGCGTTTGCGATTCGCTACGAGATTCCCCTGCCCGACGACGCGCCCACATCTTTCGACCTCACGCAGACCATCGACTGCTGGTTCAATGACAACTGTCCGGCCGACGCGCGGTATGTAATCTTGATTCGCTCGAAGAACGGCGACGAGGTGAACACCACCGTGCGCGTGCCGACGCTCAATCCTGGCGCCGCCAACCTGGCGTTCCGGGTTGGATAAGGATAGGAGCCGACGTGAAACCGTGGATCCGAGGCGGTCTCGCGCAAGGAATGTCTCTTGGTCCGGCTAAAGCCGGACACTACGTACTGTCGAACTCCGCGACACGCGAAGTGTCCGGCTTTAGCCGGACCATCACGATCTTGGTAATTCTGTTTCTTGCGCTCGCGGTGCGCCCGGCGATCGCGCAGGAGACATCGACGCTCGCGCTCGAGATCGGGCGGCTGGCCCGATCGGCGGACGCCGATCCCGACCTCATCGCCGAGGTTCGCGACAACTTGTGGAAGGTCGTCTATCTGTCGCCGGGTCAGGCGGAAGTCGATGAGATTCTGATGTTCCGGCGGGCCGACATTCAGGCCGGCGCGTCGAGCGGGTCGTCGGGAACGACGTCGGCCGTGCTCAATCCACTGCTGCCGGCGATCTTCGGCATGGCGTTCGAGGACGGCGCCATCACTCGATCGGTTTCGGGCTCGACGATCACGCTCAAGGTTGCGCCGGCGGGCCTCGTCTGCGCCGCGCAACCTCTGGCTGCTGCGGCTGTGGCTCGGCGTGACGAGGAAGTCTGCCGGACGTTCTGGCGCCGCGTCGGCGTTACCGCGTCCTTCGACATGACGCGCGGCGAGAAGAGTGCCCAGCTCGACGATCTGCAGACACTGAACAACCAGTTCGCGGCGTTGACCGTCAGGGCCGAGGTGTTGAACCTGAGAAGAGCCACCGGCCGCCGCTACATCGGGATGTTCCAGGGTGAGTTCAACTCGTGGAAGCAGAAAGCGACCGCGTTAGCCGCAATCGAGCGCGACACGCCGGAGATCGAAAAGGCCAAGGCTCTTGTCGAGGAGCGGCTGCTGGCGCTCGTCAAGATGCCCGACTGGAAAACCAAGACGGCCGAGCGGCGGGCCGAAGAGATCAAGGCGATCGTCAAGACGGCGACGACAGGGGTTGCCGTGCCGGAGACGCAGGCAGCGAAGGTGCGAGACGCCTGGCTCGAAGCGCTTCGCGCCGATCGCGCGCTTCAGAATGCTGTCGCCAACGCGCCCGTTCTCACCGCCGAGTACGCGTTCGAACGTCCGGATCTCGCCACCGAACCGATCGGCGACGTGGTTCCCGAGGGCATCCGGCCGCCGAACCTCCATTCGGTGCGCGCCATCTACGCCCAGGGGTTGACGAAGACGAATCTCGATTTCACCGCGAACGTGTCGGCCTCATGGTTCGCTGACGTTCGGCCCGGCATGCCGGGCAGCTTTCGCGACATCAAGGCGGGCTTCGAGGGGACGTTCCGGCTACGTGATCTCTCCAACTACGGCGCGCCGTCGTTGAGCTTCGCCGCCCTGTACGTCTACTTGCACCAGGAGCCTCTCGGTCTGGGGCTGATTGCGTTCAACGACGCCGAAGTCAACAAGCCCGGCCACATCGGCGTGTTTCAGGCCAAGCTCGAATTCCCGACCGCCAACAACGCCATGCGGATTCCACTCTCGTTCACGTACTCGAACCGAACCGAGCTCATCGACGAGACCGACGTGCGCGGTCAGATTGGGATCTCGTTCAATCTCGATGCGCTGTTCGTGGACAAGAAGTAGGACCACGGATAACACGGACAACACGGAAAACCTCTGGAATCGACTCCAGACCGTCACGATCTAAACAGGAGTTCAGGAGACCAGGAGTTGTGTAGTTTGCAAGGGACATTACGCAGGCTGCTGGAACCTACCGTCATAGACCCGATCCGTGTTGTCCGTGCGATCCGTAGCGCTAGAGCCGGACACTACGTCGTAGCCTCACTTCCGGCCGTTGCTGCCCGGCTGCCAGGCCAGGAACAAGTCGTAGGCGGAGTTGTCGTGCTCGCGTTGATACCGGTAGCCGAGGCCGTCGAGGAATGACTGGAACGCGGCATCGTCGGCAGGCGGAACCTCGAATCCGACCAGGACCCTGCCGAAGTCAGCGCCGTGATTGCGGTAGTGGAAGAGGCTGATGTTCCAGCGGCCGCCGAGCTCGTCGAGGAACGTCATCAACGCGCCGGGCCGCTCGGGGAACTCGAACCGGCAGACGAGCTCGTTGGTCACGTCGGGACTGCGGCCGCCGACCATGTGGCGGACGTGCAGCTTGGCGACTTCGTTGTTGGTCAGCTCGATCGTGGTGTAGCCCGCCTTCGTCAGTGTCTCGGCGAGGTCGGCGGCGTCCTGCCGCGACTGGGTGGCGATGCCGACGAAGATATGCGCGCGGTCGCGGCTGCTCAACCGATAGTTGAACTCGGTGACGACGCGACGGCCAATCGTCGCGCAGAACTCGCGGAACGCGCCCGGGCGCTCGGGGATGGTCACGCCGAAGATGCCCTCGCGCGCCTCGCCAACCTCCGCGCGCTCGGCTACGAACCGAAGCCGATCGAAGTTCATGTTCGCGCCGCTCAGGATCGCGACGAGGCTGGCGTCGCGGCTCTTTGTGCGCTCCACCCACGACCGGAGGCCCGCCACCGCGAGCGCGCCCGCTGGTTCCATGATCGACCGCGTGTCGTCGAAGACGTCCTTGATCGCGGCGCAGATCTCGTCGTTCGAGACCCGGACGATTTCCTCGACGCTCGTCTGCACGATCGGGAACGTGAGCTCTCCGACCTCGCGGACCGCGACGCCGTCGGCGAAAATCCCCACGCGATCGAGCGCGACCCTGCGCCCGGCCTCGAGCGACCGATACATGGCGTCCGCCTCGTACGGCTCGACGCCGATGACGCGGATCTTCGGCCGCAGCGCCTTGACGTAGCTGGCAATGCCGGCGATGAGTCCGCCACCCCCGACCGGGACGAAGATCGCCGACACATCGCCGAGCTTGTGCCGCAAAATCTCGTTGGCGATCGTGCCCTGGCCGGCGATGACCAGCGGATCGTCGAACGGATGCACGAGCACCAGCCCGGTTTCGCGCACGACCTCATCGCAATGTGTCTTGGCTTCGGCGTAGCTGTCGCCGGCCAGGATCACTTCGGCGCCGAGCGCCCGCACCGCCGCTACCTTGATGTCCGGCGTCGTCTGCGGCATGACGATGAGCGCGCGCAGGCCGAGATGGCGGGCCGCATAGGCGACGCCCTGAGCGTGGTTGCCGGCGCTCGCCGCGATAACGCCGCGCGCCCGCTCGGCCTCGGACAGATGCGCGATCCGGTTGTAGGCGCCCCGGAGCTTGTAGCTGAAGACTGGCTGGAGATCTTCGCGCTTGAGCAGGACCTGATTCTGCAGGCGTTGCGAGAGGTGGAGGGCCGGCTCGAGCGGCGTTTCCTGGGCGACGTCGTAAACACGGCTGTTGAGAATCAGCCGCAGCATCGCGTCGAGGGACGTGTCAGGTCGGGCAGTCATTTCAGGTTCACGATCCGTGTTATCCGTGTTGTCCGTGGCTCGACACGCTCCGTTGTCCGTGTTGTCGGTGGTTAGCCATGACTCTGACCAAGCGAATGAATGTCGTTGAGGATTCCCGCCGCCGTCACTTCCGCGCCGGCGCCGGGACCGCTGATCACGAGCGGCTCCTTGAAGTAGCGGCGCGTGGTGAACGCCACGAGATTGCGTGTGCCTTGAAGCGCGCCGATTGGGCCGGACATCGGAACAGCAGTGAGTGTTGCCGAGACGCCGCGTGGCGTCGCCGTGACGACGTAGCGCAGCACACGACCCCGCGCCGCTTCGCGCGCGACGCGACTCTTCCAGTCCGCGTCGACCTCCGGCAGCCGCTTCATAAAGGCATCGAGCGGCAGTTTCCGCAGCTTCGGCGGGACCAGGTCGTCTGGCACGGGCGCGGCACCCCGGTATCCCATCAGCCGCGCCAGGATCAGCGCCTTCCGCGCTGCGTCGCGCCCCGACAGGTCATCCCGGGGATCTGGCTCGGCGTATCCGAGTTCCACGGCCTCGCGTACCGCCTGCGAGAATGGCCGGCCCTCCGAGACCGCCGACACGACATACATAAGTGTGCCGCTCACGCAGCCTTCGATCCGCAGCACGCGATCGCCTGTCTCGACGAGCTTGTGATAGGTGTCGATGATCGGCAGCCCCGCGCCGACGGTCGCCTCGTACTTCACCACGCGGCTGCCGTGCGCCGGCGCTGAGACGAGAGTTGCGTAGCTCTCCCACGATCCGGCGAGCGGCTTCTTGTTGGCCAGCACCACGTCGAAGCCGTTGCCGAGCGCAGCGCGCAGCAGGTCTCCCGTCTCCTCGCTCGTGACGTCGACGACGACCGGGCGCGAGACGGCGTGTCCGGCCATCACGGCCAGCGCCTCGGCCGCCTTTGCCGGCTGTCCGCCGAACGCAGCGAGCAGTTCGCCTGCGTCCTTCTCGCGGGCGAGCTCGGTGAGCCGGCGCCGCGAGATGCCGCGCGGCTCGAAGATGTAACCCGATCGATCGAGCAGCCCGACGACGCGCACCTGACTCTGGCCGTTGGCGGCGCCAATCTGATCGGCGAGCGCGCGGCCGACGCGGCCGAAGCCGAGCAGCACGACGTCGGTCCGCGGCGCTGCCGGCGCCCGTCCACCGCCGATCTTCGACAGCTGAAATGCCGCGTGGACGCGCCGCGCCGCCTCAGTCGCCTGATCTGAGGTCACCGCGAAAGAAATGTTGCGCTCCGACGAGCCCTGAGCGATGGCGACGACGTTGATGCCACCGCTCGAGAGCGCCGAAAACACCCGCGAGGCAATGCCGGGCGCGCCGGCCATGCCGTCGCCCACGACCGCGATGACGGCCATGCCCGGACGAGCCGTGACGTTGTCGATCAAGCCGCTCGCCAGCTCGTCGCGAAACGCGGCACGCAGGCTCTTCACGGCGCGGTCCGCCTCGCCTTCCGGCAGCGTGAAGCCGATCGAGCTCTCGGACGAGGCCTGGAAGATCGTCGAGACCGACAGCCGTTCGGCGTCAACCGCGACGAACGTGCGCGCAGCAATGCCGTGGACGCCGACCATGCCCTTTCCGGCGACGGTCACGATCGCCTGGCCGCGCACGATGGCGATCGCCTTGACCGGATACGTCGCGAGCGATCGTTTCGCGGAGACCTCGGTGCCGGGTTGATCCGTATGGATGAACGACCGCACGTGCAGGGTGATGCGGGTGCCGGCGATCGGGATGAGCGCGCGCGGGTGCAGCACCTTGGCGCCGTAGTGCGCGACCTCGGCGGCCTCGCGGTGATGCAGTTGCGGGATGAGACGCGCGTCGGTCACGAGACGCGGGTCTGCCGTGAGGATGCCGGGGACGTCCTTCCACAGCACGACGCGTCGCGCGCCAAGCGCGCGCGACAGCAGTGTCGCGGTCAGGTCGGACCCGCCGCGGCCGAGCGTCGTGATACTGCCGTCTGGGGCCCGGCCGATAAAGCCGGGCAGCACCGCGATCGTTCCGGCCTCGAGCAGCGGAGCGATGCGCCGGCGCGCGATCCGTGACGTCGCCCCGAGCGCCGGCGCCGCGCCACCGTGATGACCATCGGTGACGACAACGTCAGCCGCGTCGACATAGGCGGCTCGCCGGCGCGCCCGGCTGAGCGCCGCGGCGACAATCTGCGCCGCCATCCGCTCGCCGCGCGACACGAGCAGATCGCTCGCGCGCGGCGCGAGGTGGCCGAGCACGCCGATGGCGACGCACAGTTCCCGGTACTCGCGCGCGGCTTCGTCAATCGTTGCCAGCAGCCGGCGTCTTGCGGGTCCGGCTGGGATGAGCCCGCGCGCGACGTCGCGGTGCCGGCGGAGGAACGCGGCCGCGGCACGAGCAGCCTCGGCCGTGCGTCCCGACGTGGCCGCCGCGGCGCCTTCGAGCAAAAGGTCGGTGACGCCGCCGAGCGCGGAGGCGACGATCACGAGCGGACCTTTGTGCCGGCGGATCAACTCGACCGCCCGCTCGATCGCGGCGACGTCGGCGAGCGACGCCCCGCCAAACTTCCAGACTTCGAGCGGGCGCTTCTCTGTGGTTGCCACGGTCACCTGATTCCTGATGAAGCTGAGGCCGCCGCGACGCCATCGATGGCGCGGCGAACGGCGTCATAGTCGTTGGGCAGCTCGACCGGTGGGTTCGCGTGCCGCGGCGTCACCCCTGGCAGGCTGTTCGTGTGGTACGCCGTCTTGAACTCCGAGAACTTCAGGCCGTTGGCCGTCGAGATGACAATCACGCGGTCCGAGCGCTTGATTTCGCCGCGCGCCACGATCTTCTCGAGCGACGCGAGCGCGACCGCGGTGTGTGGGCAGTTGAACATGCCAGTACGATCGGCGCGGGCGGCGGCCTCGGCCAGCTCGTTCTCGCTCGCCTGCTCGACGATGCCGTTGAACTGCTTGAGCGCGCGGATCGCCTTGTTGATCGACACCGGGTTGCCGATCTGGATGGCGCTCGCCAGCGTCGGCTTCGCCTTCATCGGTTCGAATTCCCAGTTCGATCGGTAAGCCGTGTACAGCGGGTTGGCCGCCTCGGCCTGCGCGACGACAATCCGCGGGCGCTTGGCGATCAGCCCGAGCTCGAGCATCATGTCGAACCCGGCGGCGATGGCGCTGACGTTCCCGAGGTTGCCGCCGGGCAGAATGACGACGTCGGGAATCTCCCAGTCGAACTGCTGGACGATTTCGAGCGAGAGCGTCTTCTGGCCTTCGAGCCTGAGGCTGTTCATCGAGTTGGCGAGATAGACGCTGCCCTCTGCGGCCAGCCGCTGGACGATCGCCATGCAGCCGTCGAAGTCCGTGTCGAGGGCGAGGACGAGGGCGCCGTTGGCAAGCGGTTGGACGAGCTGCGCGGGCGAGACGCGCGCCCGCGGCAGAATGACGATCGCCGGAATCCCTGCGGCCGCGGCGTAGGCGGCAAGGGCCGCCGACGTATCGCCGGTCGAGGCGCAGGCGACGGCGCTGATGTCGCGGCCGTCGGCGATCATCTGCTTGACGACCGAGACGAGCACGGTCATGCCGAGATCCTTGAACGATCCGGTGTGCGAGTTGCCGCACATCTTCACCCAGAGATCTTCGACGCCGATCTCGCGGCCATAGCGCTCCGCCCAGAAGATGTTCGTGCCGCCTTCGTCCATCGACACGACGTTTTCGTCGCGGATCTCCGGGCAGATCCATTCCTTCTTGCCCCAGACGCCGGAGCCGTACGGCCACGCGGTCCGCTTGTAGCGATCGTCGAAGAGGCGCATCCAGGCGACCGGGCTTCGGTGCCGCAGCGCGTCGATGTCGTGCGAGACGTGCAGCAGCTGGCCGCACGTCGGGCAGTGATAGATCGGTTGCCAGATGGAATGCTCGCCGTGGCATCCCGCGATGCAGCGAAAGGCGGCTCGGTAAGTACTCATGGTTCGAGCCTCATGAAGCTGACGTGGCCGGCACGGCCTGGCTGGCCTCGAAGTCCGCAAGGCCGCGGCCGATCCGGATCGGTTCGACGCCGTGACCGTTCAGGACCTCGATCGTCTTGTAGCCATTGCCGGTGATGCAGATGACGATCGATTCGTCGCGCGGCAGCGCGCCGCGCTCGATCAGTTGCCGCGTGGCCGCGACCGTGACGCCGCCGGCCGGCTCGGTGAAGATGCCCTCGGTCTCGGCCAGGAGCTGGATGCCCTCGATGACCTCGGCGTCGGTCACCATGGCGCCCGAGCCGCCGGTCGCGCGGACCGAGCGCAGCACCTGGAAACCATCGGCCGGGTTGCCGATCGCGATCGACTTCGCAATCGTGTTCGGCTTGACCGGATCGGGAAACTCCAGGCCGGCATCGAGCGCGCGGACAACTGGCGCGCAGCCGGCCGCCTGAGCGGCGTGGATCGCCGGCAACTCGCCATCGACCAGGCCGACCGTGCGAAGTTCCTCGAATCCCTTCAGAATCCGCGGCAGGAGCGTGCCTCCAGCCACGGGCGAGACCACGTGCCGCGGAAACTTCCAGCCGAGCTGCTCGGCAATCTCGAAGCCGTAGGTCTTCGCGCCTTCGGCGTAGTAGGCGCGCAGGTTGATATTCGCGAACCCCCACTTGTACTTGTCCGCCACCTGCGTACAGAGCCGATTCACATCGTCGTAGTTTCCGCGGACGGCGATGATGCGCGGGCGGTAAATGCTGGCGCCGGCAACCTTGCCCGCCTCGAGATCGTCGGGGATGAAGACGTAGCAGGAGAGTCCCAGGCGCGCGGCGTGGGAGGCGACGCTTCCGGCGAGGTTCCCGGTCGAGGCGCACGAGAAGACGGTGAACCCGAGCTCAATCGCGCGGGTCGCGGCGATCGAGACGACCCGGTCCTTGTAGGAACAGGTCGGATGGTTGACCGAGTCGTCCTTGACGTAGAGTTCGCGCACTCCGAGCCGGGCCGCCAGGCGGTGCGCGCGCACGAGCGGGGTGAACCCCGAATGGAGACCCGTCCGCGGCTCGCCTTCGATCGGCAGGAGCTCGCGGTAGCGCCAGAGGCTCTCGGGCCGGCTCTCGATGAGCTCGCGGGAGAGACCTTTGGCGATCGTCTCGTAGTCGTAGGTGACCTCGAGCGGTCCGAGGCACTTGTCGCACACCCAGAGAGCAGTGGCGGGGAACGCGGTCTGGCAGAGATGGCAGCGAAGGTTGAAATTCATCTGGAGGTTCACTCGAGCTCGGGTTGATGCGCCGACAAAGTTCTAATCGTACACGGCAATTCCAGACGCGCGTACATCGCCTCGAGCAGCGCCGTCGCCCTCGCGGCGCCGTCGGTGACGAAGGCGACAATCGACGGCCCCGCGCCACTGAGGCAGACGCCGAGGACGGCCGGGTCGTTGAACCCGATCGCTTCGGCGAGGCCAGGAACGAGCGGCGCGCGCGCGGGCTGATGCCAGCGGTCCTTCATGGCTTCCCGCAGATCCTCGTAACGGCCCGAACGGAGCGCGTGCACGACGAGCAGCGCGCGCTGCAGATTGAAGATGGCGTCCTGAAGGGGAACATCGGCCGGCAGCACCCGCCTCGCATGGGAGGTGTGCAGGCCAAGCTGTGGTGTCGCAACGACAAGCTTGACCGCCTCGGGCCAGCGCGATGACCGCGCGATGATCCCTCCGTCCTCCCGCTGGCAGCTGACCGTGATGCCGCCGAGCAGCGCCGCCGCCGCGTTGTCGGGATGCCCTTCGAGCGCGGTCGCCATTTCGAGCCAGTCTTCGGTGGGCCTGGGCGCGGTCACCGATTCGTAGAGGCGCAGTCCCGCTACGGCCGCGGCGGCGCTGCTCCCGAGGCCCGCCGTCTGCGGAATCTCGCTGCTGATCTGGACCCGCAGCCCAGGCGCTGAGACGCCGACCCGTTGACGCGCGAGACGATACGCCGACTCGATCCGGTTCTCGCCCGCTGGTCCGGCGCCGTCGAACTCCCAGGCGATAGTGTCAGGTTCCGACGGCCTGACCTCGAGGATCCGCGCCCGGAGATACACCTGCACCGCCACCGACAGGGCGTCGAACCCCGGCCCGAGGTTGCTGATCGAGCCAGGGACGACAATGTCGACGGGTCGACGGGCGTTTGCGGTCATTCGGGCTCTGTGTTCTTGAACACCCCTCGGGGTCAGGTCTTGGATTTCAACGTCTTGCTGCGCGCGTCACCAAGCAAAACGTTGAAATGCAAGACCTGACCCCTTGGTGCGGGTGTTGTCTTAGCTGCAAAAAAAAACCCGCCGACCCTGTCGGGACCGGCGGGCTTTTGCGTGTGTCTGGTTCTCGTTCAGTCAGTTGCTGCGCAGAAGCCACCGGTCCCCGGCATCCGTCGAATTCGGATGTCGATGCAAATCGTGGTGGTTCGAATCATTCTGCCCAGCACAGCCTCAACTATAAGAGACACGAATGGCGGGAATCAAGGTATTCACGATGTTTATATCAAAATAAGCGTCCCGGCCCCGTTACAGGTCGCGTCTGTCGAAGCGCGTGTAGGCCAGTGCGGCCAATACTGCGGCCGCCGACGACAGGATCGCCAGGTTGCGGAACGCCGGCGCGGTGCCCGACAGAATCGACAGTGCCGGATAGTAGTGGAACGGCGAGATCCAGGCGATCGTCCGCAGCGGTGGCCAGCCGAGGGCGATGAAGTCGATGAAATACAACACGACTGCGGCGAGCGCAGCGGAGGTGAACGACGTGCTCCATCGCTTCGCGCCGGTCGAGACGACCAGCGCGAATGCCGCGAAGCACGCCGCCACCGCGGCGAGGTGCAAGAGCATGCGCGCGGCGGCCGCCGACGATGGCGGATCGAACTCTGGCGAGGCAAACGCCCAGAGTCCCAGCCGTGTGCCCATTGCCATGAGCGTGACCGCGGCGAGGATGGCGCCTGCCGACAGCAGGAGCGATCGCGTCACGATCACTCGTCGCGGCACCGCGCGCGCCAGCACGAGATCGACCAGCCCTGCCTCGACCTCGTGAGCCGGCTCGGTGGCAAAGTAGATGGCGAGCACCGACACCAGGATGGCGACGACCGGATGAAAGTATCCGAGCGCGACGGTGCCCTTGAACGTCACGAGCAGCATCGACTGACTGCCGAGCCCGCGCTGGAGAAACGCCGGCACGAACTCTGCCATGCGTCCAAACGAGTGCGCTTCCTCGAGGGCTGACGCCTGCCCGACGAGAATCATCTGGAATGCGGCCAGCAGGAACAGGCTTGCGAGGAGTACATACCTGGCCTGCACGAGCGATCGCCACGCGAGCACGGCCAGCATCGGCCGCGGCCGGCTCGACGAGCTGTCGGCGCGAGTCAGCGTCACTTCAATGTCGAGTGTCCGCGTAGTAGCGCGCAACGAAGTCCTCGAGCGTAAAAGATTCGACCTGCAAATCGTGAACTGGAAAGCCGCGAGCGCGTGAAGCACCGGGCCGAGCGGGCCCTGGACGTCGAGTTCGATCCGCCGGCCGGCGTTGCTGACGACCGTCACACCCTGAAGGACAGGGAACGGGGTCGGCACGGGCTCGCGCAACTCGACGATGACCCGCCGGGCCGCGTTGCGCTTGAGATCCGCGATCGTTCCACTCGCGACCATCCGTCCGCCACGAATCAGCCCGATCCGATCGCAGGTCGCTTCGACTTCCGTCAGGACGTGCGAGGACAAGAAGATGGTGGTGGCGCGATTCTCCTTCAGCGTGTCGATCGCATCGCGAAATGCCTGGACCATCAATGGATCGAGACCCGCGGTCGGCTCATCGAGGATGAGGACCGGCGCTCGGCCCATCAGCGCCTGAATGATGCCGATTTTCTGCTTCATCCCGTGT
The DNA here is from genome assembly GCA_963797625.1 of uncultured Acidobacteriota bacterium. Classification (GTDB taxonomy): domain Bacteria; phylum Acidobacteriota; class Vicinamibacteria; order Vicinamibacterales; family 2-12-FULL-66-21; genus DATBJJ01. The sequence continues at coordinate 101,287 of CAWCQI010000022.1, forward strand.
GATTGCTCTCGCAGGCGGCGTGTGAGATCGACTTGACTGACGTCGAACCGTTTCAAGAGCTCGTCGAGATAGCGGCGCGAGACGGGCCGGCCGTCGAGTTTGGCGAGATAGTCGAGATAACCTGCGGCCGAGAGATCCGGGTAGACCGGCAACTCGCCCGGAAGATAGCCAATCCGCCGCCGCGCCTCGAGGGAGTCGCGCCGGCAGTCGAAGCCGAGCACGCTCGCGCGTCCGCGCGACGGTCGCAGCAAGTCGAGCAACAGCCTGATCGTCGTCGTCTTGCCGGCGCCGTTGGCGCCGAGGAACCCGTAGACCTCACCAGGCTGGACGTCGAACGAGAGCTCCTCGACACCGATCACGGCGCCGTAGTACTTGGTCAGGCCGTCGACCTGGATTGCCGGCGCATTCACCGGACGGCCTGCTTGGCTCGCGCGAGCTCGCCGAGCGCGACGACGAGCACGTCACGAGCCGGGATTGCCGAGCCTTCGCCGCGGAGCGTGATCGCGCGAGGATCCTCCGGCACGGCGAAGACACTGGCATCGACATCCGTCGCGGTGACGACGTCGCGGCTGATCAGGCGGTACGACAGGCTGTACTGCTGCTTCAGGAATGTGCCTTTCACCGCAAATTCGACGACGTGGTAGTCGGCGGCGTCGATGACGACCTGCGCTTCCGTCAGATCCCAGACGGCGCCGGATGTTTCGGCGCTCACGTGCGGCACCTCGATGCGGTATTGGCGGCCGGACGGGTTCTCGACGATCTGCAGCTGCTGGTTGCCGCTGGCCTGCATCATCGCGACCGACGCTTGCATGTGGAGCCGCTCCATCTCGGGTGGCGACAGCGTCATCTCCCGCGGCAGCGTGAACTCGAAGCGGTAGGGAACGTCTTCGACGAGCGCCGAGACCACGCGCCGATTGGCCGCCGGGTCCTGGAAGATCGACGAGAGCAGCCGGCCGCCGGAATCGTAGTTGGCGACCAGATACCGCCCCGCGGTGTCGTGATCGATGACCTGCTTCACGCGATAGGTGCCGTTCTCGTGATCCGGCATCATCTCTCGTGTCACGCCATCAAGCGTGAGCTCGTATTCGAGCTGCTCGACGCCGGACGTGACGCGCTCCGCCAGCCGGTTCGCCGACCTCGCGAGGATCTCGGACGCAGACACCGTCGCGGGCTCCTTGATCATCGGCGCGACGAACAGGATGGCGACGAGCGTGGCAGCAGCCACCGCGGCCAGCGTCCACGGCGCGCGCCGGAACCCGCCGACGGGCGATTCGCCGGCCTTCAACCGCGTCGCGCCCTGGCTCGACCCTTCCGACAGCGCGAGCTGAACGCGGCGGCTGACGCCTGGCGGGATACTGCCCGGCAGATTGATCGCCTGCGCGGCGGCCGTCGTCAGCATCTCGCGGCCGCGCACGCGCTCGCCGCAACGCTCGCACGATTCAGCGTGCTTCCGCACGTCGTCGGTCGCTTCGCGATCGACGATCGCCTGAATCTGAACGTCGTTCAGACACTTCATATCAATCCATGCCTTTCTGTTCCCACTTTGCGTCGCGAGCCGGCCGGCGCCCGGCGGCCGCATTCGAGTTCCCAACGGTCCAGCGCGCGCGCCAGCAGGCGGCCGACCGACGAGGGCCTGATGCGAGCGGCGACGGCGATCTCTCGATAGCTCAAGTCCTGCGCGCGGAGCGCGAGCAGGAGACGGTCGCGGTCGGACAGGTGGCGGAGCGCGTCACGCGCTGCCCGCATTTGCCCGTCTTCATCAGGCAGTTCGATCGGCGCGACCTGCCGATCGTGCGCCGGCGCCCACGGAATCCACCGGGAACGCCGCCGCTGACGGTCGCGCGCCGCGTGAGCCGCCACGGTGAAGAGCCATCCCCGCAGGTTGCTGATGTCACCCCCGGCGTCGAGATGGCGCAGGAGCTTCAGAAATGTTTCCTGAAGCACGTCTTCCGCATCCTGGTGGTGGCCGAGGAGGGCCGTCGCGAACCGATACACTGCCGGGCCGTGCTGTTCGAACAGGTCCTGTGCCGCCAGCGACGGGTCGGTGTGCGTGGCCATCTGTTCGGCTGCCATAGGTATAACGTGGCTGCCTGCCGTTTGTGACGGCGGACCTCTTCAGTTTCCCACGCCCGTTCGAATGCCTTAACATTCTTATCGAGGACCCGAATCTGAGCATCCGACGACAGCGGCTGATCCCGGCGGGCGTGTTCATTGTGGCGGCCGGAGCCTCGAGCCTGACCGCCCCAACAGCCATGGGACAGCCCACGAATCCATCGAGCCTGGAGGCGGGGCAAGCCGGTCAATCTGAGCCCAAGGCTCGCCCCGATCTCGTTCGCCAGCCCTACAGCGCCGCCGACGTCGAGTTCATGTCCGGCATGATTCCCCATCACGCTCAGGCGGTGTTGATTGCCGGGTGGGCGGCGTCGCACGGAGCGAGGTCCGACGTCGCCGTCCTCTGCGAGCGGCTCGTCGTCGGGCAGCGCGACGAGATCGAGTTCATGAGGAATTGGCTCCGCGACCGGGGCCAGATCGTGCCGTCGGCTACAGCCACTCACCACCGCATGAAGATGAACGGCGTCGAGCACGACATGCTGATGCCGGGCATGCTCAGTGCCGAGCAGTTGGCGGCGCTCGACAAGGCCCGGGGCGCGGAATGGGACCGGCTCTTCCTGACGGCCATGATTCGCCACCACGAAGGCGCGATCAAGATGGTCGACGATCTCTTTGCCTCGTACGGCGCGCTGCAGGATGACGATGTCTATAAGTTTGCGTCGGACATGTACGCGGACCAGTCGATTGAGATTGAGCGCATGCAGAAGATGCTCGACGGTCCGGCAAAACGCCAGCCGTAACTAGTGCCACGGATCACACGGACGACACGGATCGGGTTGAGCTAGTCTGGCCATGCCGACGGCGTTACAGCGCCAAAGCATTTCACCGCGGAGTGCGCCGAGGACGCAGAGCGATGTGGTCTTTCTCTGCGAGCTCGGCGCACTCTGCGGTGAGATGCTTTGAACAGTTCTTTTTGAGATAGCTTCTACACTAGGTTAGAAAACCCGTAGGTTGATTGGTCGAAACGGAGTTCCTATTGTGAGATCGCTTGCAGTTGCATCACTCGCCGTCGGACTGATCGTGGTCGCCTGCGCGCCGAAGTCGACGCCAGCATCGGGAGCGGCGGCCGGAGCGGCCGTGTCGAGCCCGCCGGCCGCGCCAGCGGCGACACCGCCAAGTGCGCCGCCGCCAGCGCAGCCAGCGCAGACTCAAGCGGCTGCCACCGCGCCGCCGCCTCAGACCCCGGAGGCACCCGCGGCCGCGCAGCCGGCAGACGATTTTGCGCCAGCGACCGGGCGAGGCCGGGGTGGTCGTGGCGGACCGCCGCCGCCTCCTCCGACTCCGCCTCCGGCCGTCATGCCTGAACCGGTGAAGCCGATCGTCTCGGCGACTCCGCCAAGTCCGGACCCGCGCGTCGGCCTGTCGCCAGGTCGATGGGATGCGGCTCAGGCCGCCTGGAACATCCGGCTCGTGTCGACCACGCCACCGGATGCGAAGTTTCTGGGCGTGACCAGCTCCGACCTCGCGTTCACCGGGAAGTACGCCATCCAGGGCAACTACAACGGCTTCCAGATCTTCGACATCTCGAACCCGTCGAAGCCGACGCTGGCGCTGACGTATCTCTGCCCGGCATCGCAGAGTGACGTCTCGGTCTACAAGAATCTGCTCTTCGTTTCTGGCGAAGGCCAGACCGGCCGACTCGACTGCGGCATTCAGGGCGTGCCGGAGCCGGTCAGCAAGGATCGGCTGCGAGGCATCCGGATCTTCGACATCTCGAAGATGTCGAGTCCGAAGTACGTCGCCAACGTCCAGACATGCCGCGGCTCGCACACGCACACGGTCGTGACCGATCCGCGCGACAAGGAGAACGTCTACATCTACGTGTCCGGTTCAGCCGGCGTCCGGTCCGCCGACGAGTTGCCGGGCTGCAAGGATGGCCCCATCGATGACCCCGACACGTCCCGATTCCGGCTCGAAGTGATCAAGGTCCCGCTCGCCGCGCCGCAGACGGCGGCGATCATCAGCTCGCCGCGAATCTTCTACGGCCTGGCTCCGCCGCCACGGCGCGTCGAGCCGGGTCGAGGTGGCGCTGGCCGGGGCGCGGACGCCGCTGCGACTGGAGCTGCGGGCACCGGTGCGGCTGGAGCGACAGCGGGCACTGGGAGGGGCGGTGGCGGGGGCGGCGGACGAGCCAATACCGGGCCGAATCAGTGCCACGACATCACCGTCTATCCCGAGATCGGCCTCGCCGGCGGCGCGTGCGGCGGCTACGGTCTGCTGCTCGACATCAAGGATGTCGCAAACCCGAAGCGCATCGACCAGGCGGCCGACATCAACATGTCGTTCTGGCATTCGGCCACGTTCAGCAACGATGGCACCAAGATCCTGTTCTCGGACGAGTGGGGCGGCGGATCCCAGCCGCGCTGCCGCGAGACCGACAAGCTCGAGTGGGGGGCCAACGCGCTCTTCACGATCGACAACGGCAAGATGAATTTCAAGAGCTACTACAAAATCCCGGCGGCGCAGACGTCGTTCGAGAACTGCGTCGCGCACAACGGGTCGCTCGTTCCGATTCCCGGACGCGAGGTCATGGTCCAGGGTTGGTATCAGGGCGGGATTTCTGTGTTCGATTGGACCGACCCGTCGAAGCCGCAGGAGATCGCCTACTTCGATCGCGGTCCGCTCGACGGGACGCGGCTCATCACCGCCGGCTCGTGGTCAGTGTATTGGTACAACGGCATGATCGTGAGCTCCGAGATTCAGCGCGGCCTCGACATCTTCGAGCTGCTGCCGAGCGGCCTCCTCTCGAAGAACGAGATCGATGCCGCGCAAGACGGTACGGTTTGATTTCCTGAACGCGCAGGAACAGCGGAAGCTGGTCTGGCCGCCGAGCTTTGCCAAGGCGCGCGCCTATCTCGATCAGCTCGAACGGTCGAAGGGGCTGGACACGAGGCGACGATCGAGCACCGCACGAGCGCAGTTGGCGAGCGCGGAGAAGCAGTCGCGTGGGGCGCCCGGCAGCAGGCCTTAAGAAGCTCGCCGCGCAGCTGAACGCAGCCGCATCGGATCAGTCAGCGATCACGGCAAGGCGCGTTTGTTGCAGTCGTCAGTCGCCGAGCTGGCCACCGCGCGCTGAGACTCTCGTCGCGATCCGCCGCTTTCTGCTGCCAGAGCATTTCACCGCAGAGGTCGCCGAGGACGCGGACGCAATTTGCTCTGCGGGCTCTGCGGTGAGAGGCTTTCGGGCGCCTGTCACCGGTGATTGGTGTCACCCGCTACCAGTTCCGCAACGCTTTCACCGGGTCGATGCGAACGGCACGGTACGCGGGGACGGCGTTGGCGAGCATCGCGGCGCCGAGGAGCACGGCAGCGGCCGCGCCCCAGGCCATCGGATCGGCGACGCTGACTCCGTAGAGCGCTCCGGCGACGATCCGCGTGGCGAGAGCGCCGAGGAGCGCGCCGACGACGAGGCCGACCGCGACAAGGGCGAGGCCCTGGCGCAGCACCAGCCGGACGACGGTGCCCGGGCGCGCGCCGACGGCCATCCGGATCCCGATCTCGCGCGTGCGCTGCGTCACCGAGAAGGCAATGATGCCGTAGAGCCCGACCGCCGCGAGCGCAAGCCCGAGGGCGCTGAACGCCGTGACGAGCGCCGCCGCCACACGAACCGGGAACAGCATCCCCTGCATCTGGCCCTTCATCGTCTGGCTCTCCATCAGCAGCAGATCCGGCTCCAGGCCGAGTAGTGTCTCGCGCATCCGGCTGACGAGCGCCGCGTCGTTCGTCGCCGTTCGTGCTACGACGACGTTGTAGCCGCTCGGGCGCTGGGTGGTGGAAAAGTAGATCGCCGGTTGCGGCGTTTCTCCGACCGTCTGCAACGTGTGATTGGCGACGACACCGACGATCTCGAATCCACGGCCGCTACTGAGCGTGCGCTCGTAGACGATGCGGCCGATGGCGCTGTCGCCGGGCCAGTAGGTCCGGGCGAACAGTTCGCTCACGATCGCGACGCGGCGGTCAGCTCGGGACGTCCGACTCGGCGAACGCGCGTCCGTGGAGCACGCCGATCCCGAGTGTTTCGAAGTACGCCGGCGAGACCGTCGCACTGTTGATTGATGTGCCCATCTCGTCGGCGGACTTCTGCCGACCCGGGACCGCGATGTTGGAACGATTGAAGTTGAGCGAAAACGGCAGACGCGACGCCAGCGCGACGCGCTGCACGCCAGGGATCGCTTCGATTCTCCGCGTGGCTTCGCTCCAGTACTGCTGGCTGCGCTCCGGCGTGTAGCGGAGCATGTCGGTGTCGGCTGACACGATCGCGAGGCCGTCGGTTGGGAAGCCGACGTCGGCTTTGGTCGCGGCGAGCAGACTGCGGACGAGCAACCCAGCCGTCACGAGCAGCACGATCGTCACGGCGATCTGGCCGACGACGAGCACGTCGCGCGCGGTCCAGCGCCGCCCGCCGACCCGCGCGCCGGCCGTGTCTCCCTTCAGATCCCAGACCAGGTTGGCGCGAGTCGCGCGCAGTGCCGGCGCCAGGCCGGCCAGGATGCCGGTGAGGAGCGCGACGCCAGCCGTGAAGGCGAGGACGCGCGCATCCAGCCGGAGATCGAGCGACAGCGCAATCGGGATCGGCAAGTCGAAGGAGGTGAGCAACCGCGTCAGCCAGGAGGCCAGCACCAGGCCGACGCCGGCGCCGAGGACGCCAAGGATGACGCTTTCGGTCAGGAGCTGACGGACGAGACGGCCGCGGCCGGCGCCGACGGCGAGGCGGATGGCGATCTCTCGCTGACGAGCGGCCGCGCGCGCGAGCAGCATGCCAGCCACGTTCGCGCAGGCGATCACCAGCACCAGTGCCACTGCGAGCATCGTCCCGGTCACGATCCACGCGAGCATGCGGTCCGCTTCGGGGTGAAGCCGGGTGTCGGCGGTCGGCCGGACGGTGATGCGCCGGTCCTTGTTCGTTTGTGGGATGCTCGGCGCGCAGTCGCGCAGCGACAACGTCGAGATTGGCCCGTGCCTGTTCGACCGACGTGCCGGGCGTCAGCCGCGCCTTGACGAAGAGCCAGCGCTGGCCGCGACGGTCGAGCCGCGTCGACCCGGTCGGCGACGGAACGCTCTCGTTGATGCCAGCCGGCTCGACTTCCTCCGCGAAGCGGACCGGCAGCCAGATTTCTGGCGCCAGCATCGGCACCATCCCGGTGAAGCCGTCGTCGAGCACGCCAACCACCGTGAATTCCTGCCCGCGAATCCGCAACGTCTTCCCGATGGCGCCGGATTCTCCGCCGAACTCGCGCTGCCAGTACCGATTCGACAAGACAACCGTGCGCGTGGCATCAGGCGCATCGTCTTCCGGGAGAAGCGTCCTGCCCAGACGTGCCGATACGCCCAGCGTCGAGAAGTAATTGCCCGTCACGATCTCGCCGAGGACCAGCCGCGCGCGATCACCGCGACTGACGCCGGCAAACATCGGCGAGTAGCCGGCGACGTCGGCGAACACATCTTTCTGCTGGCGGTAGTCGAGCAGGTCGGGCAGGGAATTGGTCGAGTAGGTATCGCCGTCGGCGCTGCTCGTATAGAGGTCGACCAGCCGCGAGGGCTCGCGGACTGGAAGGGGGCGGAGCAGGAGCGCGTCGACGACCGCGAAGATGGCGGTATTGCAGCCGATCCCCACCCCCAGAGACAGGATCGCGACGATGGCGAACCCAGGACTGCGGGAGAGCCAGCGCAGGGCGTAGCGCGCGTCGTGAGCGAGTGCGTCGAGCATGTGGGAGTCTACGTGCCCTCCGGCCGCCAGGTTGCAGCTTATCTGAAGAGTCGCGGCGCGAAGTCGTTGAGGCTGCGGCGCCAGGTTTGCCACTCGTGCGCCGTTCCAGCCGATTCGAAGACGACGTGCTTGATGCCGGCGGCCTCGAGCGACGCGTGCAGCTTTGTCGCCGCTTCGTGGATGGCGACTTCACCCGTGCCCGCGCCGATCCACAGGAGGCGCACGCGCTTGTTGAACGACGCCGCATCGGTCAGGGCGCCGTTCATGGACGTCTTGACGTCGAAGTTGCGCAGCGGCGCGCTGAACGAGCCAATCCAGGCAAAGAGGTCCAGGTGGTTCGACGTGATCTGCAGCGTTTGCCCGCCGCCCATCGAAAGGCCCGCCATCGCGCGATTGCTTCGATCGGCGAGCGTCCGGTAACTGGCGTCAATCATTGGGATCAGATCCGTGACGACGACGTCCTCGAACGCGTTGGGGACCTGTGGCGTGCCGGTGGCTCCCTGGACGGGCGTGGCGCCGGGCTTCGTCGCATAGCCGGTGTCCATCACGACGATCATCGGTTTGGCCTTCCCGGCCGCGATCAGGTTGTCGAGAATCAGGTTCGCGCGGCCCTGCTTGGTCCAGCCGGTCGCGTTTTCGCCGGCGCCATGCTGCAGGTACAGCACTGGATAGCGCGTCTTGACGTTGGCGTCGTAGTCGGGCGGCGTGTACACGTAGGCTCGCCTCCAGGCGCCGGTGACCTTCGATTCATACAGCCGCTGCCGAACGTCGCCGTGCGGGACGCTGCGCGCCTCGTAGTAGTCGGCGCCAGGTTCGGGCACCTCGATCCCGCTCGTCTGGCGGCCCCAGCCGAAGAACGTGTCGCTGCCGGGATCGTTGACGGCAAGCCCGTCGACGAGGAACCAGTAGTAGTGGAAGCCGGGCACTACGGCCGGAAGCGTAATCGACCAGAGTCCTTTGTCGTCGCGGGTCATGTCGATCGGGCCCTTGCCGAGGCCATTGTCTGCGCCGCCCGGCTGCAGCTGCACCTTTTGCGCGTTTGGTGCCGTCAGCCGGAACGTCACGCGATTGTCGGAGTGCACGCGCGGATATGGCGCGTTGAGCACGTTCGACGAGGCAGGTCGCGAATCGTCCGCTGGCGCCTGCGCCATCGCGCCGGCAAACATCAGAGCAATGATCAAGGTGCGCGTCATGAGGGCCTCACTTCTAAGTGCGCAGCATCATGCTTCAGGGTAGTTGCAGCAGGCAAGCTTCCAGGAGGAGACGGAGATCACGGTTTTCACCACGGAGGCACGGAGCACACGGAGACGCACGGAGGCTGACCCAACTGCAGACTGCTTGCACGCCGGCCGTAGGCCGGCGTAGGGATTGAAGCGAGGGACCGGAATCGCAAACGCCTTCTGTCGGCGTGCGGGCGCTTGGGATTCCGGTCCCTCGCGTCAACTCCACCGCGCTGCGCGCGGTGCAAGCAGTCTCCCGAACACTGCCTCGGCCAGCTCGAGCGGCTACAGCGCGACAGCCTCCGTGCGTCTCCCGCATGATTTCGGCTCCGTGCCTCCGTGGTGAAATCCGTGATCTCCGTCCCCTCCGCACAATCGAATGTCTCTTATCCACCCGTCCATCCATTGATGATCGTCTCCCGCAGGTCGAAGCCGAACGCCCGCTCGGAGACGACGACGATCGGCGGGCCCTGAAGCCGCTTGTAGACCGATCGGCGGAGGCGGCTGGCGGTGTCGTCGAGTACCGCCCGGAACGTCTCGGGCGTGTGCTTGTCGTAGACCGTGCGGCCGTCTGCGTCCGGGAGAAAACGATCGGGATCGAGCGCGCGCTTCTCGAAGAGGGCCAGAAGATCGGCTGGGCTGCGCCGGCGCTCGACCATCTCTCCGACGAGCGGCGCGACGACCGCGTAATCGAACGGGTCGAACTGGTTGGCGGCGAGCTCGGCCGACGGGATCAGGTTGAAGGCGGCCTCGGGTATGACCTCGGACCCGTGCCGCGCGTTGGCGTGGCGTGCGAGCCGATAGACGTCGATCTTCGACAGGTCGCCGATGAGCGAGATGCCGCCGCACATGTCGCCGTAGAGCGTCGCATAGCCGAGCGCGATCTCGGTTTCGTTGCCGCACGAAATCAGGAGCGCGCCAGTGTCGTTCGACTCGGCCATCATCAAGATGCCGCGGATACGCGCTTGCAGATTTTCGCGCGTGAAGCCGCGCGCGATCGCGTGGGCGTGCTCCTCGAACACGCGCTGGATGTGATCGGCAATGTCCTGAATCGGGATGACGCCGTAGTGGACGCCAAGCGCGCGCGCGACCTCGGCCGCGATCGATCGCGTCGCGTCGGTGTTGAACCGCGACGGCATGTTGAAGGCCGACACCGAGTCGCGGCCGAGGGCGTCGACGGCAATCGTCAGCGCGAGCGCAGAGTCGATGCCGCCGGAGACGGCGACGACCGCGCGCGTGAACCCGGTCTTGTGCATGTAGTCGCGGAGCGCCATCACGAGCGCGTCGTACATCTCACGCTCGCGCTCGAGCGGGGGAAGCGTCTTGGGCGGCAGCGGGCGGTCCGGATCGAGGTCGACCATCAACAGCTGCTCGGCAAACTGACGGCCGACGGCGAGGAGCCGGCCATCGCCGGCATAGACCAGGCTCTCGCCGTCGAACGGAATGATGTTCTTGCCGTTGTCGGCCGCGCCCGAGGTGTTGACGTAGACGAATGGCTTGCCGATCTTCGCGACATGCTGCCGGATCAGCTGGTCGCGCTCCTGGCGTTTGCCGGGATAGAACGGCGACGCGTTGATGTTGACGAGAATCTCCGCGCCCGCCGCCGCCAGCTCGGGCAACGGCTTGACGGCATAGTGCTCGTCCCACATGTCCTCGCAGATCGACACGCCCAGCCTGACCGGCGTGCCGCCGAGGACGACGTCGACGGTGGCGCGCCCGCGCGCCGGCGCGAAGTATCGCTTGTCGTCGAAGTAGCGATAGTTCGGCAGGAGCGACTTGTGCGCGCGCTGCAACACGCGTCCCTGGGAGACGACCGCGGCGGCGTTGTGCTTGAGAATGCTCCCGCTCTCGTTGGTGGCCGCCGGATCGTGATCGATGAAGCCGACGATGGCGGTGAGCGATGTCGCGGCCGCGGCGACGCGCGCGATCGCGCGTTCGTTGGCGGCGAGGAATCCCGCGTCCTCGACCAGATCGCCGATGCAGTACCCGGGATCACCATCTCGGGGGTCACGAGCAGGTCGGCTCCGCGCGCCGACGCTTCGGCGATCGCGGCGAGCACCTTGGCGGTGTTTCCTTCGATGTCGCCGCTCGTCGGGTTGAGTTGGGCCAGGGCGATGCGCATGAAGCCGATGCCGCATGTTACCCCGAGCGGCGTTCGGCGACGGCCACGACCATGTTTTGGTGAACCATTGGAACAATGGGCTTGACCACTGGGCCACCGGTGGACGACGCTTTGCAGGACTTCAAGTCGTGGTCCGACACCGGACCGGGGGTAGAGACGCGTGGATCTTCGTCAACTCGAAATCTTGCGGGCGGTCGCCGAGACGGGTTCCTTCACGAGCGCGGGCGAGCAGCTCCACCTGTCGCAGTCGGCGGTCAGCCGCCAGATTCTCCTGCTCGAAGAGGAGCTCAACGAGCAGCTGTTTCTCAGACTCGGCCGCAAGATCAGGATCACCCCCGCTGGCACGACGCTGCTTGGGCTCAGCCAACGAATGTTCGACGACCTCGAGCAGACGCGCGCGAGCATCCTCGACCAGCAGCAGACGGTCCAGGGCACGCTCAGGCTCGTCGGCGGGATGACGGTCTGCCTCTACGTGTTCCCGCCGCTCCTCAAGGCGTTCAGGAAAGAGCATCCCAACGTCGAGGTGAAGCTGATGCCGGGAGCGACGCCTCGCCTGATCCGGCAGCTTCGATCCGGCACGGCCGACCTCGGGCTGCTGACGCTGCCGGTCGACGATCCGTCGCTGACGAGCGTGCCGGTGATGCGCGAGGAGCTGTTGCTCGTGACCGCCCCTCAGCATCCGCTGGCGCGAAAAAAGGTGATCACGCCGCAGGATCTCGCGCGTCAGCCCTTCGTGCTGTTCGAAGCCGGCTCGGGCACGCGCAAGGCGATCGAGGAGTTCTTCGTGTCCGAGCAGATCGCGCCCGCGGTCGTGACCGAAACCGAGAACGTCGAGATCATCAAGGCGCTCGTGCGCATCGGCATGGGCGTGACGATCATCCCGTATCAGGCGGTTGCCCGCGAGGTCAAAGCGGGCCACTTGTTCTGCGCGCGAATTGCCGGCCAGCAGCTCGTGCGCGAGACCGGGTGGGTGCACCTCAAGTTGAACCGTGTCCCTCGCCCCGTCCTCGAGATGATGAAGACCTTCGAGCGGATCCGCGCCGGGCTCAAGCTGTCGCCAGGTGTTCCCTCACGCCGCGCCGGCCGCGTCACATCGTCGGCACCCACGGCCGCCGAAGGCGGCTGAAACCACCTAACGTTCCGCTTGTATATGAATCCCGCACTCGAGCTTCTGGCCCTGCCAGCGGCCTGAGCGGTCGTTGCCGGGATCGACGGGAAGCGTCGTGCATGGCTCGCAGCCGACGCTGGTGTAGCCGAGGTCGTAGAGCGGCAGCAACGGGATGTCGTGCGCCTTGGCGTAGGCCCAGATCTCCTTGGTGGACCAACTGGCAAGCGGGCTCACCTTGCGCAGGACCTGCCCGCCCGGCAGCTTGAACGCTTCCACTTCCTCGAGCGCCGCGCGCGACGCCGACTGCGCGCGCCGCAACCCCGTGAACCAGACGTCGTAATTAGCCAGCGCGCCGAAGAGCGGCTCCACTTTGTGTTTCCCGCAACAGGCTTTCGTGTCCTGCTGCCACAATCCTGGAGCCGGCTCCGCTGCCCGGAGCGTGACGAGATTGAGCCCCCAGCGGGTCGCGAGCTCGTCGCGATACGCGATCGTCTGTGGGAAGTGATGGACGGTATCCAGGAAGAGCACCGGAATGTCAGGCGCCAGCTCGCGCAGCATGTGCACGAGGACGACACACTCGGCTTGAAAGCTCGAGGTCACGCAGGGGGCCTTCGCGTCCGCGAGTTCGTCGGCGACGAGCTTCAAGGCGTCGCTCATGTGAGTACCTCCTCGAGCAGGCGGCGAACAGCGTCCACGGCGTCGGCATCGGTGGCCGCCGCGCGCGCCGCGCGCGCCAGCCGCTCGGCCGCAGTCGCGACGCCGGCGAGGTCGTCCTCACCGAGCGATCGCAGGTGGCGCAGGATCATCCCCGCTCCGGCCGTGAAGTTCGTCGCCGGGTCGATCAGCACGAAGCTGCCGGTCGTGCGATTGTCGGTGTAGGGATCGAAGACGAGCGGCTGAGACGCGGTCACGGTCAAGGTGCCGATCTCGTTCAGCGCCAACCCGCGATCGACTTCGGCGGTCGCGACCCGCGTGTTGTGTTTCAGCAGATAGACGCGGCCCGGATCGAGCGGACGTTCGTCCATCCAGACGACGTTGGCCGACACACGCCGGTGCAGCTGGATCGACCCGACCGCCAGCACGTCTCCCCGGCTGATGTCGAGCTCGTCTTCGAGCACGAGCGTGATCGACATCGGCGCCTGCGCGACGTCGAGATCCCCGTCCCAGGTCACGATGCGGGCAACCGTGCTCGTCCAGCCCGAGGGCCAAACCGTAATCTTGTCGCCGGGGCGAATCGTCCCCGAGGCAATCTGGCCTGAGTAGCCACGAAATTCCTGGTCGGGCCGCAGGACGAGCTGCACCGGCATCCGGAACGGCGCGGCCGCGTGCTGGCGCTCGACGTCGACGGTCTCGAGATGCTCGAGCAAGCTCTGTCCGGTGAACCAGGGCGTGCGTTCGCTTCGCACGGTCACGTTGTCGCCGAGCAGGGCGCTCATCGGGATTGGCGTAACCGTCGCTTCTCCGGCCAGTCCGGCGAAGTCGTCGCAGATGGATTCGAACACGCGTTGATCGAAGTCCATCAAGTCCATCTTGTTGACGGCGAGGATGAAGCTGGAAATGCCGAGCAGGTGCGCGATCCGCGCGTGGCGCCGCGTCTGTTCCTTGACGCCGTGGCGGGCGTCGACGAGCAGGATGGCGACGTCGGCGGTCGACGCGCCGGTGGCCATGTTACGCGTGTACTGCTCGTGCCCCGGCGTATCGGCAAGGATGAACTTGCGTCGTGCGGTCGCGAAATAACGGTAGGCGACGTCGATGGTGATGCCCTGCTCACGCTCGGCGCGCAACCCGTCGGTGAACAGCGAAAAATCGATGGGCCCGGCGGTCTTGTTGCGGGTTGCCGCCTGGACCGACTTCACCTGATCCTCGTAGACGGCCTGCGAGTCGTACAACAGTCGTCCGATGAGCGTACTCTTCCCATCGTCGACGCTCCCGGCCGTGCAGATGCGAAGCAGGCCCGGCATCAGAAGTACCCCTCGCGCTTCTTCATCTCCATCGAACCGTCCTGGTCATGATCGATGACGCGCAGCTGGCGTTCGGACTGCCTGACGGAGATGAGCTCCTGGATGATCTTGGGGACGGTGTCCGCGGTTGAACGGACCGCGCCCGTGCAGGGCGAGCAGCCCAGCGATCGCATGCGGCACATCACCCGCTCGGTGCGCTCGCCCGGGAGGAGCGGCACGAATTCCTGCTCGCGCATCAGGAGCGAGTTGCCGCGGACGACGACGTCGCGCTCCTGGGCGAAGTAGAGCGGCACGACCGGGATCTGTTCGACCTGGATGTAGTGCCAGACGTCGAGCTCGGTCCAGTTGGAGAGCGGGAAGACCCGGATGCTCTCGCCCGGCCGGATCCGGCCGTTCAGCAGGTGCCACAGTTCGGGACGCTGCCGCTTGGGATCCCACTGTCCCTTCGGATCGCGCAGCGAGAAGATGCGTTCTTTGGCGCGCGAGCGTTCCTCGTCACGGCGTGCGCCGCCGAACGCGGCGTCGAAGCCGCCTGCCTCGAGCGCGTCGAGCAACGACTTGGTTTTGAGGAGGCCGCAGCAGCGCTGCGTGCCGACGGCGAAGGGCTGAGTGCCGTCCGCGATCGCTTCCTGATTGGTGTGAACGATCAGGCGCGCGCCGACCTGCCGCGCGTAACGATCGCGGAAGGTGATCATCTCGCGGAACTTGTAGGTCGTATCGACGTGGAGCAGCGGAAACGGAATCGGCGCCGGGTAGAACGCTTTTTGCGCGAGCCGCAGCATGACCGACGAGTCCTTGCCGATCGAGTAGAGCATCACCGGGCGCGCGAACTCGGCGACGACCTCCCGCATGATGTGGAGGCTTTCGGCTTCGAGCGCCCGAAGGTGGTCGAGCGACGCCTCTTCGGCGCCGGCATGGCGCTCGACAGGAGGGGTCACGACCGGGTCATCCGTAGGTGTCAGCATTCGAGAAACTCCCGCGCCGGGGCGCGGAACACACACACATCCGACGTACTTGGTTAGCTAGGGGGCTTTGGAAGGCCAGCGACGGGCGGGAAAACCTGGAAACGAAGAACTTAGCGGGAGTTACGCAGGTTTCACCGGCCGATCGCCGGCACCGTACAGGTGCAGCGACACGGGGTCGGGAACGAGCGCCGACAGCAGCAAGCGGGGAAGAACATCATGCCGTCAGCCCCCACCGTAGCATGCGGAGCCCCGGGGCTGTCAACCCGCGGGGGTCAGACCGGGGTACAGACCAGACTCCCGGATGGAACCCACTGACCAGCTGGGGATGCAGTGAGGATTTCAGAGAGCGTGTGAGGCGGTTTTTGCTAGCTCGGCCGTCGCTGTCAAAATAGAGCAGAGATATTTCCGCAACTGTACGGATCTGGCATTGAAGGGAGGAGGAGGCGCCCTGGACGGGCCGATCGCTGGGCGCCAGCGATCTACTCGGCGCGAAGGGTGGCGATCGAATAGATACGCGTCGCGCGTCGAGCAGGCACGTAGCAGGCCACGAGCGCGATCGCGATGAGCAGACCGGAGACGCCGACAAATGTGACGAGATCGGTCGCCGGCAGATTGATGAGCATGGACTGGAGAACGGGCGTCGCCATCAGCGAGACGATGAGCCCGACGGCCAGGCCGAGAACGGTCAGCAGCATGCCCTGCTTGATGATCAGAGCGCGGACGTTCGCGGCATGCGCGCCGAGGGCGAGCCAGATGCCGATATCCCACGTGCGCACGCTCAAGGGGTAGGAAATGACCCCGTAGAGCTCGAGGCTCGCGAGCGTCAGCGACACGAGTCCAAGCAGCATGGCGACTTCGGCGGTGAGCGTAAAGCGCGTAGCTCAGGAGCTGCGTAGTTCTCGCTTTTGCGGATTCGGCGATGGGCATGACAGGATCGATCGGCTGGATCGATTTCTTGACCGCCGCGGCAATCCAATTGAGGTCGCCGGCCGAGGCCGCCTTGACGACGAGCGTCATGGCCCGTCCGGGCGGAGCAAGGCAGACCGTCGCCGAGGGACATTCCATCGATGAAGACCGGGACTGGCTGGCCTCGTCCAGTGACGCCGGTAGTCGCCTGCGGCGTGGGCCGTCCTCCATCGACGCGCACGGCCGCGCGGACATCGGCGCGACGCGAGACTCGGAGAGATCGACATGCTGCTTGGGAAGAAGGTGGACATCGTTTTGCCGGCTTACAATGCCGAAGACACGCTGGAGGTGACCGACAGGCAGATTACAGAGGGAATAGCGGACGAGATTCTGCTCGTGGACGACTCCAGCTCCGACCAGACCGTCGAGGAGGCTAAGGCGCTGGGCGTGCGCGTGAAAGTCCACGAGAGCAACCGCGGCTACGGCGGGAACCAGAAGACGTGCTACCGCGAGGCGCTCGCGGCGCGGCGCAGACATCGTCGTCATGCTGCATCCCGACTACCAGTACGAGCCGAGGCTCATCACCGGCGATGGCCGGCATGATCGCGTCGGGGGTATACGACGTGGTGCTCGGGCTCGCGCATCCTGGGCGGCACGGCGCAGGCTGGCGGCATGCCGCCGATACAAGTACGTGTCGAACCGGGCTCTGACTGCGTTGCAGAACCTGATGCTCGGCACGAAGCTCTCGGAGTATCCACACCGGCTACCGCGCCTTCTCGCGCGCAGGTGCTCGACGACGCTGCCGCTGCTCGGCAGACTCGGACGACTTCGTGTTCGACAACCAGATGCTCGCGCAGGCGGTGGCGTTCGGCTTCGGATTGGTGAGATCTCGTGCCCGACGAAGTCACTTTCCTGAGGCGAGCTCGATCAGCTTCAGCCGATAGGTCAGATATGGAATCGGTGTCGTCGCAACGAGCGTTGAGTTCGTCGTCTGGCGGTGGGGGCTGGTGGCGCCTGCCCGCTACTCGGACTCGCCGGCGTTGACGGTCTTAGCTGCCCGCGAGGCAAAAGACCAGACGACGCGCAGCTCGCGATGATGGAGTAGAGGAACGACTCGCTCCCGGGAAGCGTCGCCTTGGGGAATTCCGGTGCGACGAAGGTGGGCCGATCGGAATCGCGGTTCACCGCGAGCGGCAGTCGCGCGCCGCGCGGGAACGTAAACAGGCCAGCGCCGCGACCGCGAGGAACAGCAGCGTGACTAGTGTTACAGGCGTCGGCGGCCGGCCATCGCCGAGCCGGCGTCGACCCGCTGCGGCAACCGTCCGTCGCGGATTTTCAGCGAACCCTGACGAGCAACTCCCGCGCGGTCTCAACGGACATGGGCACTGGTGAGCGGCTACCCCTGAGAAACTCCCACGCGTTGTCTCGGTCGTAGCCGAGCGGAAACTGTAAGAATACAATCGCCTCTCGCGCCGTCGCCCCGTCGATACGGGCCGCCCGACAATACGCATCGACGCGTTCGACGCGCTGGAGGATGCTGGTCTGCTCAGGTGGGACGATGAAATGCGAGCCGCGACTTCGCGGCCAATGGCACGCAAGCATGACGGCGATCAACCCCGTGAGCGCGACGATCTGGCGCCGCGAGAGGCCGCTTCCGGCCGCCAGGGCAACCCACCGTCCCTCGAAGGCTGGCAGACCGCCAACCACGAACAGCACCAGCCCGAGGTGGGGAAACAGATGGTACCGTGTCCAGTTGTGGACGGAGCGCTCGTAGCTCCAGTCGGCCCGCGCGCCATAAACCAGGAAGTTACTTGCAAGGATCAGCGCCAGACCGAGAACGAGCAGGCGACGGCGGGGCGCGGTGCGCCACCAGAGGATCGCGAGCCCGATCAGGATCGCGACGATGCTCAACGCGCTCGTCCAGGAGAACACCGATGTCTTGTCCCAGATGCCGAAGGCACCCGGGATCTGATTGTCGGCGAGAGTCCGCAGCGAATCCTGAACCCTTCGATCGGGTGGAACGCGCCAAAGATCGTCTTACCTCGGTAGTGCTCGGCGTGCACGATTTCGCCGGCGGAGACGATCAGGCTGAATGCCAGGAACGCCAATGTTCCCAATAGAGGGACCGCAACCGCGGCGGCATCGCGGAGCCGCGACGGACGGACTTGTGAGCCCTCGAACCGGGCGCCCACCAGATACAGCGCGCAACACATGCCGGCGAGCAGGGCGGTGCTGTGGAAGGCCGGCGCCAAGGCGCAACACACGCCGCACACGGCGAGACGAGAGGGACCACGACCGCGCGCGAACGCCTGAGCGGCAAGCAGTCCGATCAGCATAGTATCGAGCGCAAGCGTGAAGAACGATGCCGAGTACCACGTCACGCACTCGTAGTAGGTCGTCGTCACGCCCCACAGCGTCATCGCGACGATCCCATAGAAGTCATGTCCCAGCTCGCGTCGGACGAATTGAAACAGCAGCCACATGCCGACCACGACCGCGAGGACGCCCTGGATCTCTGCGGCGAAGGGGATCGAGGACTGTCGTGGCGTGAGCTGCATCAGCACGCCCGCGCCGGCCCGCGCCAGCGGCATCACGTGCTCGTTCATCGGCTGGAACAGATGGGCCAGGGTGTCAGCCCACGTTCGCGACTTCGTGAGGAAGTTGAAGTCGTCGTAGCGGATGTGCGGCTCAGTGATCCAGGGGATGTAGAGCAGCACCACGGCAAGGCTCGCGGCGCACCCCAGCGCGAAGGCTGGCACGCGCGCAGCCAGCCGCGCGCCCACCGACTCGCCAGCGGCCATCAGCGATCCGGGCCTCGTCGCACTGACGCTCGATCGACCAACGAGAAGTTCTGGGGGCTCAAGCCGCGCTGCCAGGCACGGACGATCTGCGGGTCACGCCAATCCCACAATCGATCGTGATGGGTATCGACGCTGGTCGGATGCGTGTTCCAGCCGTCGTGCGGATAGCAGAACGCGCCGGTGGCGGCCACGACGATCGACCAGGTGAGCGCGAGCCCGCCGACGACCTGCCGCCAGCGGCGCGCCATGACCCAGGCGACGCCGGCCGCCGCCGCGGGTACGAGCGGGATCAGGGCGTCGAGGAGATATCGAGGACCGTACGTGTGTCCGCCCCACCACATCGAGTAGGTGGCGTAGCCCGCGAATTGCAGGAGCGCCGCCGCGCTCCACCAATTGTCGCCCGCGTCGAGACGTTGCCTCCACATCACGGGAGCGGCCAACAAAGGAATCAATGCAATGGGGCTGAACACGAAGAGGCCGCGGCTCGGCGACAGCAGCAGCCCGATTGCGCCGTACCAGGGCTGCGAGCTCAGCGTGCCGGACACGCCGTGCATGGCCAGGCCCGTCTCCTGGAGAATCAGCTTCGCTCCCAGAGCCGACGCGAACCACGTCCACTGCGCAGCCATCAGCACGCTGGCGGCGGCCGCGACCAGCCCAAGTGCAGGCCACGTCCTCCGCATTCCCAGGCGTACGGCGAGGCTGGCCAGGATCACGGCAATCGCGGGCGCCGTCTCCAACCGTGCGCACCCTGCGAGCGCCAGCGCGGCGGCGCCAATCCACACGTGTCGCAGCTTGGTGGCTTCTGAAGGCCGCCACAACGCGTGCAGCGCCAGAGCCAACCCAAAGCTCACCGTTTCGATCTGCCAGAGCGAGCGGCTCGCCATCGGCCACAGGTTCGTGCCAACGCCCAGGCCCACGGCGACGAGGACGGCGGTGCGTCGATTCGTCCTCCGCGACACGGCCGCGTACACGAGCGCGACCGCACCGGCCGTCAAGAGCGAGGCCGTAAGCGCAGCGATAAGCCCGGGCGCGAGCGGGGCCTCGAGGTCGACGAGACCAGTCGCCCCCAGCAACCACCCCACCACCGCGGCTTCGAGCGACGGCACCACCGAGTACGCCGATCGATAGTGGCCCGACACATCACGTTGAAAGGAGTGGCGCTCCCCAAGCGCGGGAGCGGCGGCGACGACCGCGTCGAGCGTCAGCCGACCATGCAGGGCCAGCTCACGCGCCGCGTATTTGGTGGGCTGAGAATCGAACGACTGAATTTCTCTACCGTTGGCGTTGTAGATGAGGAACGTCGCGACGAAGATGACCCACGTCCAAGCGGCGTCGCGTCGTGCGGGATCGACACGCCCCGAGCGCCCGAACATCCTGGGATTATGACTATGGGGGTGTTGGGGTGTCAAGGTTCGGCGACCCGCTTCGCAGGATGATCGCGGTTTGTATAATGTCGCCGGCCCATGGCCATACTCACCAACGGTCAACCGGTTGCCGGAATGCTGACACTCCTGTCATTCCGCGCGAGATGGATGGCAGCCGTCTCGTCAGCGCGAATCGGATCTTCCGAACAATCCGCCGGCAGCGCACCGGATCGATCGTACAGTTCGGCCAGGTCGACGATGCACCAGAGCCGCTCACTCGACTGGGTCATCGCGGCCTGCAGCGTCGCGCTCCTGGCCCCGCTCCTCGGACCCCTCCTCGCCGGTCGCGTCTTCGTCTACGACGATCTGCTGTGGTTCCACCTGCCGATGCGGTACCTCTACCAGCAAACGCTGTTGGCCGGAGACAGCGTCCTCTGGACGCCTTCAATCTTCGCCGGCGTGTATCTGCACGGTGAAGGACAGGTCGGTCTCTTCCATCCCCTCCATCAAGCTCTTTATCACCGCCGTGGAGGTTGTCGATCGACGGCGGCGGCCAGCCGAAGTGGCGCGCTGACGGGAAGGAGCTCTATTTCTTGACCGCGGACGGGATGATGATGCGCGTCACCGGTTTCGAGGGGCAGGAACCCGGCAAGGCCGAACCGCTGTTTCGTACGCCATTGAAACCGACTCCCATCGTCGATGAGTACGCCGTCACGGGTAAGGGTGATCGGTTCCTTCTCATCGTGCCGCTGCCGTCTCGAGAGCCGGTGCGGCTCAACGTGCTGACGAACTGGCCGGCGCGCCTGCGCGCGCAGTGAGCGGAGGGCGGGGACTGTCGCGGGCTTCGTTCATGTCTTGAAGGACGGAGACCCGACGCCGCGTTACTACGTAGCTTGACTTCGGATGTGTCCCGACGAGTCGATGCTCACAATGCGGGCCGCTGTCCTCACGCTGCGCGACACGCTCCCTGGAGCATCACGCGGCGATCGAATGCCCTGTCGAGAGGCGGGCCGGCTCGGGGCACACATTCGCGCCGTAGTAAATCATTGCAGGCGAGGGTTAATGGCGTCGTTGCTCAGGGTCACTCGCGCGGGAACACGCGCAAACGCCTCGGCCTTACGTAAACCCGCTCGCCCTGTGCCACCGCCAGCGTATCGAACTGCTCGCGCCCGATCTCGACGTGCAGGAGCCGGCCGTCACCGTCGGTGAGGTCGACCTTGACCAGCGCGCCGGCCGGACTCGCGTGCCTGATCGTCGCCCACAAGCCGCCGCCGACGTCCTCGCGCGTGACGTCGAGCTCGTGCGGGCGCGCGTAGCCCTCGGCGTGGATGGTGCCGTCAGCAGGCGTGGGGTGATCGATGACGACCGGTCCGAACCAGGCCTTGCCGGATTCGAGCCGGCCGTGGAACACGTTGACCCGGCCGACGAAGTTCGCGACAAACGGCGTCGCCGGATGATCGACGACTTCCTCCGGCGTTCCATCCTGCTCGATCACGCCGTGGTTGAAGATGATGACGCGATCGGCCAGCTCGAGCGCTTCCTCCTGATCGTGGGTGACGAAGACGCTCGTCAGCCCAATCTCGTCGTGCAGGCGCCGCAGCCAGCTTCGCAGTTCCTGGCGGACCTTGGCGTCGAGCGCCCCGAACGGCTCGTCGAGGAGGAGCACCGCCGGCTGAACCGCGAGGGCGCGCGCGAGCGCGACGCGCTGCCGCTGGCCGCCCGAGAGCTCCGACGGCAGCCGGTGGGCGAGGAAGTCGAGTTGCACCAACGCCAGCAGCTCGTCGACCCGCGCGCGAATCTGCTCCTCGGTGGGCCGCGTTTGCCGCGGCCGCACGCGCATGCCGAACGCGACGTTCTCGAAGACGGACATGTGGCGGAAGAGCGCGTAGTGCTGGAACACGAACCCGACGTTCCTGCCACGGGCACCCGCGGCCGTGGCGTCCTGGCCGTCGATGAACACCGAGCCCTCGTCGGCCCGATCGAGGCCGGCGATGATCCGCAGCAGCGTCGTCTTGCCCGATCCCGATGGACCGAGGAGCGCAAGAAACTGGCCCGTTGGCACCATCAGATTGATGCCGCGCAGAGCCTGAAACGAGCCGAACGCCCGCGTGGCATTGCGTACTTCGATGCTCATGTCCCCGATCCTGTCGCGCCGATCGACGCGGGCACGGCGGCATCCCGAACGCGACGGTTGCGCTTCTCGACAATCGTTTGCAGCACCAGCGTGAGGACCGCGACGATCGCCAGCAGCGACGCGACGGCAAACGACGCTTGAAAGGCGTACTCGTTGTAGAGAATCTCCACGTGAATTGGCAGCGTTGCCGTTTCGCCGCGAATCCGGCCCGAGACGACTGAGACGGCGCCAAACTCCCCCATCGCGCGAGCCGTGCACAAGATCACGCCGCTGATGAGCGCCCACTTCACGTTCGGGAGCGTGACCCGACGGAACATCTGCCAGCCGTTGGCGCCAAGCAGCCCCGCCGCTTCTTCCTCTTCACGTCCCGACGCTTCCATCACGGCAATCAGTTCGCGCGCGACAAACGGAAACGACACGAAGATCGTGGCCAGCACGATGCCGGGAAGCGCAAAGATGATCTTGATGTCGCGCTCGAACAGCCACGGCCCGAACCAGCCCTGCCGGCCGAAGAGCTGCACAAAAATCAAGCCCGCAACCACGGGCGACACTGCGAACGGCAAATCGATGAGCGCGGTCAGCAGGCGTTTGCCACGAAAGTCGAACCTCGTGATCGCCCAGGCCGCGGCAATGCCAAAGGCCGCATTGGCGGGTACGGTCAGGGCGGCGACGATGAGCGTCAGCCAGATTGCCGAGAGGGCCTCAGGCGCCTCGATGGCCTCGACATACGCCTGCCATCCGTTCCGGAGCGCTTCGACGAAGATGAACGCGAACGGGACAAAGAGAAAAATCAAGAGAAACGCGAGCGCCACCGTCGTCAGCGCGACGCGGACCAGCACGGGTTCGGTCAGCGCGCGGCGGGCCGGACGAGCGACCTGGCCGAACGCCACCTAGCGACTTCCTTTGGACTGCATGCTATCGGCCCGCGGCCTGCAGGAACCGCCGCGCTGCCAGCAGCTCGGGGCGATCGCGATCGGCGCTCTTCCACATTTCAATCAGGCGTGTGTATTGTGCCCTGGCTGTGGCCGTATCCCCCAATGCCTCGGCGGCCTGCGCGATACCGACGATCGCCTTGGGCCGGCCGGGCGTGCGTCGCAGCGTCTCCTCGAAATGCTTGCGCGCCTCCGCAGGCCTGCCCATCTCCATCAACATCGATCCATAGAGCTCATGCGCGGGAATGATCGGATAAGGCGGCTGCGACAGGCTGTCGATTGCATCTTCGATCGCCACGGCGGCGTCCATCTCGGTCACCGCACCCGCCCCGTCGCCCGCCGCGTGCGCGGCCAACGCCGCCGCTTCTCTCGCCTGCATGGTCAGAATCTGCTGCACAAAGGGATGCTGGCCCGGGACGCGCGCGCGCTCCATCATCTCCGCCGCCTTGGTCTTCGCCGTAGCGGCGTCCTTCCGCTTGGCCGCGGCCATCGCCTCGAGATGCAGCTTCATCACCACGAAATCGCTTGATGGCGCGATGAGCGGCAAGGTCGGCACGTCGCTCCACGATTCCGATTCGACGATGAACCGGGCGAGGGTGTCGAAGTAACCGTAGAGGACGCGATCGGGCAACGCGAAGATCGTCCGGCCACGCACGTGGCGGGCCTGAAGGGCCTGCGAATCGGGAGCGGTCTTACGGTTCGCGGTCGCTGCGTACTCTGCCGCGAACAGGTCGACCGCCTTCCTCGCATCCTTGTAGCGGCCGAGCTGAAGGTAGTTGTAGGAGAGGTAGTTGAGTGCATGGAAGTCCCGCAACGCGCCCGGCTCTCCCGCCGCCTTCACATCGTCGCCTGAAATCTGCCACGCGTTCTCGTTGGTCGTCGCCGCTTCGTCCCAATACCCCAAACGCGTGAAGATGTGCGAGGGCATGTGATAGGCGTGCGGCACCGCGGCGGCCGTCTTGGCGTACGCACGCGCAACAGCCAAACCCGTTTCGGCATGCACGGGATCGTCGTAGGCGTGAATGAGGTAGTGCAGCGCCCCCGGATGCTGTGGGTCGTGAGCGTAGACCGATTCGAAGAGGGCGACCGCACGGCCTTGCATCTCGAATCCCTTCGTGCCTTCTCTGATGGTGCCGAGGATCGACAGGCCATAAAACAACGAGGTCTCATCGTCGGGGTACTTCGCGTGCGTGGCAGCCATCTGCTCGCGGTAGGCCTCGTCACGTGACTGTTTCGTGCCCGCGCCGGCATCTTTGTAGAGCGCGGCGACGGCCGCGAGGTACATGCGCTCACGATCGTTCTGCGACCTGGCTTTGAGCCCCTTCTGTACGAACGCCCATGCCGCCGCTTCGTCCTCCGGCGACGGGTCATCCCAAAAGGGGTGGTTGTAGGTCATGGCCGCGCCCCAATAGGCGATCGCACAGTCCGGATCCGCTTGCTGGATCTCTTGAAAGAGCGTGAGGGCCCGCGCGTACCAGAAGTTATGGAGCACAGCCAGGGCGCGATCGAACCTCGCCTGCACCGCTGGAGCGCAGGACGTCTCCATGTGTGCTTTCCCCACACCTTCGGAGCCATGGCCGTGCTGGGCGAGGAGTGCCGAGGCGCCAAGCGACGCCGCGACCAGCGTCGCGGACATGCATCGACCGATGCGGCGACGCAACACCCACAGGGAATTTCGATCAGTGGTTGTTGTCATAACGGCTTCCTGTTTTGAGTCGCGGCTTCATCGCCAACACGTCCATGGTTGGGAAGAAGGAAACGGTCTTCGACACCGATGGTTGCGGCGGAGCCTCGGCCGTTCTGGCGGAGCCTCGGCGCGCCGTCAGCGTCTCACGCCGCCCGGACCGAAGTGCTCGGCGAGATACGCGACGAGCGCGGCCTGATCCGGGTCCTGGATGGGTGTGCCCCACGTCCGCATCTGCGTCACCGTTCGTCCCCAGGCCGCGGCGTCCTTCCGCTGCTGCGCGATCAGCGCGGCGCTGTGGCACAGCAGGCATCGCTCGGTGACCAGCGCTCTCCCGGGGCCGTCTGGCAGCGCGGCGATCTCGGCGGCTTCCGCGGGCCGGACGACCGCCGTCAAGGCCGGATCCGGATCAACCTTCGCGTCGACGCCGGCCGTTCGACAGCCTGCGGAAAGCGCCGACGCGAGAAGCGCTGATGCGATCACGCGCCGGTGCGACGACGC
Source organism: uncultured Acidobacteriota bacterium (assembly GCA_963797625.1). GTDB lineage: Bacteria > Acidobacteriota > Vicinamibacteria > Vicinamibacterales > 2-12-FULL-66-21 > DATBJJ01. The sequence goes on from CAWCQI010000022.1 coordinate 126,804, forward strand.
GGCGCGCTCGCGTCAGAGCTTCAGCGCGCATTCAAGCGCACCTCGTCGATAGAGTTGTTTCCATACCCGCCCGGGTTCGGAGAGGCATGCTCGGGCTGGGTGTGCCCGGCCGTGTCGGTCGCGCGAGCGCGCACGCGCTGCTCGCCGGCCGACCGGATGGCCACGTCGGCTTCCCACAGGCGCCAGGAGCCTGGCCGCGGCTCGCTCGTGAAGCGTGCCTGCTGCCAGGTCCGACCGCCGTCGCTCGAGATCTCGACCTGCGCGATCGTCCCAGTGCCCGTCCAGGCGACGCCGGTCACGCGCGTGGTACCGACGTTCACGCCCTCGCCGTCGAGCGGCGCGGTGATGAGCGACTTCACGCGCATCAGATCCACGGGACTCCCGTCCGCGTATCGGTAGCCGCGCGCCATGAAGTGATTGTCCGACTCGGTCGTGCGGGCGTGCACGTGCGTGAGCCACTTCGTCGACGCCATGCCGTACCATCGCGGCACGACGAGGCGCAGCGGGCCGCCATGCAGGAGGGGCAGCGGCTGGCCGTTCATCTCGTAGGCCACAAACGCCTCGCCGAGCGCGGTCTCGCGCGGAATACTGCGGAGGAACGTGGGGGTCGCGGGCAGCGGACCGCGATCGGCCGCCTCCATCCAGAAGTGCAGCGCCGACGCCTGGACACCGGCGCGTTCGAGCAAAGCGGCGAGCGGTACGCCGGTCCACGTCGCGGTGCTCACCGCGCCCTGCCCCCACTGCACGCCGGAAGTCGTTGGGAGCTCGAGACGGCCGCGGCCGTTGCCGGCGCACTCGATCGTCGCGCTGCGATGCTCGGCACGCATGCGGCGGATGTCCTCGAGTTGGAACGTGACCGGGCGCGCCACCTCCCCGTCGATCGCCAGGGTCCACGCCGTGGAACCTTCGGTCGGCGGCGCAAGATGGCTGCGGACGAAGAACAGATCGTTCCTTGTCTCGAATGTCCTCAGCGCTTCGATTGGCGACTCGGCGTCGAGCGGGCGAGCGTTGCGGATGACCAGCCGCGACCCGCCGACGACAGGCGCGGCGCCGGACTGCCGCGGCGGACACGAACTCAGCGGCGCGCGTCGGTCGCACCAGCGATCCGGCAGCAGCCAAGGCGAGCGTGAGCGCCTCACGACGGTTGATGAATCGATCGCGCATGGCTCAGATTAGCAGAGAAGCATTGACTCGGAGCATGCGCTAAGCGTCAAGTCGAATCGCGTGGCATGCCTGGCTTGACGGCGTCGAGACGTGCTGTGGATCGCGTTGCCCTTTTCTTGCCCTTTCGGTGCACCAAAGAGCAGCAAACGGCAGCAAGCGCCGGCACAAAGCGAAGGCAGAAAATCGCCGGATTCTACGGGTGATGTCGCGCGATCCGGCAACGTCCAGCACGCCGCCGCAAAGGGCGGCTAACGCGTCTTTTTCCGCCTGTTAACCGGAGGGTTCCTGGTTCGAGTCCAGGCTGAGGAGCCACCTTCGCGCTCCCTGATCAAGCGTCGCGCTACGGCGGCCAAGGCCATCCTTCGCTCGCGCTCCGCGCGCGCTACGGATAGGCTTCGAAAGCTGAGAGCTTGCACCCCAGCACGTGCTCGAGCCGCGCGGCGTGATCGCCATGTCATCGGGTCCTGCCATCAATCTTCACCCGCCAATCCGCGGGTCGCCGACTGCGATCGACCGAGAATCCCCCGGAAGCGAGCTTGACCATTGGGTGGCCGTTGGGCCGCCATGCTGTGCGCAACGGACGTAACACTCGCGGAACGGCAGAGGCTTCCTCTGGGTTCCCGCTTGGTCCTGTGTGGCCAGTCATCACGCTTTCAGGGGCGTAGCTCTCCGTGGTCAACCAGTTACGCGACCGACCGTGAGACCTCATCTGGGCACACGATTTGCTGAGCCGTTGCCACGTCGGATTGGAGTGGAGTGTCGCGATGTCGCACGATCGTGTTCCCGGACCTGAGGAGATCCCTGCCAGAACGCCGCCGCAGCCAGGCGAGGTGCCTGTGACGGGACGGAAGTTCGTCGTTGGCATCGGCGCATCCGCCGGTGGACTCGATCCCCTGGTCCGCTTTTTCGAGAGCCTGCCCCGAGTCACGGGGATGGCGTTCGTCATCGTTCAACACCTGTCTCCAGACTTCAAGAGTCTGATGGATGAACTCCTCGGGCGGCACACGATGCTGCCCATCCACCTCGTTGAAGACGGGATGCCGGTCGAGGCCGACCACGTCTACCTGATCCCTGCCAAGAAAGAGATGATCATCTCCGGTGGGAGACTGCTCCTCAGCGAGCGCGACCGCCAGCAGGAGCTCACGCTGCCGATCGACATGTTCTTCCGGTCGCTTGCACAGGATTGCGGCGCCGACGCCATCGCGATCGTGTTGTCGGGTGGAGGCAGCGACGGCTCGCGCGGGATTCGTCACATCCGCGAAGCTGGCGGGTTGGTCGTGGCTCAGGATCTCGACAGCGCACAGTTCGACGGCATGCCGCGAGCCGCGATCGACACCGGTGTCGTGCACCACACGGTGCCGCCGCAGGAGATGCCACTCGTGTTGCTCGACCATGCCGGTCGCCGCACCGCCGCTATCCCGGACGCGGCGGACAGCGAGCGTCCCGAGCCTCGCGGCCTCGAGGCGTTGTATCGCGTCCTCGAAACCGAGTTTGGCATCGATTTCAATCACTACAAGCCCAGTACCGTAACCCGACGCATCGAGCGGCGGTTGGCACTGGCGCAGTCACAGAACATCGACGAGTACCTGGCGCGTTTGCGGTCGGAGCGCGACGAGCTCGACGCGCTGTATCGCGATCTGCTCATCGGGGTCACGCGGTTCTTTCGCGATCCGGACGCCTTCGATCTTCTCGAGCATCAGATTCTTCCCGAGCTGTTGCGACGCGAGCCGCGCGGTGCCCCCTTGCGGCTGTGGGTCGCTGGATGCGCCACCGGCGAAGAAGCGTACTCGTTGGCGATCCTGCTGCAGGATGTCATGGCGGTACACGGCGAGCGTCCCGTCAAGATTTTTGCGACGGACGTGCACCGTGGGTCGGTGGAGCGTGCCGCGCTCGCGGCCTACGACGAGGAAGCCGTGTCGAACGTCTCCGCGGAGCGCCTGACCCGGTATTTCACCCAGAACGGTCACACCTACCAGGTGGTTCCTGAACTGCGTCAGATGATCGTCTTCGCGCAGCACAACGTGATCAAGGATGCGCCGTTCACTCGCCTCGATCTCATCACCTGCCGGAACCTGCTCATCTACCTGCAACCCCCCGCCCAGCAGCGCGTTCTGTCGTTCTTTCACTTTGCCCTGAATCAGGATGGCGTGCTGCTGCTCGGCCCGTCCGAAAGCCTTGGACCGCTCGGCGACGGATTCGAAGTGGTCGACAAGCATTGGCAGCTCTATCGAAAAGCCGGCGAGGTACGAACCCCCGTCGACCTGCGGCAGCGGCCAGCGATGTCCACCGGTGCCGGGCGCGTCGCCGGGTCCCCGCTGCTACCCGTCACCAGGCATACGCTGGGGCAGCTGCTCTCGGTCTATGACGCGCTGCTCGAAGAGACGATGCCGCCGAGTCTGATCGTCAACGATCGCGGTGAGCTCGTGCACGTGCTCGGCGGCGCGGCGCGCTTTCTCCGCGTGCGTGACGGACGGCAGAGTCTGGATGTCCAGGATCTGGTGCACGCCGATCTGAAGATGATTCTCGCCGGCGGCCTCAAGCGAGCCTTGGCCGAGGGTGCAGCCGTCGTGTTCAACGGGGTCCGCGTCCAGGCAGACGACCACATCTATAGTGTGACCATTCGTCCGATTGCCAGGCGTCCGTCCAGCGCGAGGTACCTCGTCGTCTCATTCCAATCGCGCGAGCCTGACGAGCGACCGGAAGTCCCCCTGCCGATCCAGATCGATGTCGATCACGTCTCGCAGCAACAGCTCGCGGCGCTCGAGGCCGAGCTCGGGACCACCAAGGAAAGCCTTCAAGCAGCGATTGAACAGCTCGAGGCAGGCAACGAGGAGCTTCAGGCATCCAACGAGGAGCTGCAATCATCGAACGAGGAGCTGCAGAGCACCAACGAGGAGCTGCAGAGTGTCAACGAGGAGCTCTACACGGTCAACGCCGAGTACCAGAGGAAGATCGCGGAACTGACCGAACTGACCAACGACATGGACAACCTCCTGGCCAGTACCGAGGTCGGGACGATCTTTCTGGATGGGCAGCTTCGGATTCGCAAGTTCACGCCCCAACTCGCGGTGACGTTCGGTCTGGTTCCGCACGATGTCGGGCGCCCGATCGAGACGTTCGCGCACAAGATGCACCACCCGGAATTAGTGAGCGATCTGCGGCAGGTCGTCGCCTCCGGACAATCCGTCGAGCGTGACTTCGTCGATCCGCAGGGCAAGTCGTTCTTCCTGCGTCTGCTGCCCTATCGTGCGAAGGGCCTCACCGACGGCGTCGTCCTGACGCTCATCGACGTCAGTGGCCTGAAGGCTGCGGAAGATGCGTTGTTTCACGAGCGGTATCTCCTGAACAGCCTCCTGCGCAGCGTGCCTGATGCGATCTACTTCAAAGACGCCCGCGGCCGGTTCATCCGGTTCAACCATGCCATGGCAGCCCGCCTGGACATCGGCGATCCGGCGGATGTGATTGGCAAGACCGCGTTGGACCTGCCCGATCACGAAGCGGCGATGGCTCTGCACCGCGAAGATGAGGCCGTGCTTCGATCGGGGCAGCCGCTCCACTACAGGCTCGAGCCTCGAAAGGCCGCCGACGGGACCGAAGCATGGGACATGGTGACGCGCTTGCCCCTGCTCGATCAGGAGCAGGCGATTGTCGGGGTGATCGCGATCTTCCGCGATGTCACGGAACAGGTGCGAGCGAAGGCAAAGATCGATGAAGAAATCCGCCGCCGCGACCGATTCCTGGCCATGCTGTCGCACGAATTGCGTAATCCACTTGGCGCAGTGGTCACGGCGACGTCGATGCTGAAGAGCGTTGGGTCTCCAAATAACGTGCAGGACCGCGCCGTGAGCGTCCTCGAGCGACAGTCCCGGCAGATGGCCCGGCTGCTCGATGACCTGTTGGAGGCCAGTCGCGTCACCCAGAACAAAATTGAGTTGCGCCGTCAGTGTCGTCGATCTGCGTCTGATCGCCGGCGAAGCTGCCGACGCGGTGCGGTCGCAGGTCGACGACAAGGGCCTCACGCTGACGATCGACCTGGATCCGGAGCCGTTGTGGGTGCACGGCGACTCCGCCCGCCTTCAACAGGTGCAGATCAATCTGCTCAGCAACGCGGTGAAGTACACACCCCGTGGAGGTCATGTCGTGTTGCGGGTTCGACGGGACGCTGCTGGGGCGATGCTCGTGGTCAAGGACGATGGGGCTGGGATCCCGTCGGAGATGCTCGAGTCGGTATTCGACCTGTTCGTGCAAGGCCGACACACCATCGATCACGCCAATGGCGGGCTGGGCGTGGGTCTGACGCTGGTCCGCGCCCTGGTGGGGATGCACGGCGGCTCGGTAACCGCGAGCAGTGATGGCGACGGCGCCGGTAGTGAGTTCGTGGTGCGGCTGCCCTTGACCACTCTCCCGGAGCAGCCCGTCCCATCCCAGGACCGGGCAGCTGCCTGGGCACAACCATCGGGAGTCAGCGTCGTCATCGTGGAGGACAATGCCGACAGCCGGGAGATGCTCTGCGCGCTGCTACGGCATACGGGGCTCGACTGCCACGATGCATCCGACGGTATCAGCGCGCTGCGCCTCATCGACGAAGTGTCCCCCGATATTGCCATCCTCGACGTCGGGCTTCCCGAACTCGATGGACTCGAGGTCGCACGGCGCATTCGCGCCAACCCACGCCATGTGGGCATACGGCTCATCGCGCTGACCGGGTATGGTCAGGCCGGTGATCGAATGGCGACGACGAATGCGGGCTTCGATCATCACCTCGTCAAGCCAGTGCAGCCTGCGGAGCTCCTCGCGTTGCTGGCGCAGCTTCAACCATCTATTCGGTCCGACAAATCGACATCAGGAAACGGCGCCCAACCGTACACCGCTCGCGTCTCCCGGACCGATGCGGCGCCTTCCTGAGTCTCGCGAGCTCCGGCTGATTTCGTTCTCGGTCCTACGGTGAGCGGCCGGCGTCGCATGCGCCACCGGCGATAGCGGCCGTGATCGTCAAGCCCTGACTGCGTGGCTGATAACCGAGTGATGAGCTGAGATACCTGAAACGAACCCTGGCGCCTCGTCGTGATCAAAGCAGCCCGTCGGATACGTGCAAATGGTGAGGATCGGGAGTGAACGAGTCAGTTCATCCCAGAGTCGCTCGAGTTCCAATGCTGCTTCAGGTATTTCCTCGGCGGCAAAGAACGGCGGAGATCTCGCCGACGATCGTGAGGTGCGAGCGTGGCCCGGCGGCCGAAGCTGTTCGGGCACTTTCAAGCGCGGCGACCATCTCGGCGATCGAGTCAAGGTGGGGCCGACCGGCCCGCATGACCCGTGTCGCCGCTTCCTCGGCATCGAAGACCACGTAGCGGCCTTGCTTTCCTACGTCGGCGAGATTCCATCCTCGCTCTTTCATCCGGAGGGCGAGGGCGTCACGATTCGATTCGATCAAGACGGTGGCGACGGTGTCGCCTCGATGGAGCGCGCTGCTCAGCACGGCCGCGACTCCGTCGAGGCCGGAACTGTCATCTCCACAAAACTGAACGGCGTGTGTATCCGCGCCGGTCATCACCAGAGGCGTAAGCGACGGCAGATACCGCCGTCCGGCGAGGGCGTGATGCAGTGCCGGGGTCAGATCCGACGAGGCGAGCGTCTTTAGCACGTAGCCCATCGCTCCACATCGAATGGCCTTGCTGACGAAGTCGTCATCCTGATGCATCGTCAGGAACACAATCTTGGCCCGCGATCCAAATCGTTTCAGTTCCTCGGCCGTTTGAAATCCGTTGAGGCCTGGCATCGAGATGTCGAGAACGACGACATCGGGGTCGAGACGGGGCACAGCGTCCAGAGCTTTGCGCCCGTCTGTCACCGTGGCCACAACTTCGAATTCTGTCGCAAGCGTTCTCGAGATGGCCTTCAGGACCCCAGCGTCGTCGTCCGCCAGGAGAACTCTCGGTCGGCCAACGTCAGCCTGCATCATGCCGTGGGGACCGTTCCGCCGTCGATAACGTACTCGGTTCCGGTGACGGCTCCCGCTCTCGGCGATACCACGAACGCGATGAGCTCGGCCACCTCCCGCGGCTTCGCGGGACGTCCGAGCGGGATGCCACCTAGCGACCGCATGATGATCTGTTTGCCGCCTTCGTAGTCGGTCCCGGCATCGGCGGCGAGACGCTCGGCAAGTGCCACGGCCGCTTCGGTCTCGACCCAGCCTGGTGAGACCCGCATGACGCGAATACCTTTTGGCGTCACCTCCTTCGACAGGGCCTTGCTGTACGTGGCCAGCGCGGCCTTCGCCGCCGCGTATGCGATCGTCGACTCGGGGAGCGGCAGCACGTGCTGGATCGACGTGACATGAACGATGACGCCCGCCCCCCGCGCGAGCATCGACGGCAGCAGCGCCCGATCGAGCCTAACGGCGGGCATGAGGTTGAGATCGATGTCCTTCCCCCACTCGTGATCGTCAAGTGCGGCGAACCCGCCGGCCGGGGCCTGCGAGCCGCCCAGGACATTGACGACAATGTCGATGCCGCCGAGGTGGTTGAGAGCGCCTTGCGCGACATGGGCGCAGCCCGCGGCCGTCGTAATGTCCGCTGCGATGTAGTGCACGCTGGCAAGGGAGTCACGCGGAATCGAGCGGGCCGTGGTCACCACTTTCGCTCCGTTCTCAGAGAGCACCTCGACGACCGCGGCGCCGACCCCTTTTGTCCCGGCCGTTACGAGCGCGCGACGACCAGTGAGCTCGAGATCGAAAATCATCCGTGATCTCCAGCCGGGCGATTTGTCGCCCTCGAGCGTGAAGCGATACCGCAGTTCTAGGGGACTGCCGGGGAATTCGCCGGTGACCCGTGCGATGACGGCACCTCTGCGCCCGAGCAGTCTACCGCGAGTGGCTCGCTTGTATAGTGATACTTTGCCGTGGCCGCGGTCTTCCAGCGTCCGATGGCTTGTCGGCCGTGATGCTCGCGACGCTCGTCGACGACGACGACGTTCTCGATGAGACACGAAGCACGTCGCCCGTGCCTGCCGCGAAATACGCCGCGATGGGGGTCGGCAAGCCGACGGGCGTTCTAGTGTCTGTTGGCATCGGAGGGACGAAGAAAACCGGGACGGATGAAGCCGCAAGAACGCACGCGAAAGTGAGGAACTCACCCGTGAGTAAGCATGCGCACACGCCGGTGTCGGCGGCTGCAGGGATCGAGGAGGCCATTCGAAAACTAAGATGGTCGCTGGAAGCTCGTCATCCTCTTCCATCTCTTTGGCGGCAAGACGCTGCGCTTCTCTGACCTCGAGCGCGCGATTCCTGGCGTCTCGCAGAAGATGCTGACCCAACAGCTTCGGCAGCTCGAGGGGGACGGCATCATTACGCGCACTGTGCATGCTGAAGTCCCGCCGAAGGTCGAGTATCACCTCACGAAGTGGGGACAGTCTCT
>CAWCQI010000023.1:0-55800 GCA_963797625.1 uncultured Acidobacteriota bacterium
CCACAAAACCGAGGATCGTGTTTTGCTCGTTATCGGATCCGATTCCGTCGACAGGTTCCGTGATCAGTCACGCCCTGACCTGCCGCCCCTCCGGGAGCCTGTTAGTGCCCAACAGGCACGATTTTGACCGCATCGACGTAGACCGATCGGAGGTCTTGCCGGACGACGTTGCCGGGTCGCGCACTCATCTGCTGGTGAAACTCTTGGTCTGAGCTAATCGTGACCATTGCGTCTTCGTCGCCGCTGGATCTGAAATAGCCGGTGAACATCGGCAGCGACCTGTTCGGTCACTGCAAACGAAAGGCGATTCTGCAACAACCGGAGCAGCACTCCTGCCGAGTGGCTCCAGGCGCGTCCTTCGACCTGAACGAGCGGCTTTTCAACGCGCCTCGGCGCGGAGATACTCCCGAATCGTCTCGTAGGTGGCGAGAATGGCTGGCGGATTGACGCGCCTCAACTCGAATGCGGTCAGGTCCCGCAGAGGATGGTGCCGAGCACTGCTGCCAACATCACCAGCAACACGCTCGCGGAAAGCGCGGTCTGTTCTCCCAGCCTCCACCTGGCGAGCCGGCGGAGACCTGCCGCACCGAGAATCGCCACGTTCAACCCACCCAGGGCCGTAAGCCAGAAAATCTCGTGATCAGCACGTCTCCCCGGATCTGCGTGATGGCCCAGAGGCCAACGCCCGACGCCAGGGCCGCGAAGAGAGCGAGTGAGCTGTCGAACAGCCGTCCCGATCTGAAATCCTGGCGCGCGACGGCCACGAGCAGGAGCACCTCTCCCAGTGCGCCGGGCACGACCCACCAGAAGCCGCGCAGGATGAAATGCCCGCCCCACGGTAAATCGAAGTCGGACCGGAACAGGCCGACGAGGCCATAACTCCAGTCGTACAACGCGTCCTTCAACGCATGCCCGGTCCCGCCGCTGGCCACGAAGAATCGCCCCAGAGCCGAAAGATTGCCACCGGCGCCCGTCAACGCCTCGCTGATGGGCAGCAGCCAGAGCCCGAACGCCACCCAGGCCGAGGCATTCACGATGAACCATTGGGAACGCGCGTCTTCCCGCCTCCACCCGAGGATGACGGCGACGATGGAGAGCACACCGACCAGGGGGACAAATCCGACGTGAGTCTGGGTGATGAAACTGCCCACCACCACCGCAAGCGGCAGCAGTCGCGCACGGCCACTGGCAATCGCCGCGCAGAGAGCGATGAACGTCAGGCCGGGGAGGATGGCGACGTGTCCCGTCCACGGACTCGCCAGCAACCTCGACGCGCGCCATGCCAACATCACGCACGCAGCCGTTACGAACACGAGCAGCGGTCCACGGTTCGTGCGCGCCACGATCCAGGTCAGCGTCGCGATCGCGAGGACGTTGATCGCGACGGCGACGCCATAGAGCGCCGCGGCGCGGTGCCCGCTGGCGGCATAGAACGGCGCCTGAACGTAGAAATACAACGGTCCGGGATGATTCCAGCCGAAGCGCGAATACGGCCCGACCAGCAGCCGGCCGCGCGTGGCGAGCTCGGTGTACAGTTCGGTGACGGCGAGATCCGAGTCGGTGATGATGGCCGGTGTGCTGCGCGCGAAGCAGATGACGGCCAGCAGTCCCAGTGCCGTCAGCAGCCCGAGACCGAGCCTGCGCCAGAGCGCGTGCCGCCAGTCGCGGACGAGTAACCCTCCGACGGCGAGCAGGCCGAAGGCGAGCGGTTTGTTGAAATCGTTCAGGGTAATACGGACAAACCCGGACCTGAATGTTCCGCCGAGGCCCGACGCGAGCAGCGTGAGCGCGATGATGGCGCCCACTGCCACCACGACGAGGGCGCCGCGAACTCTCACGAGTCGGCGGCGAGGCCGCCGGAGTCCGAGCGGCTGCTCACCTTGCTCGTTTGCGCACCGCCAATCGGGCGTTCGCGCCCTTCTTGGCGAGTTTCTTCAGGTAGGCTCCCAGCCGTTCGTTCTCGTACAACACGAAGTTGAGGAACAGGCTTTCCGACGGTCAGCATCGTCTCGACCCGCTTCTGCACGCCGGCCAGCTTGAGGGACCCGGCATCGGCGCTCGTAGTCACGCCAAGGCCCAACTGATAGTAGACCGACCTGCATATCGCGGCCGACCTAGCGAAGCTCGCAGAATACCAACAGCCGGCACTGATGTCGAAGCGCGCATCATCTTGAATCTGTGTGTGCTTGCAGGCGTCCGAGCCATCAGTCGCCAGATTGGGCCGCCCTCGATAACATGACGTCACCCCGCAGGTCGTCGCCGCGACTGCGCGCCAATGCTGCGTGCGCCCCGCTTCCATTCGGCGACGCCCCGCAGAATTGAGTGGTGTCATCCTGATGAGAGTCACGGACGGTGTGGACCCGGACCACATGTCAATGGGCTGCGCTCGCCCCCCACCTCAAAGGTTGACGCGCTCCACTGCAGATCACTGCTTCGATGACGGCACGAGCTGCAGGCCGAGCACGACTGCTCCTTGCATCGGCGGAATCGTCACGCCGGCCGCGGCAAGTTGCCGCCACACCTCAAAGTTCAGATCGCTCCTTAACGTGCCGGCGGTCTTCAGATGCTCAGTGCTCCACACCTGGAGCTGAAACCGGAGCGCACCGAGCCCCACCTCGACAAACTCGACTTCCGCCATGGGATCGGGCAGGACATCGCGGTGGGCAGCCGCGGCAGCGAGCAACACCTGACGCACCAGCTCGGGGTCGGACGCATGCGACACGTGAAACGACAGTGTGTAAGCGGTCAGCTTGTCCGGCCGACTCCAGTTCGTCACTCGCTCCGAAACGAACTGAGAGTTGGGCACAATCATCGCCACGCTCTCATCGGTGACGATAGTCGTGGCGCGTGCCCCGATCTCCCGCACTTCGCCAACCACACCGCCAATCTCAACGCGGTCTCCCATCTTGATTGGGCGTTCGAACAAGAGAATGAGGCCACTGAAGAAATTGTTCGTGATGTTCTGCAGACCGAAACCGAGTCCCACACCGACGGCGCCGACGAGGACGTTGAGGGAGGTGAGGTCAATGCCGGCGCTCTGAAGGATCACGAGAGCACCCAGTGTAACAATGACGTACCGCACGATGGCGCCGAGCGCCTCGCGCATCCCGATGTCGAAGCCGCGGCGCGCCAAGACAGTGTCGACCAACCAGCGGGTGACGCGACGTGTCACCCAGACCAGGACCGATGTCAGCGTGATGACGGTTAGCAGCCTGAGCGGAGTGAACTCGCTGCCCGCGATCCCGGAGCGCAGAAATGTTTCGATGCGATCCCACACGTCGGTGAAAGACTGCATAGGTAGATCTTAAGACCGCCGGTCCAGCCTCTCTCGCGGACACCTGCGTTTTTCGATACTAGCTCATCCTTGCTCTCGACCTGACGCGTTGGAACGCGGACAACAGTCGAGAGGCACACGGAAGACTTTTCACTGTGGCTGTCGCGTGAGGAGACATCTCGTCTGCAGGGTGCCCCCGAAATCCTTGTTGGTTGTCGTTTGGCAGGCGTAGTGCTCATATCGAAGTCAGACGGCTGATCTTCAGCTCGTCTGTTCTATCCGAGAGGAGTACTGATGCTGCGACATATCACCTCGACGCTAACCGCTTGCGCTCTTGCCGGCACGATGTGCGTGTTCGCGCAAGAGCCGGCGCCTGCGCAACCAGAGAAGCAACAAGCCCCCAAAGTGACTCTCACCGGTTGTGTAAAGGAAGCCAAGACGACCGAAGGCGGCACGGCGTACGTGCTGAGTAATGCCCAAGGTGGGTCGGCGGCGATGTACGTGCTCGCTGGGTCATCGCAATCCGAGTTGGCGACCAACGTCAACAAAAAGGTGGAGGTGACCGGGCCGGTACAGCAGCCAAGTCCGCCGCCGGCAGACGGGGCGGCGGCCAACCCGAAGGTGCTGCGTCCGCCAATCATGCAGGTCGAATCCGTGAAGGTGGTTGCTGAGACCTGTAGTTAAGCGCATCGGCGTCTGCCCCGCGCCGCGCGTGGGGCAGATCGCTCTAATCAAATGCGCTGAACCGACGGTGCGATCCTCGAACGACGGTCGTGCATTGCCGCAGGGATACGTCGTGGAGGCTTCGATGTGCTGTCGCAGGTGGCGCTCCTGAAAACCGATTGCCTGGAGCCACCGATGAGATCGCGGTCCCGCCGCAAGGAAGCTCGGCGTGCGTGACCACGCGTCATTGCCGCGACGAATCGTGACGGGATCCCGCGGCCGACGAGCGTAGGCGATCCTCCCCAGCCAACAAGGCTGCGATCCGCATCCTGCTCGCCTCCGCCGGGCTGAAGCGCAGCTTCCCCCTTCTGAGCGCGATGATGTCGTCGGCTTCCAGACTTGCACGCATCAGACCTGACGGCGCATGCCTGATGCCGAGCAGGTGCCCGATCTCATGCGCGACGATTGCTCCGACCAGGTCGTCATGCCTCGGCATCGCGAGCAGCGGGTTGGTGCCGAGTCCAGCACGCCGCGTCAGGCGAAATGCGACGCCGGCCAGGCAGGGGACCGACACGATGACCGTCCCTGCCGAGTCGCGTGCGCCGTGAGCGGCGAGACCGCAGTTCTCGCGGCCGTTCTGCCGATCGCGGGACGAAAGGATGACGACGATTTCTGGCGCTGGTGTGTCCTCGACCGGGCACGAGTGCGCCGAATCGCAGACACGCCATGCCACGACGAGGCCGGCCGACGCCAGCAGCTGATCCGCGATCTCCAACGCGTGCCGTATCATCCCTTCATCGACCTGCATGTCGGCGTAGACCCGCACGCGTAGCGGGACCGAATCCGGATCCGTCTCGTTCGTCATTGGCCCAGCAACCGCCACCAGGGCTGCAAGCATCAGCTCGACCATATCGGCCTCCCCTTGGCTCACGACGGACGCGGTAGAATTCGCAGCACCCGCTTGGCGGGGCCGCGAACCCGATGTCGTGTGGGAGGAAGCTAGCCGTGACGAACCACGCAAGTCCTCAGCGGGAGGCTCAGAAACCCTCAGCGTTTCTCAGCGGGGCTGAGCGTGCGTCGAACCCGGTTCGTTCCTATGAATTCGACCGGTTCCGCATCGATACGAAGCGCAGCCTGCTGACGCGGGACGGCGAGCCCGTCGCTATCAAGGCCAAGGCGCTCGACACGCTCGTGCTGCTGGTCCAGCACGCCGGCCGGCTCCTCGAGAAGGAGGAGCTGATGAACCGGCTGTGGCCCGATACGGCCGTTGAGGAGGCGAACCTCACTCAGAACATCTTCGAGGTGCGGAAGGCTCTGGGCGAGGTGCCTGGCGAGCAGCGGTTCATCGCGACGGTTGCCCGGCGAGGCTACCGCTTCGTCGCGGACGTCCGCGCGATTGGCGACGAGGCCTCAGCGCGCGATGACCTGACGGTCGGAAATGGGCATTCCAAGGTGCCGCTCGTCGGGCCCGAGCGCTTCGCGCGCCGGACGGTCATCTACGCAGGTGTGGCGGCGGCGATGGTGCTGTCGCTCCTGGGTACGTGGCTCTACGTCGCGTCCAGGCGCTCGGCACCGGTCGTCGCCGGCACCTCGTCATCGCCCCTGCGCAACTTGACGCGACTGACCTACGGCGCGGGTCTGCAGACCGACGTGAGCTGGTCACCCGACGGCCGGCGGGTGGCCTACGCGTGGAATAGGGACGGGAATTTCGACATCTGGGTGCAGAACGTCGATGGCGGCCAGCCCACGCGGGTGACGAGCTCCGCCGCGAACGAAACGCAGCCGGCGTGGTCGCCCGATGGCCAACGTCTCGTCTTTCGTTCCGAAGATGACGGCGGTGGCCTCTTCACGGTCGACGTCAAAGGTGGTCCCGTGCGACGAATCGCGTCACACGGACGGCGCCCCGCATGGATGCCCGACGGTCGCGACGTCGTGTTCGTGGAGAGCGACGAGTTCCACCGCGGCGTTCCTGGTAGCCGGCGACGGCGGCGAGGCACCCCGCCCAATTCTCGAGACCGAGCTCAATCGCACCATTTGGGCCGCGAGCGCGATCCATCCCGAGGGCAGGATCTCGGTCATCGATCGCGACAGGTTTTTCGTTGCCGATCGCACGCACAGCAGGCTGAATGCCGTCGATACGAGCGCTGCTGAGCCGCTCGGGTTGCTCGATCCCGACGTCATCCGAAATATCAGTTGGAACCCGGCTGGAACGGCGTTGATCGTCGAAGCCTTGAGTGACGGCGTGCCGACCCTGTGGCGTGTGCCAGTGGAACCAGTAAGCCTGCGTTGGGGAACGCCCGAGCGCTTGACTACGGCACCAGCGAGCGCTGAGGGGGCGGCTGTTTCGCCGGACGGGACCCGCGTGGCATTTACAAGCGCGCAGGCGTCGAGCCGCGCCTGGCTGTTCCCGTTCGATGCCAACAGCGCCCAGCTCATGGGCAACGGCCAGGCACTGACCGCCGAGGATCTTGTGCTCGTGTCTCTCAGTCTCGCGCGTGACGGGGCGGCTCTCTGCTATGGGGCGCGTGAGGTAGGGAGAAACAAGTTCCAGCTCTTTTACACCGACCTGACGACCGGCGGCACGACGTTGGTCGGCGAAGCATGGGGGGGCGTGATTTCCCGAACCGGGCGCAGGGTGGTCTATCCACTAACCCGCACCGGATCGAGCTCCACGGGGGAAAACCCCTCCGCCGGCCGTGAATATGCTCTAGCCATTCGCGACCTCGACGGCCGGGAACGTCTGGCGAGCCGATGGGGACGGGGTGGACTGCTTCCTCACGATTGGGCACCGGATGACGAGGCCATTCTCGGATCCTGGCTCGAACAAGCAGCCAGATGAACCAAAACGTGTTGGTGATCTGGCCCATCGGTCCCATGTTGGCCACGCGGCCCGAGCGAGTACATACTCGAGTCGAGCGGCGTGAACTTTTGGCAGGCTCGCTACTCACCCGATAATCGATGGGTGAGTTTTGTCGCCCAGCGTATGCGGAATCCCGGAACCGTCGAGATCGGGATTGCGGCAGCGGGCAGCAATCGCGCCACGACGTGGACGCGGATACTGGAAGATCACGTCTGGCCAGACAAGCCGCGGTGGTCACCGGATGGGCGGACGCTGTACTTCCTCTCACGGGGAGCCGACGGCTACTTCAACCTGTGGGGCGTGCCCATTGACCCGGCGCGCGGCGCGCAAACCGGGAAGCCGTTTCAAGTCACGCATTTCAGCTCGCCCGATTGGCACATCGATTCCTATATGGGTAATGCCGAGATCGGCCTTGCCAGCGGCAGACTCGTGCTTCCCATGCAGAGCGTGAAGGGCAGCATCTGGCTCTTGTCGGGCGTGAGCCCGTGACCGCGTCCGTCCCATTCGGCGTTCCTCGATCCCCGTGACCCGACGCGCGGCACACACCAGACACGAACTTCGGCTCACGATGCCGCGAAACATCCCTCAGCCGCTAGGGTTTTGATACAGCCTCTAAGGGACCGCACGGGCCGATTGCTCCGTTGATCGGCGTTACTCGCGAGGAACGGGCCTCTGTCTCGTCTGCCGTCCACTGAACCGACCGGATGCCGGAGCCTTCGACCCCCGGTCCACCGAAAGGTGAGGCTGCAGCACGGCATCGAGGTCGCGTCGAATCCACGCGGCCGCCGACCCCTTCCGATAGCATGCCCACGTCATCAGTGATCCGCTGATCACCGCCTCGATGGTCCGGGCGAGCCTGTGAGGGTCAGCGTCCCGCCGCAACGCACCCTCCATTACGGCACGGTGAAGAAGCGATTCGATCTCCAGACGCGTCGCACGTGCGTTGGCCTGCAGGTGCGCCCGAAACTCAGGGTCGGTCAGGTCGATTTGCAGATAGGCGAGGTTGCGCGACATCGCGTCTGGCGTCGAGGCAAGGTCGGCCATGCACATCGCGTACGCGCGAAGGGCCGCCAGCGGACGCCGATGCGCCGCCCTCAAGCCGTCGAATACGGTCCCCGCGCTTCGCGCGAAGCGCTCCGCCAGAGCGAGGAGCAATGCGCGTTTGCTGCCGAACCGCTGCACGAGTCGACCCGGCGAAACGCCAGCGTCGACGGCGATATGCGCCAGGGTGAGTTCGTGCGGACCGCGCCGGGTCATGGCGCGTTGGGCCGCCGCGAAGATCTCGTCGTCGGTGACCTTCAGGCGTCGTTCACGCATGGCTTGACAGAGTCTAAATGGACGTTTAGTCTAGCCGCTAAACACCCGTTTAGCAAAGGAGGTTCTCATGCGAAAAGTGCTGTATGGCGGCGCGATGAGCCTCGACGGCTTCATCGCCGGACCGAATGGCGAATACGACTGGATCGTCATGGATCCGGACATCGACTTTGCGGAGATGATGGGGCAGTTCGACACGTTCCTCATCGGCCGCAAGACGTTTGAGGCCATGCGCCGGATGGGAAGCGACGTGACGTCGACGCCGGGCACTCAGAACATCGTGTTCTCGCGTACTTTGAAACCCAGCGAGTATCCGCACGTCACCATCAGTGCCGACGCGGAGCGGGTTGTCGCCGATCTCCGAACGAAACCTGGCAAGGACATCGCCCTCTTTGGGGGTGGCGAACTGTTCCGAAGCTTGTTGGCCGCCGGACTGGTCGATGGGGTGGGCGTCTCGCTGATTCCGGTCCTGCTTGGCGGCGGGATTCCGCTGTTGCCATCCCCGGCCGGCCGGGCGACGCTGAAGTTGCGAAAGCACCGCATCTACGAGAAGACGGGCACCGTCGGACTCTGGTACGACATCGAGCGCCGCGACAGCCCGCAGACAACATGACGCCTGGCGAGCGTTTCTATTTTGACGATGCACTCGTCAACGACGCCCGGATAGCTGAATACCTAGACGACTGCGCCCATGGACATGCTCGGATCGGGTCTGTTCAGCTGGGAACGTTCGATCAAAGTGACCCGCTCCGGCCTACTTGGTTCGCTTGCGGGCGACGGCCCGCAGGGCCCCGCCCTTCTTGCCGAGCTTCTTCAGGTAGGCTCCCAGCCGCTCGTTCTCGTACGACACGAAGTTGAGGAACAGGCTTTCGGACAGGTACTGCCGGCGCTCCGTGTCGGTCATCTGTTCGATGGCGCTCTGAATCTCGCGCACGGTGTCCTCGAACGTTCGCTCGAGCTCCCGCTTGGCGGTCAGCTCGTGATAGAGCGTCTCGAGCATCGTCAGCAGGTCGCCATCGAGCGGGACGCGCGCGCCCGTCGTCATTTTGATCGTGCGCATGGTGGGTCAGGCTCCGAAGCTTTTGACGGCGCTCGACTCGTCAGGGTGCACTTCGATGAAGTTCTGGGCGCCGGTCATGGTCAGCATCGTCTCGACCCGCTTCTGCACGCCGGCGAGCTTGAGGGACCCGCCGGCGGCGCTCGCCTGCCGGTAGAGGTCCATCAGGCAGCCGATGGTCGCGCTGTCGACGTAGCCAACCGAGGAGAGGTTGACGACGACCTTGCGTTCGCCGGCAGCGATGAGTTGGGTGACGGCCGATGAGAATTCGGAGAGCAGCGGATACATGAGCCGCGCCTCGCCGATTCTGATGACCGCCACATTGTTCGCGCGATCAGTCGTGATGTTCATTCAGCACTCCGGGTCGACTTGGTTCGGCCGCGCGTGGGCGCACCACGCCTGCGGCGGTGAGCCGGCTGTTTGTCCTGCAGCCGTTTGAGCTGGCGCGCCAGTTCGATGCGGCCGCGGTTGATACGGGACTTGACGGTGCCTTCCGGCAGCCCGAGCTGGTCGGCGATTTCCTGATACGAGAGCTCGTGCAAATCGCGGAGGATGACCGCCGTGCGAAGCGTGACCGGCAGCGTCTGCAGCGCCTGGCGCAGGAGCGCGCGCAGGTCGCCGTGCTCGACGACCTGATACGGCCCGCGCTCGACCGACGCCGGCTGCAGGTCGCTCGTGTCGACTTCGCGCGCGATCGTCTGACGTTCCTTGCGGACGCTGCGATAGTGATCGATGCACAGATTGCGGCTGATGCTGATGATCCAGGTCTGGAAATTGGCGCGCCGGTCGAACGTCTTGAGCGCCTTGAAGATCTTCAGGAAGATATCCTGCGTCAGGTCCTCGGCTTCGTCGTGCTTGCCGACGAACTTGTACGCAACGTTGAAGACCTTGCGCCAGTTCTGACGGACGATTGCGTCCCAGGCCGCCTGGTCTCCGCTCAGACACTGCGCGATGAGGCTGTCGGGCGTGACCGGCTGCGCGGCCGCGGAGTCAACGGGCATGCATCATCAGGACGTCAAACAGCCTAAGACCGTAGCGAATGATATCAGAGATTCGAGTATACAATTTCCCTTACCTGTGAGCTTCTCCCGCCAGCACGGCGCACTCGAGTGCGACGGCGTCTCGCTCGTCGATGTCGCCGCCACGCATGGCACGCCGCTCTACGTCTACAGCGCCGCGACGGTGGCGTCACGGTACCGCGCCATCGACGATGCGTTCGCGGCGTATCCGCACGCGATGCATTACGCGCTCAAGGCCAACTCGACGCTCGCGATCGTCCGGCTGTTGCGGTCGCTCGGGAGCAAGGTCGACGCCAATTCCGGCGGCGAGATCGACGTCGCGTTGCGCGCCGGGTTCATCCCGCCCGAGATCGTGTTCACCGGCGTCGGCAAGACCCGCGCCGAGCTGGCGCAGGCCATCGACCTGGGCGTCAAGACGATCAACGCGGAGTCGGAGGGCGAGCTCGAACGGATCGACGCGATCGCGCGCGAGCGGCAGACGCGCGCCCGCGTCGCCATCCGCGTCAACCCGGATATCGACGCGCGCAGCCATCCGCATATTTCGACCGGCCTCAAGACCAACAAGTTCGGCGTCTCGATCGACGAAGCGCGCGACCTGTGCCTGCGAATGCGCGATCGCCCCGGCATCGAGATCGTCGGCCTCCACACGCACGTCGGCTCGCAGATCATGGATCTCGAGCCGCTGCGCCGCGCTGCCTGCGCGATCGTCGAGCTCGCCAACGGGCTCGTCGCCGAGGGCCTGCCGATCGAGCACCTCGATCTCGGCGGCGGCCTCGGTATCTCGTACGACGGCACGGTCGCGCCGACCGCGCAGGAATACGCCGAGGCCGTGCTGCCGATCGTCCGCGGCTCCGGCTTGTCGATCATCCTCGAACCGGGCCGGAGCATCGTCGGGCCGGCGGGCGCGCTCCTGACACGGGTCGTCGACGTCAAGGTGCAGCCAGGTGGCAAGCTCTTCGTGATTCTCGATGCGGGGATGACCGAACTCATCCGGCCGATGCTCTATAACGCCTACCATCGCATCGAGCCCGTGGAAACGCGCGAGGGCCCGGAGATGCTCTCGGATATCGTCGGCCCGCTCTGCGAGAGCAGCGACACCCTGGGGAAAGATCGGCGGCTCCCTCGACCGGAGGTCGGCGATCTCTTCGCCGTCCTCGATGCCGGCGCGTACGGATCGGTGATGGCGTCGAACTACAACCGGCGCACCCTGCCGCCCGAAGTCATGGTGCAGGATGGCCGGGTCACGGTGATTCGCCGCCGCCAGACCATCGACGACATGCTGGCGCTCGAAGCGCTGATCATGGCGCCCGCGCTCGCGCAGACGACGGGATTGCTCATCGCATTCGAGGGCCTCGATCAGAGCGGCAAGCAGACGCAGGCCGAATCGCTGCGCGATCACTTGAGGGACCAGGGTCGCGAGGCGGAGCTGCTGTCGTTTCCCGACTACTCGACGGCGATTGGCGACGAGATCGCCAAGGCGCTCCACGGCGGGCGCGACTACCCACCGGATGTGCTGCAGCTCCTCTACGTCGCGAATCGGGGCGAGAAGCGCGCGCAGATCGACGCCTGGATCGCGGCCGGCGTCGTCGTCATCTGCGATCGCTACATCGCGTCGAGCATTGCCTACGGCGACGCGCACGGGCTCGACGCCGCCTGGCTCACCGAAATCCAGCGGTTCCTGCCGGCGCCTCACCTGACGATCCTCCTCGACATCGCGCCGGAAACGGCGGTCGGCCGGAAAGCGGCCGCGCGCGATCGATTCGAGCGCGATCTGGAACTGCTCGGCCGCGTGCGCGCCAGCTATCGCCGTCAGGCGGCTGCGCCGGGTTGGGTGAGGCTCGAAGGGGAGCGAGGGAAGGCTGAGGTGACCGCCGACGTCATCCGCGCGGTCGAGACACGACTCGCGCAGCCGTCACCGCGCTGACATCGGCGGCGCCAGCCGCACGAAGCACGCGCGCGCACGCCTCGATCGTCGCCCCGGTCGTGCTCACATCGTCGACGAGCACAATCCGCAACCCTTCGACGTTCAGCGCGAGCCACGGCAGCCGCCGGCGCGCGAGCGCAAACGCGTCGCGCACGTTGCCGTGGCGCGCCGCGGCCGGGAGATCGGTCTGCGACGGCGTCGCGCGAGTCCGTCGCAACGCGTCGACCAAAGGCAGGCCCAGGTGGCGGGCGAGCTCGCGCGCCTGGTTGAAGCCGCGCCCGCGACGACGGCTGCGATGGAGCGGGACCGGCACCACGATGTCGGCGTTCGCGAGGAGCCCGGCCGCGCTCTCGCGCAAGCGCGCGCCCAAGCCTCGCGCCAGCGAGCGGCATCCGCCGTACTTGAACGCGTGCACGATCGCCCGCAGCGACCCATCGTAGGCGCCAATCGCGCGGCTCTCCGTGAGCGCCGACGGGCGGCGCCGGCATCGCGGGCAGACGCCAGCTTCCACGCTGATGACGCGCCACGATGGCAACGGATCTCCGCAGCGGCGACAGAGCGGCGGCGTGAAGGAGCGGATTGCGTCCCAGCAGGATTGACAGACCGGTCCCCGGGCTGGATGCGGGAGCGAGGCGTTGCAGGCGGCACACGCCGGTGCCAGGAGCACCGCCAGAAGACCATCGGCGGCGCGGGAGAACGGAATCACACGGCCGCGCTCTTCGGCGGTTCGTCGCTCATCTCGATCCGCTCGGCGTCGCCCCACAGGCGCTCGAGCCCGTAGAACTCGCGCGTGTGCGGCGCGAAGACGTGGACGATGAGCGTGAAGAAGTCCATCAGTACCCAGTCGGCGCGATTGTAGCCTTCGACGTGCGCCGGCCGCACGCCCGCCTCGCGCTGCGCAGTCTCGACGCTGTCGGCGATCGCCTTGACCTGCCGCGCGTTCTGGCCCGAACAGAGCACGAAGAAATCGGTGAACGCCGGCGTCTTGCGCAGATCGAGCACGACGACGTTGGTGGCCTTCTTGTCGAGCGCGGCGCGCACCGCTCGCGTCACGTCCGCCGGCAGCCGCTTACGGCCGCCCTGAGTTCGGGTCCGTCGGGTACTTGTCCGAGTGGTTCTGGTAGTCATGCAAGTGATTTGCCGCAGCTCGCGCTGGCAGTGCCGCGCGAGTAAAGCCCGTGTTGAAGGATGTAGGTTTCGACGGCTGGGGGCACGAGGCCGGAGATTGATTGGCCCGACTCGAGTCGCTGCCGGATCTCGGTAGACGACACGTCCCGGGTCGGCGCATCGACGAGCAGGACCTCGAGAGATTGGCGCAGAACCTCGAGAACTTGCGCCGCCTGCGCGCGTGGAGCCAGCTGCGGTCGTCGGTTGAACGGTCACGCTGCGCATCCGCGCGGCGAGCGCCGGGAGCTTCGATGCGAGCGCGGACGCCGCATGCCCCGGCCGCGAGACGACCACGAAGTGGGCCATCTCGAGCACCTGCGGATAGCGGCTCCACGTGGCAATTTCTGCGAACGCGTCAGCACCGGTGATGAAGAAAATCTGCGACGCGGCGAGGCCGCTCTGGTGCAATCGGGCCAGCGTGTCGAAGGTGTAGGACGGGGCGGTCGAACCAATTTCGAGGTCGCTCGCGACGAGTCCCGCAAGCCCGTTGACCGCCAATGCCGTCATCGCGAATCGATGGAAACGCGAGGCCGAGGGTTGCGACGGCCGATGGGGAGGCGTGCCCGAGGGCATCACGAGCACGCGATCGAGGGCCAGCGCTTGCTGCGCCGCCAGGGCCGTGTCGACGTGACCCGCGTGAACGGGGTCGAACGTGCCACCCAGGATACCGATGCGGGTGCCGGAAGTCATTCACTCCAAGCGAACGTCACTCGAGCGCGGAAATCGGACGGCCTTCGTCACGCGACCGCGCGACCTCGCGCCACACGGCTTCGAGGAGCGCGTCGAGTCCCGCTCCGGTCGCTGCCGACACAGGGTAGAGCGGAACGCCAGCCGACTGCAAATGCCGCTCGAGACGCGCCAGCCGCTCGGGCTCGTCGAGCGCGTCCATCTTGTTGGCGGCGACGATCACGGGCTTTTCGGCGAGCCGCTCGCCCGACGCGTCGCGGCCCGGGAAGAGATCGAGCTCGCGCGTGATGATGTCGAAATCCTCGACCGGATCGCGGCCGGTCGACGACGACACGTCGACGAGGTGCACGAGGACTTTCGTTCGCTCGAGATGGCTGAGGAAACGGTGACCCAGCCCATGTCCGGTATGGGCGCCCTCGATCAGTCCCGGCACGTCGGCCACGACAAACGTCCGGTCGCCGGACATGCTCACGACGCCCAGGTTGGGCGACAACGTGGTGAACGGATAATCGGCGATTTTCGGCTTGGCCGCCGAGATCCGCGAGATCAGCGTCGACTTGCCGGCGTTCGGGAATCCGACCAGCCCCACGTCGGCGAGCAGCTTCAGGTGCAGCCGCAGGTCGCGTTCCTCTCCCGGCAGCCCGGGCTGGGTCCGCCGCGGCGCCCGGTTCGTGGAGCTGACGAATCGCGCGTTGCCCCAGCCGCCGTTGCCGCCCTTGGCGATCAAGACCGGCACGCCGGCGGTCGTCAGATCGGCGAGCTGGACAAGCTCACCGTCGGGTTCACCGTCGGGACTGCGCTCGTAGACGACGGTGCCGACCGGCACTTTCAGCTCGATGTCGGCGCCGCTCCGGCCGGTGCGTTTCGAGCCTTCGCCGTTCGCGCCGCGGTCGGCTTCGAAGATTTTCTGAAAGCGATAGTTGAGGAGGGTGTTCAGGTTGGCCGAGGCGACCATGTAGATCGAGCCGCCGTCGCCGCCGTCGCCGCCGTCGGGCCCGCCGCGCGGCACGAACTTCTCGCGGCGGAAACTCATCGCGCCCGAACCGCCGTGGCCGGCCGCCACGTGGATGTCTACTTCGTCGACAAACACAACAGTCGACTGTCGTTAGTCGTCAGTCGTCAGTCGGCGATCGGGTGAACGCTGATGACGCGACCCTTGGCGCCGTGGTCCTCGAACTTGACGGTCCCGGCGATCTTCGCAAAGAGGGTGTCGTCCTTGCCGCGGCCGACGTTGAGGCCGGGCCGGAACCGCCGGCCGCGCTGGCGCACGAGGATCGATCCGCCGGTGACGACGTTGCCGTCGAACCGCTTCACGCCGAGGCGCTGCGAATTGCTGTCGCGGCCGTTTCTCGAACTTCCTTGCCCTTTTTTTGTTGCCATGATCTCGAGCTTTCAGCTCTCAGCTCTCAGCTTTCAGCTTGCACCCTCAGCAGAACTGCTGAGAGCTGACAGCTGATAGCTGACAGCTAAACGACTATGTCTTTGATTCGAATCAGCGTGTAGGTGCTCCGATGACCCTTGGTTCGGCGCATGCCCTTGCGGCGCTTCTTCTTGAAGACGCGAATCTTCGGCCCGCGCGATTCGCCGTCGACCACGCCGACGATCTTGACGTCGGCGACAAACGGCGCGCCGGCGAGCACTTCGCCGCCTTCCTTTTCGAGCACCAGCACCTGATCGATGGTGACTTCGTCACCAGGGCTGGCCTCGAATCGATCGACGGAGATGACGTCGCCCGGCGACACCTTGACCTGCCGCCCACCGCTTTGAATGATTGCGAACACGGCTGAACTCCCACGCCTGAGGCCTCTTTAACGCGCCTCCGGCAGCTTCGACAAAGGAACTAGAGTAACACGGAAGCGCTGGGCTGGTAAAGCGTACGACCGTTTTTGGCTCGAAAAACGGCCGTTTTAGGTCGATTACGTCGCTTACGCCGCTTACTTGATGAGCATCCTCGTGCCGCGAATCTTCTGCGTGCTGAGGGTGTTCAGGAAGCTCGGAATGAGCTTGTCCATCAGCTCGAAGTAGGACGAGAGCGCCGGGGTGTTCTGCTGCGCGTTATAGAGGATCTCCTCGCGCAGCGTTTCCGAGTACAGCGTCGCGCCGGTGCGGCCGTCGATGTAGATCAGTTTCGGCTGCAGCGTGAAGCCCTTGCGCTCCTGGTACTGGCGCTGTTGCACGACGCGCCGGCGCCCGAGCTGGTCGAAATACTCACGCTCGACCGGCACGTATCCGGCCGTTGCGAGCGGCGAGAAAAGTACCGTCCCGGTGATGATGAGCGGACCCTGGTATTCCTCGCCGAGCTTCTTCCAGAACGCGACGTCGGCAAAGATGCTCGTGTACTTTTCGAGATCCTTCTCGTTGCGGATCCGCGTCGTGTCCGTGGCCGGTTCGGGCTGCGCCGATTGGGCCGGTTGCTGGCCGTCGGCAGCGCCGCCAGGGGACGGCGGCGGGGGCGCCTCGCCCTTGGCCTGTTCCTTGGCGATGTCGGCGAGCTGCAGCACCTCGGCTTCGATGACCCGCAGCGACGACTTGGAGCGCAGCTGGCTGCGCAGGAGCCGCACGGTTTCGAGGTTCGCATCGACGTCGTCGGTGCCGCCACCGATGAAGCCGGCAATCAGGACGCGCTGGAACATCGAGACGTCCATCTTTGGCTGGATGGGCGTTTCGATCGGAATCTCGTAGAAGCTGGTGCAGGCCGCGGATCCCGCCAGCAGCCCGAGGCCGAGGACCAGGCACGACACCGGACTCGAGAGCCGGCTAACGATCGCGGCGGCGCTTCGTGCGGTCATTGATTTCTTTGAACAGGTCGTAGTTCTGCCGCAGCAGAAGGTTCTTCGGATCGAGCTCGACGGCCTTCTCGTACGCCTCGCGGGCCTTTTCGAAGTTGCCTTGCTGCTCGAACGCGACGGCGAGGTTGTTCCAGGCAGCGGCGTAAGTCGGGTCGAGCTCCACGGCCTTCTGCCACCGGTAGGCAGCTTCTTTCCAGAGGCCGTTTTGCGCGACTTTGATCCCGAACTCGACCTGCTCTTTCGCCTCAGACCGTGCGTCGCCAGCCTGCGCTTGCGGAGCAAACGCGACGAGCGCGATCGCAACGACGAGAGCTCGGGATAACATGGGGTCGCTCCGAATCACTATAGCACCGGGCCGCCGCGGTGCAAGGGCTTTCGCCACCAATTTCGAGCAAGCGGCGTACCACGGCAGAGCCGCGCCGGACGGCCACCCAGCCGCTCATTTCAGGCGAATTTCGTAAGCAGGAGACGACCTTCGTAAGGACGGTCAAGGTCCGGCTAAAGCCGGACACTACGACATCCGTAATCCAACATCCGTAGTGTCCGGCTTTAGCCGGACCCGAGAGTCCCGCTGTGGCGTCGGACACGACGACCCTATAATGAGGATAGAGGTCGCGCCGTCGCTCGAAAGCGAGTCGACGCGCATGGACCTCTTCGCTGCGGTCGCCCTGTCGATGCTGCCCGCATCGCGTTCGCGGGTTGCCTCCACGTTCAAGGAAATCCGGCATCAACCGAACCTCGAGGTGAACGACACGCTCGAGGCTGTGCTTCGGGCCTGCGACGTGCCCGAGGTGGAGTGGGGGGAAGCCGCCCGCGTCGCGCGCTTGCGCGCCCGCGAAGCGCTCAGCGCCGCCAGGACGGCGTCAATCGAGCCTCTGGCCTGGGACGATCCGCGCTTTCCGGCTCTCTTGAGCTGCATTCCCGATCCGCCGCCGGTCATCTGGACGCGCGGCGACGTTGGGGCGCTCGCCCGGCCCATCGTGGCGATTGTCGGATCGCGCGCCGCGACGCCCTATGCGCTCGACGTCGCCTTTCGGCTCGGCCAGGAGCTGTCGGATCGCGGCGTGGCGGTCGCGAGCGGGCTGGCGCGTGGCGTCGACTCGGCCGCGCATCGTGGGTGCCTGACCGGAGCCGCGCCGACCCTCGCGGTGCTGGGTTCGGGGGTTGACCGCATCTATCCGGCGGAGCACGCCCCGCTGGCGACGGAAATCTCCCAGAAAGGCTTGCTGGTCAGCGAGTTCGGGCCTGGCGGGGCGCCCCTTCCCGAGCACTTTCCGCTGCGCAACCGGATCATTTCCGGGATCTCGCTCGGCGTCGTGGTCGTCGAAGCGTCGGAGAAGAGCGGGTCGCTCATCACCGCCCGGTGCGCGCTCGAGCAGGGCCGCGATGTGATGGCGGTACCGGGCAGCGTGCTATCTGGGCGGAACCGTGGCTCACACAGCCTGCTGAAGGACGGAGCAAAGGTCGTCGAGTCTGCAGTCGATATTCTTGAAGGGCTCGGCTGGCCGGTCGTCGCTCCGAGCCACTCTTTGTCGTCTAAAGTGCTGAATTCAGACAGCTTACTGTCGAGGATGGAGGTCGGAGAGGTCTACCGCCTCGACGAGCTCATGGAATTGACCGGTGTTACAGGTACAAAGCTCCTGCCGCGTCTGATGGAGCTCGAGCTGGCCGGTCTGGTAACGCAGTCGGGCAGCGGGTTTTCCCGGCGTCTGTTAACGTAAGGGTCCTGGCCTTCGCGCTTGCGCTTCGGCGGCAAGCCGGCCCGTTTTTTGCGCTTCGGCCAGGCAAGTAGCCGTCGCGCATTTGCGCATCGGCCGGACAGGTCCTCAAAGAAATGGCAAAGTCACTCGTCGTGGTGGAGTCGCCGGCCAAGGCGAAGACCATCAACAAATATCTCGGCAGGAACTACAAGGTCGTCGCCTCGATGGGCCACGTCCGCGATCTGCCCAAGAGCAAGCTCGGGGTCGCGATCGAGGACGGGTTCGAGCCATCCTACGAAATCATCGCCAGCCGCAAGAAGGTGATGACCGAGCTCAAGGCGGCCGCGAAGGATGCGACGGAAATCTTCGTCGCGACCGACCCTGATCGGGAAGGCGAGGCGATCGGCTGGCATCTTGCCGAAGAACTGGGCTCCGGGAATCGCAAGAAGATCCGCCGCCTGATGTTCAACGAGATCACCAAGAAGGGCGTGCTGGCGGCGCTCGAGAACCCGACGAAGATCAACCGTCAGATGGTCGACGCGCAGCAGGCGCGCCGGGTACTCGACCGCCTCGTGGGCTACAAGATCAGCCCCATCCTCTGGGACAAGGTCCGTCGAGGCCTGAGCGCCGGCCGCGTGCAGTCAGTCGCGCTCAAGATCGTCGTCGATCGTGAGCGGGAGATTTCCGCGTTCGTGCCCGAGGAGTACTGGAACCTCACGGCGCGGCTGGCCGGACCGGTCCCGCCAGAGTTCGACGCCAAGCTGCTCAAGAAAGACGGCGCGAACATCAAGATCGGCAACGAAGCCGAATCGAACGCCGTCCTCGACGACCTGAAGCAAGCCGAGTGGACGGTGGCGTCGGTCACGACCAAGGAGCGCAAGAAGGGCGCGGTTCCGCCGTTCATCACGAGCAAGCTGCAGCAGGCCTCGCGATTCCCGGTCAAGAAGACGATGATGATCGCGCAGCAGCTCTACGAGGGCATCGAGCTGCCAGGTGAAGGCGCCGTCGGCCTCATCACCTACATGCGAACCGACTCGACCCGCGTCGCCGAACAGGCGCTGACGGACGTGCGCGAGTTCATCGGCCAGAAGTTCGGGCCCGACTACCTGCCCGAGAAGCCGATCTACTACAAGACGAAGGCCGATGCGCAGGACGCGCACGAAGCCATCCGTCCGACGACGATGCAGTACGACCCCGACGCGGTCCGCGCGCAGCTGACGCCGGACCAGTACTACCTCTACCGGCTGATCTGGAACCGGTTCGTCGCCTCGCAGATGCCCGCGGCGACCTTCGACGAAACCACCGTCGATGTCGAAGCGGCGAAGTACCTCTTCCGCGTCAAGGGATCGGTGCCGAAGTTCGCCGGCTGGATGGCGGTCTACAACCAGGAGCCCGCCGAGGAACGCACGGCCGGTCCGGGCCCCGACGCGGCGAGCGCGGAAGACGACGATGGCGCGAACGTGCTGCCGGCGCTGAACGAAGGCGACCGGCTCGAGCTGAAGGCGCTCAAGCCCGAGCAGAAGTTCACCCAGCCGCCGCCCCGCTACAGCGAAGCCACGCTCGTCAAGGCGCTCGAGGAAAACGGGATCGGGCGGCCGAGCACCTACGCGTCGATCATCGGCGTCATCCAGACGCGCGAGTACGTCAACAAGATCGAAGGCCGGTTCAAGCCGACGCTCCTCGGCATGATGCTCGTCGAGAAGCTCCTCAGCCCGGCGTTCGACGACATCCTCGACGTCAACTACACGCGCGAGCTCGAGGAAGAGCTCGACAAGATCGAAGACGGCTCGAACGACTACGAGACCGCGCTCTCCAGCTTCTACAAGAAGTTCGAGAAAGACCTGAAGCGCGCCGCCAAGGACATGATCAACCTCAAGGAGGGCGTCGAGCCCGATCCGAAGGTGGTGTGCGACAAGTGCGGCTCGCCGATGGTGATCAAGGCCGGCAAGTTCGGCCTGTTCCTCGCCTGCAGCGCCTATCCTGAATGCGAGAACACGCGCGAGCTCGAAACGCCGGAGGCGAATGCCGAGGGCGGCGAGATCGAAGAGAACTGCGAGAACTGCGGCAAGCCGATGGCGCTCAAGCGCGGCCGGTTCGGACAGTTCCTGGCCTGCACCGGCTACCCGGAGTGCAAGACGACGCGCAAGATCATCGCGACCAAGCAGGGGCTGGCGGCAGCCAAGCCCGATCAGATCCTCGACGAGAAGTGCCCGAAGTGCGACTCGAACCTGGTCCTCAAGCAGGGCCGGTTTGGCGAGTTCACGGCGTGCAGCAGCTACCCGGCGTGCAAATACGTCAAGCAGAAGTCCACCGGTGTCCTCTGCCCCAAGGACGGCGGCGACATCGTCGAACGGAAGTCGCGCCGCGGGCGCGTGTTCTTTGGCTGCGCGAACTATCCGGACTGCGACTTCACGCTGTGGAACCGGCCGCTGCCGGAGAAGTGCCCCGACTGCGGCGCGCCGTTCCTGGTGGAAAAGATCACCAAGCGCCACGGGCGTCAGCTCGTCTGCAACAACGAGGAGTGCAGTTACGTGCGCGTCGGAAGAGCTCGCGCCTGTGTAGTCGCGTGACACGGCCTCGAGTGCCTGGCCTGCGTGAAATCCGTGTCGAATTCGAGCATTCACTTCCGAGCTATCCAGAATTCGAGCACTCAGCATTGCCATGATCACCATCATCGGCGGCGGCCTGGCCGGTTGTGAGGCGGCGTGGCAGGCGGCGGCGATGGACGTGCCGGTCGTCATCCACGAGATGCGGCCTGTACGCCCGACCGCGGTGCACAAGACCGACGGCCTCGCCGAGCTCGTCTGCAGCAATTCTTTCCGCGGCGACAAACTGGACAACGCCGTCGGCCTCCTGAAAGAGGAGATGCGCCGGCTGGGCTCGCTGATCATGCGCGCGGCCGATCTGTCGCGCGTGCCGGCCGGCGCGGCGCTCGCCGTCGATCGCGTGCGCTTCTCGGAGACGGTGACGCGCGAGATCGCGAATCACCCGCGCATCCGCGTCGTCCGCGAAGAAGTCACGAGCATTCCATCCAGCGTCAACGCCGCGGGGCCGGTCATCGTCGCGACCGGCCCGCTGACGTCGGACTCGCTCTCGCGCGACGTCGCCGCGCTCGTCGGCGGCGATCATCTCTATTTTTACGACGCGATCAGCCCGATCGTCCTCGCCGAGTCGCTCGACATGTCGAAAGTCTTTCGCGCCTCCCGCTGGGCGCGGAGCTTTCGGGGACACTCAACCGTGACTGCCCCCGGGGACACTCAACCGGGACAGTCACCTTGAGTGTCCCCGAGCTCGGCTGTGGACTGGACGACGGGGAAGGGGACTACCTGAACTGTCCGATGGACAGGGAGCAGTACGCAGAAATTTCACGACGCAGTGATGACCGCCGAAAAGACCGCGCTGCACGAGTTCGACGACGCGAAGTTCTTCGAGGGCTGCCTGCCAATCGAGGTGATGGCGGGGCGCGGCGTCGACACGTTGCGGTTCGGGCCGATGAAGCCGGTGGGGCTGACCGATCCGCGCACCGGGCGCGAGCCGTACGCGTGCGTGCAGCTCCGGCAGGATACGCTCGCCGGCGATCACTTCAGCCTCGTCGGGTTCCAGACCCAGATGAAGTGGGGCGAGCAGGCGCGCGTCCTGCGGCTCATCCCGGGGCTCGAGAATGCCGAGTTCGTCCGCTTCGGGATGATTCACCGCAACACCTACATCAACGGGCCGGACGTGCTGCGCGAGACGTGGCAGGTCAAGACGCGTGACGATCTCTTTTTCGCGGGGCAGATTTCTGGCGTCGAGGGCTACGTCGAGTCGGCGGCCTCGGGCCTGATGGCCGGGCGGAATGCCGCGGCGCGCGCGCTCAATCAGCCGATCCGGGTGCCGCCGCGCACGACCGCGCTCGGCGCGCTGGCGCACTACGTGTCGCACGCCAATCCGCGCCACTACCAGCCCACGAACATCACGTTCGGGATCATGGAGCCCATCGACGATCGCTCGATGCCGCGGATGCGCGCGGCCGATGGACGCAGGATGAGCCGGAAGGAAACGCGGAAACTCGCGCTGTCGGAGCGAGCGCTTGCCGACCTGGAACGGTGGATCGAGGCCGGCGAAACGGCCCCGGCAGCGTCCGACGAGCTCCACACAGGCCCACGATGAAGGACGCACTCGCGGAATTCCTCGAGCACCTGCGTCTGAACGAGAACGCCTCGCAGCACACCGTCCGCGCCTACGAGAGCGACCTGTCGCAGTTCCTGGTGTTTCTCGCTGCGCGGGGCAGCCGCACGCGCGCGCAGCTGACGGTGGCCGATGTCGACCACCTGAGCATCCGCGAGTTCCTCGGCGACCTGCACCGGCGCGGCAACACCCGATCGTCGGCCGCGCGCAAGCTGGCCGCCATTCGCACGTTCAGCCGCTACCTCCGCCGCGAGGGCATCCTCGAAGGCGATCCCGCCGCGCTCGTCGGCACGCCGAAGCGCGAGCAACGCCTGCCCGCGCACCTCGGCGAAGCCGAGATGTCGGCGCTCCTCGACATGCCTGATGGCTCACAGCCGCTCGGGCGCCGCGATCGCGCCATCCTCGAGCTTTTCTACGCGTCGGGGCTTCGCCTGAGCGAGCTCGTGGGGCTGGACCTGGGAGATGTGAACCTGAACGGCCGCATGGTCCGCGTCCTCGGCAAGGGCGGGAAGGAACGCATCGTGCCGTTCAACCACTCCACCGAACAGGCACTCCGCGCGTGGCTGCCGTGACCGTGAATCGTTCGTGGCCGCCGATGCCGCGCCGCCAACACAGCAGCCCAGGCCACGGACGACACGGACAGACGGGCCACGGATTACACGGATCACACGGACAGGGAAACCGCCGCTCTTTCTCAACTATCAAGGCGGGCGCCTCTCCACGCGAAGCGTCGATCGGTTAGTGAGGAAGTACGTGGCGGCGTGCAGCACGCGGTTCGGGATCAGCCCGCACGCGCTGAGGCATTCGTTTGCGACGCACCTGCTCGAGCGCGGCGCCGACCTGCGCGCGATCCAGGAGCTGCTCGGCCACGCGCGCCTCAGCACCACGCAGCGCTATACGCACTTGAATGCCGCCCAACTGCTGGAGACCTACAGGAAGGCGCACCCCAAGGCGTAGGGCTCTCAGCTGACGCTTCCAGCTGTCTGCTAAGAGCTGCCCGCGCAGTCGCGTCTGCCGAGACCTCAGCTCGCTGGAAGCCGGAAGCTGGCAGCTCGCTCAGCTAACTCGCCATCGACTCGACCATCGGCCGGCGTCCGCGCGCGTAGTCGATCCCGAGCGTCTTGATCTTGTAGTTCATCACGCGCGGGCTGATCGCCAGCAGCTCCGCCGCGTCCTTCTGCACCCAGTTCGACATCTTCAGCGCCTCGATGAGCGCCTGACGCTCGATCTCTTCGAGCGCGATGCCGGTCGGCGGAATCTTGACGACCGGGCTGGACTCGCCGGACGATTGCGTGGTCGACAGCTCGCCCAGCCGCAGGTCGATGCTCGTGAGCAGCGGTCCTTCGGTCAGCAGCACCGCCCGCTCGATCGCGTTCTCGAGCTCGCGGATGTTGCCGGGCCAGTTGTAGCGCATCAAGAGCTTATGCGCGTCGGGCGACAGGCCGTCGAGCCGCTTCTTCAGCTCGCCGGAGAACCGCCGCAGGAAGAACATGGCCAGCTGCTGGATATCGTCCTTGCGCTCGCGCAGCGGCGGCATGTCGATCGAGACGACGTTCAACCGGTAGTAGAGGTCCTCACGGAAGAGCCCGTTGGCGACCATCTGCGGCAGGTTGCGGTTGGTGGCGGCGATGACCCGGACGTCCACGCGCAACGTCCGCGTGCCGCCCAGGCGCTCGAACTCGTGCTCCTGCAGGACGCGCAGGATCTTGGCCTGCGTGTTGGCGCTCATGTCGCCAACCTCGTCGAGGAAGAGCGTGCCGCCGTCGGCCTGCTCGAAGCGGCCGACGCGCTGCTTGTCGGCGCCGGTGAACGCGCCCTTCTCGTGACCGAAGAGCTCCGACTCGAGCAGGTTCTCCTGCAGCGCCGCGCAGTTGACCTTGACGAAGTTGCGTCCGGCCCGGAGCGAGTTGTGGTGGATCGCGCCGGCGATGAGCTCCTTGCCGGTGCCCGTTTCGCCGCGAATCGAGCACCGTGGTGTTGCTCTTCGCCACCTTCTTGACGATCGACAGGACCGACTGGAGCGCGCCGCTCGCGCCGACGATGCGGTCGAAGTCGTAGATGTCCTGCTGCGTGTGCCGGAGGTACTCGATCTCGTGCTTGAGGCGCCGGTGCTCGATCGCCTTCTCGACCTTGAGCTCCATCTCCTCGATTTCAAACGGCTTTTGAACGTAGTCGAAGGCGCCGATCTTCATCGCCTCGACCGCCGTGTGCACCGAGCCGAACGCGGTCATCAGAATCACCGCGGTCGTTGGATGAAGCGACTTGGCGGTGCGCAGCAC
Organism: uncultured Acidobacteriota bacterium; assembly: GCA_963797625.1. Lineage (GTDB taxonomy): Bacteria > Acidobacteriota > Vicinamibacteria > Vicinamibacterales > 2-12-FULL-66-21 > DATBJJ01. The sequence continues at coordinate 24,901 of CAWCQI010000023.1, forward strand.
GTCGAGACCGTCGCTGCCCCCCATCTTCAGGTCGCTCAGCACGACATCGTACTGCCCTTCGTGCAGCTTCTCGATCGCCACGTTGCCGTTCGGCGCCTCGTCGACTTCGTGATGCGCATCCGACAGCGCGCGGCCAATCCCGCGCCGCAGCGAATCGTGATCATCTGCCACCAGAATCCGGCCCATTGCTCAGCCCTCTCTTTTGATCCGGGGGCTTCGCCCCCGCGGACCCCCTACGACGTCGCTCGCGGGGCCCCACGATCCCCGCTCCGCTCCGCCGGCTCACTTCGATCATCCGGGGACTTCGTCCCCCGGACCCCTTACACGCTCGCTCGCGGACCCCGTCGCCCCGTCCGCTCGCGAGCTCACTCGAACTCCGCAGAACCCCGAACCACGAACCCCGAACCCCGAACGACTACCGAAACAGCTCGTGCTCGCTCGACACCGGCAGCGTCACGCGAAACTGCGTGCCGCCCGCTGACGGCACCTGCACGTCGATGCGGCCGTCGTGGGCGTTGACGATCTTGCGGACGATCGCCAGCCCGAGCCCCGTGCCTTGCGGCTTGGTCGTGAAAAACGGACTGAAAATCCGGTCCATCACGTCAGGCGGCACGCCCGGCCCATCGTCGGTGACGTCGACCTGGACCATCGCGCCGACGTGGGCTTCGCCGCCGGACGTTCCCTCTTCCTCGGGAAGCTCGGTCGCCACGATGCGGACCGATCCGCGGCCGCTCATGGCCTCGAAGGCGTTGATCAGCAGGTTCGTGAACAGCTGCCGCAACTGGTGCGGGTCGCCCTGAATCCTCGCCAGATCGTCCGGGATCGCGACCGTGACGTCGACCTTGCCACGCGGCGCGTGCGTGTCGGCGAGCGCCGTCGCGTCCTTGATGACGTCGACAAGCGACATGTGCTCGACCTGGAGCCGGATCGGCCGCACGAACTCGAGGACCTCGAGGACGATGGCGTTGGCCATCTTGGCTTCCTTGATGATGTCGCCGAGGATCGTCTGCGCGTCCTGCGACTCGGGAAGCTGCCGCTTGAGGATGCCCGCCATGACTTCGATGCCGGCGAGCGGATTCTTGACCTCGTGTGCGATCGCCGCGGCCATCTCGCCGAGCGCGGCGAGGCGGTCGCGCAGCCGTTCCCGCTCTTCGAGCTGTTCGACGCGGGTCAGGTCCTTGAAGAACAGCGTCGCGCCGGTCAGCCGCCCGCGCGAATCGTGGACCTGCGAAATCGTGTAGCCGATGACCTTGTTCGTGCTCTTCAGCCGCAGCTCGGCGCGATTGGGCAGATGCGTCAGGTCAAAGGCCCCGGCGATGATCCGCGCGACCTCCGGCTGCTCCTGGAGGACGCCCGTGAACGGCCGCCCGATGTCGGAGTCCCGCTGCGGAAGCCCGAGGATGCGGTACGCCGTATCGTTCATGACCGCGACCGTGCCGTCGACGGTGACCGCCAGGACGCCATTGCGCAGGCTCCAGACCAGGTCGCGATAGAAGTCGTCCGGCGCGACGCTGCGGATCCCCGCCGGGCGCGCCTGCGGCTTTCGGGTCTTCGCGGCCGCCCGGGCAGACGGGCGGCGGCCCTTTGTTTTTCGCGTAGGCAAAGCGGGATCGGCACCGAGGGCCTGCTGAGTTGCAGAGGCCTCGGCTGGCAATATTGTAATTGCGCGATCCTGATCAGCCAAGCTCATTTCCATGTTGGAGTTACGGCGCCCCCGGTGCTCCTCGCCGCGGCCCTCTCGCCGGGTCTGGGTCCTCGGGCGTACTTCTCCTAAGGTCGGTGTGCGTGGGGGCAAACCGTGTGCCCCGGGGTCGCAGGGCAGTGTCGACGGATTCCTTAATGTTTTGAGGAGGTTGGGGGCGAGTGACGCGTTTCGGCGGGTTACAAATGTGACCAGCGATTACAATTCTGTTTGCAACGCTTCCCACTGATTCATGAGATCGCCGACCTCCCACATGAGCGCCTGGTGGCGGTCGATAAGCGGCTGAGCGGCTTCGCGATCGTCGTAGAAGCCCGGGGCCGACATGGAGGCCTCGATGGCCTTGATGGCCGTCTCCCGCTCGGCAATGCGCGCCTCGAGGTCCTCCACGCGCTTGCGGAGTCCGTCGGCCGCCTTCTTGACCTTCCGGGCCTCGGCGTCCCGTCGCTTGCGCTCGTCGTAGGACTCGGGGCTCGGGGCTCGGGGTTCGGGGCTCGGGGCTCGGGGCTCGGGGCTCGAGGCGGCCGGAGACCGCCTCGGCTCGGACGATGGGCGTTTGCGACTTCCGGTCTGGCTGTCTTTGAACCCGAGCCGCGGATCCCTGGCCTATCCCGTGGCTCCGGCTTGGCGTCAGCCTCCTCGCGCTGCTTCTTGCTCCACAGCCACTCTTCGTAGTTGCCTGGATAGAGCAGCGCCTGGCCGTCACGAATCTCGATGACCTTGCTGGCGAGCTTGTCGACGAAGTAGCGATCGTGGGAGACGAAGATCAGGGTGCCGCCGAAATCTTCGAGCGCTTCGAGCAGCACATCCTTCGAGTCGAGGTCGAGATGGTTGGTCGGCTCGTCGAGCAGCAGCGTGTTCGACGGCCGCAGGAGCATGCGCGCCACGGCCAGCCGCGTCCGCTCGCCTCCGGAAAGCACTCGCACGGGCTTGTCGACGTCGTCGCCCGAGAAGAGGAACCCGCCGAGGATATTGCGGATTGCCGGCACCATGTGGATCGGCGCGTCGCCGGCGAGCATCTGGTAGACGGTGAGGGTCGGGATCGAGGCGCGTCGCCTCATCCTGCGCGAAATACTGCATCACGACCTGATGCCCGTCGGTGCGGGTGCCGCTGTCGGGCGCCTCGACGCCTGAGAGCATGCGCATCAGCGTCGACTTGCCGACGCCGTTGGGACCGATGAGGGCGATGCGATCGCCGCGCTCGATGTGGACGTTGATGCCGTCGAAGACGCGCCGCGCGCCGTAGGCCTTGAAGACGCCGCGCAGATCGAGCACGGTGCGCCCGCTCTTCGCGCACGCCGGGAACGTGAAGTGGACGCGCTTTCGCTCGGGCGGGATCTCGATCGGCACGATCTTGTCGAGCATCTTGATCCGGCTCTGCACCTGCGCCGCCTTGGTCGCCTGGTAGCGGAAGCGGTTGATGAACGCCTCCATCCGCGCGATCTCCTCGTCCTGATCACGCTTCTGCTGGCGCAGGCGCTCCATCCGCTCCTCGCGGGTGCGGAGGTAGGTGCTGTAGTTGCCCGGATAGTCGGTGAGCGTGCGCAGGCCGATGTCGGTGATGCGCGTGACGACCGCGTCGAGGAAGAAGCGGTCGTGCGAGACGAGGATGACGGCGTGCGGGTAGTCCGACAGGTACTCCTCGAGCCAGTTGCGCGCGTCGAGATCGAGGTGGTTCGTCGGCTCGTCGAGCAGCAGCAGGCCGGGACGTCCGAGCAGCAGCTTGGCGAGCGCGATGCGCATCTGCCAGCCGCCGGAGAAGGTCTCGGTCGGTTTCTCCATGTCCTCTTTGGAGAAGCCGAGGCCGCGAAGCACGGTGTGGATTTTCAGGTCGACGCTGTAGCCCTCGAGGCGCCGGAAACTTTCCTGCAGCTCGCTGTAGCGGCTGAGCATCCCGGCGTGCTCAGACTCGTCCACAGTGTCGTCGGCGAGGCGATCCTCGAGCGTGGCGATGTCGGCGCGCATGTCCAGCAGCGTCTTGAACGCCTGGCCGGCTTCTTCAATGAGTGTCCGGCCGCTGTGGTGGAGCCCGTCCTGCGGCAGGTAGCCGATCGTCAGCCCGGAAGGTTTGACGACCAGCCCTGAATCGGGCTCTTCGAAGCCCGCCAGCATCTTGAGCAGGGTGGTTTTGCCGGCGCCGTTCGGTCCACTCAGGCCGACACGCTCACGGTTGTCGATCTGCCAGCTGACCGAGTCGAGCAGGACGCGGTCACCGAACGATTTGCTCAGATTGGCGAGCTGGATCATGGCAGGTTCAAACGAGCGCGCTACAAACCTGTAATTTTAGCATGAGGTTTTTGCGGGTCCAGAATGGGACAACTGGCGATGGAGTCTCATCGAGGGCATTGCTGCGCGTTGCCATCCGCGGTCGCCTGTCGCTCAAGGTATAGCCAGCGTCCGCCGCCTCCCGTACGATTCGCTTGAGGTTGGTTTGACCCGAGCTCCCCAGCTCCGAATCTTCTCCTCAGCCGCGATTCTGCTGTCGATCGTCCAAGCGATACCGCTCGGTGCGGATGCGGATTTCGAACTGGCCCCGCGCCGACGCCCGAGGTTGGAGGGAAAGACCAGGCAGGAACGCGCAGAAATGTAATCGAAAAGGCTATTCGCCGAGGGCTTTGGCAGCCACCGCGAGGACCCGCGGCACCCGGAAGGGCTTGGTCAGATAGCCGGACACGCCGAGATTGACGGCGTCGATCGCGCTCGCCTCGGTCGAGAACCCCGTGATGATGATCACGGGAATATCGGCCTTCAGCCGCCGCGCCTCGCGCACCACGGTCAACCCGTCGACGCCGGGCATCTTCAAGTCGGTGATGAGCAGGTCGTACGGAATGATTCGGAGCCGTTCGAGCGCCGTGCGGCCGTCAGGCGCGAGGTCGACGTCGTAGTCGGCGAGCGCGAGCGTCTTCGACAGCAGGTCGCGAATCGCCGCTTCATCATCGACCACGAGAATCCGCGGCCGTGTCTGGCGGCGGCATCGCTGCGCGCGCCGATCCGACGCCAGTCCTTCCCTGACGCGTGCGCTGATTCTCGAGCCAGCCGTCGATGTCGCGCTTGCGAAACCGCCACTGGCGCCCGACGCGGACCGCAGGGATCTTGCCGGCCTTGATCAGCCGGTAAACCGTTCGCAGGTTCACCTGGAGGTACTCGAGTACCTCCTCGGTCGTCAAAAACCCTTCGTCTCCTCCAGTGACCATGCTGAAGGAACTTTACCAGACTTTAGTTTGCTCGGTTCAGGGTTCAGGGTTCAAGGTTCATGGTTCTGAGGCTTCTGGCGTTCAGCGTTCAGCGTTGAGCCGAACCTTGAACCCTGAACCCTGAACCCTGAACCCTGAACCGTGAACCTCGAACCCTGAACCGACGTTACGCTCGGTCCGTAGCCGGCAGCTCGATCGTGAACACCGCGCCACGCCCGTCGTTGGCGGCGTGAATGGTTCCACCGTGCTCCTGGACGATGCCGTAGGTGATGGCGAGTCCGAGACCGGTACCTTGTCCGACCGGTTTGGTGGTGAAGAAGGGATCGAACAGTCGAGGCAACACGTGCTCGGCGATGCCGCCGCCGCTGTCGCGGATCGTCGTGATCACCCGGCCGTCTCGAGTTTTCGTGGAAATCACGATCGACCCGGCGTCGCCGCTGGCGGCAATGGCGTGCTCGGCATTGATCAGGACATTGAGGAAGGCCTGCTGCAGCAGGAGGGGATCTCCCAGGACAAAGACTGCTCCCGCCTCCTCCTGCTGGTCGCGGACGAGATCGATGCGCGCGCGGGCGAGCGATCGACGGCGGCTGGCCACGACGCGCGACAGCACGCGCTCGATGCGCAGGCGCCGGCGAACCTTGCGCTGGGCGCCGGAGAACGTCAGCAGGTTCTGGACGATTTTCGCCGCGCGATCGGCTTCGCGATAGATTCGCCGAAGCTCTCGACGGAGCACCGGGGACGTTCCAGGCCCCGCGTCGCCAACCAGCAGCAGCTCGAGGTGGCCGAGCACGCCCTGAAGCGGATTGTTGATCTCGTGGGCGATGCCGGCGACGAACTGCCCGAGCGAGGCGAGCTTTTCGGACTGGGCGAGCTTGGCGCGCAGCGCTTCCCGTTCGGCTTCGAGGCGGGTCTGCCGCGTGACGTCGCGCGCCACGAGGACGGTCCCGACGGGCTCGCCATCCTCATTGATGAGCGGCGTCATCGTCACGACGAATTGACCGCCGAGCGCCGGATGCTCGAGCGTGCGGACGCGCTCGCTCGAGAGATCTGCTTCTGACGCCGCCGCCCAGTCGGCCAGGTCCGCTCCCACGAGCTCGACGAGCGGGCGTTCGAGAAGCTCCGCGCGCGAGCGTCCCAGCCGCCGCGCAAAGGCGTCGTTCATCTGCACGACTCGCTGCGCGCCGTCGGTCACGACGACCAGATCGATGAGCGAGTTGAACGTGTCCTCGAGAAGACGACGCTGGCGCAGCATGTCTTCGAGGAGCTGGACGTTCTCGATGCCAGCCGAGAGCTGCCGTCCAAGATCGCCGGTGAGGTCGAGCCGCTGCTGGTCGCTCAGCCCGGTGGACCCGACGCCCTCGATCACGATCGTTCCGAGCGCGCGGCGCCAGCCGCGGAGCGGGGCAATGATCGACGGCTCCGCCGGGATCGACGGCTCCGCCGGCCCAGGCAGGATTTGCGGTCGGTCCAATCGCAGCCCGCGGGCCGCCGGCTGATCGGCATCGCCGACCGCTACGCGATGACCGGCGGCGGCGTAGGCGTTGTCGGATGACGCCAGCAGCAGGAGCTCGCGCGCGCGCCGATCGTGCAGCCACACCGACGATCGCCGCGCGCCGACGTCGGTGTTGAAGGCGTTCAGCACATCGTCGATGGCCGCGGCGAGGCCGTGGGTCGAGGAGATGCCCCGCCAGAACGTCCGGGAGAGCTCCCGGAACGCCGGTTGCGAGGCCGATTCGGGCCGTCCGGGGCCGCCGGTCCGGAGGACGGCGGTCCGGAGGACGTGGTCCGGAGGACGGCAACGACGGGGGAGCCATGGGTATCGGTGGGAGCCGAGGCATTCTAAGATGTTGAAGCCAAAAGGTAAAATGAGGGTCCGACCGGCCGTTGGCGCGAGTCGTCTAAAGAATCAGGACGCCACGGATCCGGCCCCGCTAGAAGCTGATAGCTGATAGCTGAAAGCTGATAGCAAATGAATGATGAGTGACGAAGAGCTGGTCGCCCGCTCGCGAGGGGGTGATCTGGACAGCTTCAACCAGCTCGTGCTGCGCTGGGAACGGCCGATCTATGCCTTGGCGTACCGCGTCATCGGGCGGGAGGAAGAAGCTCGCGACGTCGCCCAGGAAACTTTTCTTCGCGCGTTCCGCGCCCTCAGCGGTTTCAAAGGTCAGGCGAAGTTCTCGTCCTGGCTCTACCGCATCACGCTGAATCTGTGCCGCGACTGGATTCGGCGCGAGCGCCGCACGCCGATCGTGCAGGCGCCCGAGGGCGTCGACCTCGTGGAGCTCGCAGGCGAGGCGGTCGGAACTGAATCGATCGACGAGCTCGTGTCGCGGAAGGAGCTTGGACGCGCGGTCGCCCGTGCCATGGCGCTTCTCCCCGACGAGCAGCGGACCGCCATCATCCTGAAGGAGTACCACGGGCTGACGTTTCAGGAGATTGCCGACTTGCTCGATTGCCCGTTGAGCACGGTGAAGACGCGGCTGTATCAGGGATTGACGGTCCTGCGCCGGCAACTGCAACAGGCCGACGCGGATTCCGAACGCGTGCGGAACGCGAGAGCGCTCGACCCGGTGATTGGATCATCGAATTGACGACACGTTGACGACCTGGGGAACGAACGACCCCGGCATTGAACAGAAGAGACACTGCACCATGTGCGACAAGGAACTGCTTCTCGGGTATCTCTACGATGAGCTGCCGGCGTCTGATCGGCAGGCCTTCGATCGGCATCTGGCCTCGTGCGCCGACTGCCGCGAGGAGGTGAGCGGCCTGCGCGGCACGCGGACGCACCTGACGTCGTGGGCGCCGCCGGAACCCGACCTCGGGTTCGAGATCGTGCGCAGCGCCAGGCCGGCGCCGGCACGGTGGTGGCGCACGTCGCCGGCCTGGGGTCTGGCGGCGGCTGCGGTCCTCACGCTGGCGGCGGCTGCGGCGATCGCCAACATCGACATCAGGGTCGGCGGCGACGGCGTCGTCGTCCAGACCGGATGGAATCGACCTGCCGCGGGCGCGCCGGCGCAGACCGCAGCCCAATCGACGGCGGTTACCGCGACCGAGCTCGGCGCACTCCAGCAAAGGCTCGAGGCGCGCGTCAAGGATCTCGAGAGCCAGCTGGCGGCGCGGCAGGCAGCCGCACCCGTGGCCGCGAATACCGGCCGGATGTCGGATGCGGATCTCAAGTTCGTGCGTCAACTGGTCAGCGACAGCGAGCAACGCCAACAGAGCGAGCTCGCGCTGCGGATTCTCCAGGTGAATCGCGATACCGAGGCGGCGCGGCGCGCCGACGTCGACCGTCTGCTGGCCGCCTATCGTCAGTTGCAGGGAAACAACTTCGAGACCTCGCAGCGGCAGAAGGCGCTCGAGGACCATTTCATGCGCGTCGGTCTGCAGCGCTAACTGTGTGGTTGGGCTTGTGTGGCCGGGCTGAGCAGCCGATGGGATGCGGCCAGAAGTTGAATCAGCAGCGCCTGCGGCCCGAGCGCGGCGCAGAAGTCGCCGCGCGAGAGCGAGCGGGGGTGGGGCCCCCGCCAAGATTAGAGCATTAAATTGAGGGGTGAGACCGTGAAGAAGGCGATTCTATTTGCGGTGATCGTGACGATGGCAGTGCCGGCGCTGTCGCAGGCGCAGGGCCGATCGCGCGACGAGCAGCGTCGCAATCAGATTCGAATGATTGAAGGCGTGCTCGTCCAGGCCGTGCGGCTCGGCGCCGCAGAGGTCAGCAAGGAGATGCAGCGCTTCGAGCCAGCCGGGGTGACCGTCCTGACCGGCGTGCCGCGCGCGCGCGGCTTCCTGCTCGACGGCTACGGCGTCTTCTTCGACGTCGAGATCCCCGACATGAACCAGAGCGTGATCTGGTCGATGATGAACATGCAGCGCGATCGACAAGTGGGGAACGCGCTCGATTCGCTGCGTGCCGCGCATCGAATCGATGCCCGACGGTCCGCAACCGTCAGCAGGCGCAGACGGCGCTTCAGCAGGTAACCAAGACCGTCGGGCCGGCGGCGCCGATGCGCGGCCCGCAGGGCCAGGCGCCGCCCGCACCCGGACAGGTCGGCGCTGCGACGGCCACGATTCCCCCCGATCCCGACAGGCTCTATTCCGAAGCCGTGAAGAGCGCGCTCGTCGAAGCGATGCTCGGCTACAGCGTGCAGATGGACCTCGGCGCGGACGAGTGGCTGACAGTCGCCGCGCGCGCCAGCGAGGGCCCGGTGCCGTCTCAAGCCGGCCTGTCGGAGCTCATCACCATCGTGCTCCGCGTCAAGGGCAGCGACCTGTCGATCTATCACGCCGACCCCACCAAGCGCGACGAGATTCGCCAGCGCGTGAAAGTGGAAGCCCGCGTGTTCTGATCTACAATCCCGGGCATGCCGGTCAAGGGCCGCCTCCTCGTCGCATGCCTTCTGCCGCTTGCGCTGGCTGGCGCCGCGTCGTGCAGCCAGCCCGTTGATTTCAAGCAGACGCTGCAAGTCACCGACGTCTCCGGCGGCTGGTACGACTTCGGCATCGTCGACGGCAAGAACAAGCTCGTGCCGAGCGTCACGTTCCGGATCAAGAAACCGGCGAACGTCCGCCTGAACTCGGTCTCGCTCAACGTCCACTTCAAGAAGGTCGTCGACCCGTCCAAGCCCGGCCTGGAAGGCGAGCAGGAGTTCGAGGAAGTGTTCCTGCAGACGGTCGCGTTTGCCGAAGGGCCGCAAACGGCGCTGATGACGGTCCGCTCACCGACCGGCGTGACTGGCGACGCGCCGCAGACGCGCGCCGAAATGCTCCAGCACCGGCTCTTCCAGGACGTCCGCGCGCGCGTGTTCGCCAAGCAGAGCTCGACGACGTGGGTGGATTTGCTGGCCTTCGACATTCCACGCACGGTCCTTACGAAGTAGCGTCAGCGTTTCGCATTCAACTTCCAAAAAACACCGTGCCGACTCAAACTGCAGCCGCGCTTTCGACTCCGCCGGCCGAACCGCAAGTGCTCGCACGACGCCTCGGTCCGTACGACGCCGCGGCGATCATCGTGTCGAACGTGATCGGCGGCGGCATCCTGTTCACACCGCCGCTCGTCGCGGCCAGCGTCCAGAATCCGTGGCTGTTCCTCGGAACGTGGGTCGCCGGCGGCGTCCTGGCGTTCGCCGGGGCGATGGCCTACGCCGAGCTCGCCGCGCTCCGACCGCGCGCCGGCGGCGAGTACGTCTACCTGCGTGCCGCGTTCGGACGGCTGGCGGCATTCCTGACCGGCTGGACCTCCTTCGTCGCCGGGTTTTCCGGCGCCACTGCGGCCAGCGCCGTCGTGCTCGCGTTCTACGTCGGACGCTTCGTCCCCGCCGCGAACGACGCGACGCCGCTCCTCGTCATCCCGCTGCCGTTTGTCCCGCTGACGATCTCGCGGCAGGCGATCGTCGCGCTCGCCGCGATCGGATTGATGGCCTGGATCCATCGTGCGCGGCGTCGGGCCGGGACGCCTCGTGATGAACGTGCTGGCCGGCCTGAAGGTGTCGGCGCTGCTGATATTCATCGCCCTCGGCTTGACGGTCGGCGCCGGCTCGGCGGCGAACCTCGTCCAGGGCGCGGCGCCGGTTGGCGCGGGCGCCTGGCTGCTCGCGCTCATCCCGGTCATGTTCACCTACTCGGGATGGAACGCCGCGGCGTATGTCGCCGAGGAGATTCACGAGCCCGGGCGGAACGTACCGCGCGCCCTCGCGCTCGGCACGCTCTCGGTTGTCGCGATCTATTTCCTGCTGAATCTGCTCTTCCTCTACGTCCTGCCGGTCAATGAGCTCGCGCAGGTGAAAGGCAGCGTGCTCGACGTCGTCGCCGATCGACTGCTCGGCGTGCGCGCCGGCGACGTGATGGGCATCGTGTCGATCATCAGCATCGCGGCGAGCATCAGCGCGATGACGTTCGCCGGCCCACGGGTGTACTACGCGATGGCCCGCGATGGACTGTTCTTCCGCGGGGCGGCCCGCATCCATCCCCGGTATCACACGCCGGCGGCATCGATCGTCGCGCAGGCCGTGTGGAGCAGCCTGCTCGTGCTGTCGGGCAGCGCCAACGCGCTGACGACCTACACCGGGTTTGCCGTGGTGCTGTTCGCGGGCGTGTCGGTGGTGGCGCTCTTCGTCCTGCGCCAGCGGGAACCGAATGCGCCACGGCCATTCCGCGCGTGGGGCTATCCGATCGCGCCCGCAGTCTTCGCGATTGCCAGCCTGGCGATTGTTCTCAACGCGCTGTGGGCGGACCTGGCGATTCCGATCCTGACCGGTACGCCCTGGGGCCCGTCGGCCGCGGGGCTGATCGTCATCGGTTTGGGCGTGCCGCTCTACTTCTTCTTCAGCCGCCGCCGCTGAGCGGGCGATTCGATTCCACCCGAGCAAAGTAGAAAATCGAGCTCGAGTCCGCCTAGAAAGCGAGATCGACTCCGATCTAGTTTTTGCGTAGTAGCGCCCAGAGCGTCAGCAGCGCCAGCGCGCCATCAGAAGCAGCGAAGAGCAGGAACGACCGCGGCGACCCACGAAAGGCGTAGTCCATCAGGAACGTGGCGGCGCCAGCTCCCTTGAGGAGCGGACCCATAATCCACATGTAACCTCGATAGCGGGACGGGTCGCGCCAGGGAAAGTAGTAGCCGGCGCCCACGGCCATCAGGAACAGGCCGTTCAGATCGGAGAAGATCCGCGGCGTCGCGGGCGGCACGCCGAAGAGCGACGCCATCGCGCCTGGCGCCACAAAAAGAAAGGCCCCTACGAAAAAATCGTAGAGGCCTGAGATTCCTGCGACGAAAGAGAGCATGTGAAGCGCCCGCGGGCGGTGCCACGCTGGCTCACTTGATTGGCTTCAGATCTCCCTTGTAGGTGACCGTCTCGCCCGGCGTGATCAGCACTTCGAACTCGGCTGGTTCGTACCCTTCGGCCTTGAGCTCGATCTTGTGGCTGCCGCCTTCGATCCCCAGCTTCTGGAACGCCCCGTCGAAGCTGTCCACCACGCCGACGTAGTAGCCGTCGACGAAGATCTGCGCCTGCTTCGGGTTGATCTTCAACCGCAGAGACCCGTTCTCGCGATACGACTGGCTGACCGAGTAGCCGCCGCTGCCGCCGCCGCTGTAGTAGCCCGGATCGCCGTAGCCGTAGCCGTAGCTGCTGAACCACGGGTCGTAGTAGAGGTACCCGAGACCAAAGCCGTATCCAGGTCCCCAGAAGCCCCAGGGATAGTAGGGATAGTACGGGTAGGACGGATAGACCGGGTACCCGCCCCCGCCTCCACCAGGCACCGAGCCTCGCTCTGCGACTTCACCCGTCACCGGTCGGCCGTCGCGTGGGCGGCTGTAGGTCGGAACGGCCCGCCGCGGCGATCCTGACTCGTTCGAACCAGAGGATGCGGAGCGGCCGGACGCGTTGCTCGCGTCGCCACGAGTTGAGCCGCCGCTACCGCCGCCGCCCGATCGCGGAGTCGCCGTGCCGGTCGACGAGCCGCCGCCACGACTGCGCGACCCCTGGTCATCCGACCGGCGCGGGGCCTCAACCGAGTTCCAGGCGGGAGAAGGCGGCGAAACATATCCGCTCGCGTCGGCGCCTCCGACGGACCCACCACCACCGGAGCTGCCGCTGCCGGCGCTCGATCCGCCGCCGGAGCTTCCGCCGCCCCCGCTGGGGACGGCCGAGCCGCCGCCATCGCCACCACCCCGAGGCACGGCCGAGCCGGTCGTATTCCCGTTGGACGTCCGCTCCTGCGCCGCGGCCATACACAGGGGCAAACCGGCGACCGCGAACGCCATGGCACAGGTGACGAGATATCGCTGACGAGTCATAACGCCTCCGAGCATGTGTGCAGACGGACTGCTGAGCCGACAAGCACGCAACAGGCCTGCCAGACACGTTGGTCCGGAATACGGCCTGTTCTTTGATTCTACGCCTTCAGCGGGCTGCCGTCCTGTCCTTTTCAGAGTCCAGGGCGTCCGTCACTGAGAACAGGGGTGGACGGATCAAGGCTCATGGCTCAAGGCTCAGGGCTCAGGCAAGAGCTTCGACCACATACTCCAAGATCTCTCAGCCTTGAGCCTTGAGCCCTAAAGCCTTGAGCCCTGAGCCCTGAGCCCTGAGCCGACCGTCTGATAGACTCGGAAACGAGCCCTATGTTTCACGCCACCACGGTCCTGGCCGTTCGTCATCGTGACGAAGCGGTAATGGCCAGCGACGGTCAGGTCACTTTCGGCACTACCGTCGTCAAGCACAACGCCCGGAAGATCCGCCGGCTCTACAACGATCGGATCCTGGCTGGCTTTGCCGGCTCGGCGGCCGATTCCTTCGCCTTGTTTTCCCGTTTCGAAGCCAAGCTCGAACAGTATCGCGGCAATCTCGAGCGTTCGGCGGTGGAGTTGGCCAAGGATTGGCGGACCGACCGCCTGCTCCGGCGCCTGGAGGCCATGCTGGTCGTGATGGACGCGAAGGCGACCTACCTCCTCTCGGGCACCGGCGATCTCATCGAGCCAGACGATGGCATCATCGCGATAGGATCGGGTGGGGCCTATGCGATGGCGGCCGCGAAGGCACTGGCCCGCCACACCGACATTTCGGCGAAGCGGATCGCCGAAGAGTCGATGCTCATCGCTGCCAGCATCTGTATCTATTCCAACGACACGATCACCGTCGAATCGCTGTAGATCGATGCGCATACGACGAGACGCCGATCAGGTAACGGGACGCGGATCACGCGGACTATGGAATCGCTGCAGGACGCGGATCACGCGGATAACTTGGGTCGCATTTTCTGAGAGAGCTTGCCAGCCGGGACATGCCCATCTACCTGCCGGAAACCACCGCCTCGAGCATCGAAGCCCTGACCCCTCGACAGATCGTCGTCGAGCTCGACAAGTACGTCGTGGGCCAGGCCCGCGCCAAGCGCGCCGTGGCCATCGCCCTCCGCAACCGCACGCGGCGGCAGAAGCTCGCGCCGGAGCTGGCCGAGGAAGTTGCCCCGAAGAACATCCTGATGATCGGGCCGACCGGTGTGGGGAAGACCGAGATCGCGCGGCGGCTGGCGCGGCTGGCGCAGTCGCCCTTCATCAAGGTTGAAGCGTCGAAATACACGGAAGTCGGCTACGTCGGCCGCGACGTCGAGTCGATGGTGCGGGACCTGACGGAGCTTGCCGTCGACATGATTCGCGAGGAGCGTATCGCCGAAGTTCGCGAAAAGGCGCGGCACGCCGCCGAGGAGCGCATCCTGGATTTGCTGCTGCCGCCGCTTCCGCCCCCGCCCGACTACGACGAACAGGCGGCGGGGATTCGCGAGCAGGCGCAGCGGACGCGCGAGAAGCTGCGCGAGCAGCTGCGCGACGGCCGGCTCGATCAGAAGCAGGTCGAGATCGACGTGCGCGAGAAGAGCTTCCCGTCCTTCGAGATCATCGCCGGCTCATCGGTCGAGGAAGTCGACATCAACGTCAAGGACATGCTGCCGGGGCTGTTTCAGGGCCGCACCCGGAAGCGGAAGCTCGCGGTGCCGGACGCGCTCGTCGCGCTGGCGCAGGAAGAAGAGCAGAAGCTCGTCGACATGGACACCGTGGCGCGCGCCGCGGTCGAGCGCGTCCAGCAGTCGGGGATCATCTTCATCGACGAGATCGACAAGGTCGCCGGGCGCGAGGGCGGACACGGCCCCGACGTCAGCCGCGAAGGCGTGCAGCGAGACATCCTGCCGATTGTCGAAGGCACCACGGTCAACACCAAGTACGGCATGGTCAAGACCGATCACATCCTGTTCATCGCTGCCGGCGCGTTCCACGTCTCGAAGCCGTCGGACCTCATTCCGGAGCTGCAGGGGCGTTTCCCGATCCGCGTCGAGCTCGAGGCGCTGGGGCGCGAGGACTTCGTGCGCATCCTGACGGAGCCCAAGAGCGCGCTCGTCAAGCAGTACACGGCGCTGCTCTCGACCGAGGGCGTATCCGTCCGGTTCACGGACGGCGCCGTCGGCCGCATCGCCGACTTCGCGGCGCTCGTCAACGATCGCACCGAGAACATCGGCGCGCGGCGGCTGCACACCGTCATGGAGAAGCTGCTCGACGAAGTCTCGTTCGACGCGCCCGACATGACCGAAAAGAACGTGACCATAGACGAGGCCTACGTCGATCGCATGCTGGCAGACATCGTCCGCAACGAAGACCTTTCCCGCTACGTCCTGTGAGAGTGCCGGGCGCTGCCAAAGGTCTTGACCCCTCAGAACTTCTACAAATGAGTCAAGTTTCGCGGGGTCAAGACCGTGATCAAGCAATGCCACCTGGCGAGGCGGAGCCACTCGTCGGTCTGAGGCGGAGCCTCGCCAGAACCGTCGCCACCGCGCTCGTGCTGACGACCCTGGCCGGTTGCGGCAAGAAGGGGCCGCCGCTCGCGCCGTTGCGGCTCGTGCCGGCCGCCGCGGCGGAGCTCTCCGCCCGTCGCAGCGGCGACGACGTGGAGCTGCGCTTCCTGCTGCCGACGGCCAACGCCAACGGACCAGGCACGATCGATCTCGCCAAGATCGAGGTCTACGCGATCACGATCGGTCCGGGGGCCGTCACCCCGCCGAACCGCGACCTGCTGACGACGCCGCGTGTCGTCGGAACGATCGCCGTGCGGCCGCCGCCCGTCGAGGGTGAAGGAAGCGATACGCCGTCTAAGCCCGGCGCACCGCCCGACACGCGCCCGGCGCCAGGAGACCGAGTAACGTTTGTCGATCAGCTGACGGCCGAGAAGCTGAAGCCGATAGCCGCGCCGAATCCGGCCACGAAATCAACGGGGCCCGGCGAACTCAAGCCCGTGCCTCCACTTGGCAAGCCGGACCCCGCGGACCCAACGGGCAAGGCGGATCCGGGAAAGCCGGAACCGGGCAAGCCGGAGCCGGGCAAGCCGGAGCCGGGAGCCGTCGCGGCCGAAACGCCTCAGCCACCGGCCCCGAGCGGCGTGGCGCTGTTTCCAGCGCGGATCTATGCGATTCGCGGCCTGTCAAAATCCGGGCGTCCGGGGCCGGCCTCGACGCGGGTCGTTCTTCCTCTTGTGCCGCCGGTGACGCCGCCGACCGCGGTGGCCGCGCAGATGCCGACCGAGGCCGCGGTGGTGGTGGACTGGACCCCGCCGGTGGGAGAGCCGGGCCTGCCCGCATTCTCGTTCAATGTCTACCGCCGCGACGCGCCAGCCACGCCGCTCAATCCCTCGCCAATCGCCGAACCCAAGTTCGAGGTTGGCGGCGTCGAGTACGGCAAGGAACAATGCTTTGTCGTGCGCTCGGTGCAGAAGTTCGAGACCGTCACCATCGAGGGTGTGCAGTCGGCGCCCGCGTGCCTGACGCCGCTCGACAAGTTCCCGCCGGCGGCGCCCAAGGGGCTTCGGGCGGTGGCCGAGGACGGCGCCATCAGCCTGGTCTGGGACCAGAACGGCGAGGCCGACCTCGGCGGGTACATGGTCCTGCGCGGCGAAGTGCCGGGGGACATGCTGGCGCCGATCACGCCGCAGCCCATCGCCGACGCCAACTATCGAGACGCGACGGTGAAGCCCGGAGTACGATACGTCTACGCCGTCGTGGCCGTGGACAATGCGACGCCGAGGAACTCGAGTGCCCCGTCGCCGCGCGAAGAGGCGACGGCGCGCTGATCGGCTCATCATCGGCCGGGCGATTCGGTTACGATCAACGTTGACGCGTTGAGCGAGCTCACGAATCCGGTTCAGTTTTGATCGGGGATTTAGCCATGAAGCTTTTCATCGACTCGGGCAACCTGAAGGAAATCGAGAACCTCGTGCCGCTCGGCATCATCGACGGCATCACCACCAACCCGTCGCTCCTGGCGAAGGAGCCGGGCGACTATCGCGAGATCCTCAAGAAGATCTGCCAGATCGTCAAAGGCCCGACGAGCGCCGAAGTCGTCGCGACCGACTACGAAGGCATGATCCGCGAGGGCCGCGACCTCGCGAGCATCGACCCGCACATCGTCGTCAAGGTGCCGTTCACGAAGGACGGCGTCAGGGCCTGCAAGACGCTATCGTCCGAAGGCAAGAAGGTGAACGTCACGCTCTGCTTCTCGCCGACGCAGGCGCTCATCGCCGCCAAGGTCGGCGCGACCTACATCAGCCCGTTTGTCGGCCGGCTCGACGACATCGCGACCTCGGGCATGAACCTGATCAGCGAGATCGTCGAGATCTACGACAACTACGAGTTCAAGACCGAGGTGCTGGTCGCGTCGACGCGCGGTCCGATCCACATCGTCGAAGCCGCGCGCCTGGGCGCCGACATCTGCACCTGTCCGGCGGCGGTGATCGAGGCGATGTTCAAGCATCCGCTGACCGACATCGGGCTCGAGAAGTTCCTGAAGGACTGGGAGAAGGCGCAGGCAGTGAAGGCCTAGATGGCTTCCAAACCGGACGCCGCGAACGAGCGCCAGTGACACGAATTGATGTGAGCGGCGAACGAGCGACAGCGAGTGAGCCCACGCGAACGGAGCGCGCCGGCGCGCCAGAGCGGCGAGCCGCGAGCGCGCGCGAGAGCGTGTAGGGGAGTCCGAGGGGCGAAGCCCCTCGGGTAAGAATGGACCCGCTGACGCATCTCGCGGACCTCGAGCGCCGAGCCGAGCGCGGCGGCGGCGACGATCGCCTGAAACGGCAGCACGACGCCGGAAAGCTGTCGGCGCGCGAGCGGATCGATCTCCTCTTCGATCCCGGAACCTTCGACGAAGTCGACAAGCTCGTCACCCACCGCTGCCTCGACTTCGGCATGGACGAGCAGATCGTTCCCGGCGACGGCGTTATCGCCGGCGCGGGACGGGTCGAGGGCCGCCCGGTCTACGCCTTCGCCCAGGACTTCACCGTCTTCGGCGGTTCGTTGTCGGAGACCAACGCCGCCAAGATCGTCAAGATCATGGATCTGGCGATGAAGATGGGCGCGCCGGTCGTCGGGCTGAACGACTCGGGGGGCGCGCGCATCCAGGAAGGCGTGCTCTCGCTCGGCGGCTACGCCGACATCTTCCTGCGGAACACGCTCGCCTCCGGCGTCATCCCGCAAATCTCGGCGATCATGGGGCCCTGCGCCGGCGGCGCGGTCTATTCGCCGGCGATCACCGACTTCAACATCATGGTCGAGGACACGAGCTACATGTTCGTGACCGGCCCGGACGTGCTGAGGACGGTGACGCACGAGGAAGTGACGAAAGAGGAGCTCGGCGGCGCCAAGACGCACAACGAGACGAGCGGCGTCGCGCACTTCTCGATCCCCGACGATCGCGAATGCCTGCAGCTGATTCGCGAGCTGCTCGGCTATCTTCCCAGCAACAACCTCGATGGCGCACCGCGGCGCGAGACGAGCGACCCGATCGACCGTGAGGATGAGGCGCTCGACCGGCTCGTGCCGGCGTCACCGAATCAGCCGTATGACATGCACGACCTCGTGCACGCGATCGCCGATGAGGGTGCGTTCCTGGAAGTGCATCGCGACTTCGCGCGGAACATCATCGTCGGATTCGCGCAGGCTCGGTGGCAGGAGCGTCGGGATCGTGGCCAATCAACCGGCGCATCTCGCCGGGACGCTCGACATCGACGCGTCCGTGAAGGCGGCGCGGTTCGTCCGCTTTTGCGACGCGTTCAACATCCCGCTGGTGACGTTCGAGGACGTGCCCGGATTCCTGCCGGGCACGCGGCAGGAGTACGGCGGCATCATCCGTCATGGCGCCAAGCTGCTCTTCGCGTATGCGGAGGCGACGGTTCCGAAGGTCACCGTGATCACCCGCAAGGCGTACGGCGGCGCGTACTGCGTGATGTCGAGCAAGCACATCCGAACCGACGTGAATTTTGCCTGGCCGACGGCCGAGATCGCGGTGATGGGGCCGGAAGGCGCCGTGAACATCCTTTACAAGCGCGAGATCGAAACGGCGGCGGATCCGGCGGCGCAGCGCGCGAAGCGGGTCGAGGAGTTCCGGGAGAAGTTTGCCAACCCGTACGTGGCGGCGTCGCGCGGCTTCATCGACGAGGTGATCCGGCCGCGGCAGACGCGCGCCAAGCTGATTGCCGCGCTGGCGCGGCTCGAAACCAAGCGCGACAAGAACCCTCCGAAGAAGCACGGCAACATCCCGCTCTGACGCGGGGTCAGATTGCGACGTGATGCTGATCGACCGGCTCGACAATCGTGACGCCGCCTCTCATCTGCCGCCTCGAATACGGCAGGCCGTCGATTTTCTGCGCACCACCGATCTCCAATCGCTCGCGCTCGGACGGCACGATCTCGACGGCGATCGGCTCTTCGCCCTGGTTCAGGAATACACGACCCGCGCGGCCGACCAGTGCGTCTGGGAGGCGCACCGGAAGCACATCGACGTGCAATGCGTGGTGGCGGGTGCGGAGCGGATGGGAGTCGCCGAGCTTGCCAGCTCGACCGTGCGCGAGCCGTACGACCCCGCGCGTGACGTGGCCTTCTTCGAGCCCGGCCGGGATTCGGTGATCGTGTCGGCGGGCATGTTCGCGATCTTCTGGCCCGACGACGTGCATTCGCCGGGCGGGATGGTGGACGATGCCGCGCCGGGAGCGGTCCGCAAGATTGTCATCAAAGCAGCAGTCGAGTCCTTGACCTGAGATCGTCGTCTGATTGACTATCCTCTTCACCGGAGGAGCTGATGGTCGCAATCGCTCGCGCGGTTCCGCTCATGTTCGTATTGTCAGTGCTGGTGGCTGCGGGCTCGAGCCCTTCCACTGCTCCTCCAGATGTGAAGCTCGTCGCACCTGAGTCCGTCGGCTTCTCCAGCGCCGGCCTCAAGGCCTTCGAGCAGGCCATGCGCGCGCTCGTGGACGAAGGTCAGCTCGCAGGCATCACCACGTTCGTGTCGCGTCACGGCAAAGTGGTGGCGTTCGACTCGTACGGCTATCAGAATCTCGAGACCAAGACCCCTCTCGCCAAGGACACCATCTTTCGTATCGCCTCGATGACCAAGCCGATCGTCGGCGTGGCGATGATGATGCTCTTCGAAGAAGGGAAGTGGAAGCTCGACGATCCCGTCGCCCGGCACATCCCGCAGTTCAAGGACCTCAAGGTCGCGACCGCCAGCGGCGACGTCGCGCAGGTGCATCCGATGACGATGCGCGAGCTGATGAGCCACACCGCGGGATTCGATGTGCTCGCGGCGCCGGCATACACCGAGGTCAACATTGCCGACCGGGACAAACCGCTGCAGGCCATGATCGACAAGCTCGCCGCGATTCCTCTAGCGGCCCAACCGGGGACCGATTGGCGCTATGGCCACAGCGTCAACATCCAGGGCTACATCGTCGAGAAGCTGTCAGGCATGCCGCTCGACGAGTTTCTTGCGAAGCGGATCTTCAGTCCTTTGAAGATGAACGACACCGGATTCTGGGTGGAGCCGTCGAAACTCGGCCGCGTTTCGCGGCTGCACACGTACGGCCCGGACAAACGGATCACGAGCGCGCCGGATGGTTTCGATATATCGAAAAAGCCGGTGTTCCTGTCGGGAAGCGGAGGGCTACTCTCGACGGCCGAGGACTACTGGCGGTTTTCGCAGATGCTGCTCAACGGCGGCGAGCTTGACGGTGCGCGGCTGCTCAAACGCCAGACCGTCGCACTGATGCGGACGAATGTTCTCGCCCCAGGCGTGAAGGTGGACACGTTCGCAACCCCCTCGAGGGCATCGGCTTTGGCCTCGACTTCGCGATCGTCATGGATCCCGAGGCGTTCGGCTCGTCCCACGGCCGCAACACGTTCTACTGGGGCGGCGCGTTCGGGACCTGGTTCTGGATCGATCCGACCAACGACGTCATCGTCGTCGGGATGATCCAGAACATCAACGGCAGCGCGCCCGATGGCGGCTCGCCGCCGCTGCGAGCCTTGTCACAGAAGCTCGTGTATCAGGCGCTGAGCGACCGGACGAAATAGCGGCCGCGCCGAAGCGGCGATCATTCCCTGACGAACACGTTCGCAAACTCGACCGAGCGGCCGTCGTGCCGCAGCGCAATCCGGCCGGATCGATCCAGTCCGGGAATCGCCGCGTTCTGAAGCACGTTCTTGCCGTCGACGGCGATCGTCAGGCGTCCACTTCGTTTGGTGACGATCGCGCGGTGCCACTGGCCCTTCGCAGTGCTCGAGACGAGCGCGCTGCCGATCGCGTTGCGTGCCTCGTCGGGCAACTCCGACGCCGCGCGAAGCGAATTGGCAGCGGCGCGACGGCGGGAACCGCGTCATCCATCCAGCGCCAATCCAGGATCAGCGTGAAATCGCCGTACACCTTGTCTGTCCAGAGGTCTTTGTCTTCGGCAGCGCTCCGGCCGTCGTAGGCGATCACCCAGTCCTTCGCGACCCAGTGCCCGTCGTGGCCTTTCGGAAACTGCCAGCCGGCGAAGTCGACACCGGAGTAAATCGAGACGAAGCCTTCATCGGCCTGCGCGATCTGATCTGGTGCGAGCGTGGCCTCACTCGGCAGCTCCTTGATCCGGAGGTTGCGATAGAGCACACGGCCACCTTCCGACTCGAGGTGGATGTAGCCCTTCCGGGGAGTGATGTCGTAGCCGCCCGACACCTCTTTGCCGTTGACGGCGAGCTTCAACGTGCCGTTGCGGCCGGTGATGCGGTAGTGGTTCCACTCGCCGGCGGGGCGGGCGCGGCGCTCGCTCGGCAGGCTGCGCATCCATCCGCCCGGATGCGGCCGGTCGGGCGTCATCCGCGCGCCGTGAATCGCGAAGACGTCGCCGTGGCTGGTGTAGTTGTCGGTGTTGCGGCCGTCGAGCACCTGCACCTCGATGGCCCTGACAAACGGCTGGCCGGTCGCCGTGAGCGCGTCGCCCCAGATGAAGACGCCGGCGTTGCCTTGCGGATCGAGGTGCTGGTATTCGAGCTCGAGGATGAAGTTCTCGAACATCCGCGCCGTCCGGAGCTCGCAGATCGGCTTGCCGCTGCTGTGGATCATGCCGTCACGCACGGTCCAGGTGTCTGGAGCGCAGTTGACGTTGACCCAGCCGTCGAGATTCCGGCCGTTGAAGAGCGGCACGAAGCCGGTTTCCTCCTGCGGTGCCAGGACCGTCGACATGACGCCGAGCGCAGCCAGGATCATCTTCATCCGCGGGATTGTAGCCGACGGCGGGGTCAGACTCGGGGTCAGACCCCGCCCTGAACGCTGCTGTGACTGCTGAATGAATTCAGATTGACCACTTCGAAGTTTGATTCCAGTTCTGACTCCGGATCTGACCCCGGCATTCGGGTTAAGCTCTCGCAAGCGTGCTCGCCGCCAGCCCCCGATACAAATGGTGGGTCGTCCTGATGCTCTGGACGATCTGCGTCTTCAACTACGCCGACCGGCAGGCGATCTTTTCGGTCTTTCCGCTCCTCGAACGCGAGATGAACCTCACGCCGGTCGAGCTCGGGCTGCTCGGGTCGGCTTTTGCCTGGGTCTACGGCTTGATGGCGCCACTCGCCGGGATGGTCGTCGATCGCGTGACTCGCAAGACCGCGATCCTCGGCGGCCTTCAGGCGTGGAGCCTGATCTGCATGGCGACGGCGCTGTCGCAGAATTTCCGTCACCTCTTCTTCTTCCGCGCCGCCGAGGGGCTCGGCGAGACGTTCTATTTTCCCGCGTCGATGTCGCTCATCGGCGACTACCACGGCCGGGCGACGCGCTCGCGCGCGATGGGGCTGCACCAGACGAGCGTCTACGTGGGGACGATCGGCGGCGGGTTTTTCGCCGGCCTGATCGGCCAGCACTACGGCTGGCGCCTGTCGTTCATCGTCTTCGGGGGCCTGGGCGTTCTCCTGGGCATCGCGCTCCAGTACCTGCTCGTCGAACCGCGCCGCGGCGCGGCGGAGCGGGCAGATCTCACGAGCGATGCCGCTCCGACCGCGGCGCCGATCAGACTGTCATTTGTCGAGTTCCTGCGCCTCGTCGCGCGCACGCCGACGCTCCTCTGCCTGATGGGCGCCTTCATGTGCGCGAACTTCGTCGCGGTCGTTCTGCTCTCGTGGATGCCCAAGTTCCTGTTCGACAAGTTCCAGATGAGCCTGGCGATGGCCGGCCTGACCGCGACGATCTTCGTCCAGCTCGCGAGCATGGCCGGCGCCCCGCTCGGCGGCTGGCTCGCCGACTTGTGGCGGCGCCGATCGCCGAGGGGACGTCTGGCCGTCCAGATGATCGGCGTCGTCGGCGGCGCGCCCTTCGTGGCGCTCTGCGGACTGACGCCGTCGGTCGGAACCGTGATTGCGGCGCTGACCTTCTGGGGCCTCTTCAAGGGGCTCTACGACGCGAACATCTTTGCCTCGGTTTTCGACGTCGTGCGCCCCGAAGCGCGCGGCACCGCCGCCGGGTTCATGAACGCCGTCGGATGGCTCGCCGGTGGCGGCAGCGCGCCGCTCGTGATCGGCATCATTGCCCAGCGCGAGAGCCTCGGCCTCGCCATCGCCCTCGCCTCGACGGTGTACCTGGCCGCAGGCGCCCTCCTGCTGACCGGGATACTCTTCTTCGTCAAGGGCGACGTCAGGCGGATGGAAGCAATGCTGAATGCTGAAGGCTGAATGCTGAAGTTAATTGGAAGACAGAAGACAGAAGACAATAGCGAATGAGCGAATGACCAAAGTATGAAGGGACTCTTTGCGGCGGTTGCGACGCCGATTCACGACGACGGGCGGTTTGACGAGGCGGGATTCGACCGCCTCGTGGAGTTCCTGGTCGAGGCTGGCGTCGACGGCATTTGCATCAGTGGCGCGACGGGAGAGTTTCCACATTTCGAAATGGCCGAGCGGCTGGCGGTGATCAAACGCGCGGCTGAACGCCTGCCGCGCGATCGCGTGCTCCTCGTCGGTATCGGTTCGTCGTCCATGCGCCGGACGCTCGCGCTTGGCGAGGCGGCGGTCGCGGCTGGCAGCCCGGCGCTGCTTCTCCCGATGCCGATGTTCTTCCGCTATCAGCAGGAAGATTTGCAGGCGTTCGCGGCTCACGTCAGCCGCGCGCTCAGGGCGCCGTGCCTGCTGTACGATCTGCCAGATTTCACCAACGGCCTCGCTCCCGAGACCGCCCTGGCCCTCCTCCGCGACGAAGAGTTCATCGTCGGCATCAAGGACAGCAGCGGGCGGGAGGAGAACGTGACCACGTTCGCCCAGGCGCGACAGGATCGCGACTGGACGCTGCTCGTCGGCGACGACCGCCTGCTGAGCGCGGGGCTTCTCGCCGGGTGGGACGGCGGCATATCCGGCGTGGCAGGCTGTTGCCCGGAGCTCTTGGTCGCGATCGTGCGGAGCGTTCGCAACCGGCGTCCCGAGGAGACGGCCAGGCTGCAGGCGCGGCTCGACGAGCTCATCACGCGCCTGAGTGTGTTTCCGACGCCATGGGGCATCCGGATCGCTCTGGAGGCACGCGGGCTCACGACAGGACCCCTGCCGCTTCCGCTCACCCCCGTGCGACGACAACAGATTCAGGAATTCCAAGCGTGGTTTCGCGGGTGGATAGGGACGGCGTAGCTCAGACGGAAAGGCTAATCGAGCGTCTATCAGGGATCAAGGATCAGGCGAGGACTCCGAGGGCGCTATCGAGCTCGAAAGACTTGGCCTGAGCCTCGGAGCCCTGAGCGGTCGACGAGCCTTGATCCCTGATCCGCTCCTGATCCCGAGTTGAAAGGATTACAGCGATGCGAATGAAGACGGCCTTCTTGATCGCTCCGTTGCTCGGGCTGGCTTTGACGGCGCAGCAGCCGGCGCCGGCGGCGCCCGCGCCGCCACCAGTGCCAAGCTGCACGGAGCTTGCGACCGCGCTGGTCAATCTGGGCCGCAACGACGCCCGGATGCGCGACTGGCAAAACCTCGGCCGCTATCGCGAACAGAACCGCGCGCTGGCCGCGCCGGCAGCGGGCGAGTCACGGGTCGTCTTCATGGGCGACTCCATCACCGATGCCTGGCCTCGCCGAGTCGACACGTTCTTCGCAGGCAAGCCGTACGTCGGTCGCGGCATCAGCGGTCAAACGACGCCGCAGATGCTCATCCGGTTTCGTCCCGACGTCGTCGATCTCAAGCCGAAGGTGGTCGTCATCCTCGCGGGCACGAACGACATCGCCGAGAACACCGGTCCGATGACCAACGAGGAAATCCAGGCGAATATCATGTCGATGACCGAGATTGGAAAGGCCAACGGCATCCGCGTCGTGCTGTCCAGCATCCTGCCGGTGAGCGCGTATCACACTGCTCCCAACGGCATCCCGCAGACCATTCAGCGGCCGATGACCCGCATTCGGGCGATCAATGACTGGATGAAGAAGTACGCCGCTACCGAAAAGCTCGTCTACCTGGACTACTTCTCGGCGATGGTCGATTCGACCGGCCACCTGCGCGAAGATCTCAGTGGCGACGACCTGCACCCCAACAATGCCGGCTACGCGATCATGGGACCGTTGGCGGACGCAGCGGTGAAGGCGGCGCTGCAGTGAAATGCTGAATGCTGAGTGCTGAATGCTGAAGTGAATTCGAATTGCGAAGTTGGAATTGCAATTCGAATTCAATTCAGATTCACTTCAGCATTCAGCACTCAGCATTCAGAATTTCTTGAGCTCCTCCGCCGTCCAGGGCCGCGTGCGCCCGGCAGACAGCGCGCGGACCTCTTTCACCTTCGCGGCATCGATCGCCGGCGCCGCGTGGCCCCACTCGCGGCGGATGTAGGTCAACGCTGCAGCGATCTGTTCGTCGGTCAGGGCCGCGCCGAGCGGAGGCATCAGCCCGGTCGATCCTTCCTTGCCGCCGAGCACGATGCGGGCGGCAATGTCAGCGGGTCCGAGAGCGAGCTCGGAACCGACGAGGCTTGGCGCGAGATGCTCGCGGCCGCGGCCGTCGGGTTGATGGCATGCCGCGCAGAGCGTTTGGTACACCTCCCGGCCCGCCACGAAGCGCTGCTGTTCCTCAGTGGTCAACGGCACTACTGCCGGCGCCGAATCTGGCTTACCCGGCCAGCTGAGGCGGGCGAGTACCGCGGCCGATCGCTGACCGAGCTCGCCGCGATCGTCCCGCGCCACCGCGACGAGCGCGGGCTCTCGCGACAAGGGAACGGCTGTCAGCGACGCCTGGTTTCGAGGAGTGGCCGCCGCTCTCGGAAACGCGGGCGAGCCGCCCAGGCCGCCGCGCGGTCCGATGGCCCCCCCGCCACGCCCAGCCGCACCAGCACCTCGACGTCCTGCGCGGCCGGGCCGCCCGTTTCGAGGAGCGCCGTTTCGGCGCCGCGAAGCACTGCCGACCGCTGCCACGCCGGCCGCGCGCTGTCCGCGACCAGAGCGAACACCGCCTGGAGCGCGTCGTCTTGCCTTCCCCGCACGATCGTCGCGGTTGTCATCGTGATCGCCGGGGCCAGCTGCGAAGTCTCAGTCTGTCTCTTCAAGTAGCGCCTCGAGCAGCGCGGGCTCACTCCCCTGGAGCCCACTGAGCGCCGCGTCGACCGTCACGGCGTCGTTCCCATGATGCTCGAGGATTCGCGCGAGTGTCGTCTCTCGCACTTCTCGCGGGAGCGCGCCGAGCGACGCGGCCAGCTGCCTTCGCACGGCCCAGTCAGGATCGTGTTCGAGTTTCAGCACCGCCGCTTGAACAGGATGACCGGGTTCAGATAGCCAGCGCTCGGACAGCCGGATGGCTGACGCGCGCACGTCGCGCGAGGAATCGCCGAGCGCGCGCGACGACCAGGTCCCCATCGATGCTGTCGAGTCCATCGAGCGTCCAGAGCGCGTGAAGCCGCGTCGTCGCGGCCGGCGCAGCCGCCGCCTTCTGTTTCAACAACGAGACGACGGTCGGATCGCCGCGTTCGACGAGCAACCGCTGCGCTGTGTCGCGCAGCCAGCCGTTCGCGTGCGACAGGAGGTCGACCAGCTGCGCCGGGGACTGCTTCGACAGCGACGGCTTGCGGCCCCGGCGCGTCGACGAGTGCACGATCCGGTAGATCCGTCCATATCCGATCGGCGCTTCCAGCTTCCGCGACAGGATCTGGTCGCGCAGATACTCGGTGATGTAGTCACGGTGCTGGATGATGCCGTGGTACATGTCGACGACGTAGAGCGTGCCGTCTGGCGCGTTCGATAGATAGACCGGCCGGAAACGTTCGTCGGTCGAGGTGAGGAACTCGGTCGTCTCGTACGCCTTGCGAGCGGTGAGCCTGCTGCCGTCATCCTGAATAATGATCCGGCTGACGACGTTGGCGGCCGGATCGACGACGAAGACGTTGCCGCGGAGATCCGACGGAAGGTGGTCGCCTCGATAGACCGTGGGTGAGCTGACGGCCGTGTAGGAGGCGAGCCGGCCGTCAGGACGGAGCACGCCCGCCTGGTAGCCGCGGTTGACGCCCGGCGTCGGCCGAACCGGCCACACCGTGTTCACCTCGTTCTTGTCGCCGCGGAGCGATTCGTAGCTCCCGCGCGTCCGCACCAGATTCGGATTCCTCGCGTAGTACGGCGTCGGCACGAGATCGACGTGCAGGACCGATTCGTTCGAGTTGCGGTAGATCCTGCCGGCATCGTCCTGCGACGCGCCCCATTGCCCGCGCGCGAGCGTCTTGCGCACCTCGAAGGCGTTGTTCTTCAACCGCAAGTAGACGTCGGTCTCGGACGTGTGCATCCAGTTGTCGAGTGCCCAGACGAGGCTGTTGGCGTTGTGCTCGACGTTGGCTTCCAGGCGGCCGTAAGTGTTGGTGACGAGCTCTTTCGTGTCGGCGCGGAGATCGCCGTCGGTGTCGCGGGCGAGCCACAGGTTGGGCGGTTCGGCGACCAGCACTCCGTGCTCCAGCACTTTGAGCGCGCGCGGCAGCACCAGCTTGTCGAGGAACACCGTCTTTCTGTCCATCTTCCCGTCATCGTCGAGATCCTCGAGGACGCTGATGCGTCCGAGCGGCTCGCGCTCGCCGGTCGCGGCGATGTCCGGCATGTAGCCGAGCATCTCGATCACCCACAGGCGCCCGTCCGGATCGAAGTCGACGAGCACGGGCTCTTCGATCATGGGCTCGCTCGCGACGAGCTCGACGTGGTATCCGGGCGGGAGGAAGAACCGCTTCATCTCGTCTTCCGGAGAGCGCACGGGCGAGGTGGTCGGCGCCGCGTGCAGTGCCGGCGGCCACGAGCCCGATGCCTGAGGCGCCGACGCGCCGAGCGGCGTAGAACCAGGGAACGGACTGAGAAGCAGCCAGCCGACACCGATGGTGATCGAACTACACGTCAACCAGCGATGCGGGACGGGGCGCTTCTCTTCGCGACTGCTCATCACAAAAACATTGTAAGCTCACCAGACCTTGCCCCCCGTCGACGTCACGTCGTTGCTGCTGGTTGCCGCCCTCGGCGTCGCGTTGGTCGTGCTGCTCATTACCTGGGTGAGGATTCCCGCGTTCATTGCCCTGGCCGCCGGATCGTTTTTCGTCGGCCTCGGCGCGCGCATGCCGCTTGCCGACATCCCTCGCGCGTTTCAGCAGGGGGTCGGCGATACGCTCGGGTTCATCGCGATGGTCGTGGGTCTTGGAACCGTCATCGGCAAGCTTCTCGCCGAGTCGGGAGGAGCGGTCGTGGTCTCGCGGGTCCTTGTCGGCGCGCTCGGAGAGAAGCGGCTCGATTGGGCGATGCTGCTGTCCGGCTTCCTGATTGGGCTGCCCGTGTTTTTCCAGGTCGGCCTGGTGCTGCTGGCGCCGGTGCTCTTCACCGCGATTCGCCAGACGGGCACGCCGATGCTCCGTCTCGGCATTCCGCTCATCGCCGGGTTGTCGGTGTCGCACGGTCTGGTGCCGCCGCATCCGGGACCGCTGGCGGCGATCGAGCGGCTGGGTGCCGACACCGGTCGGACCTTGTTCTATTCGCTCATCATCGGCCTTCCCGTGGCGATGGCGGCCGGTCCGATGTTCGGCCGGTTCATCAGCCGGCGAGTCCAGGTGGACGTCGGGGGGCTGGCGGATCAGCTGAGCACCGCCGTGGCCGCGCCACGGACGCCGTCGCTCGCCATCACGTTGATGACGATCCTGATGCCGGTGCTCCTGATGCTGCTGGCGGCGCTGGCGCAGGCCACGCTCGCCGATGGTCCACTGCGTCAGTGGCTCGCGTTCGCGGGCAGTCCGCTGGTCGCGATGCTGGTGGCGGCGCTCCTCGCGTTGTATACGTTCGGCACTGCCTGC
Organism: uncultured Acidobacteriota bacterium; assembly: GCA_963797625.1. Lineage (GTDB taxonomy): Bacteria > Acidobacteriota > Vicinamibacteria > Vicinamibacterales > 2-12-FULL-66-21 > DATBJJ01. Next base: position 53,888 of record CAWCQI010000023.1, read on the forward strand.
GGATTCGATCGCGGGCGGCTCCTTCGCTTCGCTGAAGAGTCGGTGCCGCCGATCGCCGGCGTCCTGCTCGTGGTCGGCGCCGGCGGCGGGTTTGGCCGCGTGCTCGACGCCGCCGGGGTCGACACCGCGATCGCGCAGTCGATGAGCGGCATGCAACTCTCACCGATGGTGCTTGGCTGGGTGGTCGCCGCGTTGCTGCGTGTGTCGGTGGGATCGGCCACCGTGGCGACCGTCACCGCCGCGAGCATCATGGCTCCGATCGCGACGGCCATGCCTGGCACGAACAAGGATCTGCTCGTCATCGCGATTGGCGCCGGCTCGCTCATCGCGAGCCACGTCAACGACGGTGGATTCTGGCTCGTGAAGGAGTACTTCAACATGAGCATCTCGCAGACGGTGGCGACATGGACCGTCCTCGAGACCATCGTCTCGGTCCTGGGCCTTGCGGGAGTGATCCTGTTGGGCCTGATCGTGAGAACCATGAAACTGAACTCTGAACCGTGAACCCTGAACCCTGAACCCTGAACCCTGAATCTGACCCAATGCTGATCGTAGACGCGCACCTCGACCTGGCGATGAATGCAATCGAATGGAACCGCGATCTGTCGCGTCCCATCGACGAGATCCGCGCCCGCGAACACGGGCAAAACGACCGGCCGGACCGCCGAAACGGGACCGTCTCGTTCGCGGAAATGCGCCGCGGTGGCGTCGGCCTCTGCGTCGCGACGCAGATTGCCCGTTACTCGACACCGACGCACCCGTTCCCCGGATGGCACTCGCCGAACAGGCCTGGGCCATGACCCAAGCCCAACTCGCCTGGTATCGGTCGATGGAGGAACGCGGCGAGCTCGTACAGATCATGGATGCCGGCGGGCTCGATCGTCATCTGACGCGGTGGGCCGACGGCGCTGCCGACGCGCCGATCGGTTACGTGCTCAGCCTCGAAGGCGCCGATTCACTCGTCACCGTCGGACATCTCGAGCGCGCGTATGCGCAGGGGCTGCGGGCGGTGGGCCCCGGGCATTACGGGCCGGGCGTGTACGCGCAGGGCACCAACGCGCAGGGTGACCTCGGCGTGCGCGGCCGCGAGCTCGTCCGCGAGATGGAACGCCTCGGGATGATTCTCGATGCCACGCATCTCTGCGACGAGAGTTTTCGCGACGCCCTCGACCATTTCGGTGGCCACGTCTGGGCGAGCCACTCCAACTGCCGCTCGATCGTCAACCACAACCGGCAGTTCAACGACGACCAGATCCGCGAGCTCATCGCGCGCGGCGCCGTCATCGGCGCGGCGTTCGATGCGTGGATGATCGTCCCCGGCTGGGTGCGAGGCGAATCGACCCCGAACGCGCCGGCGTGACGCTCGAGCGGATCATCGACCACATCGATCACATCTGCCAGATCGCGGGGAACGCGAGCCATTGCGGCATCGGGTCGGATCTCGATGGCGGCTTCGGCCGCGAGCAGGTCCTCCGACGTCGCGACGATCGCGGACCTCGCCAGGCTTCCGACGCTGCTCGCCGCGCGCGGCTACAGCGAAGCCGACGTCCAGCTCATCGCGCACGGCAACTTCGTGCGCTTTCTGCGCAACGCGCTGCCTCGATAGTTCATCCAACTGACATCGCTGGTCTTGAACAGGAGATCAGGAGGTCAGGAGCAACGTTGGGGTTGCCCAGAACCAGGATCCCTCCTGATCTCCTGGCCTCCTGTGAGAATCAGTGGACGTCGCTGGTTCCATGTCCTTCAGGTTCTCCCGAACGTACAAAGGCAGCACTGTCTGCGCGGCGACGCGGATAGAGGAAGTCGCTGTCGTCGGCTACGGTGAGGGGATCGACGTCATCGGCGTGACGAGTTGAGAGAGCGGGACGGCGCGCGCGGCCGGCGCTCCGAGGCGCGGCCCGGTGACCGCACCT
>CAWCQI010000024.1:0-70224 GCA_963797625.1 uncultured Acidobacteriota bacterium
TCATGTTGATGACCGGGTCGGCGGTCGGCTCGGCGCTGCCGAGGACGATCTCGCCCTCGCTGTGTGGCTGCACCGGATTAGCGAGCACGATCACGCTCTCCGCGTCGTTTGCCAGTCGCCTGGACGGGTCGTCGAAGTACCGGTCGGTGTCCACGCGTAGGCACTTCTTCCAGATGTCCGGGTTATACCCACAGGCAAAGAATCCGATTTGCCCGTCGTGGGTGTGATGATCACCGAGGCCGGTGTTGAACCAGGCGCACGCCTCGTAGAGCGACGAGGATACGAGTCCGCGACCAGTCGTGGCCCATTCGGTGATGCGTCGCTCGGCCTCCTGCTTCAGCGCGTGCAACTCGGCGGGCATGGTCGCGTCGTCGCAGGGATCCGAGGGCAGAGGCCCCGCAGGCGCGCGCAGGGCATCGGGGCCAAACGAGATGCCGACCTCGTTCATCGAGACGCCCGCCCCAGGAGCGGGGAAGAAGAAGGCGACCTGGATGTGGTCTTTCAGGTGCTTGCCGACATGCGGCGAATCGACCTGACAGGCCATGCCCGCCGCCTCGAGCTCGCGCCGCGGCCCGATGCCCGACAGCAGGAGCAGGTGCGGCGACCCGATCGCGCCGCCGCTCAGCACGACCTCCCGGGTGGCAAGCACCGCGCACGTTTCCCCCGCTTCGTTGCGGTACTCGACGCCCGTGGCAGCCATGCGCCCCGGCGAACCCTCGAGAACAACGCGCGTGACATGGGCTCCGGTGATGATCGTGAGGTTCGGTCGCCGTTCGGTGACGCCCTCGAGGAACGCGTGATAGGTGCTCGACCGCCTGCCCGCCCGGGTGGTTGTCTGGATGAGCGACACGACGCCGGCCGGGCCACATCGGTCGCATCCGTTGTAGTCACCGCGCGGGATGCCAGCCGCCACGGCGGCCTCCACGAACTCACGAGCGCCCGGCAGTATCGGGGAGCGCACGGACACCCCAAGGGGGCCGGAGGCACCGTGCGCGGGCGCGTCAATCGAAATGTCGTCGCAGGGCGCGAGCCCCTCGCTCTTCTTGAAGTACGGCAGCACGTCGCGGTAGGCCCACCCGGTGGCACCAGCCTCCGCCCAGGCGTCGAAGTCGCCGGGGTGGCCACGCACGTAGGCCATGTAGTTCATCCCCGAGGATCCACCGAGCATCTTGCCCCGTGGCATCATCATCCGCCCCTCTGCCAGCCCGAGTCCGCACTTGCCGGCATCGGCGGTGTACATCCAATCGGTTTCGGGGTTCTGCTGCAGCGTCGCGCACGCCGCGGGGATCAGCTCCGCGGCTGGCGGCTGCCGCCCGGCCTCGAGGAGCGCCACCCGGCAGGTCGGATCCTCGGAGAGACGAGCCGCGATTACCGCTCCAGCGGATCCGCCGCCCACCACGATGAAATCGAAGATCGCGGACATGTCTACTCCCCTTGCCTCTTGGGCGGTGGCTGTTGGTGTGGCGTTACGTGAATCCAGGGCCTCGTCCGTCTAACTACCTATGGAGTAGACCGGTCACACGCCTCGCGTCCATACGCGACGTCCGACCGCCGTATTCCGACCGCATGTCCTTGCGCGCGCGGATGTTAACACAGTGCCATCGTCGCGATCATGAACGTGGTTGGCCGCGAACACCGCGTTGGCCCGCGCGCCTGAAAGCGCGGCGCGCAGCGATCAAGCGGCTTCCAATCAGTTGTAGTCGTTTGCAACTGCCACTGCGCCGAGTAGGAAATGCGGCTCGGTATCGAACGCGTCCAGTTCCAGGGCTCTGCGGACGTACTCCATCACCAGATAGTCCGGCCCCACGTCGTAGAGGTGGCAGATACGCGGATGATTCAGCGCCGCGATGGCGCGAGCCTCGCGCCTGAATCGGTCGGTGTGCTCTGCTTTGAGGCGCTTGATCGCGACGACACGATCGACCCGCCTGTCACGGGCCTTCCACACTTCCCCCATGCCGCCAGCGCCCAGGGCACTGATGATTTCGTAGGGGCCGAGACGGGTGCCTGGAGTCAGAGCCAAACGCTGAGGATTATATGGGCGGAGTCGCCGCCGCCCGTCCGATGTGCCAGGTTCGGTAACGTGCGGAAACCGAGGGAGCCCGACGCAGCCAGAGGGCCGGCCAGATTCACTCTACTAACAGACCTTTTTGGAAATGGCGCGCCCGGCAGGACTCGAACCTGCGACCCTCGGCTTAGAAGGCCGATGCTCTATCCACTGAGCTACGGGCGCGTATGGGGTGCAACGCTTAGTGTAGCAAGTCCTTAGCGCCCTCGTTCGGTTGCTCATGGTCGAGAGGCCGATTCTCCTGTGGTGGCTCGATTGCCACAGGATTGCCACGGCGGGCCTCATCAACCCTCTGCATAGAGGCCTGGCGCGAAGAACGCGAAGAAGAGGCCATGCCGGCGACCAGGAGCAGGATGGCCCCGCGAGCGCGCCGAGAAACAGCGCCGCCACTCCCGCACCGCCGGTACCGGCTTGAACGGCGATGAGCACGCGCATGACAGCCGCGCACGGATGATAGCGCGTCTCGCGCCCGGACTGTCGCAGACCCGCAACGTATAATCGACGTGCGGGAGGTTCTGTACCCTATGCGAGCTATTCGCGGTGTTGCTCTCTGTCTGTCGATCGTGCTGACTGCCGGGCTCTCGGCTCAGCCGAGGTCATCCGGCGATGTCCTGCCCTTCAAGGCTACCGAAAAAACGCTCGCCAACGGGCTCAAGGTCATCGTCGTGCCCACGGGATTCCCAAATCTGGTGAGCGTGCAGATTCCGGTGCAGACCGGCTCGCGCAACGAGGTCGAGCCTGGCAAGTCGGGCTTCGCGCACTTCTTCGAGCACATGATGTTCCGCGGCACGCCCGAGACGCCGCCGGAGAAGTACCGCGAAATCATGACGAGCGCCGGCGCGCGCGACAACGCCAGCACGTCCGACGACTTCACGCGCTACTACTCGACGTTCGCCAAGGAGGATCTGAACACGATCCTCGGGATCGTACGCCGACATGTTCCAGAACCTCGCGTACTCCGAGTCGGACTTCAAGACCGAGGCTCGCGCAGTGCTCGGCGAGTACAACAAGAACAGCGCCGAGCCGCTCCGGAAGCTGATCGAAGTCCAGCGCGAGCGCTTCTACCAGGCGCACACCTACAAGCACACGACGATGGGCTTTATCGACGACATCGAGAACATGCCCAACCAGTACCGAGTACTCGAAGGTGTTCTTCCAGCGCTGGTATCGCCCGCAGTACACGACCGTGATCGTCGCGGGCGACGTGACGCCGGAGGAAGTGCTCCCGCATGGTCGAGAAGCACTGGGGCGGCTGGAAGGCGCGGGACTGGCGCGACGACCGAGATTCCCCGGGAGCCGCCGCCCACCGGCCGCGAAATACGTTCACGTGCCGTGGGCGAGCGAGACGCTGCCGTGGGTGAGCGTCGCGTATCTGGGGCCCGCGTTCGACGAGCGCAGCAAGGATTCGGGCGCGATGGAGATTCTCGCGGCCCTGTACTTCGGTTCGACGTCGGACCTGTACAAGCGCCTCGTCGTCACGGAGCAGAAGGTCGATCAACTGCTGGTCGACCCATCGTCGAGCGTGGACGCGTCGCTCTTCACGGTGCTTGCGCGCGTGAAGAACCCGGCGGACGCGGTGTACGTGCGCGACCAGATCATGGCCACGCTGGCGGACGCCCGGTCGAGGCCGGTCGCCGCCGAGCGGCTCGCGGATTCGAAGTCGTTCAACAAGTATGCGTTCTCACGGACGCTCGACAGCACGGAACGTATTGCGGCCGTGGTGTCGGCGTTCGTGCCGTATCGGCGGTCGTTCGACACGGTCAATACCTACTACCGCACGATCGATACGCTGACGCCGGCGGATATTCAGGCGGCGGCGCGGAGATACTTCGTCGACAACAGCCTGATCGTGACGACGCTGTCGAAGGGCACGCTGCCGGCCGGCATCGACACGCTGCCGTCGCTGGACAAGATCGCGACAGCCAAGGCGGCTCCGGTCGAGGCGAAGCCGGCGATCGCGCCGATCGCGATCGCGCCGGACGCCGGCGCCGGCGCGAAGATCCCGCTGATCTCGCAGCCGTCCGCGCTCCCGCAGCTGTCGATCAAGCTGCTCTTCGGCGTCGGGTCGGCGCACGACCCCGCCGGCAAAGAAGGTCTGGCAGAGCTGACGGCCGCGATGATCGAGCGAGGCCGGCTCGAAGATGCTGTCGATCGATCAGATCGAAGCCGTCATGTATCCGATGGCGGCCGGCTTCGGGAACCAGGTCGACAAGGAGCTGACGACCTTCACGTGGAGCATTCACAAGGACAACTGGCAGAAGTTCCTGGGCATCGTGCTGCCGCAGCTCCTCGATCCGGGATTCCGCGAAGACGATTTCAAGAGGCTGAAGGACGCGCAGCTGAACGCGCTCACGCAGGACCTCCGCTCGAACAACGAAGAGGAGCTCGGCAAGGAGCGCCTGCAGATCGACCTGTTTCGCGGCACGCCGTACAGCCACACCCCGCTCGGCACGGTCGCCGGGCTCAACGCGATCACGCTGGCCGACGTGAAGGACTTCGCGCGCCGCATGTATACGCGCGCGAACCTGACGCTCGCGGCCAGCGGCGACGTTCCGCCCGAGATGCTCAGGACGGTGCAGGCGAACGTCGGCACGCTGCCCGAAGGGCCGGCTGCCGCGAAAGTCGCGGTCCGGGGGCGGCGGCCGTCCGGTCTCGAGGTCGAGATCCTCGAGAAGGACACGCGCGCGACCGCGATCTCCTTCGGCCATCCCATCGACGTGACGCGTTCGCATCCGGATTTCGCGGCGCTGTCGGTGGCGCGCGTCTGGCTCGGCGAGCATCGCATCGCGTCAGGACGGCTCTACCAGCGCCTGCGCGAGATCCGCGGGCTGAACTACGGCGACTACGCGTACATCGAGGCATTTCCACGCGGCATGTTCCAGTTCTTCCCGGATCCGAACCGCGTGCGCCAGCAGCAGCTCTTCGAGATCTGGATTCGGCCCGTCGTGCCCGCGAACGCGCACATGTCGCTCAGGATCGCGCTCTACGAGCTGCAGAAGCTCATCGATCGAGGGCTGACCGCGACGGACTTCGAGACCACGCGCAATTACCTGATGAAAAACGTCTACGTGATGACCGCGCGACAGGACCAGCAGCTCGGCTACGCGCTCGACTCGCGGTGGTACGGCATTCCCGAGTTCACGAGGTACATGCGCGACGGGCTGCAGAAGCTGACCGTCGACGGACGTGAACGCCGCCATCAAGCGGCATTTCTCGGCGAAGGATCTCTCCGTCGTCATCATCACGAAGGATGCCGCCGGGTTGAAGCAGGCGCTCGCGTCCGACGCGCCGTCGTCCATCAAATACGACGGCGAGAAGCCGAAGGAGCTGCTGGAGGAGGACAAGGTGATCGGGGCGATGAAGCTGACCATCGCTCCGGAGAAGATCACCGTCACTCCGATTACCGAAGTGTTCGCGAAGTAATAGGACAGGGGGATTGTCTATTAAAGGCCGGAGACGTCCGAAGGTTGAACCACGTCCCGTGCTGTCCGTGTAATCCGTGGCTCTAGTTACTGCAGTGGCATGAAGTACAGGTTGTTCTCGTCGGCCGCCAGATACTTGCCGACGATGACGTAGCCGCTTCGGGCGAAGTAGTCGAGGATCTGCTGCCGGACTTCGTCGTGGGCTTCGATGCACACGAGGCCGGGGCGAAAGCGGCCGATGTCGAATCCGGCGAGCGCCTTCGGCTCGGACAGCTCGATGTCCATCGACACGAAATCGATTTTCTCGATGCCATGCTTCGGCAGCAGGTCGTTGAGCGTAATCGTCGGCACGAGCAGCTCGCGCGGGTTGGCCCCGGTCCGCTCCGTGAACTTCCGATCCGAGGAGCTGACGACCGTGTGCGCGTCGAGCACGTACATCTTCGCCGTCTCGTCGGACACGTCCGCGACGAAGAACGGCGCGAACGTGGTCCGGGGCCGATGCGTCTTGTAGTCGGCTTCGAACTGCGCGAGCGGCTCGATCGCCAGCCCGGACCAGCCCAGATTCTTCTCCAGATAGTAAGTCGTGCTGGAATCGCGGTAGTGGTTGGCGCCGACGTCGACGAACACGCCGTCGCGTTTGTCCTGAAAGAAGTCCCGGATAATCCATTCCTCGGCGAACTGCGAATAGCGCGCCGGCCCGTAGGCGGCTTGCAGATAGCGGGCGCCGCGCGGCAGCGCGTCAGCCGCGTCCGACGGTGTAATTGGCCGCCAGACGACGACTCCTGCCGCCGCCGCGGCGACGAGGACCAGGAGCGCGATCAGGATCTTTGAGAGATGATGTGCGGGTAGGCATGTGTAAGGGCGATGCTGGTCGCGACCAGCGACTGCCGAGTATACCAACCCGCGTCTCCACGGTATTCTGTGGCCCGACTGCAACGCCGGCGGGCGGCGCCACGTAAGCCTGGATTAGAGGACCAGACCATCCCGATCGATCTGGAAACGGTAGGCGAGGCCCGGATCGTCGCCCAGGCCCTTGCCGGCTCGCAGTCTGCTTTCGAGCAGATCGTGCGCCGCTACCAGCGGCCGATCATCAGCCTCATCTCCCGCATGACCGGGGATCGGGCCCTCGCCGAGGACCTCGCGCAGGAGACGTTCGTCAAGGCCTTTCGCAGCCTCGCGGCATTCGACACGACGCGACGGTTGTCGAGCTGGCTCTTCCGAATCGCGCACAACACCGCCATCGACGCGATGCGGCGCGCGCGCCCGCCGCAAGTTCCCATCGAGACCGTACCTTCGGCGGGTGACGCGGCGGACGAGCCACCCGATCCGGTCGAACGCCAGGAGCTCGGGCATGCGCTCGAGGCCGCGCTCGACGCGCTTCGGCCCGATCAGCGCGCCGCGATTGTCCTGCGCTACGAAAACGGACTGTCCTTCGACGAAATCGGCACGATCCTCGGCGTGCCAGAGGTCACCGCCCGATCGCACGTTCACCGCGCCAGGAAAGAGCTGGCGCGGCTCCTGACCGCATCGGGCTGGGCCCCGGCCGAGTGACTGCAACGAAACGCAACAGCGCCCCGTAAGCCTGATAGAGCCATGAACGGAGACGTGGACGGCTACAAACGCTGGCGAGCCGCCGAGGCGAGCGATCGAGACGACGACGCGGACGACGCGTTCGGCGCCGTGTTTCAGTCGGTCGTGGAGGAGCCGCCCGTGTCCATGGATTTCACCGCCGAGACGATGGCGGCAATCCGCGCTGCCTCTTTAGTCGATGCGCGCCGGGCCCGCTTGGCGAGGGCCGGGGTCCTGTCGGCAACCGTGGCGTCAACGATCGCGGCGATCTACTTCGGCTCCGGTTGGGCAGTCTCGCTCGTCTCGGCCGCCTTCCTGGGCCTCCTCAACCTGCTCATCGCCGCAGTCGTCCGGACCGCCGAGGCGTTTCATACCGGCGCGGGCGTGTGGGGAGTCCTGTCGAGTCTCGGGCGAGCGGCTTCGGCCGTTGCCGCAGACACGAACGTCACGCTGGCCATGATCGCCATTTCAGTGCTTGCCATCGCGGCGCTCGTGGCGCTGCAGCGTCTTCTTGGTTCAGATGAGGAGTCATTTCAATGAAACGCGCGTTCACTCACACGGCGCTTGCGGTGGCGATGCTCGTCGTCGTGGCGATCGTCCGCGCCGCCGCGCAGCCGCTCCCCGCAGACGAGCAGCAGGCGCTGCGCGCGCGGATCGAACAGCGATACGACGTCGTGCCGTTGGCCGTCGGCGTGGCGCTCACGCCGAAGTCGCCCCGCGGCGACGTCCGGCTGGTCGAGATTTCCGACACGATCGCGATCAACGGCGTCGCGGTCAGCGGCCGCGAACTGCGGGATCGGCTCGGCGCGGATGCGGACACGATTCTCCGGCTCTCGTATCTGGGCCGCGACGACCTGCGGAAGCTCTTTGCCCGCGAGCCGGCGCCGGACAAGGAACCGCAACTCGAGCGGCCGTCGCAAGTGACGCCACCGGCGCCGCCGGCGCCGGAGCCACCTTCGCGGCCAATGCGGCGTTCGGGCGGCGACCGTGTCCGGATCTTCGGCGACGTCGTCGTGCGCGAAGGTGAAGAGGTGACCGGCCAGGTCGTGGCCGTGCTCGGCTCGGTCCGCATCGACGGGGAAGTCAGTCAGGAAGTGGTGGCGCGTGCTCGGCTACGATCGAGCTCGGGCCTCGCGCCGTCGTGCATGGCGACGTCGTCTCGGTCGGCGGACGGCTGCGAAGAGATCCAGGCGCCCAGGTCGGTGGAAGCGTCACTGAAGTATCGCTCGGAGACTTCGGCACGAGGATCGACATCCCGTGGGCGTGGGGCTGGGGCCCGTTCCATTTCGGCGGCTTCGGTCCGGTGACGCGCCTTGTCGGCACGACGTTTCGTCTGGTGCTGCTCGCGCTCCTCGCGAGCATCGCGCTCGTCGTCGCGAGAGCGAGCCGTCGAGGGATCGGCGCAGCGCGTCACGGATGAGCCCGTGCGGGCCACGCTCGTTGGTTTCGTCGCCTGGGCCTTGATCCTGCCGGTGTTCCTGCTCGTCGGCATGGTGCTGGCGATCTCGGTCGTCGGGATTCCCCTGCTGATCCTCCTGCCGTTCGCGCTGCTGTTCCTGATGATGATGGCGCTCGTCGGATTCAGCGGCACGGCCGCCGCGGTGGGGCAGTGGACGCGGCGTCGCTTCGGGATGGCGAATGTCTCGGCGTTCGCCGATCTCTGTCTGGGCATCCTGATCATCCTGCTGCCGGTTCTGATCGCCAGGATCGTGGCGTTCGCCGGATGGACGGTCAGCCCGCTCGTGTTCCTGCTCGTGACGATTGGCTTGGCCGTGGAGTTTCTCGCCTGGTCGAGCGGCTTCGGCGCGATCCTCACCAACGCGTTTTCGCGCTGGCAGGCCACGCGCGCTGCGCGCGCCACGCCACGCGCTTCGTCTTAATGGGGTCAGGCCGTGAATCGTGAATTGCCAGGGCGAGTCGCATCCGATTCACGATTCACGGCCTGACCCGATTACGAGTCGACGCGCCGTGTGCGGCTGTGTGCGGCTGGAGCTGCGCAGCTGAGTCGGCTGGTCGTTCTGACGTTTCCGTGAATTCGTTCGATCTGCCCTTCCTGTCTATTGACAACCGCTGAGAGCCAACGATAATCGGCGCGGCGCGGTCATGCGCCCGCGCCCAGCCGCCGTCATGTACCGACAGTTCGATCATCGGATCGTCGGTCCTTCCTCGCGACCGCGGCTCACAAGGAGGTTCACCAATGCGTGCCTTCCCCTCTCGGATGCTCACGATCCTTGCCGCGCTCGTTGTTCTGGCCGTCACAACGCTCTCGGCGTCAACCGTGTCGCAGTTCAACCTCGCGGAGATGTCGCGACGCGCTCAAAAGATTTATGTCGGCACGGTGCGCTCTGCGACTGAGGGTACGATCGCGGTCGGCGGCGGCCAACTCGCGGTGGTCACGTATCAGCTCACCGTCGACGAAGATCTGCTCGGCGAAACCGCGATGGTCAAGGGCGAGCGCGTCGCCGAGATTCGCATGCTGGGCAAGCAGAAGAGCGTCCAGGTCGGGAGCATGCGATTTGTGTCGCCGCTGCCGGACATGCCCGTTCTGAGCGGTGGGCCAGACTTATCTCGTCTTCACGACGCAACCAAGCGCGCGTCGGCCTGTCGACGACGGTCGGCCTTGGGCAGGGTTGCTTCAGGCTGTACGGCAAGGGCGACAGCCAGATGGCCGTCAACGAGGTCAACAACGCCGGGCTCTTCCGCGACATGCAGCCGCCGGCTGCGGCCGCCGCAGGCGCTTGCGCTCCGCGCCGCCGCCAACCGCAGGACCGATGCGGTTTGTCGACCTCCGCGCGCAGATCGTCAACCTCGTCGGAGCCAGGAGGTAGGTCATCATGCACAAGAGACATCCCGTCCTGGCAGTCGGCGCCCTCATTGCTCTTCATGCTGACGTCCGTTCAGGTGTACGCGGGCGGCCCGTTGGCTGCTCCTCTCCGCCTGGCGTCGCCGTTTCTCTGGCCCAACGGCGGCCGGATGATCCCATTCAATCCCGATCAGGGTGGTCTCGGTCCCCTGACCAACGCGCAGGCAGTCGCGCAGTCGACCGGCGGCGTTCCAGGCCTGGGCAGACGTCGCGTCGGCCACCGCGACGCACGTCAACGCCGGACAGCTGCCGGTTGATGTCGATGAGACGAACTTCGTGCCGTATCTCTCACCCGCCGCCCAGATGGACTGAGCGCGATCGTCTACGACGAAGACGGCGCGATCTTCGACCTGCTGTTCGGGCCCGACTCCGGCGTGCTCGGGTTCGCGGGCCCGGAGTGGATCGACCCGGCGACCGGCGCGATCGTCGAAGGCGTGGCCTTCATGAACGGCGGCTCGCTGCTCGGAGCCGACGCGTTCCCGGTCGCGGAGTTCCTCTCGGTCCAGGTGCACGAGTATGGGCACTACCAGAACCTCGCCCACACCGTCGTCAACGGTCAGATCATCGCCGGTCCGCGATGCCCGCGGGCCCTCGCCCTTCAACACGTTTCCGCCGCCGCCGACGCTTTGCCGGCCGCATCGAGACGATGTATCCGTTCCTGTTCATCAACGGCGGACAGGCCACGCCGCACGCCGACGACATCGCGATGTTCTCGACGCTCTATCCGGAGCCCACTTTCGCGACGACCACGGGCGCGATCACCGGGCAACATCGTCGCGCCGAACAACACGACGCCTCTGACCGGCGTCAACGTCATCGCCCGCAACATCGCCAATCCGTACGACGACGCGGTGTCGGCGATCTCGAGCGACTTCACCGTCAACTACGCACGGGCAGCCCGTTCGTCGGCGTCTACACGCTGCGCGGCCTGACGCCCGGCGCCAGCTACGCGGTCTACGTGGACGAGATCCTCGCCGGCGGCTTCAGCACGCCGCCGCGCGTACCGCTGCCCGGGCCGGAGGAGTTCTACAACGGCGCCGACCGAATCGAACGACGCGGCCACCGACCCGCCGGGGAACGTCTTCACGCCGGTCGTCGCGCTGGCGGGCGTCACGACGTCCGGACATCGACATCATCTTCAACCGCGCTGCCGCCCGGCCCGATTCCGGCTGGGCGACGATACGTCCATCGAGCTCTTCCCGAACTTCCCCTTCAAGTTCTGCGGGCAGCGCTACGACTCGGTGTTCGTCAACTCGAACGGCAACCTGACCTTCGGCGCCGGCGAGCCCCGACTTCAGTCGAGACGATCGCCGGAATGCTGACCGGCCCGCCGCGCATCGCCGGCGCTGTGGGACGATCTCAACGCCAGCGGCCGGCCGGGTCCGTGACGCTTCTCCGAGACGTCGCAGCTCGCTGACGGTCACCTTCACCGACGTGCCCGAGTTCGTCGACACGCGGGCGCCAACACGTTCTCGATCACGCTCTTCGCGCATGCGACGCGTTCGACAGCGTCGATCGCGGCGACGTCGGCACCTGACGGGCGGTTCACGCATCTCGTACGGCACCCTCTCGGCGACCGACGGTCTCGCCGGCTACAGCTGCGGCGGACGGATCACGTCCGGCTTCGAGCGCGAGACCGACCTGAGCAAGGCTCGCGCGGCGACACCATCGACGGTGACGGCGAGCCGGCGATCTTCGAGATCTTCAACGCCGTGCCCGGCGACAACGACCTCGACAACCGAACGCCTGGAGTTCGACGGTCCGGGACGCTTCCGCGACGCGTTCGAGCCGAACGATTCACCGGTGCCGCGCCACCGACGATCGAGCGTGCGGACACGAGGACCACGATGATCGCGGGCGAGGCCTGGTGAGACTGCCGTTCAACACCGAGCATCGCTTCTCGGCGATCGAGTCCGCTCGGAGACGACGTCGACTTCTTCCGCTTCCGCGCCAAGGCCGGCGACATCCTGGCCATCGAGACGGTGCCCGGACTTGCAGGCCATGGACACCGTGCTCGGACTCTTCGACGCCGAGGGCAACCTCCTGCTCGCCGACGACGACGGCGGCGTCGGCCTGCTGTCGCGCCTGCTGGTCCAGATCGCGGTGGACGGCACCTACGCCGTGGGCGTGACGACCTTCCCCGACCTCGGCTTCACCGGAGCGGGCGGCGACTTCGGCCGCTACGTGCTCAACATCAGTAGCTACCGCGGCACGATCCTGCCGGTGGGCGATGACGCCGGCGTGGAGGTCCCCTTGTCGACCTTTGCGTTCCCGTTCCAGGGGACCAACTGGTCGAGCGTCTTCGTCAACGGCAACGGCAACCTGACGTTCGGCGCCGCCGACGCGGACTTCACGGAAACCGTCGCCGAGCTGCTGGCCGGGCCGCCGCGCATCGCGCCGCTCTGGGACGACCTGATTCCTCCGCGGGGCTCGTGATCGCGGAAGAAAAGGACAAGTGCGCTGCAGATTCACTTCGTCAGCGTGCCGGAGTTCCTGGCGACGGGCACCAACTACTTCACGGTGAACTTGGATCGCCGCGGAGAGATCACCATGAACTACGGCGCGACCAACCGGAGTGACGCCATCGTCGGCGTGACGCAAGGAGGCGGCGCCGCCGATCCCGGTGGGATAGATATCTTCGCGGGCCTGGCTGCTCCGCGATTGGGACCACCTACGAGCAGTTTACGTCGCCGCCGCATCCTTCGGCGCTTATGGTGGAGTCGATCTCTCGTTCCGGGAGATTACGTTCAAGAGAGCCGGGTCAGGCCGAGAATCGTGAATCGGGGTCAGGCCGTGAATCGTGAACCCGTTCACGATTCACGGCCTGTACCCCACGATTAACAGCGTCGAACACGCAACGGATGATGTCTCCGTCGACGCTGACGTCGGTGCCGGGACGCCGCGCTTTCACCCACGCGGTGAGCTCGTCCAGGGGGGGATAGCCGCCAGTGCCGTCGAACAGCCGCGCATCGTCGATCAAGACCACGTGGCCGCGCACGGGATGCGCGACGAGCGCGGTCAGCTCCGCCATGATGGGAGTTTCGTCGATGCCTCGTCCGCTTTCCTCACCCATGTAGTGACCGTCGAGCCAGAAGAGCGCGGGTCCCTCGAGCGACTCGAGCACGGCTCGGCAGCAGCGTGGCGCTATCGCCGAGCAGCAGGCGAATGTGCGGCTGGCTGGCGAAACGCTTCGCGGCCTGGGCGTGGAGCGCTGGCGCGACCTCGATCGAGATGATCCGATCGACGTGCCCACTCAGCGCGTGCACCATCTCGCCCGTGTAGGTTCCGGTCTCCACGAAGGTCCGCAAGCCGTAGCGAGCCTGGTAGCGGATCACCGTGCGCTGTTTGACGACGTTCGGAGGCGGTACGGGCTTGCCCGCGAGCCACCACTGCAGCGTGATTCGGGCGCGGGTCAGGCGAATCATGCCTGGAGATACCGACCAGCGGCGCCAGGCCGCGCGCACGCGCGTCATATGCAGTAGGATAGTTGGGGTCAGGACCGTGAATCGTGAATTGGAGCCTGACCCCTGAAGGATGCGACGTCGGTTTTGTAACTGCTCGCACGAACCTGTTACGGCCCATCGGCTAGAAGCGCCGAAAGCCGATGGCCATCATCGGCATCATTCTTGACCAACCGAGTCGTGGGGGCACTGCGCCGTGTGCCAACAGACATCCATGACTCAGGTTGCGCAGGATCCGAATCGACAGACGCTCATCGAGGCCTACCTCGCACTCGATCTCGACTGCAGGAAGGCATCGTCTTTGGCCGATCTCGAAGCCGCTACGAGGAGCTCCAGACAACGGCATCGGCCCGACCAGTACCGGGAGGGCTCGCCGGATCCACACGCAGGCAATCCGCGCGCCTGGCGCAGATACGAAGGACGCCTATCGGCTGATTCGCCAAGCACCGCTTGAGCACGATCCAACGCTCGCGACTCATCCGGGCGGAGCTGCGCGAGCTTCCGCCCCCGCTGAGAGCTGGATCCCTGCACCGGTCAACCGCGACATCCTGATGGCATGCGGAGCGTATTCGGCTTTCTCCTTGCGCCTGTAGTTGACCGCACAGGCGTCGTCAAGCTCACCGCGTCCTTGGGCAACACTTCGTGTTTCTGACCAATGTTCGCCTTCTTCTTCACCACCACATCGCAGACCCGTGAAAGATCTCATCTGGCTGCTGTGCGCGGTGGATCAGGCCTGTCGCCGGCCAGGTCCTTTCGTCCAGCCCAATCCACCTGTCAGCACAATTTCCGGCTAGTATTTCCACCGGAGGTTCCGGTGTTGCCAGACAGCCCACGTCGCCCACTCGCTTCTGCGTGTCCTTTGTGGAATGGTCGCGCTCGTCGGCTTGCTTCGAGTATCAGCGGTCGGCCAGAACGCCGCGATTGGCGAGTTCGAAGGGCATGGCGACATCGGCGCGCCGAAGATTGCCGGATCCGCGACTTACGACGCCGCGCAACAGCAGTACGCGCTCTCAGCCGGCGGCGTAAACATGTGGGCGCAGAAAGACGAGTTCCACTTCGTCTGGAAGCGCATGACCGGCGACTTCATCTTGCAGGCGCGCGTCGAGCTCCTCGGCCAGGGCGTCGATCCTCATCGCAAGGTCGGGCTGATGGTGCGGCCGACCGAGGATGCGGACGCGCCCTACGTCGATGGCATGGTGCACGGCGATGGTCTGACCTCGCTGCAGTTCCGCCGAACAAAAGGCGCCATCACCGAGCAGGTGCAATCGGCCGTCAAGGGCGCCGACATCATCCAGATCGAGCGCAAGGGACAGACCTACATTTTCTCGGCGGCGAAGTTCGGCGATCCGTTCACGACCTCAGAAGTGTCTGACGTCACGCTCGGCGACGAGGTGCTGGTTGGGCTCGCTCTCTGCTCGCACAACGGCGAGGTGACCGAGCGCGCGCTCTTCAAGGACGTCCGTCTCGTGCGGCCCGCGAAGGACGGCTTCGTGCCGTATCGCGACTACATCGGCAGCGTGCTCGAGATCCTCGACCTCGAAACCGGCCGAAAGACGGTCATTCACCGTTCCGAGAATCCGTTCGAGGCGCCGAACTGGACCCGCGACGGCAAGGCGCTGATCTTCAACACCAGCGGCCGCGTCGAAGGCTGGCGCGGCCGGCTGCATCGATTCGATCTCGCGACGAGCCAATCGACGCCCATCGATACCGGGACCAACAACCGGAACAACAACGATCACGTCCTGTCGTTCGACGGAACGATGCTCGGCATCAGCGACCAGAGCATCCAGGGCACCGGGTCCACGATCTACACCGTTCCGGTAGGCGGCGGCACGCCCAAGCGGATCACGCAGCTCGCGCCGTCGTATCTGCACAGCTGGTCACCCGACGGCAAATCGCTGATTTATACCGGGGGCAGGAACGGCGAGTTCGACATCTACCGCATCGCCGCCGATGGCAGTGGCACCGAGGTCAATCTCACGAATTCCAAGGGACTCGACGATGGGCCGGAGTTCACGCCGGATGGAAAGTACATCTACTTCAATTCGGTGCGCAGCGGATTGATGCAGATCTGGCGGATGCAGCCGGACGGCACGAACCAGGAACAGATCACCAACGACGATCTCAACAACTGGTTCCCGCACATTTCGCCAGACGGCCAGTCGATAGTCATCATCAGCTTCCCGAAGGACATCAACCCCACCGATCACCCGTACTACAAACGCGTCTACCTTCGCCAGATGCCGATCGGCGGCGGCCCGCTCAAAGTGATCGCGTATCTCTATGGCGGGCAGGGCACGATCAACGTGCCGTCGTGGTCGCCCGATAGCAAGAGGCTCGCGTTTGTCAGCAACACGGACACGATCAAATAGAGCCACGGACAACACGGACAGAGTACGAGCCGCGGAGTGCACGGACCACACGGCAGAGCACAGCCACGGAGTCACACGGACCACACGGCAGAGTCGAGCCGCGGAGTACACGGAAAACACGGACAATCAAGTAGAGCTACGGGCCGCGGAGCCCACGCGAGCGGCCTCGTGCTAGCATTCCGCCGTGTTACCCATTCTTCGCGCCATTAGCATTCGTCACACACTGCTTGCACTCGTCGCAATCGTTGCCGGCGCGCTGACGCTGGCCGGTCCATCGACAATTGCCGGCGCCGGACGCCAATCGGCCGCCGTCCCGCAGCTGCCGCGCGACGTGAAGCTCAGCGCGGCCGACGTGACGAGGCTCGCAGACGAGGCCCGCGCGAGCGTCAAAGTCGAAATCCCGCCGAACTTCGAGCTCAAGTTGTGGGCGCCCGATTCGCTCATCGTCGACCCCGTCGCTCTCGAGTTCGACGAGAAGGGCACCGTCTACGCGACAAGCACGAGCCGCAACAACATGCCGCTCGACATCCGCGAGCATCCGACGTGGGTGCCAACGGTCCACACGCTGAAGACCGTCCCCGATCTGCGCCAGTTCTACGAGAAGGAGCTCGCGCCCGAGCGCAGCGCGAAGAACCAGTGGCTGCCGGATCTCAACCAGGACGGTTCGAACGATATTCGCGATCTGGCTCTGCTAAAGGAGCGGCTGTACCGCATCCAGGACACGGACGGTGACGGTATCGCCGACACGTCCAAGATCATGATCGAGGGATTCAACGTCGACCCGACCTACGACGTTGCCGGCGGACTCCTTTACAACCAGGGCGACCTGCTGATTGGCATCGCGCCGGGAGTCTGGCGGCTGAAGGACGACAACGGCGACGGCACTATCGATCGCCAGATCGTGATCAGCGAGGGCTACAGCATCCACCCGGCGTTCGGCGGACACGGCATCTCGGGCTTGACGATGGGACCCGATGGTCGAATCTACTGGGAGGTTGGGGATATCGGCCTCGACGTCACGGACAAGAGCGGCAAGCGCTGGTCCTACCCGAACCAGGGCGCGGTGATGCGCTCCGAGCCCGACGGCTCGAATTTCGAAGTCTTCGCCACCGGCATCAGGAACCTCCAGGAGTTCTCGTTCGACGAGTACGGCAACCTGATCAGCGTCGACAACGACGGCGATCACCAGGGCGAGACTGAGCGCGTCGTCTACATCCCGAACGGCTCCGACAGCGGATGGCGTTCGAACTGGCAGTATGGCAAGTACACCGACGCGAAGAACAACCGCTACAACGTCTGGATGGACGAGAACATGTTCAAGCCGCGCTTCGCGGGCCAGGCGGCGCACATCATTCCTCCGGTGGCGGCCTACCACGCCGGTCCGTCGGGCATGGTCTACAACCCGGGCACCGCGCTCAGCGATGAGTGGCGGAACTACTTCTTCGTGTCGAGTTTTCCTGGCTCGGCCGCCGGTGCGCGCATTTACGGGTTCAAGCTGAAGGCGGACGGCGCCGGTTTCTCCCTCGAAGACGACAAAGTCCTGCTGCGAGGCATCCTGACGGTCGGATTGAAGTTTGGTCCCGACGGCGCGCTCTACCTGGCCGACTGGATTACCGGGTGGGACTCCAAGAACAAGGGACGGATCTGGAAGCTCGACTCACCGGCTGCGGCCGCGAACCCGATGCGGGCCGAGGTGCGCACGCTCATCGCTGCGAACTTCGGCACGCGTTCCGCGACCGATCTGTCGACGCTCCTGCGGCACGTCGACATGCGCATTCGTCAAAAGGCGCAGTTCGAGCTGGTCCGGCGCGGCGATGTGAAATCGCTCCTCGCTGCCGCCAAGGATCCGGCGAACCAGCTGGCGCGCATTCATGGTGTCTGGGGCGTCGCGCAGCTGGCGCGAACAGCCAAGGGTGGAGCGGAGCATGCGCCGCTCCTGGTGCCCTTCCTTACCGATGCCGACGCCGAGATCCGCGCGCAGACGGCCAAGATGATCGGCGACCTGCGATACGCGCAGGCCGCCGCGAAGCTGGTACCACTACTCGCCGACTCCGCGCCGCGCGCGCGGTTCTTCGCGGCCGAGGCGCTCGGCCGGATCGCCTACAAGCCGGCGACGGCGCAGATCGTCGCGATGCTGGCCGCCAACGACGATGCGGACGTCTACCTGCGTCACGCCGGCAGCCTGGCGCTGTCGCGAATCGGCGACGCCGCCGCGCTTGGCGCGCTCTCGTCGAATCCCTCGCGCGGCGTGCGCATCGCCGCCATCGTCGCGCTCCGCCGCTTGCGCAGTCCGGAGGTCGGTCGATTCGTCACCGACGCCGACGACGCGATCGTGCTCGAGGCCGCCCGCGCCATCAACGACGACGGTGGGATCGACGGGGCGCTGCCCGCGTTGGCGCGGGTGCTCGACGAGAAGCGTTTCACGGCCGAGCCGCTTCTTCGCCGCGCCATCAGCGCGAACCTCAAGGTCGGCACGGGCGAGGCGATCGCGCGGCTCGAGACGTTTGCCGCCGACGTCGGCGCGGCCGCAGGGAATGCGGGTCGAGGCGATTGCCGCCCTGGGCGTCTGGGCGGATCCGTCGCCGATGGATCGCGTGGACGGGATCTATCTGGGCCAGCCGAAGCCGCGGGACACGGTCGTCCCGGCCGCCCAGGCCGCCGTTCTTCGCCTGATGCAGGCGCAGGCGTCCGAGAACGCGCCCGCGCTGAGGATCGCGCTAGCCGAGGCGGCCGGCCGTCTCGGCGCGCAGGGAGCGGCGCCGCTCCTCATGACTCAACTCCAAAGCGACACATCCTTCAATGTGCGTGTGGCGTCACTCAGGGCGCTCCAGGCGTTGAAGGTTTCGAACATGGAAGAGATCATGAAGATCGCGGTCGCCGACAGCAACGCCGAGGTCAGGCGGGCCGCGCTTGGCATCCTGCCGTCGCTGACGATGAGCGACGAAGCGAAGGTGCAGAGCCTGATCGCGGTGATTCGCGGTGGCGCCGTCAACGATCAGCAGGCGGGTTTCGAGGTGCTCGGGACGCTGAAGAGCGCCGAAGCCGAGAAGGCGCTTGCGTCGTTTTTCGACGAGCTCGTCGTCGGCGGGGCCGGCAAGGTGGCGCCCGCCGTGCAACTCGATCTTGTTGACGCGATGCAGGCGAATGGTTCTCCGGCGCTGACAGCGAAGCTCGACGCGTACCGCACGTCGAAATCCGCTGACAGCATCGCGCTCGCGTTTCGCGACGCGTTGCTGCAGGGGGGAAGCGTGAACCGCGGCCGCGAAACGTTCGTCGAAAATCCCGCGGCGCAGTGCACCCGCTGTCACACCGTGCGGAATGCCGGATCGGATGTCGGCCCGAACCTCTCCGGCGTGGCGACGCGGCTCACTCGCGATCAGATCCTCGAATCGCTGCTCGAACCGAGCGCCCGGATTGCTCCAGGCTACGGCACCGTCGGCATCACGCTCAAGAACGGCACGCGGGTAGACGGGACGCTTCGTGACGAGACCGACACACACGTCGTCCTCATGGCAGGTACGCCGCCGGCCGAACAAAGAATCGCCAAGACGGATATAGCGGAGCGAACCAACCCGGTGTCAGCGATGCCGCCCGTCGGGCTGATCGTCAAGCCGCGCGAGGTGAGAGATCTCGTGGCGTATCTGTCCACTCTCAAGTGAAGGACGTTCGCTGTCGAAAAGCCTCTCACCGCAGAGGGCGCAGAGCGCGCAGAGTTCAATTACTGTTGCTATTAGATCCTCTGCGCTCTCTGCGTCCTCTCAGCGGTGAAAGGCTTTTGGAAGCTGAACGATGATGGGGCAGACGCGTTAGCCCTCCCGCAGCACCACTGTCGGATCGATGCGTGCGGCGCGACGGGCGGGTAGCCATCCGGCCAGCAGGCCAATCAGCCCAAGAACAATCGACGCGGCGATGAAGGTCATCGGGTCGCGCGGTTCGAGGCCATAGAGCAGCGTCTTCACGAACCGCGACGCCCAGAGGCTGAGCCCGGCGCCGGCGGCGACGCCGAGTGCGACGAGCCACGCCACCCGCCCCAACACCAGTCTAACGACGCTGGCGGGGTGCGCGCCGAGGGCCATGCGGATGCCAATCTCGATGCGGCGGCGGCTCACCGCGTACGACGTCACGCCGTAGAGGCCGAGCGCCGCGAGCAGGAGCGCGAGGCCGCCGAAGAAAAACGAGAGCCTCGCGACGAGGCGTTCCTGAAGCAACGTGCCGGCGACCTGATCGGAGAGTGGGCGAAACGTCAGCGCGGCGCGAGGATCGACGCGGCCGATCGCGTCGGCGAGCTCTCGGACCAGGTGCATCGGCGCGCCCCTGGCGCTTCTGACCCCGAGCGTCACGCCTGGCGCCGGGGAGTCCCACTGCTCGATCGGGATGTACATCGTCGGCATCATTTCAGCGCGAAGCGATCGATAGACGGTGTCTTCCGTCAACCCGATGACCTCGTACGGCTCCGAGAGACCGCTCGGCTCCTCAGTCACAAACTGCCGGCCAATCGGATTCTCGCCGTTGAAGAATCGCTTCGCGAACGCGCGATTGACGATGGCGACGCGCGGCGCTCCCATGCGGTCGCGGGGATCGACGTCGCGGCCGGCCACGAGGCGTACGCCGTAGGTGGCGAACCAGCCGTGGCTGACCGCGTTGACCCATGACAGGCGCTCCCGCCCGGTCGGACCGGCAATGCCCGGGACGACGATGCCGGTATTCCAGCCCCAGCCGGCCAACGGGCTCGTGAAAGACGCTGCGACCTGCGAGATGCCGGGAACGGTGGCAGCCGCGCTGGCGGAATTGTTCGTAGAGCTCGCGGCGCCGCGCCTCTGGTTTGGGCCCCGACGTGCTCGTCAGTACGTTGGCGTTGACAACGAGGACGGAATCGGACTCGAAGCCGGCGTCACGCGTCGAGAGCGTGTAGAACGTGCGCGCGAAGAGGCCCGCCGCGACCACCAGCGTCAGCGACAGCGCGACCTGGACGACGACGAGCGCGTTGCGCACGCCGAGGCGGCGATCGTGGTTGACACCGCGGCCTTGTTCCTTGAGCGCCTCGTTCGGCGCGACGCCGCTGACGCCGATCGCCGGCGCCAGCCCGAAGAGGATCGCCGTGATCGCCGCCACGGCCATCGTGAAGCCGAGCACGCGCCAGTCGAACGACAAGTCGAGGAAGACGGCGTCGTTCGTGGTCGCGAGTTGGCCAACGAGAATTCGGCCCCCCCAGCTGGCAAATGCCAGCCCGAGAGCCGCGCCGGCGGCAGACAACATGACCGATTCGGCCAGCAGCTGACGAACCAGCCGAAGCCGCGATGCGCCGAGCGCCAGACGGACACTGAGTTCGTGGCGTCTGGCGATTGCCCGCGCCAGGAGCAGGTTGGCGATGTTGGCGCAGGCGATGAGCAGGACCAGCCCAACCACGATCAGAATCGCCGTCAGCGGCTGTTCGTAGCGGCGGCGGAGCGAGGACGGGCCGGTCGCAGCAGGCAAAAAGGTCAGCGGTTCTTTGAGGTAGCCGGCCAGATCTTCGCCTTTCCAATGCAGTGGAATCGTCGCCTCGCGGATTTGATGTTGTGCGGCTCGCAGCCGCGCCGTCGCCTGCTCGACGCTCTGGCCGGGCTCCAGCCGCGCCATGATGTTCAGCCACCACGTCGACCTGGCGTCGAGCCAGGTCGCGGCGCCACGGATCAGCGGATCGGCACCGATCGGAATGGCCACGTCGAACGATCGCCCGACCTCGGGTCCGAAGAAGCCAGGCTCGGTGACCCCGACGATCGTGAAGGGCTGCCGTTGGATCGTGATGGTGCGGCCGATGACGTCAGCCGCGCCGCCAAAGCGGCGCTGCCAGAAGCCGTAGCTGATGACCGCTACGGCCCCGTCCTTTCCACCGCCGCGCGTGTCATCGGCCGGCGTGAGTGTCCGGCCGAGCACCGTCGACACGCCGAGGATCTCGAACATCCGCCCGCTCGCCCAGAATCCGTCCACGAGATCTGTCGGTCCTCCCTGCGATAGGTCGAACGAATCCTCCGACCAGGCAAACGCGTCGGCGGCGAGCACGCGCTCGCGATCGCGAACCTGTTCCCAAATGGGATTGGTCCATCCTCCATCGAGCAGCACGAGCTGTTGGGGCTCGCGCACGGGAAGCGACTTCAAGATCAGGCTGTTGAGAATCGAGAAGAGCGCCGTGTTGGCCCCGATGCCGAGCGCGAGCGAGAGGACGGCGATCGCCGTGACGATCGGCGTGGCTCGAAGCGATCGCCAGGCGTCGCGCCAATCGATGGTGAAGAGATGTCGCATCGTGCGGTCTCCTGATGTCGCGGCGGAGTAGTGTCGTGATTCGTGCTCGAGCCGCGCCGAAATTCCAAACCAGACGGTGGAGACGATGGTCGTCACCCAGAATCCGAAAAGCGTGCGGCGGCCGCGCAACCTGGCGGCGTGGAGCTCCCGACAGAAGGCGTAGGTCATGCCGGTCGCGAAGCGCGCGCGGACGCGCGGCGGATACGCGCGGAGAAGAATCGAGTAGACACGCTCGGCAAAGGTCACGTCCGCAGGAATCATGCGGGACCTCGGCGGGCAGGAGAGAGGGCGTCGATCGCAGCGATCAGTGCCGCGAGCCTCGTGCGCTCGGCGGCGAGCACGCGCACGCCACGGGGCGTCAGCCGATAGTAGGCGCCGCGCCGCGGGTCGTCGTCCGGCGGTCGTCCCGCCGCTTCGACGACCAGGCCGTCGTCGATGAGCTTCGCGAGATGCCGATAGAAGGACGCCGTGCCGATAGTGACGCGCCCTCCGGACTGCTCGCGGATCGCCTGCATTGCCGCATATCCATGGGTGGCCCCTTCGGCGAGGGCCAGCAAGACGTGGAACACGGCCGGCTTGAGCGGCGGCTCGGACGGCTTAGCCACGTCGGCCCGACCTGTTTATATCCATTATGGACATATCCAACCGCAGAATATCATGGCTGCAATCACGAGCCACGGATCACACGGATAACACGGACAAAACGGAGCCACGGATCACACGGATCACACGGACTAAAACGGAGCCACGGATCACACGGATCACACGGACATACCGGACAGTCGGCTCTGGCCGTGCTATCCGTGTAGTCCGTGGCTCTTCCCGCCGTGTTATCCGTGTAGTCTGCGGCTCTTGCCTGCCTGTGTAATCCGTGTTATCCGCGGTTCTACTGCAGTGGCTTGATGCGGATGTTCTTGTAGTAGACCGTGCTGTTGGGATCGTGCGCCTGGAGCGCGACCGTACCGGGGCTGAGAACACGCTTCGCGAAGTCCGGGCTGCCGGCCCACTCCTTCGGTTGCGTCCAATTGACCGTCTGCTTGTCGTTGACCTTGACGGTAATCATGTCGCCCTGGACGACGATGTGCTCGGTGAACCACTCGTCGTCTTTCGCCAGCTGTTCCTTGATGTCCGAGACGTGATAGAGGCTGCCGGTCTTGACGGGATCCTTCATGTAGGTGTTGTTCACCTGGATCTCGAACCCCTTCGAAGGCCAGCCCTTCTCGACGAACTCGGTGAGGATGAAGACGCCGCCGTTCGAGTTGTTGCGCGTCATCACGTCGACCTTCAACTCGAAGTTGCGGAACGAGTGATCCATGAACGGCCCGTCGTAGAACGCGTGGCCCTGCATGCCGACGGCCTTGGCGACAATCGCGCCGTCCTCGATGGTGAAGGCCGCGGGATTCGAGAGCTTCCAGCCAGTGAAGTCTTTGCCGTTGAAGAGTTGCGTGAATCCTGGCTCGGTCGCGGGCGTCTGCATCATCACCACGGCGAGCACCAGCGGAGCGAGGCGAATCAGGGTAGTCATAGCGCGGGATCCTAGCACGTTCGCAGGAACGACTTCACGGCGGCCGCGAAGCTGTCGGGCTGCTCGAGGAAGGGCAGATGCGCGCTCTCGGGAATCACGTCGAGGGCAGGCTGGCTCGGAATGCGGCGAAGGAATGCCGCGACTGCGTCAGGCGGCGCGTACTGATCGTGTTCGCCGGTGATTCCGAGACACGGCACGCGCACGGTGCCGGCGATCGCTTCGGTGTTCGCACCGAGCAGGATCTGACAGGACCGGACGTAAGCTCCCGACGGCTTGCGTGTCGAATTCTCGCTCGAACCGGGCGACGATGTCGGGCCGGTCGCGAAGCGTGCTCGGCGAGAACACGCCGGGGGCGATTTTCTTGCCCCACCCGATCAGATCGCGCGCGCCTTGAAGTTCGTTGAGCCGATCGGTCAGCCGCTCGCGGATGCGCGGCGCCACCTGCGGCACTCCGCCGACGAAGATCAGCGCCCGGATCCGCTCCGGCCACGCCTTCCACGCCTCGAGCGCCAGCATCGTCCCCATCGAATGACCCAGGATGACGACCGGTTCGGCGACGCGTTCCGCGACGAGCGTACCCAGCTCGTCGACCCACGTCGCCATCGAGAAATCTGGTGTGGAGACCGGCAGGTCGATGGCGATGACGCGGTATTCGGGTTGGAGGCGTTCAGCGAGACCGTCGAAGAAGTAGGAGCCGCCTCCTAGACCGTGGATTGCCAGTAGGTTCAAGAGGTTCAAAAGGTTCAGGAGGTTCAAAGGATGGTTCCCGAACCACTTGAATCTCAGCTTTTGGCCCCGACGGCTTCGTGCAGGCAGGCGAACACGTCGCGGTAGAACGCCGGGTGCTCGCGCCAGGTGGGGGACGACACCAGGCGGCCGTCAGTCACCGTCTCGGCGGTCACGTAGTGGCCGCCGACCGCTTCGACCTCGAGACGGACGTGCTCGTAGCAGGTGAATCGCTTGCCCTTGGCGAGTCCCGGCTGCCGCCACGAGTTGGATCCCGTGGCAGATCGAGAAGATCCACTTCTGCTGAGCGTCGAACTCGCGGAGGATCGCGAGCACGCGCGCGTCGTTGCGCAGATACTCGGGCGCGCGGCCGCCGATGCACATCACCGCTTCGTAGTCACCCACGCGCACATCGTCGAACGTCACGTCCGATTCGATCGCGTATCCCGGGCTTTCCTTATAGGTATCCCAGCCCGGCTCGAAGTCGTGCATCACGAGGTGCAGCCGCCGCTTGGACGGCGCCGCGACGTGCGCGACATAGCCCGCTTCCTGAAAGCGGTGCACGGCGAACCACGTCTCGTAACTCTCGCCGCCGTCACCCGTGATGATGAGAATGCGCTTGCTCACATTGCCTCCAGCTACCAGCTTCCAGCTTCCAGCTTCCAGCTCTCAGTCTTTAGTCTTCAGCCTTCACTTCAGCATTCAGCATTCAGCACTCAGAATTGCCCACCGCGCCCGCGCCCGCGGCCGCCGCCACGCTGGGGCGGGCGTTCGGTGGCGAGCGCATCAGCCGGCCGCTTGCCGGCCCAGGCGATGCCGCGCAGCAACATCGGCTGCACTTGCGGATTGGAGAAGTTCACGTAGTTGTGCCCCTGCATCCAGACGAACGCTCGAAACGATGGCGCGCCCGGCAGCATGCTCTTCTCGTAGGTCCAGATCTGCGGCACGACTTCGCCCGCGTGCGTTCCGGCGCTCTGCGTCTTCGCCATGACCGCCGTGGCGAGCACGTGGATTTCAGGCGTCTTCGACCACGTCATGTTGAAGAACGCCTCGTCGGTGATCGTGAAGTTGGTCACGCCCTGCATGATCGGGTGCGCCTGGTCGACGACGGTGTAGGGCACTTCGGCTTCGAGCGTGTAGTTGACCTCGCCGTGCTTCTTGGCGCCGCCGACAAACGAGGCGAACTGCTCGGGATCGGGGCCGCAGAGCGCGTCGTGGAAGCTGACCAGCCCGCCGCCTCGGCGCAGGAAGTTGTCGAGCGTGGCGCGGTCCTCGATGCTCAGGTAGCCGGCGTCACCTTTATAGATGACCAATACGTCAGTGGCCGCGAGCTCGCGCGCCGACGGGAAGTGCAGTCCGCCGTCCACGATCGCGCCGCGGTTGGTGAGGAGCTTGCTCCAGTCCGCAAGGAATTGCGGGTAGTCGTGCTGACCCTCGGCGTGTGTCTTGAGCCCCGCGTGAATGTAGACACGCAGCGGCGGCGCCTGAACTTGCGCCGTGGCGGCCGGCGGCGGTGTCGGTTGCTGCGCCATGACCGAAGTACATAACACAACCGCTGCGCCGAGCAGCGAGAGACGAACCTTCATGGAGCCTCCGAAAGCAATTCTGAGTTCTGAATGCTGAATGCTGAAGTGAATGCCGAATTCTACCTTTACTTCAGCATTCAGCACTCAGCATTCAGCATTGCCTTGGGGCCATCCAAGCTACTGGCGCTTGAAGAGAAAAGTCTGCGCTTTCTGGCCGCCTTCGCCGCTGACGACCGCCTCGAGCGAGCCGTCCGGCAGCTTCGTATAGCGAATCATCTTGGGAAAATCGTGGGCCGGATTCTCGAAGGTCGCGCTCGTGGCGTCAATTTTCGTGAGCGTGAAGTCGGTCGCGGGTGAGCGGCCGTTCGGCATCGCCGAGTAGACCAGCCCGCCGTTGCGCTCGACGATGCAGAGGAATTCGAAGGCGGACATCAGGCCGTCGCGCACCGTGCGGGAGATCGCGAGCATCGAGCCACCGGCGGGTGGGGTCCAGCGCTCTTCGATCGCCGAGCTTCCCATCGTCCCTGTCCATACCCCGGCGATCCATGCGACTTGAGCCATCGTCGCGTCGGCCGACTTTACCGCCGCCGCGACAGGCGCCGTCGGTGGGCCGCGTGCGCTTGTAGAGGGTCGTCGTCATGCGCGGGGCCGTCTGGCCGGCAGTGCGCGCCGTCATCTCCACGCGCAGCGTGTCCGGCGACTCCAGCTTCAGCACGCTCTTGACGTCCATCTTGATCGGCTTGCCGTTTGGCGGTACCGCGCCGGTCATCGCGATCGAAACAGCTGGTCCATCCCACGCCGCCGTCCACGTGGCGCCCGAGTCTGGCTCGCACAGGCGGCCCGGCATGCGGCTCGAGACTTCGGATCCGTCGAGGACGTATTTGATGGTGGCAAGCGACCCGGCAAAGCTGCGGGTAAGCGTGAGCGCCGGATCCTGGTGGACGATCGTGAACTGTGGGCCGAACACCTGCGGCGATGGTCGAGTGCCTGCAGCTTCGGGCGTTACCGGCGCCGCGACCCAGGTGCCCGAAAAATCCGGTCGTTGTCCGGCCCGACGTTCGCAGAGACTGCCAGGATTCCAAGTGCGGCCGTGACGGCCAGACGCCCCCGCATCGATCCTCCCCACGGCGGGAGATGTCCCGCCTGCGGAGGCACTATACGACGCACGGCGGCGGAGGGCTTGGATAAATCCGACAGCGACGGCTTTCGAGGCTTAATCGAGCGGCGTGAATACGCTGAATCAGTACCGCGGCGGGCACCTCGCGGGTCCTGTCGCGGGAGGATCCGCGGGTCCCCGACGCGCGCCGTGTGCGCCGTCGGGCGTGGAGCGTCACGGGTGCTCGCGCGCCGCCAGTGGGTGCTCATGATTCATCGTGCTCACACGCTAATGGTTATCGCCGATGAAGTCCCGCCCGCGCATGACCTCGGCGACGTTCTTGATCCCGCCGACGACCGGCGTGAAGTCGAGCGCCGTGTCGACCGTCCCGCGGAGGGCGCCCTTGCGGCGAATCGCAGCGCCGAGAGTCGCGAGCGCGAGGACGCTCCCGATCCAGGGTGCCGCGCGAAGCAGCCGTCTGGTCACCCGACGCTGTCCGAACTGCAGCAGTTGTCGTCTGATACTCATGCCAGTCGAGGTAGCAAGAGGCGTTCCCTTCGATTAGGTCTCCGTCTTGCACGAAGTCTCCGCAGCAAACGGAGGATTCAAATGACAGACAACAATCGCGACAGGCGTGTGAGCACGCTCGATCCACAGTATGTGAAACGGACGACCAATAAGTCGCGTCCTGACGAGCTTGACGCCGCGGATGAGGCCACGCGGCGCGGGCGACGTCAGCCCTCATTTCGGAGGACGCGCGCAACCCGGGGACATCCTCGGCTTCGAAACGGGCGGCGAAACGACCAGCCTCGGAGACACCTCCGAAGATGAGAACAAGCGGCGTCACGAGCTCGAGAAGGACGTCGCCGAGGACATCAAGAAGCGGCGCGACGACGAGCGCGGTTAGAGCTCGGAATCACGAACAGGGCGAACCAAGGATAGAGGCAACCGGAGCGTCTTGTTCCGAAGCCAAGCGAAATCGGTCTCTCGTCATTGCGTACTCGCGTCTCAACCGGTCGCGCGACCAGTGGCGCAGGGCGCTGCGCCGCGACTCGGGCCTCCCGCTTCGCGCCGCGGAAAAACGCTGCCTCCGCGGGGTGCCTGCTGACGTCGACGGCGGCGGCTAGTACGATCCGCGACGACAGCCGGCATCGGTTGGGCGCACCGGGCACATCCGATGGGTCGCGTGGCGAATCAGCTGGCGCCGCCGCCGCAGGGGACCGCTGCGGGAGCGTTTTGCGGCATCCTGCATCGCGCCGCTCAAGGTCGGCAGGACTCGACGAGGCCGCGGCGACCCCGCGACTCGACGACTGCCAGTCGATCGCGGCGATGCGAAAGTGCATGCGGCGGCTGAATCGCGGGGTCGTCGTCGGCTCGGCGAATCCGGCCGACCTTGAGCGCGCGTGCTCACGGATGCCGAAAAATGCTGCCGGAGCGTTCCGAGCGACGGCGCCGCTGATTCGCCGCGAGACGTCGACGCTGCGCGAACCGATGCCGGCTGTCGTCCGGATCGTAGGCAGGCGACGTCGGATCGAAGACCTCCGCGGAGGCAGCGTTTTCCGCGGCGCGAAGCGGGAGGCCAGTCGTCCAGGCCGATACGGCCTCCTCACGAGACGCGGAGAACCGCATAGATTCCGCGGCCACTACGTGGCGGCGGGCATGTAGTAATGTTCGCCGCGTGCACCGACCTGTCCCGGTTCCCTCCGATCCCTACGTCCTCGCGCCTGAAGCGATCGAGCCTCCGCCAGTCTCATGGTCGCAGGCCCTGCGACGCATTGGTCCCGGCATGGTGCTGGCGGCGGCGATCGTCGGCTCCGGCGAGCTGATCGCGACGACGACGCTCGGCGCGCAGGTCGGCTTCGCCGTCCTCTGGATCATCGTCCTCAGCTGCGCCATCAAGCCCGTCGTCCAGGGCGAGTTCGGCCGCTACACGATTGCGACCGGGCACACCGCGCTCGAAGGGTTCAACTGCGTGCCCGGCCCTCGCGCCGGCGTGGGCTGGCTGGTCTGGATCTGGGCCGCGACGGTGACGCTGACGCTCCTGCAGGTCGGCGGCATGTATGGCGGCGTCGCGCAAGTGCTGCACATCCTCGTGCCGGCCATCCCGGTCAACGCCTGGGTGGGTGTGTGCTTCGTCGTGACCCTGGCGCTCCTACTCGGCGGCGGCTACGAGCGCATCGAGCGTCTCGCGATCGTCAAGGTCGGACTCTTCACGCTGCTCACGGTGTGTGCCGCAGCGATTCTTCTCCGCCGGCCCGGCGCGGTGAGCGTCGCCGATCTTCAGAGCGGATTCAGCTTCCAGCTTCCCAGCGGCCGGTCTGGCGACGGCGATTGCTGTTTTCGGCATCACCGGCGTCGGCGCGACAGAACTCGTGATGTATCCGTACTGGTGCGTGGAGAAGGGCTACGCCAGGTTCGTCGGGGAGCGCGACGGCTCTCGGGCGTGGACGGCGCGCGCGCGCGGCTGGATTCGCGTGATGCACCTCGACATCATGTGCTCGCTGGTCGTCTACACGATGGCCACGGTGGCTTTTTACCTGCTCGGCGCCGGCGTGCTGAACCGCATGGGGCTCGTGCCCGCGGACCGCGACATGATTGTCGTGCTCTCGAACATTTACACGCAGACGCTCGGCGCGTGGACGCTCTGGCTGTTCTACCTGGGCGCCGTGATCACGCTCTACGGCACCATCTTCGCCTCGACGGCCGCGCACGCGCGCCTGTTTGCCGACGCCGTGCGCATCGCCGGCGGCTACGCGCAGAGACGATGGCGCCAGCCGTCTTCGCTGGCGCAACCGCTTCGTCGTGCTGCTCTCAGTCGTGCCGGTGACGTTCTACTGGTTCCTGCGATCGCCGGTGCAGATGGTCGTCGCCGGCGGAGTGGCCCAGGCGCTGATGCTGCCGCTCATCGGCGGCGCCGTGATCTATCTGCGCCACACTCGTGTGCCCGAGGACATTCGCCCCGCATTCGGCACGACCGTCCTGCTGTGGATCTCGAGCGCGGTGATGCTGGCGTTCGCGTCCTACTATGTGTGGTCGCGGATGTGAGCAGCTGTCAGCTATCAGCTGCTCAGCTCTCAGCTGCGAAGCTCGCAGAGCTCGCAGAGCCGTCGCGACTTAGATCTGCGATGGTCTTGGCTGAACAGCTTGATCAGCTGAAGCACGCTGAGAGCTACTTCCTCACCGCCCCGATCCCCGACGGCCCGCCGTTGACCTTGATGGGCGCTCCAGCCGACAGCCGGCGCCCATCGAAACCAAACGTCCTGATCTCCCGCTCCACGGCGCACTGCGCCAGCACGGTGCGGCCATCCGCGCTCCATGCCGCGCCCTGGCACCAGTGTCCGATCTGCGTCTCGGCGACGAGCGCCAGCGCCGTCTTGTTCAGCGCGTAGATGCGTAGCCAGCCGAAATCGTTGTAGAGCGGCGACTTCGGAGAGGCGTTCGATCCGTTCATGACCGTCACGGCGACGTAGCGGCCGTCGGGAGAGATGGCGAGCCCTTCGGCGACGGGCCCGACGGCGACGTGATTCACGGTGCGAGGAGGATTCGTGGTGAGGTCGATCACGCTGAGCGTGTCGGCGCCGCCCGTGGCGCCAACGCCGATGCTGGCGACAACGGCCGCGTCGCCGCCGGGCGTGACGTCGATGCCGTACGGTTTGAGGTTCGCCGCGAGATCGCGCTTGGTGTTCTCGACCTTGCTGCCGTCGATCGACAACACCGAGATGAGGCTGTCGAAGTTGCGAGTGACGAGCGCCGTACGGTCGTCGCGCGTGAAGACGACGCCGCTCAGCAGGCTCTCTGGCGTACCGACCTCGACCTTTCCTGCGGCCGTCACTGTCTTGCCGGCGATCGTGAATACCGAGACCGTGCCCTCGAACCGGTTGGCAACGAGCGCCATGGTGCCGGCGCGGTTGATCGACACACCTGATGCCCCGTTACCCGCGCGCAGCGTCGTCAGCACGACTGGCGGCGATGCGTTCAGGTCGATGACCGTGACCTTGTCGTCAGGCGCCGTTTTGGTCGCGTCGGCAGGGTCGAGCTTCGTCGAAGAGGTGACGAGCGCCAGGGCTCCGTCGGGTGAAAGGGCCACGTTCTGGGGCGGGCCGACAATCGAGTTGGGGACCGGAAGCTCCGCGAGGATTCGCGGCTGACCTTTGGCGATCTCGATGATCGTCACGGTATCTGGCGGGGGATTCGGTACGGTCGAGTTGACGCCGTCCACGAGCCGCGACTTGGAATCGTTGGCGGAAACGACGATCTGGGCGACAGCGTCGGGACAGAAGGTGGGACAGAGAAGGCCGATCGATGAAAACGTTTACGACGATGTTGCGTGTTGAGGTGGTCAGACCAGCGCGGCGTGTGCTCATAGGGTGGTCATTTTACTGTAAAAAACTGGCATTTCAGACCCCGTGTGGTAAGCTTTCGGCCGTCCATTTCGGCCCGGCTCGCCTAGGTGTGCACGTCCGCGAACCGAGGCCAAAGGGCCGGGTTACCTTGTACTTCGGGAGGAGGGAAACATGAGCCGACAGCGTAGCTGCTACGCTCCCCTTCGCCGTATCGCCTTATTCAGTTTTCTACTGCTAGGCGCTGCGTCGACGGCTTTCGCACAGTTCGATCGAGGAACCATCTCAGGCACAGTCAAGGATGCTCAGGGCGGCATCGTCCCCGGCGCGACCGTGACGGTGACGAGCACCCAGACCCAGCAATCCAACACAACCGTTACCGACGCTACCGGCTACTACACGTTCCCGAACCTGAATGCCGGCCGCTACGAGCTCCTCGTCGAGCTGAGCGGCTTCAAGAAAGATCAGCCGGTCCAACATCCAGCTCGACGCCGCCGGGGCAGCTGGCGCTCGATTTCACGCTCGAGACCGGCGCGCTCACCGAAGAGGTGACCGTCACTGCCGAACGACGGCGCTGCAGACGCAGGTCGCGATCCGCAAATCGGTCGAGGCGAAGGACATCGAGCTGCTGTCGTTCTCCGGGCGGAACCCGATCGGCGTGCCCGCGCTCAAGGCGGGCGTCGTCGGCGGCAACTTCAACAACGCCGGCTTCTCCGTCGCTGACCAACGGCGGCTTCAGCATCAACGGCGGCCGCGACAACGAGAACACCATCACCGTCGACGGCGCGGTCGGCGATCCGCACGCGCGCGTCCGGCGCGACGATCGGCGTGCAGAACGTCGACGTCATCCAGGAAGTCCAGGTGCTGACCGCCAACTACATGCCCGAGTACGGCCGCGCGAGCGGCGGCCAGATCCGCTTCGTGACCAAGAGCGGCAGCAGCCGTTACAGCGGCAACGCCTCGTACTTCTACCGCGACGATTCGCTGCAGGCGAACACGTGGCAGCGCAACGCGAGCCCGAACGCGATCGAGAACTCCGGTCCGGCCCCGTTCGACTACAAGCAGTATGGGTATTCGTTCGGCGGCCCGATTCCCGGCTCGATGTTCAAGGACAAGCTGTTCTTCTTCGGCGCGCAGGAATGGGTCAACTACTTCGCAGTCCAGACCAACACGGCCACCGTGCCGACGGCGGCGATGCGCAATGGCGACTTCAGCCAGCTGCTCGGCTCGAACACCGTTCTTCAGCATCCGCCGCGGATCATCCGCGATCCGGTGAACGGCCAGCCGTTCCAGAGCAACATCATCCCGTCGAACCTGCTGTCGCCGAACGGCATCGCGCATCATGAACATGTATTCCGCTGCCGACCGCCGGGTTCCAGCAGGGCCGCGAACAATTCGATCTTCAACAGCGACAACCCGCAGGATCAGCGCAAGGACAACCTCCGCTTCGACTACCGGCTGAACCAGAACAACCAGTTCACGCTATCGATATTCCAACTACAACTGGGTGGCGATTGATGCGTTCCGCGGCACGTTCCCGTTCGCGCGTACCGACTGGGAGCGGCCGAACGTCGACGCAGAACATCAACTGGACACGCACGCTTCGGTGGCAACCTGATCAACGAGTTCAGCTACACGTACTCGATTGACCAGGTGTTCATCAACGTGTTCACGGAGTCCGGGCTCTATCCAGCGCAGCCGAACGGGCATCAACTATCCCTACATCTTCCCGCACGAAGAAGGAGATCGAGGACAAGATTCCGACGTGTCACGATCGACTCAGCTTCAGCGAGCATCGACGGCGGGCCGTATCCCTGCGTCGTCGCGAAGGGCCGATCCACGTCTTCTCGAACGCGACGACCTACGTCAAGGGCCGTCACACGTTCAAGGCCGGGATCTCGGTCGAGTATTCGGGCGAGGACGACTTCGACCAGATCAACGTCAACTCGATTCCGGGCGGCACGAACAACCAGAACGGTGCAATTCGAGTTTCTCAACAACAGCGGCACGGCGCGGCTCCGGGGCTGGGCATCGCGACATGGCACTGGGCCTCTTCAACAACTACGCCGAGATCGGCGAGCGCGCGTTCACCAAGTGGCGGGCGCTCGGCGACCGACATCTTCGTCCAGGACTCGTGGAAGCCGACGCAGCAATCTGACCATCGAAGGTGGCGTGCGCTGGGCGATCTGGCCGCCGTGGTATTCGACGACGAACAACATCGCGAACTTCGATCCGCGGTTCTACGACGCGGCCAACGCGCCGGTCGTCAGCCCGGCGACGGGCCGGCTCGTGTCGCGGCCCTCGCTATAACGGCATCGTCGCTGCCGGGCGACGGGTTCGAGGGCGACGGCAACGATCTCTGCGTCGCGCAGGATCCCGCGGTGTCAGGCGCTCTTCCGTGGCGAGCCGCGCGGGTTCGTCGAGACACGCACTACAACGTGTTCGAGCCGCGCTTGGAGCGTCGTACGCGATCAACGACAAGACGATCGCACGGATCAGCGCTGGCGTCTTCCACAACCGCGTCACGCTCAACGACTCGTCGCTGCTCGGCGGCAACCCGCCGTTCCAGCCGATGGTCGAGCGTCAGCAACGGGCGAGCGGACGATCCCGGCGGTGTCGGCGGCGCCGGCTCGATCTGCCGTTCGCCATGCAGGCCATCGATCCCGAGTTCAAGCACCCGACGGCGTACACGTGGTCGGCTGGCGTGCAGCGCGAGATGCCGTTCGGATTCGTCGTCGACGCGACCTACGTCGGCCGGCGCGGCCTGTACATGCAGCGCGAGCGCAACATCAATCAGCTGCTGCCGGGAACGGTCCAGGCGAACCCTGGCGTGCAACGTCGCCGCTCTCCGTCCCTACAAGGGCTACAGCGCGATCCGTCTGTCGGAGAACGCGGGCCGCTCGAATCTACAACAGCCTGCAGCTCAGTGCCGACAAGCGCTACACGCAACGGCTTCAAGTTCGGGGTCGCCTACACGCTCGGCAAGTCCGAGGACAACGCGAGCGGACTGCGCAACGTGCTCTGGAACACCTACGACGACAGCAACTTCTGGGGCCGTCGAGCTTCGATCGCAAGCACGTCGCTCAGCGTCTACTACATCTACGACCTGCCGTTCTGGCGCGAGCGGACGTCGCTGATGAAGAACCTGCTCGGCGGATGGCAGATCTCGGGCGCGAGCTTCTTCCGCACCGGCACGCCGTTCTCGATCACCCGACGGCAACGACATCGCGGGCGTCGGCGACGGCGGCAACGGACAGCCGTCGAATCTCGTCGGCGATATTACGCCAACGCGAACGGCAAGTTCTCGGCGGGCGCGCGGCAAGGACGACAACTTCGTCTTCAATCCCGCGGCGTTCGCCAACCCGGCGGCCGGCACGTTCGGCAACTCGACCCGCGAACATCATCCGCAACCCCGGGCGACCAGCAGTGGGACCTGGCGCTCTTCAAGAACTTCAACCTCGCCGGGACGCAGAAGCTGCAGTTCCGCGTGGAGATGTTCAACTTCATCAACCACCCGAACCTGAGCGGCGCCGATAGCGACATCACCAACGCGAACTTCGGCCGATCGATCACGAAGGATGGCAACCGGCGCGACATTCAGCTCGCGCTGCGCTACATGTTCTGAGCCGCGGATAACACGAGCCACAGATCACACGGGTGACACGGATGGCGACGGATAACAGAAGCAGGCGCCGGGCGGGGCACAACCCCGTCCGGCGTTTTTTTGTCTCCGTGGTCAGTGTGTAGAGGAGCCAAGTATCCACCCGCGATTTGACACGCGCTGGTGGCGGCGGTAGGGTGCTGCACGCGTCTCGGAAGGTCGTCCGGGAGGCATCATCCGGGAGACATCATCAATGAAGCGAGCAAGCGAGTGACCCCGCATCTGCTATGGAGCGCGGCGGTGGCGGCGCTTGGCGGGTTCCTCTTTGGCTTCGATACGGCAGTCATCTCGGGGGCGACCGACGCGCTCCGCCTGCGTTTCCTCCTCGACAGCAATCAGCTCGGGTTTACGGTCGCCAGCGCGCTCATCGGCACGGTTGTCGGCTCCATCGCGGCCGGACCGCCCTGCGAAAGATACGGCAGGCGTCCGGTCCTCCTGATCCTTGCCATTCTTTACTTTCTCTCGGCGGTCGGTTGCGGACTCGCGTGGGACTGGTGGTCGCTGCTGCTGTTCCGGTTCATCGGCGGCCTTGCCATCGGTGCGTCGTCGGTCGTCGCCCCGATGTATATCGCCGAGATCGCACCTGCCGCGCTGCGCGGCCGCCTCGTCGCGTTGAGCCAGTTCAATGTCGTCGCTGGCATCCTCGCCGCCTACTTCTCAAACTACATCATCGCCGCCCTCGCCGGTGGACCGGAGACACACGCCTGGCGATGGATGCTCGGTGTCGCCGCAGCGCCCGCGGTACTGTTCTTCGTCTTCCTCCTGCGAATCCCCGAGAGCCCGCGCTGGCTGGTCAAGCAGCATCGCCGCGACGAGGCCGCGTCGGTGCTGCGGGCGCTCGGCAACGACGAAGCCGACACGCTCGTGCGCGAGATCGGCGAGTCGCTGCATGAGGAAACCGTGTCGGCCGACGAGCGGTTCTTCCAGCGCAAGTATCTGAAGCCGATTCTGCTGGCGATCATGGTCGCCTCGTTCAACCAGCTGGCCGGTATCAACGCGCTGATCTACTACACGGCCGATATCTTCAGGATGGCAGGCGCCGAGCGGACCAGTGCGCTGCTGCAGTCGGTGATCATCGGCTTCACGAATCTGGTGTTTACGATGCTGGCGATGACGATCATCGATCGCGTCGGGCGCCGGCGCCTGCTGCTCATCGGCGCGGTTGGCCTTGCCGTCTGTCTCGGCCTGACGGCGTGGGCATTTCATCGTGGCATTGGCGGCACGCTGGTGCTCGTGAGCCTGCTCGGCTACATCGCCTTCTTCGCCTTCTCGCAGGGCGCCGTGATCTGGGTCTACATCAGCGAGATCTTCCCGAATCGCGTCCGCGCCCGAGGGCAGGCTCTCGGCAGCTTCACCCACTGGTTCTGGGCGGCGGCGGTGAGCTGGACGTTTCCGATCATCGCCGAGGCCTCGGGCGCGCTGGCGTTCGCGTTCTTCGCCGGGATGATGGTGCTGCAACTCGTGCTCGTCTGGCGATTCCTGCCCGAGACCAAGGGCGTGTCGCTCGAGCAGATCCAGCGCACGCTGGGCATCGAGTAAGGAGGCCGCAAATTGAAAGGGCTGACGCTCGTCGCGTGCGCCGCGGCGCTGACTGCGCTCGGTGCACGCTCGACACGCTCCACCGGGACCTATCAAGAGCCGCTGCGGCCGCAGTTCCACTTCACACCCGCCAGCAATTTCATGAACGACCCGAACGGGCTCGTGTACTACAAAGGCGAGTACCACCTCTTCTACCAGCACAATCCTTTCGGCCAGACCTGGGGACACATGAGCTGGGGACACGCGGTCAGCCGGGACTTGCTGCACTGGGAACACCTGCCGGTCGCGCTGAGGGAAGAGGGTGGCGTGATGATCTTTTCGGGGAGCGCCGTCGTTGACCGCGAGAACTCGAGTGGGTTCTGCCAGGCGGACGGCGCCGACCGTTCGTGCCTCGTGGCGATCTACACGGGGCACGGGCTCGGGAAGCAAACGCAGAACCTGGCCTACAGCAACGACCGTGGCCGGACCTGGACGAAGTACGCGGGCAACCCGGTGATCGATCTCGGCTTGAAGGATTTCCGCGACCCGAAGGTCTTCTGGCACGAGCCGACGAGGCGCTGGGTCATGGTCACCGTGCTGGCCGACCAGCACAAGGTCCGCTTCTTCGGTTCTGCGGATCTCAAGCGGTGGGAAAGGCTCAGCGACTTCGGGCCGGCCGGCGCCACGGGCGGCGTGTGGGAATGTCCCGATTTGTTTGCGCTGCCGGTCGATGGCGATCCGGCGCGCACGAAATGGGTGCTCGACGTCGACATCAACCCGGGCGGGATTGCGGGCGGTTCCGGCGGGCAGTACTTCATCGGGCGTTTCGATGGGACGACGTTCGTCAACGACAACCCTCCGGGTCACACGATGTGGGTCGACTACGGCAAGGACTTCTACGCGACCATTTCGTTTGCCGATCTTCCGGAGTCTGACGGCCGGCGCATCTGGATGGCCTGGATCAGCAACTGGCTGTACGCGAACCAGGAACCGACGGTGATCTGGCGCGGCGCGCAGTCGGTGCCGCGCGCGCTGTCGCTCCGTCAACTACCCGACGGCATTCGGCTGGTGCAAGCGCCAGTCGCTGAGCTCGACGGCCCTCAGGACCACGCCGGCGCCCGCCGTTGTCGCCGACCGGGTCGAACTCCCGGGCTCGGCGGAGATCGAGATTGAGATCACACGTGGCAACTGGCGCGAGGCCGGCATCCGCCTGGCGAACGCTGCCGGGGAAGAAGTGGTATTCGGGGTGACATCGAAGCCGCTCGAGGTGTTCGTCGATCGCCGACGGTCCAGACGACGCAGCTTTCACAAAGAGTATCCCGGCCGGCACGCCGGACCCGTCCGGTGGCGTGACGACAAGATCACGCTCCGTGTCTTCTTCGATCGATCGGTGGTCGAGATCTTCGCCAACGACGGCGAGACCGTGCTCACCGAGCGCGTCTACCCGACACAGCCGCTGGATCGTCTCGAGTTGTTGCCCGCCAAAAACGAAGGACGAACGGCGACGTCGGCGCGGTTGTGGAATCTGCGGTCGGTGTGGCCGCAGTGATAGGGGGCTGATGACGCAACTGTTCGGCGCTGTTGAGGCGGGCGGCACCAAGTTCGTGTGCATGGTGGGTGCAGGCCCTGGCGATGTGCGAGAGCAGGTCCGGTTTCCGACGACCACTCCGGACGCCACCTTGCAGCAGGCCCGCGACTTCTTCCGCGCGGCCGGCGATCGCCACGGGCCGATTGCAGCGGTGGGCATCGCCTCCTTCGGCCCGCTGGACCTGCGGCCTGGCTCGCCCAGCTACGGCTTCATCACGTCGACGCCGAAGCCGGGTTGGGCGAACGTGGACATCGCGGGCGCCTTCCAGGCGGCGTTGAACGTGCCCGTCGGCTTCGACACCGACGTCAACGCGGCTGCCCTGGCCGAATGGCGCTGGGGCGCGGCGCAGGGTCTCGATACGTTCGTCTATCTGACCATCGGCACCGGGATCGGCGGCGGCGGCATGGTGAACGGACGCTTGATGCACGGCCTCGTCCATCCGGAGATGGGGCACATGCGGCTCCCACACGACCTCTCCGCCGATCCGTTTGCCGGCACGTGTCCGTTTCACGGCGATTGTCTCGAGGGCCTGGCAAGCGGGCCCGCGATGAACGCGCGCTGGCTGCAACCGGCCGAGCAGCTTCCCGACGATCATCCGGGCTGGGCGCTCGAAATGCGCTACCTGGCGTTGGCGCTGGTGAATATCATCTGCACGCTGTCGCCCGAACGCATCATCCTCGGAGGAGGCGTGATGTCAAAGAAGGAGCTCTTTCCGCTCCTTCGCCAACAGGTGCGCGAGCTGCTCAACAACTATGTCCGGGCCCAGGGCCTCGACGCGATCGATGACTACATTGTTCCGCCGTGGCTGGGCGAGCGTGCGGGCGGGCTGGGTGCGCTGGCGCTGGCTGAGCAGGCCGTCGACAAATCAGCTCGTCAACATCGCCTCGAGCCTTGAAGCGACGCTTCGCTCAGCAAGCGGAACGGTGCGTTTCAGGCGTGTAGAATGACGAAGTGCATCATCCGAGGGCGTGCCGTGCATGGGTGATGGTCCCGCTCCTGCTGTGGTGCGGCGCCGACTGTCTCGCGCAGACTGCGGCCAGCAAGCCCGACCGCACGGCTTCGCCCGCGCTGACGCAGGCGCGAGCGTTACTCGAAGCGAACGATCTCGAGCGCGCCCGAAGCCTCATCGAGGCGGCGCTGGCGCGCGACCCTGCCTCGGCCGAGGCGCATTTTCTGAAGGGGCTGGTCTGCGAGCGTCAAAAGGATTTGGCGGCGGCCGCCGGCGCATACGCCAAGGCGATTGAGTACGCCCGCGCATGGCCGAGGCCTACGACCGCCTGGGCTTCGTGCGAGGTCAGCAGGGTCAGACGCAGGAGGCGATTCGTCAGTTCGAACAGGCAGTCCTGATCGATCCCCGGCTGTTCGACGCGCAGTATCACCTCGGCGCGACGCGGTGGTGGACGAAAGACCTCGACGGCGCGCTCGTCGCTCTGGAGGCCGCGGCGCGGCTCCAGCCGGGCCATGCCGAAGCGCGCTACTACCTTGGCCTGACGCTCAAGCAGAAGGGCCGGCTCGGTGAGGCCATCGTGCAGCTGCGCGAGGCGGCTCGCGCCGGCCCTGGCCTGGCGCCGATCCACCTGCAGCTCGGCGTCGCTCTGCAGGATGCCGGTGATTTCGACGGCGCCGTCGCCAGCCTTCGATCAGCCGCTCGGCTCGACCCGTCCTCGGCCGAGATCCAGAACAGCCTCGGGCTCGCGCTGATGCAGGCTGGAGAGGGCGACGAGGCCATCTCGACCTTCCGCGCGCTCGCCGAGCGTCAGCCTGACAAGATGACGGCCCGCATCAACCTCGGCAGTGCGCTGATGCAGCGCGGCGATCTTGCCGCGGCCGTGACGGTGCTCCGAGACGTGACGCGGCTGCAGCCTGCGAACGCCGAAGCCAGATACAACCTCGGGCTGGCGCTCAAGCAGCAGGATGACTTTGCTGGCGCCGAGGCCGAGCTGCGACGGGCGACGGAGCTCGACGCCAATCTGCCGGAAGCGTCCTACACGCTCGGCGTCGTGCTATGGCAGACCGGGCGCGGCGAGGATGCCGCGGGCGCGTTCCGCGCTGCCATCGCGCGCCGCCCCGACTATGCCGATGCGCATTTCATGCTCGGCACCGTCCTCAGGCAAAACGGCGCGACGAGTGAAGCGCTGGCCGAATTTCGCGCAACCATCGCCCACCGTCCGACGTCGGCGGAGGCGCATCTCAACCTGGGGCAGATGCTGGCGCAGATGGGGCAGGCCGAGGACGCGGCGAAGTGCTTCGCCGAGGCCGAACGGTTGAACGCGCGCAAGGCAGACGCGCAGGCCTCGACGTTTGCGGTCGCGGTCGGCGCGGAGAAGATCAAGGTCGAACGATCTGGCCGGGGCGATCGAAAAGTTTCGCGAGGCCATCCGGCTCGCGCCCGAGAACGCGCGCGCGCACTACCAACTCGGGCTGGCCCTCGAGCGCACCGGCGCTCGGGCCGAAGCCAGGACGCACTTCGCCGAAGCCGAGCGGCTGGCGCCGTACCTGACGACCGCGGCGAAGCCGATCGCGCCGCAGGTCAAGACACCAATCAAAAAATGACACGCGTCGTTTTCCACACGCCTCCTGATGTGGTCCGTTCTCGGATTCGGCGCGCTGCTCGGTGCGGACCGCGTGGCCGCGCGCGTCCAGACGACTGGCGTGAGCTTTTCGTTCAAGAACGTCGCGAGCGAGGCTGGTCTCGTCGCAAAGACGATCTACGGCGGGCTCGACACCAACCAGTACCTGTTGGAAACGACCGGTACTGGCGCCGCCGCGTTCGATTTCGACAGCGACGGCTGGATCGACATCTTTCTCGTCAACGGCACGACGCTCGAGGGATTTCCCGCGGGCAAGGAACCGACGAACCACTTGTATCGCAACAAGGGGAACGGGACGTTCGAAGACGTGACCGCCCGCGCCGGCCTTGCGCACGGCGGATGGGGGCAGGGCGCCTGCGTCGGCGACTACGACAACGACGGCCACGACGATCTCTTCGTCACCTACTGGGGCCAGAATCGCCTCTATCGCAACAAGGGCGACGGTGCGTTCGAAGATGCGACGGAGCGCGCCGGTCTGACCCAGCCGCGCACCCGCTGGGGCGCCGGCTGCGCCTTCCTCGACTACAACCGCGACGGCCTCCTCGACATCGTCGCGGCCAACTACATCGATCTCGATCTCAAGGCGACGCCGCTTCCGTCATCTGGACTGTGCCGCTATAAAGGCCTGCCGGTCGCGTGCGGCCCCCCGGGTCTGCCGGGCGGAAAGAACGTGCTCTATCGCAATCGAGGGAATGGCGCGTTCGAGGACGTGTCCGAAGCGTCCGGCATCGCGGCCGCGCGCGGCACCTACGGGCTGGGCGTGGCCACCGTCGACTTCGACAACGATGGCTGGCTCGACGTGTATGTCGCCAACGATTCCAATCCAAGCGCGCTCTACCACAACAACCGCAACGGCACCTTCACCGACATCGGAATCACCGCCGGCTGCGCCTACAGCCAGGATGGGAAGCCCCAGGCGGGGATGGGCATCGCGATCGGCGACTACGATCGCAACGGCACGCTCGACATCTTCAAGACGAACTTCGCCGGCGACACCTCGACGCTCTACGCCAACACCGGCAAGGGCGCCTGCGAGGATCGCACGTTTGCCGGCGGCATCGGCCTCAACACGCGGTGGCTCGGCTGGGGCGTCGGCTTCGTCGATCTCGACAACGACGGCTGGCTCGATCTCTTTCTCGTCAACGGGCACGTCTATCCCGAAGTCGATCGCATCAAGACCGAAGCGGGCTACAAGCAGCGGAAAGTCGTCTACCGCAACCTCAAGAACGGACGTTTTGCCGATGTCACCGAGCAGCTCGGTCCGCCTGTGACGATCCCCAAGGCCGGCCGGGGCGCGGCGTTTGCCGACTTCGACAACGACGGCGACGTCGACGTCGTCATCAACAACGTCCACGATACGCCGGACCTCTTCAGGCTCGACCAGAGCGGGGATCGGCACTGGCTGGCAGTCAAGCTCGTTGGCGCCGAATCGAATCGCAGCGCGATTGGCGCGCGCGTCCAGCTCGTCACGGCCGATGGCGTGCAGGTACAGGAAGTGCGAGGCGGCGGCAGCTACTACTCGCAGAGCGACTTCCGGCTGCTACTTCGGCCTCGGATCGTCGACAGCCATTGACCGTCTCGAGGTGCGCTGGCCAAACGGCCGCGAAGAGACATGGACGGCGCTCGCGATCGACAAATCACACACGCTCAAGGAGGGTTCGGGCACCCAGAGGCAGGTCCCGTGAAGTCGCTCGTCGAGCCTGGCGTCGCATCTGATCCTCCTTGGCGTCGTCCTGCGAGCGGGTGAAGTGCCGGTTGGCGCTACTCCCACGGTTCAGACGCAGTCGGCGCAAGCGTCCACTGCGGAGAGCCAGGTCAAGGCCGTGCTCGTCGAGGCGCGCAAGCTCGTCGACGATGGCAAGCCGAAGGAAGCGATCGCGAAGCTCGAGGCGCTCGACACGTCGGTGCCCGAAGTCGCCCGGCTGCTGGGCGTCGCGTACTATCACGCCGACGATCACCAGCAAGCGATCAAGCAACTGGTCCCGTTGGTGTCGGCCAAGGGCACGCTGCCTGACGGATCGATCGAGCGTCGCGAAGCGATTCAGGTCCTCGGGCTCTGCTACTACCTGACCGGGCGGTATCCCGAGGCCATTCCACTTCTCGAAGAGACGCGCGTCTGGGCACAGGACAACCTCGAATTGGGATACATCCTCGGGCTCGCCTACATCCAGGCGCGCCAGCCGGATGCCGCGCGAACCTCGCTCGCCCGCACGTTCCGGCTGCCGCCGGATTCCGCCGGCGCGCACGTCATCGCCGCGCAGATGATGTTGAGGCTCGAGATGGAGCCGCAGGCAGAAGCGGAGCTGAAGCGAGCGATCGAAAAAGATCCGCGAACGCCCCGCGCCAACTACCTCCTGGG
Organism: uncultured Acidobacteriota bacterium; assembly: GCA_963797625.1. Taxonomy (GTDB): domain Bacteria; phylum Acidobacteriota; class Vicinamibacteria; order Vicinamibacterales; family 2-12-FULL-66-21; genus DATBJJ01. The sequence continues at coordinate 42,965 of CAWCQI010000024.1, forward strand.
GCAGACGGCCCTCTTCCGAGGCCGATTGGACGATGCGATCGCGTTGACCGAGCGCGAGCTGGCGGCGAACCCGAGTGATGCGATGGCGCTCTATCCAGCTTGGCGATGCCTACCTGCGCGCGTCTCGCGCCGACGAAGCGATGGAGGCGCTGCAGAAGTCGCTGTGGCTCAATCCTTATTACAGTGGCCCGTACATCCTTCTCGGGCGGTTGTACCTGAAGAAGGGCCAGCCCGCGACGGCCGAGGGCATGCTCCGGCGCGCGATTCAGTACGATCCGAACAACCGGTCGGCGCATTATCTGCTCGGCCAGCTGCTCCAGCAGACCGGGCGGCTCGAGGAAGCGAAGCGCGAGTTTGCGATCGCCGATTCCCTTCAGCCGCCAGGACGGTAGCAGCCGGAGACCATGATCTTCAAGCGGATCCATGGCCGTCGTGCGCTCAGCCTGCGTCGTGCGCTGTTCGGCAGTGCTTCACGATTGTCGTCAGCCGCGCTCTTCACGATCGCGGCTGGCTCGCTCCGGCGTCCGTCATCGGTCTCTTCGGTCATCTCTTTCACCGACATCGCCAAAGATGCGGGGCTGGTGCATCCCACCGTCTACGGCGGCGTGGATCGCAAGCGGTTCATCCTCGAAACCAACGGCTCTGGCGTCGCCCTCGTCGATGTGGATCGTGACGGTTGGGTAGACGCGTTCGTCCTCGGAGGGACGCGGCTCGCGGAGGGCGCGAGGGTCGACGCGAGTTACACGCCAGCCGAGGCTCCAACCAATCGGCTATATCGGAACACGCGCGACGGCCGCTTCGAGGACGTGACGGACCGGGCCGGGCTGCGTCGAACCGGCTGGGCCTCGAGCGTCTGCGCGGGCGACTACGACAACGATGGCTGGATCGATTTGTTCGTGACCTCCTACGGTCAGAACGTGCTCTATCGCAATCGCGGCGATGGCCGTTTCACGGATGCGACCGCTGCGGCCGGCCTCTCGACGACGGCCACGCGCTGGGGATCGGGCTGCACGTTTGTCGACATCGATCGCGATGGGCGGCTGGATCTCTTCGTCGCGAACTACCTCAAGTTCGATCTCCAGACGGCGCCTGAACCGGGCTCGGGAATCAACTGCACCTGGAAAGGCCTGCCGGTGAACTGCGGGCCGAAGGGCCTGCCGACTGATACGAATCTTCTCTATCGCAACGAGGGCAACGGCAGGTTCGTCGACGTCTCGGAGCGGTCCGGGATCTCACGCGTGACCGGGCGCTACTCGATGACCGCGCTCGCCGCCGACCTCACAGACGACGGCTGGACGGATATCTACGTGGCCGCCGACTCGACGGCGGCCATCCTCTACCGGAACAATCACGACGGCACCTTCACCGATATCGCCGTCGAAAGCGGGACCGCCTACAGCGAGCACGGCAGCCCGCAGGCCGGGATGGGCGTCGCCGCGGGCGACTACAACAACGACGGCCGGATCGATCTCGCAAAGACCCATTTCTCCGACGACATCCCCGCGCTCTACAGAAACCTCGGCAAGGGCCTGTTCGAGGACTCGGCGGTCGCGGCGGGATTGCACGTTCAGAATCGCTACGTCCAGTGGGGCGCCGGCCTCGCCGATTTCGACAACGACGGCTTCGTCGATCTGATGTGCGTGACCGGGCATGTCTACCCGGAGATCGAGCGGTCGCTCGAACAGTACCCGCATCGCGGCCCGCGCGTGCTCTTTCGCAACAAGGCTGTGGGCACAGGTGACGTCCGTTTCGAAGACGTCACCGCCGCAAGCGGGTCAGGGGTCACGACGCCGCATTCGAGCCGCGGCGCGGCGTTCGGCGACATCGACAACGACGGCGACATCGATGTCCTCGTCATGAACATGAACGAGCCGCCATCGCTCCTGCGCAACGACTATTCAGGCGGCAACAACTGGATCGACGTGGTCCTTCGCGGCCGCGCGTCGAATCGATCCGCGATTGGCGCGACGGTGATCGTCAGCGCGGCGGGGAAGCGGCAGGCGCGGGCCGTGCTGAGTCAGTCCAGCTACTACTCGCACGACGATCTGCGTGCGCACTTCGGCGTTGGTACTGCGACGCGCGTCGACGAGATCGAAGTGCGATGGCCGAGCGGTCAGGTGCAGCGCGTGAAAGATGTCGGCACGCGAGAAGTGGTGACGATCGACGAGCGATGACGAACGATGAGCTTCGACCTCAACTGTACGAGCAACAGCACAGCTCAGCATTGAGAATCTTTACAAAAACGTTTGACTTCGTTCAGGTCGAGGATAAGTCTGGGAGGTCATCGGATTCGCGATAGGTAGAACAAGGGGGGAGCCTCATGTCGCGCGACCTTCACACGATGATCCGGCAATCGCGCCGAATCCTCACCTTCGGGTTGTTCCTCGCATTCCTTTCTCTCGCTCCATCAGCGTTCGCACAGGCGGTGTACGGAAGCATCGCGGGGACCGTCAAGGACTCCTCGGGGGCCACCGTGCCCGGCGCCACGGTCACCGTCACAAGCGTCGAGCGCAAGACGGTCGATACGGTCGTGTCGAACGAGTCGGGGTTCTACGTCAAGGACCGCCTCCTGCCGGGTGCCTACGAAGTGAAAGCCGAGCTCTCGAACTTCAAGGCCGCGGTCCTGCGTGACGTTCGCGTGAGCATCGACACGCAGACTCGTATCGACTTCGAGCTGCAGCTCGGTGCAACTCAGCGAGGAGGTCGTCGTGACCGGCGGCTCCCCGCTGCTCAAGACCGACCGCGCCGACGTCTCCACCAACTTTGATTCCAAGCAGATCACCGACCTGCCGGTGCTCGATCGCAACTTCACCAAGTTCATCCTGCTGACGCCCGGCACGCAGCAGCTTCAGTGGCAGCACGCGGCGAGCGAAAACCCGCAGGGCTCCACCCAGACGATGGTCAACGGCCAGCACTTCAGCGGCACGGGCTATCAGCTCGACGGCACGGAGAATCGTGATCCCATCCTGGGCATCATCGTCATCAATCCCACGCTCGAGTCGATTGGCGAAACGAAGATCACGTCGCAGAATTACGACGCCGAATTCGGCCAGGCGACCGCGGGCGTCGTGTCGGTGCAGACCAAGTCCGGCAGGAACCAGTGGTTCGGCAGCGCGTTCGAGTTCTATCAGGGCGACAACTTTCAGGCGCGCAACCCGTTCACGCAGTTCCAGCGCCAACCCGGTGACCGGCAAGTTCCTCCCCGAGACGAAGAAGAACCAGTTCGGCGGCTCGCTGGGCGGCAAGATCGTCGCCAACAAGGTGTTCTTCTTCGGCGATTACCAGGGGACGCGCAGCACGGTCGGCGGCACACGATTGCTGACGGTGCCTACGGCGGCCGCGCGGAGCGGAGATCTGAGCGCGTTTGGCATCAACATCTTCGATCCGGCGACGGGCGTTCCGGCCGAGCGGCAGCAGTTTGCGGGCAACGTCATCCCCACCGGCCGGCTTTCTCCTGAGGCGCAGCGGATCCTCGCGCTCGTTCCCATGCCGAACGCGCCGGGCCGCGACGGCGGCACGAGGGAGAACTACCAGGCATCGGGATCGGAGGAGTTCGAGGAGAACTCGTTCAACGTGCGGCTCGACGGGCGCATCGGCGACAGCACGAACATGTTTGGCCGCTACAGCGTCGGTGACTTCTTCCGCGACGGCCCCACGTCTTTCGGCCAGGGGGGCGGGCAGGAGCTCGTGACGCTGGGGGGCATCTCGGACGTGAAGAACCAGAGTCTTGCGATCGGCCTCGATCGCGTGATCTCGCCGACGCTGCTGGCCGACTTCCGATTCGGCTGGTTCAGTTACAAGGTCGCCGTCCTGCCGTTCGACTTCGGCACGACGCCGGCCGCCGACGCGGGAATTCCAGGGCTCAACGATTCGGCGTTCGCCTCGGGGCTGTTTGCCGGCTTCATCGAAGGGGACCGCGGCTTCAACATTGGTTCGGGCCTGGGTGTCAACCGCTGCAACTGCCCGCTGGATCAGGATGAGAAGCAATGGCAGCTGGTCGGCAACATCACCAAGATGATCGGCAATCACAGCATCAAGGCCGGTCTCGACATCCGGCGCGCGAACAACCTCAGGGTGCCGAGCGACGCTCACCGGTCCGGCGAGTTGACGTTCAACGTGGACCGCACCCGCGGCCCCTCCGGCGGCGGCCTTGGTCTCGCGACATTCCTGCTGGGCGACGTCACGCAGGCTCAGGCGGTACGTGAGCCCGAACTTCGACGCGCGCGAGCAACAGTGGCGGACGGCCTACTACGCGCAGGACACCTGGCGTGCGACCGAGAAGTTGACGCTCAACTACGGGCTGCGGCTCGACATCATCAACCCGCAGACGGTGAACGAGCCAGGCAATGGCGGCTTCCTCGATCTCGCGACCGGGGAAATCCGGGTCGCGGGCGTCGGCGACATCGGGCTGAACGGCGACATCGAGAACAAGCTCAACTGGGCGCCCCGCGTTGGCGCGACCTACCAGCTCGATAGCAAGACCGTCTCCGCGGCCGGGTACGGCCGCAGCTACGACCTCGGCGTGTTCGGGTCGCTCTTCGGCCACAGCGTGACCCAGAACCTGCCGGTGCTGTCGGTGCAGGAGCTCAACGCGCCGGAGAATTTCGACCGCGTGTTCACGCTCGCGCAGGGGCCGCCGCCGCCAGTCTTTCCCGCGGTCCCGTCGAACGGCCGAGTTCGCGCTGCCCAATGGCGTGTTCGCGCGCGCCCTGCCGGAGAAGCAGCGGCCGCCCACCGTGGATGCGTTCAACGTGATCGTGCAGCGGCAGCTGACCAACACGATGTCGTTCGAGGCCGGGTACGTCGGCAACCGGGGCAGGAACGTCTTTGCGGGCGACGGCCCGGCCATCAACATCAATCAGCCCACCCTCGACGGCTATCCGAGCGTGCCGCAGGAACCTCGCCGGCCGTTTTTCGCCGGCGGCGTTTCAACGACCTCGGACTCGGCGGGGCGTTCGGCTGGACGCAGGGGATCGACTATTTCTGCAACTGCGCGAACAACGCCTACGACTCGATGCAGGCGAAGTTCAACAAGCGGTTCTCGAACGGGTACTCCGTGAAGGTGAATTACACGTTGCAGACGGCAGGTGCAGGAGAGCGGCGACTACTTCCATCTACGACGTCGCGAGTTGAACAAGGGGCCAGCCGATTGGGACCGCACGCACAACTTCGTCTTTTCGCTCGTCGCCGAGCTGCCGATCGGGCGCGGCAGACGGTATCTGACGGACGTCTCTCCTCTCACGGATGCGTTCGTCGGCGGCTGGCAGTTCAACACCAACACGATCATCCAGAGCGGCCTCCCGTTCAGCGTCACTACCGGGACGCGGGAGCCGACCGCGATACGGGCCCGAACCGGCCGAATCTGATCGGCGATCCCGGAGGGCCCGCAGACGCGTGACGAGTGGTTCAACGCGACGCCGATCGGCTCGTCAGGGAGCGCGTTCTCGCGGCCGGCGGCGGGGACCTTTGGCGACATGGAGAGAAACTCGCTGCGCGGGCCCGGATACTGGAGAGTCGACGCGTCAGCTCTTCAAGCACGTCCAGCTGACGGGGACCAGCGCGGTTGAAGTTCCGCATCGAGGTCGTCAATCTCTTCAACCACGTGAATCTCGGCAACCCGGACTCCGAAGTCGGCGTGCCGGGCAATGAAAACACCAACGCCGGTCGAATCACCTCGACGGCCTACGGCAAGGCCGATCTGCAGCGCAATATGCAGTTCGCGGTGCGATTCATGTTCTGAGAAAGATCGCCGTAACGTAAAGCCTTTCACCGCGGAGGACGCAGAGCACGCAGAGAAACCTAATTGTCTCTGCGATCTCAGCGTCCTCTGCGGTGAGAGGCTTTTGAACGCGAATCGTGACGCGTCAGGCGACTTTCCGCAGCTTCGTCACCCGCCCGACCTCGACCCATTCGACGACGAAGATGTTGCCGTCGTGATCGAAGCAGGCGCCGTGCGGGCAGATGAACTGGCCCGGGATGAACTGATCCCGCGGCTGCCTGCGCAGCGGCGGGTTGCCGGTCGGCGGGTTCGAGTCGCCGAGATGCGCGACGATCGCGTTGTCCGGATCGATCAGCGTGACGCGGCCGTGCAGATCGGGGACGACGACGAGCCCTTGCGCTCGTCGAAATGACACGGGCAGCCGGAAGCCGGTGACGAAGTCGACGTGCTTGCCGTCGAGCGTGAATCGCTGCAGGCGGTTGTTGCGGCGATCGGCGACGACGAGCATCGGGCTGGCCCCGCGCGTGTCGACCCAGATGCCGTGCGGCTCGGTCAGCTGTCCCGGCTCTGACCCTCGGCCGCCGAACGATCCGGATGTACTCGGCCTTGCTGTTGTACTGATTGACGAAGTACGAGCCGTAGCCGTCGCCGACGTAGATGTCGCCGTTGGGCGCGATCGCGACGTTGGTCGGGTTGTAGCGCCGCGCTGCGCCGTCCGGCCCGGGCTTGTAGCCCTCGACGTCCGGCGGCCCGTCGATCTTCCAGACGATCTCGCCCGTCAGCGTCGTCTTCACGACGCACCGCCTGCAGCTCGGGCCGCGGCGTCAGCTTCGGGTCCGGCCGCGTTGACCGTCAGGTAGAGGAACTCGTCGCGCCCTTCCTTGCGGATCTGCAGGCCGTGCGCGACGCCGCGGAACTCCTTGCCCCACGAGCGCACGAACTTGCCCGTGCGATCGAAGACGACCACCGTGTCGGCGCTCTCGCTGGTCGCGTGCACCGTGTGATGGACGTAGATGTGCCCCTGCGAGTCCTCGACGACGCCGTGCGTGTTGCCCCACTTGATCTGCGGCGGCAGCACGCCCCAGTCGTGGATCGCTTCGTACGTGTAGGCGCCCGCGCCCATGACCGGCGCCTTCGTGCCCGCCTTGTCCTGCATGCCGAGGAGGATCGGCGGACGCCGCGACCGCGGCCGAGAAACTCGCGTCGAGTGGTTTTCATCGTCTCAACCTCATTGCTGCAGAGAGCTTCTCACCGCAGAGAACGCTGAGCTCGCAGAGCCATTCTTTGGTCTCAGCGTAATCAGCGTTCGTAGCCGTGAAGAACCTGAGAGCGATCCATTTGCTCTCGTCTGCGCCCTCTGCGTCCTCGCGGTGAAGAGCTCTTTGCGAGTGAACGTCGCTTCAAATGTAAGCCTATCGCTACGCAAACAGCTCCGTGATCGGCTTGCCGATGCCGTCCCTCGTCACGTAGACCGGCCGGCGCTCGACGACGTAGGAGGTGTCGGGCGCGATGCCGAGCGCGTGATAGATCGTCGCGTGCAGATCTTCCATCACCACCGGGTTCTCGATCGTCGTGCAGGGCCGCTCGTCGGCGGTCTTGCCGTAGACGAACCCTTTCTTGATGCCGCCGCCGAACATCAGGATCGAGCCGGCGGCGGTGAAGTGCCGGTGCATGCCGTAGTGGCGCGGCTCGGTCATGACGTCGGGAATGTTGATCGCCTGATCGCGGACTTCCTTGCCGACCTTGCCTTCGGTCATCGCGTCGCGGCCGAACTCGCTGGCGAGCACGACCAGCGTGCGATCGAGCAGGCCGCGCTCCTCGAGGTCGCGAATCAGCTGCGCGACCGGCGCGTCGATCAGCTTCTTCATGGCGTCGGCGCGCTCGTGGCCGTGCTCGTGGGTGTCCCAGTAGACGAACGGAATGTATTCCGACGTCACCTCGACGTACCGCGCGCCGGCTTCGACGAGCCGCCGGGCGAGCAGGCAGCCCTGGCCGAACCGGCCGGTGTTGTAGGCGTCGAACGTCTTCGGGCTCGAGCGAGAGGTCGAACGCCTTGGCCGACGGCGACGTCAGCAGCCGATCGGCGGCGTCGAGCGACCTGACCAGCGACTCGCGCTGGAAGTCGCTCGCCGTATTGATGGACCGGCTCCTGCGCCAGCAGCTTCTCGAACAGCTGGCGCCGGCTGCGGAACCGCTCCTCGCCGAGCTCCTTCGGCGGCCGCACGGCCGACGCCGCGTCCTGCGGATCGACGATGAGAAACGGTCCGTGTTCGGAGCCGAGGAAGCCGGCGGTGTGAAACGCCTTGAGCGTGCCGATCTCGCCAGCGCCCTCGACCGTCTGGCCGATGGCGATGAACGCCGGCACGTCCGGGTTCTTGGGCCCGAGCGTTCGCGAGATCACCGCGCCGAGGTGCGGCATCGCCATCGGCTGCGGCGGGATGTAGCCGGTGTGCCAGTGATACTGATGCCGCGAGTGCAGGATGAAGCCGAGATCGGCGGCGTTGAACGTCCGGATGACCGTGCCGCGGTCGATGACGCTGCGCGATCTGCTCGAGGCCCTGCGGTGAACTTGATGTTGTCGACCGCGGTGTCGATCGTCGGGAACGTGCTGAGCACGTCCTTGATGTTGACGCCGGCTGCGAACGGCGTGTAGCGCTTCGGGATCGAAGGTTTCGGTCTGCGCCATGCCGCCGGCCATCCAGAGCACGATCGACGGCGTCGGCGTGGCGGGCGTCAGGCTTGTCGCGCCGAAGCCGTGGCGACAGGCGGAAGCCCTGGCGCAAGGCGGTTCGCGGCCGGCCAGAGCGGCGAGCGTCGCGCCGGCGGTCGCGCCCATGAACCCGCGCCGGCTGACGCGCGCGTAGATGCGTCGCTCTTCGGCGGTCAGTCCGGTCAGGTTCTGCGAAGTGTCGGAGGGCATGCCGTCGTCCTTCAATAAATCAACTGGAACTCCGGCTTCATCATCATCGCCCACAACAGGTCTGCGAGCCCGTCGGCCGACACCTGTTCGGGTCTGGCCCGGATCGGCGATGGCGCTCGCCGCGAGTCGCCGTTCGCCGGCGAGGGCGCGCGGCCGAGCGCGTGCCAGGAACACGCGGTCGACAGCTTCGCCGACCGTCGTGAGCGGGCGGTCCGGGCGCAAGCGGCGGCTGCGGCGCACGGCGGCAGCAGGCGATCCATGTTGGGCTCGGCGTCGAACACGAAGAACCGCACCGGCGGATTCAGCGTGGAGCCGATCTCGCTGCGCGGATTCTCGAGCCCGATGCTGCCGCGGAACGCGTGAAGCCCCGCCCGGCAATGTCGTAGACGAGGCGCGACGGCGGACGCACGCGCACGCCGCCGTCGGTGGCGGCCTGGCTCGACGGCTGCGACGCAACCCGCTGCGCGTCGACGGGCGTCAGCGAGCGAGCGCGGTCGCCTTGCCGTCGGCGCCGACGAATTCCGCGCCGCGCCCAGACGGCTCGACGCGCTCCGGCGCGTTCGATCCGTAGTCTTCGGCAATCAGCCAGAGCCTGCGTCGCGTTCGACACGTCGACGTCGAACTCGCTGGCCGACGCGTTGCGTCCGGCGACGGTCCTGTTGAACAGGCTCAGGGCTCCGGCGGCAGCTCGCCGACCATCCGCCGCGCGCCGCGCGACAACCACCGCGTCAGCATCTCGCCGTTCACCAGCTCCAGCGCCTGCGGCGTCGTCGACTGCGTCGGCCGTGACGAGGTGACCTGATCGCGGATCGGGCGGCCGAGCGCGCGGGTCAGGTTGCTCGACGCGGCGCGCCATTCGCGCGCGTACAGCGCCGACCGTCGCGGGGTCCGACATTGGTGGACCGCCGCGTCCACCGCCGCCACTCGTGACGCGTGGCTGATACACGCTCCACTCGCCGGTGATCGATCCGATCGCGTCGGCGAACTGCTCGGCCGTGAGTCGACGCACCTCCGGTCCCGCGAACACGTAGCCGCGCGCCGGACCTCGGCGCGTCGCGACACCGCGGGCATCTGGTAGGCGCGCGACGTCAGGATGGTCTGGATCAGGTGCTTGAGGTCGTAGCCGTGCTCGACGAAATCGCTGGCGACCGAGTCGAGCAGCGCCGGGCTCCACGGCTTGCCATCCATCTCGTCGGGGTTTGCGACGATGCCGTGGCCGAGGAGGCGTTGCCAGATGCGATTGACCACCGTGCGGGGCAGCCGTCCGTTGCGAGGGTCGGTGAAGATCGCCGCCGCGGTGGCGCGCCGATCGGCCAGCGACGTCGACGGCGGCTCGCGGCTCAGCTCCGGGTAAAGAAACGCCGGCTCGGCGTACGCATCCTGCGCGACGTCACAGCGATAGAGCCGCAGCCGCGCCTCGGGCGAGAAGAACGCCGGCGAGCGCGTACGCGTCCTTCAGCTTCCACTTGCTGACGAAGCTGTCGTGGCAGGCGTTGCACTTCAGGTTCACGCCGAGGAACACCTGCGCGGTGTTCTGCGACGCCTGCATCCAGGGCGTGACCGCCGCGCTCGTCTCGCCGCGCCAGTTCACGCCGACGAGGAACCCCTCGGGGTCGGTTGCGAGCGTCGGGTTGAGCAGCTTGGTGACGAACTGATCGTACGGGAGATTCGCACTCGAGCGCTGAGTAGCAGCCAATCCGTAATGCTCTTGCGGCCCGCCGACTCTGAAAAGTAGGTGACGCCGTCTTCGTTGCGCAGCAGGTCGTTCCAGAACGAAATCCAATGGTCGGCGTACTTCTTGGCATTCTTTTGATCGCGGGCGAGGAGGCGGGCGACGAGCTCCTCGCGCTTTCTCGGTGAACGATCGGCGAGAAAGGCGCGCAGCTCGGCGGGCTCGGGGAGCAGGCCCCAGACGTCGAGATACACGCGACGCGCGAAGAGCGCGTCCGGCACCGACGCGGGCTCCATGGCCCGCCGCTCGGCGAGATACGCCGCGACGAATCGATCGATTGTTGACGACCACGACGGCCAGCGCACGGCTGGAGTCGCCGGCCGATCGAGCGCGAGCGGCGCTTCCCACGGCGCCGGCGCCGGCGCGGCTCGACGGCGTCGCTCGGGCGCCTTGATCGATCCACAAGCGGATGAGCGCGATCGACGCGGCGTCGAGCGGCAGCTCGTCCTTGGGCATCTGCGGTTCGATGTCGCCGGTGACGCGGTGAACGATCAGGCTGCCGGCGCTGTTGCCGGGCCGCACCGCCGCGCCGCTGCGCCCGCCTTCGAGCACGTCGGCATACGTCGCGAGCGAGAGGCCGCCCTTGCGCTTGTCCTGACTGTGGCACTCGGAGCAGGACGACTCGAGGATCGGCCGGACCTGACGTTCGTAGTCGACGCGCGTGCGCGCTCGCAGGCGGCTGACCAGTTGCCGACGCGCGGTTCTGGCCGACGGCAAGGATCGCCGCGCCCCACAGGCCCGCGGCAAGGCCAATCAGTGCGGTGAGCGAGATGGCCGTGGGTTTCCGCATAAGCTGCCGTGCCCGCATATGATAAGCCGACGAGACCTTCCAGCGCCAGCTCTCCAGCTGTCACAGGCCAGGAGTCAGATGGCTAGATTCCCTGATCCAGCTGGAAGCCTGGAAAGCTGGTAGCTGGAAGCTGAGCGTCCAAACCATGTCCATCCATCGTTCTCGTGACCGAGCCGGAATACCGTCGAGGCGAAGCGGTCTTTGCTTCCTCGGCGCGCTTCACGTTCATGTCGGCGCCTTCCGAAGAGGCCGCGCTCGTCCATGCCATTGCCGAGTCCGGCGCGCGGCACGTCATCGTCGGAGGCCAGCCGTACCGCGAGGCGCTTTACTCGGCCCTGCCGCGTGGCAGCGTGATCGCCAGGTTCGGCGTCGGCCACGAGTGGATCGACAAGGGGAAGGCGTCGGCGGCGGGGCTGCTGTGCACCAACACGCCATCGGTCCTCGATCAGTCGGTGGCCGAGCTGACGTTTCTCCTCGTCTCGGCCGCCGCCCGCCGCCTGACCTCGATCGCCGGCGCGATGCGCGACGGTCAATGGACGCCTCTCCTCGGCGTCGAGCTCAAAGGCAAAACCCTCACCATCGTCGGAGCGGGCCGCATCGGTCAGGCCGTGGCGCGGATCGCGAAGCGAGGGTTCGAGATGCGTGTCGTCGGCTGCCGGCGGAAAGGGTCGAGCGCGCCGATGCCGGCCAGCGGAGACTTCGATCTCGTGACCGACGATCTCGCCGAGGCTCTGGGTCAGGCCGACTTCGTCAGCCTGCTCATTCCGGGCGTCCCCGCGAACGCGCACTTCATCAACCGCGAGCGGATCGAGCTGATGCCGCGGCACGCGTGGCTGATCAACACCTCGCGCGGGGCAGTGGTGGACGAAGCGGCGCTCTACGATGCGCTCGTCGCGCAGCGTCTCGGCGGCGCCGCGCTCGACGTCTTCGATCGCGAGCCGTATCAGCCCGTCGACCCGAGCCGGGACCTGCGCACGCTGCCAAACGTCATCCTCACGCCCCACGTCGGGAGCACGACGCCCGAAGCCAACCGCGGCATGGCCGAGCGCGCGGTCCAGAACATCGTCTGGGCCGAGGAGAAGTCCTTCGCGAGCATGGATCTTCTCAACCCGGATGTTCTGACGAAGACCACGTGACCGCTTGATGTCCGGCGTGCTGATGCTCGGCACTCGCCTGATTGCCGCGGCGAGCCTGGCCGGCCCTGGCCCGCTCCGCTCGCCGGAACGCGCTCTGAGCGCGGTGACTGGTTGCGTCGGCCGCGGCTCCCGCCGACGGTCGCGTGGAAAAGCGGCGGCTCCGGCCTGATGTTCTCCCATCGCGCAGCTCCGTGAGCTGCGCGCTGGCCCGCCTGCGCTCGCCGCTTTACTGCTATCGCGTGTCACGCGAGTCGGAGGTCGCCGCGCCCGACACAACCATCCACCGCGGCGGGCGCGATACTGCGTTCGTCGCGTTCAAGTTCGAGCACTCGCGCACGAAGGCCGCGGCGGGTCTGGATGGCCCTGGCCCTGGAGCGAGCCGACGCGGTGCGAAGCAGGAACGCGATCGGAGCGATTCATCGCGTCGCCTTCCGTCCGCTGTGATCCTCCAAACCGATAGAAGCACAGTCGGGCCGAGAGCGCCTGATCACTGCGCGTGACTGGAAGCTGCTAGGCGACGCGGCAGCGGAAGAGTACGAGCGCAGAGCGCGTTCCCGGCGAGCGGAGAGGGCCAGGGCCAGCCAGACCCGCCGCGGCAATCAGGCGAGTGCCGGCGGGAGCCGCGGCCGATGCAACCATCCACCGCGCTCAGGGCGCGTACCGGCGAGCGGAGAGGGCCAGGGCCAGCCAGACCCGCCGCGGCAATCAGCGAGTGCATGAAGCGCCGCCAACACGACCGTCCAAAGCCTTAGGGCGCGGGTACGGGTTATTCCGTACTAGACCGAAACGCCGTCAATCGTTAAGGTATGAGCCGTGAAACCGCTTGGCGGCGTCATCGTGGCAGTCGCGATCGCGGCGGTTTCCATTCTGGTGAGCTTCCGCTCGGTCTACGAGCCCGACCTTGGCTGGCATCTGGCGCAGGGTCGCGAGAATTTCTCGGGCCGGCTCGTTCGCTCCAACGTCTTCAGCTTCACCTATCCCGACTACCGCCAGCGCTACACGTCATGGCTGACCGAGACCACGGCCTACGCTGCCTGGCAGGTGGGCGGTGATGCCGCGATCCAGACGCTCGAGGCGCTGACCGTCGCCGCCGCATTGGCTCTCGTCTACCTCGCCTGCCGCGTGCAAGGCGCTGCGCTGCCGTCGGCAGCGATCCTCATACTGGGGCTCTTCGTTCTCGAGCCACGCGTCATTCCCCGTCCGCACCTCGTTTCCTTCGCCGGGATCGCCGCCTGCTCGTGGCTCATCGAGCGCGCGATTGACAACCGCAACGTGCGACCGTTGTGGTGGGCGGTCCCGCTCGTCGCGCTGTGGAGCAACCTCCACGGCGAATGCGTCATGGGCGTGCTGTTGATCGGGATCTTCGCGCTCGCGGAACTGGCGCGACCCTCGGCGCTCACGCGCACGCAGGCGGCTCGCGGCCTGGTGATCGTGGGCTACTGCGTTGCGGCGTCGATGCTCAATCCCTACGGCTGGGGGCTTCACCAGTATCTCTTTGAAAACCTGTCGGTGCCGCAGGTGCTCCGCATCGCGGAGCTCCAGCCCGCGTACTTGCCAGCCTATCGAGCCTTCTTTGTGTATCTCGCCGTCGCGGCCGTCCTTCTCGCGTCCATGCCTCGCCGCCTCACGCTCGCTGAAGCCCTGACGGTGATCGTCTTCGGCGCGCTGGGCTGGCGTTACCTCCGGCTGACGCCGCTCGTCTTTCTTGCGACGGCGCCGATGATCGTGAATCGGCTGACGCTCTGGACGGCGAGAGGTTTCGACGGACGCGCGATGCTGGCGATGGCGCTCGTCGCGTCCGTCTTCGTGTCCCGCGTGCCGCTGAAGACGATGGTCGACGGTGTCCGGGTCGGAGGACTCCATCCTGACGTGATCTATTCGCCGGGCGCGTTGGCATATGCCATGACGCACGAGTTGAACGGCCCGGTCTTCAACAGTCACAACCTCGGCGGCTGGCTCGCCTGGACGATGTATCCCGAGGTGCGGGTGTTTCAGGACAGCCGGCTGCAGGCGTACCCGCCGGAGCATTTCCGCGCGATCCTCGACGCCTCCCGGTCGCAGCCCGCGTGGGACGCGCTCGTATCGGGCGTCGACTGGGCCATCCTTTCTCTGCCGAGGCCAAACGCGTTGTCCGGAGACGGGCGCTTTCCCTCGGCTGCCTGGGCGATCGTCTACTCAGATGACGCCGTCGACATCGTGGTGCGCCGCTCCGGACGGTATGCGGCACTCGCTGCATTGCAGCCATCGCGGTAACTCCGCCGTCTCGACAAGGTCCTTCAACGCTGTTAACGTGTCAGTCGCTTACGGGGACGCTGCGGAGTCCGGCTAAGAAGCCGGACACTACTGGCGAGCCGCCGAAGACGGACCCGAAGGAGCGACCATGCCTGATCAGGACCCTGAAATCACCCGCCGGAAGTTCATCAAGACGACGGCCGCCGCCGGCGCGGCATTCATGATCGTCCCGCGGCATGTGCTGGGGCGCGGCTTTCAGGCACCGAGCGATCTCGTCAATATCGCGACCGTCGGCGCCACCGGCATGGGCGCTGTGAACACCCGCGCCGTCATGAGCCAGAACATCGTCGCGCTCTGCGACGTCGACTTCAACCTGCTCGACGCCCGGCTCGAGGCGTGGAGCAAACCGCCGAAGCCGCAGGGGCCGCGGCCACAAGGTCCGCCGCCGCCGCCCACGCCATGGCGCAACTACGGGCCATCGAAGGCCCAGATTGCGGCCGACTCGCGCTGTGCGGCCACCGACGACGAGGCGACGCTGCGGCGCTTCGTCGAGCAGCAGATCCCGCGCCTCCAGAAGTACCGCGACTACCGCGAGATGCTCGAGAAGCAGAAGGATCTCGACGCGGTCATCGTCGCGACGCCCGATCACATGCACGCGCCGATCGCCTCGGCCGCGATGAGTCTTGGCAAGCACGTCTACGTCCAGAAGCCGCTGTGCTGGTCGGTGCACGAAGCGCGGCACCTCGCGAAGAAGGCGCAGGACAATCCCAAGATCGTGACGCAGATGGGCAACCAGCGTCACTCGGCCGACAACTCGCGACGCGGGATCGAGTACGTGCAGAGTGGCGTCCTCGGCGAGATTCGCGAGGTCCACGTCTGGACGAACCGGCCGCTCGGTTTCTGGCCGCAGGGCATTCCCAGGCCGGCGCGGCTGACGACCGATCCTGCGCAGCTGCGCTGGGACAACCGCGGCGTGATGCAGCGCCTCAGCGCGGCCATGGCCGGAGCGAACGGCGCCTATCCGGTGCCCGACAAGCTGTCCTGGGATCTCTTCCTGGGCGTCGCGCCGGTCGTCGAATACCACCCGCTCTATCACCCGTTCAACTGGCGCGGCTGGGTTGACTGGGGACAGGGCGCGCTCGGCGACATGGGCGCACACCTGATGGATTTTCCGGTCTGGTCGCTGAATCTCGGGCTGCCCACCGTGATCGAGACCGAGACCACGCCGTTCAACGGCGTCTGCTACCCGAGTGCGACGACGACCTACTTCCAGTTCCCGGCGCGGAAGGGGATGCCGCCGGTGAAGTTGACGTGGTACGACGGCGGGCTGCTGCCTCCCGATCCGGAGGAGCTCGAGAACGAGACGCTCGATCCCAACGGCGGCGTGTTGTATGTCGGCAAGAAGGCCAAGCTGCTGCACTACAGCGAGGGCGCGAGGCTGCTGCCCACCTCGAAGCACAATTCGTACGGCGCACCGAAGGAGCGCCTCCCGCGCGTCCCGCACGGCGAGCACGAGATGAACTGGGTCAACGCGATCAAAGGCACCGACCAGATCTCGGTGCCGTTCGACTATGCCGCGAAGCTCACCGAGATCATGCTGCTCGGCATCGTCTCGCTGCGCGCGAACACGAAGCTGTACTACGATGCGGCGAACATGCGCGTCACGAATAACGTCGCCGCCAACGATTTCCTGACGCGGGAGTACAGGGCGGGGTTTTCGTTGTAGTGGCTGGCGTGTTCGACGGAGGTGACGGAGTCCGCGGATTTCACCGCGGAGGCACGGAGCTGAACTGAGCGGGAGACGCGCGGAGGCTGTCGAGCTGAGTCGACCAGCGACCGGTCGCGTCGCCGGCCTTTGGCCGGCGAGCCGTGTCAGGAGGATCGTCGGGGTCAGGTCTTGCATTTCAACATTGGCTGCCACGCGGCTTCTCGAATGTTGAAATGCGACCTGACCCCCGATGCAGACGCGCGCAAAGCGCGGCGCGACCGGTCGTACGGTCGACGAATCGTCACGCCTCACGATGACGATCGCCGTAGTATCTGAAACTAGCGAGCGATCGCCGATGCCACTCGCCGGCCAAAGGCCGGCGACGCGACCGGTGTGCTGGTCGACTCAGCTCGACAGCCTCCGTGCGTCTCCCACTCGATTCAGCTCCGTGCCTCCGTGGTGAAAACCGTGAACTCCGTCAGCTCCAAGAATCACCTCCGGATCTCAGAACCCAGTGGCCTCACTGATGGAATTCAGCCCAGCCGACGGCATCTGGTCCCAATTCGGTCGACCGTGCCGTCGAGGCGCGACAGAATCAGCAACACGAACGATTTGATTTCACGCAAGGGGGATTCGATGCGCCGCTCACATCTGCTCGCTATTGGCACGATCGCGTTGCTGGCATGGACGACGACCCACGTGCTGGCGCAGGCGCCCGCGACGCAGGTCGTCGACATCAAGTCGGCTGCCGGTGTGACGCTCAAGGCGACGTATTTCCCGTCTACGCGTCCGGGTCCGGCGATCGTCCTGCTCCATGCCTGCAACAAAGATCGAACGTCGTGGACGCCTCTCGCCACTGACCTCGCCGCTCAGGGCTTTCACGTCCTCACGCTCGACTTCCGCGGCTTCGGCGAGAGCGGCGGGACGCGGTTCGCTCCGAGCCAGGAGCAGCAATCGACGATCGATCTCTACTGGCCGGGTGACGTGGAAGCGGCGCTCGCGTGGTTGACGGCGCAGCCCAACGTCGACAAGGAGCGCGTCGGCGCGGCGGGAGCGAGCTGCGGCGTCAACCAGGCGGTCCAGCTCGCGCGCAATCATCCAGAGGTGAAGACCGTCGTTCTCCTGAGCGGCGGCGTCAACGCGGCGGCGCGTCTCTATCTGCGCGACTCCGCGTGGCTGCCGGTCTTCGCCGCTGCGAGCCAGGGCGACAATGGCGTGGTCGAGCAGATGCGGTGGGCGCTCGGCTGGTCGCGGAATCCTGCGAACAAGTTCGTCGAGTACCAGGCAGCCGGGCACGGGACCGACATGTTCGCGGCGGAGAAGGGGCTCGAACCGCAGGTCGTCGAATGGTTCAACCAGCACCTGCGCAACGCGCCGCTGAAGCCGGTGGCAGCGCCGCCGTCGCCGCCAACCCCGACCGAGCAGTTCTGGATCATGATGACGTCGCCTGGTGGCGTCGCCAAGGCGCGCCAGATCTACGACGAGGCCAAGCTCGCAAAGAAGGGTCAGACGCTCTTTCCCGAAACCGAAACCAATCTCTTCGGCTACGAGCTCCTCCAGAACGGCAACGCGAAGGATGCCGTCGAGGTCTTCAAGATGAACGTCGAGGCGTTTCCGGCCTCGGCCAACACCTACGACAGCCTGTCGGATGGATATCTCGCGCTCGGCAATCGCGAGGAGGCGCTCCGCTACGCTGAGAAGACGCTCGAGATGCTTCCAAAGGATACGCAGGCGCCCGAAGAATTCAAGGCGCGCATCCGCGAAAGCGCGGAGAAGAAGATTAAGGAACTGCGAAAGCAGTGACGCCGGTCAAAGTGTTGCGGAAGCAGTGACGCAAGTCAAAGTGCTGAAGAAGTAATCCGGCCGTACGTCAGCCGCCGCCAGACCCATTCCATCGGCCCGTACCGGTGCGTGCTCAGCCACCACTGGCTGAAGGGAATCTGCAGGCTGTAAATGACCAGTCCAAGGAAGAGGTCCGCCAGCGGGCCGACGCGGCCGTAGAGTCCCAATCCGTAGCTGTAGAAAATCGTCGTGCAGATGAGCGACTGCAGAAGGTAGTTGGTCAGCGCCATGCGGCCGACATACGAGAACGGCATCAGGCGCCGCTGCCACTTGGGATCCTGCCACCACAGAACGACTGTCGAGACATAGCCGAGGCTCAGCGCTGGCAGCGCGAACGACTGCAGCGTGAACATGAAAAGCGTCAAGAGCGACGGCTTCATCGGGTTCGGGTGGAAGAACCAGTCCAGGAGAACGAAGACGAGATTGCCTGCCAGGCCGACCGGCAGGCCGATGCGCTGCGCGCGCTTCCACCAATCCAGATGCGCGGCCGGATCGCGCAGGTAGCCTTGACGCCAGATGTAGAGCCCGTAAAGAAAGATGCCGAGGATGCGGGTCAGGAACAGCACGAACGAGTTCACCGTCGTCCATTCCTCCGCCCGCATCGCAAAGATCTGCGCGAACGTTCCTCGCGCATAGATCTCGATGGTCTCCTGAAGAGGGCGCTCCGGTGGCGACGGCGGGGCGACGCCAAAGAGCGTCGCGACGTAGAACGCCATGAACAGCGCGACCATGAACCAGTACATGACGTGCGCCCAGCGCAGCACGGCACGTTGGCTGAGGTTCCGGAAGAGCGGCAGGAAAAAGCCGCAGACCGCATAGCTGATGAGGATGTCTCCCCACCACAACCCGAAGGCATGCACGATGCCGATGAGGAGGAGGCCCGCCATCCGGCGTGTGTAAAATCCCACGCCCTGATGGCGCGCGGCGGCGCGATCCATCTGGATTGCGAAGCCGATCCCGAAGAGCGCCGCGAAGATCGTGATGAACTTGCCCTGGACGAGCCACTCGACGAGCGCTAGCGCGAGTCGGTCGGGAAGCCACGTCCACATCAGCGACGACTGCATGTAGGCCGACACCGGCGCGTTGAAGCCGCGCATGTTGGCAGTAATGATGCCGAAGAGCGCCGCGCCGCGCAGGCAGTCGATGACGGTGATGCGTTCGCCGCCGGGGACGGGCCCGATTGGTTCGGGCGCGATCGTGTCCGCGGGAGGCGCCGCCGGCAGCGTGCTGTCGTCGCCGGCCGTCACAGCTGGGGTTCCATGCGGCTAGAGGTCTTGACCCGTCGCAATCTGCGTTTTTGAGTCACGTTCCGGTCAAGACCGTGACCAAGCAATGCCACCCAGCGAGGCGGAGCCTCTGGACAGTCTGAGGCGCAGCCTCGCTGGTAGTGTAGGCTCCCAGCCGGAGACAGACATGGTTTGACCCATTGACCCCGCTCTTCGGCTTCCCACCGATGCACAAATCTTCCCGTTACTACTACGGCACGTAGTCGTTGCTTTTAGGTTGAGCTGGATCTCTAATAGCCACGCCAATGCCTGCCTGGGCGCTGCGGAGAGAGGCCGCGGCGTTGCTCGGATATGTGTGTGTAGCGTTCGTCTTCGCGTGGCCCTTGCCGCTTCGGCTTGCCGATGCGCTGCTTGGGTTGCCGGACGGCGATGCAGGTGTGTACGTCTGGAACCTGTGGGTGTTCCGTCACGAGATCATCGCGAATCACCACCTGCCGTTCCTGACGTCTGAAATCCTCGCGCTTGAGCCCTCCGGTTCCGCTGGCGCTCCACAACTACACGACGTTCGCCAATCTCCTGGCGTTTCCGCTCCTCCCGCTCTTCGGCGTCGTCAAGACCTTCAACGTGCTCGTCATCGCGAGCGGCGTTCTGAGCGCCTACGCGATGTATTTGTACGCGCGCGCGCGCACCGGTGATGCCGGCGCCGCGTGGGTTGGCGGACTCGCGTTCGGGTTTTCACCGTTCATGAGCGCGCGCGCGGCCGAACATTTCAGCCTGACCCTCGCGGCGCCGCTTCCGATCTTCGGCTGGCTGATGTTCCGCATCTACTCGCAGCCGAGCGCCGGCCTGGCGTGCGCCGCTGGCGCGACGGTCGCCTGGGCGTTTCTCTGTGACGCCTACTACGCCGTGTATTGCCTGCTCATCGCCGGCTTCATGGCCTGCTACACGATGTTCAGCGTCGAGACGCGGCCGGCAACCGTCCGGCGAATCTGGCCGCGCGTGCTCGTCGATCTCGCAATCGTGTGTCTCGCGGGACTCATCGTCGGCATCGTGCTGCGCGGCGGTGGTCAGGTGGATTTTCTTCGGCATCCGCGTCAGCTTCACCAGGCTCTACAACCCGGTGCTGTCGTTGACGGTGATGATCGGGATTCGCGCGTGGATGACAATCCGGCCGCGCGTCGTCTCGGTGCTGCCGCTGTCGTCGCACGTGCCGACCGCCGCCGTGGCGCTCATCGCCTGCGTCGCGATTCTCTCGCCGGTGCTGACGGCTACTGCTTCACAATTTGGCGAACGTCAATGGATCAGCCCGCAGGTCTGGTGGCGGAACAGCGCGCCAGGCGTCGACCTGTTGGCCTACCTTGCGCCCAATCCACTGCACCCGTGGTTTGGCGCGGCCTCGTTCAACTGGATCACTACGTTGCCTGGAGGCTTCAACGAGAACGTGGCGTCGCTCCCTTGGGTCGCGCTGGCGACGATTCTCGGAGCGGTGATCTGGGCCGGATTCCGTCCGCTCAAGGGCTGGGTCATCTTTACTGGCGTGTTCGCGTGGCTCGCGCTTGGGCCATTCGTCGCGATCGGGCAGCAGTTGACCTACGTGCCGACGCCGTGGGCGCTCCTGCGCTACCTGCCGGTTGTCGGCGCCGCGCGGACGCCGACGCGCATGACGATCGTCGTGATGCTCGGCGTGTCGATGCTCCTCGTCATGGCTCTGCAGCACCTGCGCAGCCGGGCTCGCCACCCTCGACTGCTGTTGACGGCGATCGCGGCTCTCCTGATGTTCGAGCTCCTTCCTGCGCCGCGGACACTGCACTCGGCCGAGATTCCCGAGGTCTATCGAATGGTCGCCGCCGACCCGCGGCCGGTTCGCGTGCTGTCGCTTCCGTTCGGACTGCGCGACGGCCTCAGCTCGGGCGGGAACTATTCGTCAAGCTCGCAGTTCTATCAGACGTTTCACGAGAAGCGTCTCGTCGGCGGTTACATCTCCCGGCTTCCCGGCGGTAGCGTCGAGCGGTATCGCCGCAACACGACGCTGCGGGTGCTGCTTCGGCTGAGCGAGGGGACGCAGGTCGAGCCCGAGCTCTACGAACGCGCCCTCAACCAGGCGGACCGCACGCTCCAGCGCCTGCAAATCGGCTACATCGTCATCGAGCGCGATCGCTCGTCACCCGAACTCATCGACTTCGCGCAACGCGCGTTCAAGACGACGCTCGTCCTCGACGAAGGCTCGCTCGAGCTCTATCGCACGCCGGTGGCGCCGCCGCTGGTAGCTGGCGGACAGTAGCTACCCGTATCTTCTGAATCACTACCGGTGGCGGGCACCCACGCGGGGCCCGTCGCGGGACAGCCCACGGGTGCTCGCGCGCTGCCATGGGGCTCAACGAGTCCGCGCGCTGCGCGCCCGCGGGCGCCCGTCCCGCGCCACCGCGCGAGCCCGCCGCAGGTACTGATTCAGCAGATATGAGCTCTCAATCAACGCGGCTCGCATTTCGGCACACAATATCTCCGGTGCAGGGAGATCTCGCGTCACAGGTCCAGGCGATTCGCTGGTATCACACGATTGATCTCGGCGGCGGCGTCGTTACCAAGGGCATCGACGACACCCCGGTCAGGCTCGCGCGGTTGGACCTTCCACAATCACTCGCCGGTTTAAGCGTGCTCGACATCGGCGCCTGGGACGGCTTCTTCTCGTTCGAAGCCGAGCGCCGCGGCGCCGCCCGAGTCGTCGCGGCCGACTACTTCTCCTGGCACGGACCTGGTTGGGGCTCGAAGGCAGGATTCGAGCTCGCCAGACGAACGCTCGGTTCGAAGGTCGAGGACGTCGACATCGACGTGATGGATCTCTCCCCCGAGCGCGTCGGCCAGTTCGACGTCGTGTTCTTTCTCGGCGTCCTTTATCACCTCCGCCATCCGCTGCTCGCGCTCGAGCGCATTGCGTCGGTGACTCGCAAGCTCCTCATCCTCGAGACCGTCGTAGATATGGTCGGCATCGACCGTCCGGCAGTGGCGTTCTACCCCGGCCGCGAGTTGAACAACGATCCAACGAACTGGTGGGCCCCGAACGTGCCCGCGCTGCACGGCATGCTCCGCGACGTCGGCTTCATCGACGTTCGCACAGTGACCCCGGAGCACTCCGCGATGTATCGCGCCGCCCGCGCCGTGTCGCATCGACTCCGCGGCAAGAACTCACTTCGCGAAGCGTTTCGACAGGATAGAGCTGTCGTGCATGCCACTGATCGTGACAGTCGTCAGTCGACGGTCGGCAGTCGTTAGTCACAGTCCTCAGTCACAGTCTTCAGTCGTCAGGCCGAGTCGTCAGTCAAAGTCGTCAGGCGGTCGATTCTGCGGGCGCTTCCGGTTGAGCTATCCGGCCGTTCAAGATTGGCGCAACGACTCAGACTGCCGATTTGGACTCGCTGACTCGGACTGCCGACTCGGACTGCCGACTCAGCCTGACGACTGACGACTGTGACTGAGGACTGCGACTGCCGACTAACGACTGCCGACTGTCGACTGTCCAGCTCTTCATCCCAACCTTCATCCCAACCTTCATCCCACTCAATTCGTCCCAATCTCTTGTACACGTGTCCCTGTGAATCGATAATAGAAATCCGAAGGGAGGAGTTGAATGACGGAGGACACGCCCAGGGGACGATTTGTCTGGTTCGAACTGTTGACCAGCGACCCGGACGCTGCGCCGGGTTTCTACTCGCGGGTGACGGGTTGGGGAACGGCTCCGTTTCCAGGGTCGATACCGTACACGATGTGGACGAGCGATGGTGTCCCGCTCGGCGGGATGATGAAGCTTCCACCCGACACGAAGAGTCCTCCTCATTGGCTGGCGCACATCTCGACGCCGAACGTGAATGATACGGTTGAGCAGGCCGTCGATCTAGGCGCGCGCGTGCTCGTCCCTCCAACCGACATCCCGACAGTGGGACGGTTTGCGATCATGACCGATCCTCACGGCGCGTCCTTCGCCGTCTACACGCCCGAGGGTCCCGCCCCCGGACACGATGGTGAGGCGCAGCTCCGCGAATTCTCGTGGCATGAACTTGCGACGCACGACTATCCAGCCGCGTTCCGATTTTACGAGCGCCTGTTCGGATGGGAAAAAAGCTCGGCGATGGACATGGGCGAGAACGGAACCTATCAAATGTTCAGTCGCAAGGGCGTCATGCTCGGCGGCATGTTCAACGCCTCGCCACAGATGCCCGCGCCGCCGGGCTGGCTCCACTACGTTCTCGTGGACGACGTGAACCGCGCGATCGAGGCCGTGAAGTCAGGCGGCGGGCAAGTGCTGAACGGGCCGATGGAGGTTCCAGGCGGCGACTGGATTGCCCAGTGCATGGATCCTCAAGGCGCGATGTTCGCCGTGCATGCGCGGAAGAAATGACAATGCGGCTCCAGGGCTCAGGGCTCAGGCTCAGGCTCAGGGCTCAAGCAAAATCTTCGAGCTAGTCGCTCGAAGATCTTGCCTGAGCCTTGAGCCCTGAGCCCTGAAGCCGCCGTCCTCTCACCACTCCCAACTGCAGAACGGCGCCAGCCGTCCCAGCCAATCCATCCCCGGATCACCGATCGGCGCTCCTGGTGGCGCCGTTGGGATGTCGGCTCGCGTCGCTGGCGCGAAGGGTCGATCGAGGAATCGTTTGATGTCCGACGCGAGCAGCGCCGCGTGCGCGGACCCGCCCCCCGCCGTCTGTGCCGTCGTCGTCAGGCGTTGCGCGCGCTGCTGGAGCTTCTGGCTTGCGATCGCGCGGACCTGCGGCATGTCGGCTGTCGAGGCGAGTGTCATCAGGCGTTCGACGACCACGCGTTGCACCGCGCGCGCGATCTCGGCCTCGTACGGGTTGCGAGCGTTAGCCGCAAAGGTCGACGTCACGAGCTCGTCGATGACAGTCTCGAGACCAGGCAGCGTCGGATCGAGCGCGTGCTGTTCCACGAGCCGCGCGGCTCGCGCATCATCGAGGAGATAACCGACCGTCAGTTCGGAGGCGACGACGGCGGGCGTGATCGCGTCGAACATCTGGCCGGTGTAGCGGGGAAAGAGCTCGCGCGTGTTGCCATAGCCAGACGGTCGCGGCGGAATCTTGCCGAGCAGCTCGCGAGGCAGCGCCAGCTCGGATGGTTAGAGCGTGGTGAGGAGCGCCGCGAGCGCCGCGCGCTGTTCGGCCGCCGGGGCGAACTTCACGGGTTCGCGTCCGTCGCCGCGCATCGCGTAAACGAAATAGATCCCTCCGACCGTCGACGCGGCCGCTTCGACCTGGTAGCGGTGGTGCAGGTAGAGCGGCACCAGCACTTCCTCGATCGTCGCCATCGGCTCGTTGCGCTTGATCGACTGCTCGCCGAATCGCGAGAGCGCGGTCTTCCGGATCGCCATCATCCGCTTCAGTTCGGCCGTCGCGTCCGTCCCGTTCGACCACTGGTCGACGCGCGGATGCGCCTCCATGTCCTGGTTCGGAGGTACCACAGGTCCTGCTTGAACCCCGCCTCGAGGATCGTCGTGAGTGCCTGGGCCTCGTCGGTGCCAGCGGGGAAGTCCGAGTAGCCGTAGGTGATGGCCACTTTGTCCCACGCGCCGATGCCGACGTCGTAGACCTTCGAATAGTCCAGCGTGCCCTCGCCGTTCATCGTGACGAGCGGATGCGGATAGTCCATCACCGAGATGCGCCCGGCGTTGCTGTCGTAGTAGTTGTGTCCGATTCCCAGCGTGTGACCGACTTCATGCGCGGAGAGCTGGCGGATTCTGGCCAGCCCCCATTCGGTCAGTTCCTTCGGCGTCTCGGTGCCGTCCTTGTAGGGGCTGAGCAGCCCTTCCGCAATCATGTAGTCCTGGCGGATGCGCAGCGAGCCGAGCGTGACGACACCTTTGATGATCTCGCCGGTGCGCGGATCGCTCACGCTGGCGCCGGTGCTCCAGCCGCGCGTCGAGCGATGCACCCAGTTGATCACGTTGTAGCGGATGTCGAGCGGGCTGACGCCCTCGGGCAGCAGCTCGACGCGGAACGCATTGCGATAGCCGGCCGCCTCGAACGCCTGGTTCCACCAGCGCGCGCCGTCGAGCAGCGCCGAGCGAATCGGCTCCGGCGCGCCGGGATCGAGGTAGTAGATGATCGGCTTGACCGGCTCGCTCACCGCGGCCGATGGGTCCTTCTTCTGCAGCCGATGGCGGCGGATGAACCGCTGCGTCATCGGCTGTCCGGGGAGCGCCGCGTAGTTCTCGAATTCCATCGCGCCGAAGCCGGCCCGCGGATCGAAACGCCGCGGCTTGTAGTTGCCGTCCGGCAGCTCGACGATCGAGTGGTGCACGCGGATGCTCGCGGCTTCGGGCGTCGCGGCGACGCTGCCGACGCCCTCGAAGAATGCCCCGCCGCGCGCCGCCGCCGCCCCCGCCACGTCCGCCGCCCGGCCCGCCCGGCCGCCTGGTCCGCCGGCGGCGCCCGGTTGCGCACGAACGTCAGCTCGGCTTCCATCTCGGTGTTCTTCGGAAAGCCAGCGTCATCGGGAGGTAGATCGAGCTGCGCGTCGCGTCGAAACGGTACGAGCCGGGCCGCAGCCGCGACGCCATGTCGTTGCCGTCCCGGACGAGGTACTCGGTGAAATCCACGAGCAGGCGGTCACCGGTCGCCGCCGCGATCGTGAAGCCCCACAGCACCGAGCGCGCGAACGCGTCGCGCACGGTGCGCGCTTCCGCCGCGTTCGTCGTCAGCGCGCGGAACTCGTAGTTGGGCTGCACCATCAGCACCTTCGGCCCGGCGCGCTCGAACTTGACGATGCGCGATCCGGTGAGGATGCCGCGATCGAGCCCGATGTCGTTCGAGCCGAGGCCGGTCGCGAGGCCCGTCGAGTACAGCACCTCTGTATCGAGCCTCGGGATTTCCAGCCAGAGCTGGCCGGCGGCCTCGTCCCAGTAGATCGGGAAGAAGCCGTCGATCTTCTTCATGCTGGCGGTGCGCTGCTCGATTGGCGCGATGGGATCGCTGCCAGGCTTTCGGCCACCCTGAGGGGCTTGGCTTTCCTGCGCTAAGCCTGACGGCACTGAAGCAGCTGCGATCAGGCAGACAAGTGCTGTGTGCTTGCGTATGCTGAACATGCGGATCCTCCCGTTACCGCCGAAAGTTTATCGCGAGTTTGCGACGTGTGATCGCGTTCAGAAGAGACGCCCACCGATTGGTACTTTTTGTCTGGAACGAGAAGGACCACGCCGCCGCCAGCATCGGGGACGCCGAGCGTGAGCACCTGCGATTGATACGGACCGATTTGACGAGGAGGGAAGTTGACAACCGCGACGACGAGCAGCCCTTCGAAATCGCCGACCGTGTAGTGTCGCGTCAGTTGGGCCGACGATGTGCGCGTCCCAAGGTCTGGGCCGAAGTCGATGAGAGCTTGTAGGCGGGCTTCTTGGCTTCTGGAAAGTTCTCTGCGCGGACGACACGTCCGACACGGATGTCGACTTTGTCGAAGTCTGCATACGTGATTGGAGGCGCGCCGGGCATCGGAACCGAGCTCAGCATAACCGATTTCGGCCGTGAACGGCTGAGCTTGTAGGCTGAGCTCGTGTGCGGGGGTCAGGCTTGTATTTCAACATCGCATCGCTTTGTTGAAATACAAGACCTGACCCCAGCCGGACCTAACGCTCGGGGCTGGCCCCGGAGACGGCCGTCCAGGACGGCGAGTCGCTCGCGGGAACGACTCCTCGCCGGCGTCGGCAACGATGTCCTTCGCGCCCCAGCCGCGATCGGACAGCGCACGGTCGAACAGTCGCCGCGCGACATGCAGATCATGCCGGCCCATCGCCGCGCGAACCGCCAAGGTCGTACCGAGCGCAGCTGTCAGCCCGCCCGTCAGCCCGCCGCGCCTGACTCCCATCATCGCCAGCGCCCCGCCCCAGGCCGCCATCAGCCAACGCTCCTGGTCGCAATTGTAGAGAGACGACGTCAACGTCGGCTTGTCCCACA
>CAWCQI010000025.1:0-239103 GCA_963797625.1 uncultured Acidobacteriota bacterium
GCGCAACGACTTCGGCGGCTCGTTTGGTGGCCCGATCATCAAGGACAAGCTGCATTTCTTCGGCAACGTCGAGTGGAACCTGGAGGATCGAGGCACCGCACGCGCGGCGTTCGTGCCGACACAGGCGGAGCGGAATGGAGACTTCAGCGGCGCGCAAATCCCGGGCTGCTCGTCGGCGCCGCCGATCGATCCGCTGACCGGAGAGCCGTTTCCCGGCAACCGTATTCCCGCAAATCGCATCAGCCCTGCCGGCCAGTCGTTCCTGAAGCTGTATTCCCTGCCGAACGTCACGCCGGCGTCGGGGAGCTGCAACAACTGGGTGACGTCGGTGACGTCTCCGATCGATTACAACCAATTCAGCGGCCGAGCCGACTGGACGCTGACCAATACCAGCCGAATCATGGTTCGCTATACGCAGGACAGCTGGAAGAACAATGCGCCCAGCATCCAAAGCAACCTGTGGGGAGACGATCCGTTCCCGGCTGTCGACTCGAACTGGAACCAGCCGAGCCGATCGTTTGTGGCGTCTCTCAACCAGACCATCGGCAACAGCGCCACCAACACGCTGCAGTTCTCCTACTCGGCGAACAAGATCGAGATCACCCGCGGCGGCCTCGACGTCGGGCTGAGCGACGAGATCACCAGCCGGCTGGTGCCGATTCTCGGGTACGACAACAAGGAATACGGCGCCGATACCGGACATCCCGTCTTCTGGGGCGGCTCGGGCTACGGCGCCCTCTGGAACGAGGCGCCTTTCCTCAACAACCAGGATCTGTTCGTCATCAAGGACGACTACACGAAGGTCTTCGGCAAGCACTTCGTGAAGGCGGGCGTCCTCGGCAGCTTCAACAAGAAGAACGAGGACACGATCGGCAACGGCTCGAGCGAGCACTCCAACTTCTGGGGCGCAGGCGGGTTGCCAGGATGGGGCTCGACGACCGGGAACGTGCTGGCCGATTTCCTCCTGCGCGACATGACCTGGGGCTTCTCGGAGTTCTCGGCTGGCCGCAATGTGCCGCAACGCTGGCACGACGTCGAGATGTACGTCGCCGACTCGTGGCAGGTCTCGCGGCGCCTCACCTTCGACTACGGAGTGCGGTATTCGCTCTTCAACAACTCCTATGCGGAGGACGACAAGATCTCGAGCTTCGTGCCGGCGCTCTTCAACCCGGCGCTCGGCACCGACCCGTGCAACGGCTTGCTGATTCCGCCGGACACGAATTGGTGTCAGCAGGCTGGTGCGGTCGGCGGCACCGCTGGACCGAACCGCTCGCTGATGGACCAGGACAACAACAACTTCGCGCCGCGCCTCGGCATCGCCTGGGACGTCCACGGCAACGGCAAGACGGCGGTGCGCGCCGGGTTGGGCCAGTTCTTCCAGCGCGAACGTTTGAGTCCGGGCTTGCAGATTGCCGGCAACCCGCCGTTCACCAGAACCATCAGCGGCATCCGATCGCTCGACTCCACCACGGAGCCGTGCGACGGTTGCATCAGCTCGACCTTCGGCACCCCGAGCTCGGGCCGCGAAGTCGACATGAAGACGCCGAACAACTGGCAGTGGAACCTGATGTTCCAGCACGAGATCTGGCCGAAAGCCACGCTCGAAGTCGGCTACGTCGCCAGCTACGGCTACAACCTGCTGCGCACGCACGTCGGCAACCAGGTGCTGCCCGGCGACAGCGACCACGACGGCGTCGACGATCGCCTGCAGTACGTGACGACGACGCCGGCAAACGCCGCGCTGCGGCAGTATGGCGTGCTCGGCAACACGAACATCGCCATCTGGGATCACGAAGGCAAATCCAACTACAACTCGCTGCAGACGCAGTTCATCAATCGCTTCGGCCGCGGGTCGCAGGTGCAGGCGTCGTACACGCTGTCGCGCTCTCGCGCGAACATTGCGTTGACGAGCACCAACGGCGGCCTCGCCAGCAACACGACGCAACTCGACAACACCAATCCGGATCTCGACTGGGGCCGGCCGGAAACCGGGCGCGTGCACATCTTCAACGCCTCGGCGATCTGGATGCTCTCCCCGCTCGAAGGCCACTCGCGCGCGATGCGCACCGCGTTCGGCGACTGGGAGGTGACAGGGATCATGGGCGCCGGCACCGGACAGCCGCTGACGGTCTTCACCGGTTCGCTTCCGGGTCTCAACGGCGGACCGTCGGGAACCGGCTACACCGACAACCAGCGGCCCAACCGCGTCACGAACGAGCCGTGCGACGCGACGAGCGGGCCGAAGGAGCAGATCATCAACCCGAACGCCTACACGTTGAATGGCTTCCAGCTCGGCACGATCGGCACCGCGGAACGCGGCGACTGCACCGGCCCCGGCTACTTCCAGATCGACCTGGCGTTCTACAAGAACTTCCCGCTCGGGAACGGCATGAAGTTCCAGTTCCGCTGGGACATCTTCAACGTGTTCAACAACACCAACTTCCTGTTCCAGGATCTCGTCACGACGATGAATCCGTCGGCCGTGACGCTGAACGCGGCGGGTAACACCATCACGAACGCGACCATCCCTGGCAACTTCGGCCAGGCGACGCGCGTGCGCGATCCGCGGCAGATGCAGATCGGCTTCAAGTTGATCTGGTAAGGGCGTGTGCAGGGCTCGATCCCGTCGTTTCCTCCTCCCTCGACGGGATCGGGCCCGTTTTTTCTGGACGGCTACTGCTTGACCTCAGGCGCCCGCACGATACGAAACGCGCGCCTCACCTCCCCGACCGCATCGAGGCCCACCGCCACCACCGCCCGCGCGACGTAGTCGCCTGGCGGAGTTCTGGCGATGTTCACACGCCCGGAGGCGATGCGGAAGCGTGCGCTCTCCTGCGAAACCCGGAGCTCGAGCGGCACGCGTTCGACGACACTCGCCGGATCGGCTGCTGACGCGACCTCCAACGTGACGCTGGCCTGGCCAAGGGCATCCGCCGCGTCGGCGAAGAGCTCCATGTAGGCGTACAGCGTATGGCCGGTGATGTCGCCGCCGACGACTGGCGCGAGCGGCAGCGTGGCCGCCTTCCCTGCCGCGTCTGCGATGAGCAAATCGGTTGCCCGAAGGGGCCCCGCCGCCGTCAAATGCGCGTCCGCGAGCATCTCCACACTTCCCCGCCGTCCGGCATCGTCGACGACGACGAGCTTGACCGTGTACTTGCCGGCGTCCACGGCCACGGTGCTGAAGTAGTGCTGGATCGCCTGCCCGTGCGCAGGAGGCTGCAGCGCGTCCATCTGACTGGCGGCCAGCTTGCCGTCGAAGTCAACGACGACGTAGCCGGCGGAGAGCTGCCCGTCCGGATTGACCGAGCGATCGATATCCGCGCCAATGAGCAGCCGCAGCTTGTCGTGGATCGGATCGCGGAACGAGAACGTCGCGAGCTTGACAGGAATTTCGGCGGCCGGCAGCGGATCGCGCAGCGCGGCGACGACCTGGCTGTCGAGCGTCTTTGCCGCGCCAGGATCGATCCGGAACTGCCGGCGCGAGCGCACCGTCACGCCGCGCCGCTTGACCGTGACAGCGATCGTGTGCGCAGTGCCGCCGCGATCGCGGTCCTCCGGCTCGAAGCCGAGCAGGTAGTAGCCGGAGAGCTCGAGCGCGAGGCGCCGAAACGCGAAGTCCGAATTCGACAATACTTGAAAGACGTCGCCGCGCGTCGCCTGCGCGATGAAGTCGAGGCCTTGTTGGCGCATCGCACGGTTCGCCGCCGGCTGCGCCTCGGGCCGGCGTTGCGACGCGTCGGTCTGCGAGCGATCGAGCATCAGCGAATAGATCGTGACGTGTGCCGCCGCGGCTTTCGCCTCGAGCCACGACAGTTGCGAGAGCTCGCGATCGACGACGAGCCCCTCAGTGATGAGCACCAGCATCTTCGGCGTGTGACTGGGCGGCAGGCTGTCGAGTAGCGCCTGCAACCCCTGTATCGAGGTGCGCGCGCGCTCGCGCGCATCGGCGGCGACGACGTTCGCCTCCAAGCGGACAGTGTTCTGACAGATGCGCACCTCGCCCTGCCCACCGCCGCTGCCG
This sequence comes from uncultured Acidobacteriota bacterium, assembly GCA_963797625.1. Taxonomy (GTDB): domain Bacteria; phylum Acidobacteriota; class Vicinamibacteria; order Vicinamibacterales; family 2-12-FULL-66-21; genus DATBJJ01. The sequence goes on from CAWCQI010000025.1 coordinate 4,022, forward strand.
CCGCGCGCCTACGGCCGCCAGGTTGCCGCACTCGCGCTCGTAGACTGACTCCATCGCCGCGTCGTTCTTGCGCTCGAACGCCATCGCATCGACGATCCCCGAGATTGTGCTCGCCGATGTCGGCGACCGCGGTTCCGTCGATGTCCCGGATGCGGCGCTGCACGAGCGCGTGATCGGCGGTGAAGGTGACCTGTGGACCGTTCGGGATGCTGGCAAGCGCGACGCGATCGGCGCGATTGAGCTGGCCGACGAAGCGGCTCGCCGCCTCGATGGCCGCCTTCCCTCGGCCAGTCGCGATGCTCGATCGATCGACGACCACCATGATGAGCCTGCCGCCCGCCGCCTCGGCATTGCTCGCGTATGGCAGCACAGCGGCCGTGCTGCTCGAACGCTGCAGCTCGACTGTGGGCGGCACGCTGACAAACTGCACCGAGCTGATGGGCCGCGGACGGCCGTCGACGCGGAGCTCGAAATCCGCAGCGGTGAGGCCCGTCACCGGCTGACCGTTGCCGTCGATGGCGCTGACGTCTACCTGAACGACGTCAATCGACGACTTGAACCGCTGAACTGGAGGCGCGGCTTGCGCCGGGTGAAGAAGGGCGGCAAGTGTGAGAGCGAACAGAAGCCAGTGCGCACACACAAGCCGGATTCTATACGCTCGCGAACCGTTGCTGAAGAGCGTTCATGGCATGGTCACCCTCCCTCTCCGCGTCACAAGCGATCGACCTCGATGATCGCGTCGGCAAACGGCTGCGGGGCTTCCTGCGGCAGGTTGTGACCGATGCCGGTCCTCCATGTCGTCTTCTCCAATCAGCCGAACGTGAAGGCGAGCGTCGCCACCCCAGCATCGAGGAACTCGATCTCGAACTGTCGATCGACGATCGGCTTCGGCTGTCGGATCAGCTGATACAAACGCGGTTCGACCACCGTGCCGTTGCCGCGGTCGTCCACGTCGAGGCCGTGAGCAGGACCTGGCGGCTGCCCGTCAATCGTCACGCGGAAACGCACCGAGTTCCCTGCCCGCGTCGGACCCATGACGAGATGCAGGTCGCGCGCGTGAAAGCGGTACACGATCCGACCGTTGGGACTGCTCAGGACGGTTGCCTGCCTGCCCATCGTCCACTCGCCAGCCAGCGCCCATTCATTGAGCGCCAGGCGACGAGGGGCAGCATAGATGCGACGCTGGTCCAGTTTGCCACCGCCGGGTGACGCGAAGTGGTCGGTGCGATCGTAGCCGACGTAATTCTCCGGCGATCTCAAGCTGCCCCAGTCCGCCGGCGCCTCCACGCCGCTGGCATCGACCGACACGGCGCCCTCGCCGATGCCGGCGACGCCCGCTTCCGCCAGCAATCGTTGAATGATCTTCTCGGAGCGGTCGTACTCACCCTCGCCGAAGTGATGCTCGCGAATCTGCCCACGCGCATCGACGAAGTAGAGGGCAGGCCAGTATTGATTCTTGAATGCCCGCCAGATCGCATAGTCGTTGTCGATCGCGATCGGATAGTCGATCCTCATCTGCTGCACGGCGCGGCGAACGTTGTCGATGTCGCTTTCAAAGGCGAACTCGGGTGTGTGCACGCCGATCACGACAAGTCCTTGCCGGTACTTCTGCGCCCAGGCGCGGAGATATGGAAGGGTGCGCAGCCAGTTGATGCACGTGTAGGTGCAAAAGTCGACGAGCACGACTTTCCCGGCGAGGCTTGACGGTGTCAGGCGTGGCGAGTTGAGCCACTCGGCCGCGCGGCCGAGGGCTGCCAACTCGCGGGGCTCGCCGTTATTCGCTTCGACCGTGCCCGCCTGCGCCGAGGCTCCGGCGAGGCTGGTCGAAGCGCCTTCGGCGCGAAGGCGGCCGAACGTGCCGAGGCGCGCAGCGGCGATAGTCATGGCTGCCATCCCGAGAAAACGTCGGCGGTCATGGTCGATTCCCGCGATCACGTCCGTTCACCGCTGGCAACAGGACTAATCCGATCCTGCATCACTGGCGAAGCACTTGATGAACAAGCGCGACAGCAATCGACCCTTCGCCGACCGCGGACGCGACTCGCTTGACGTTGCCGCCGCGCACATCTCCAACCGCAAAGATGCCGGGCCGGCTGGTTTCGAGCAGGTACGGCGGACGGGCCAGCGGCCACTTCGCTTTGGCGAGGTCGTCGGACGAGAGATCTGGGCCCGTTTTGACGAAGCCCTCCTGGTCCAGGACGATGCAGCCATCCAGCCATCGGGTATTGGGAACAGCGCCCGTCATGATGAAGACGTGGCCGATATCGTGGTCCTCCATCTCGCCAGTCTGGTCGTCGCGCCATCGAATCCGTTCAAGCCGCCCGTTTCCCTCCAACGCGACGATTTGTGTGCGCGTACGGAGGACGATCGCGGGATTCTCCTCGATTCGCCGAATCAGATACCGTGACATCGTGTCAGCAAGGCCCGGCCCGCGGACCAGGATGTGGACTCGGCGCGCCGTCGACGCGAGAAAGACGGCCGCCTGCCCGGCGGCATTGCCGCCGCCGACGACCACCACCTCCTCGCCGACGCAGAGTTGGGCCTCCATCGGTGTCGCGCCGTAGTAGACGCCGGCCCCCTCGAACGTTGACAGGTTGTCGATGGCGGGTTTGCGGTACTCCGCTCCGGTCGCAATGATCACCGCGCGCGCCGGGATTCGAGATCCGTCGGCCAAGTCGACCGTGTAGCGCTGACCGTCACAGGCCAACCGTGTCGCACCCTTGGCCACCATGACGTGCGCACCAAATTTCAGGGCCTGCGCGTACGCGCGGCCTGTCAGGTCCAGCCCCGAAATGCCGGTCGGAAAACCCAGGTAGTTCTCGATCCGTGAGCTGGAGCCGGCCTGACCGCCAGGCAGGTTCGATTCGAGCACGAGGACATCGAGGCCTTCGGACGCACCGTAGACCGCAGCGGCAAGCCCGGCTGGCCCGGCACCGACGATCACGAGATCGCTGACGCGAGTGTGATCGATCTCCTCGTTGAACCCGAGGCAGTCGGCAATCTGCTCATTCGTCGGATTTCGCAAAACGGCATCGCCGCGGCAGATCACGACCGGGACGTCAGCGATACCAACCTGAAATCGGTCGAGCACGTCCTGCGCGTCGGGATCGCGATCGAGATCGACATAATGGAATGGATGGCCGTTCCGCGTCAGAAATTCCTTCACGCGAAGCGTGCCCGAGCTGTGCGTCGAGCCGATCACGACGACGTCACCCAGATCGCCCGCAATAATCGCGAGCCGGCGCAGGATGAACGCGCGCATCAGAATCTCACTCAGCTCCGCGTCGGTCTGTATGAGCGCGACGAGTTGCTCGCGATTGAGTTGGATCACTTCGCCTGGCTCGGTCACGCGCAGTCCTACGATCGCGTTGCGACCCGTGATCATGTTGCTTTCGCCTGAGAATTGCCCAGGGTGGTAGGCTCGCGATCAGCATCTCGCCCGTGTCGGTCGGCCGCAGCACCTGGAGTTCGCCGCTGAGGACGACAAAAAATGGTACTGCTCTGTCGCCCGCTGCGACCAGCACCTCGCCGCGCGTGGTCGGGCGACGCTGTCCGTGGGCCGCAATCCGCGACACGTGCTGCGACGTGAGCGTCGGAAAGGCCCGATCAGGACGAGCGTCAGTCGCAGCGAGAGGCGTCAGGGAAGAATCGGGCGTGACCATTGACAACCACCCCACGAAAAGCGTCGCCAGGTCGGTTCGTTTGGTTCCCGCCTGCTGAGCCTGCGTCACTCCCAGCCCAAAGCGCTTGCGACGATCAGCACTGCTGCCGCCATGATGTGCGCTGCTTTCATGTGGCCCTCTGTTTCCTTCACAGTTTGATCTGTTCAAGCGGATGAAACCAGACGCGCGACGCCGGATCAATTGGACGAAGGTATCGCCCGATACCTTAGGGCGAGCACGTGAAGACATCCCGGCCTTTCGATCTACCCGCGCAGTTTCGCGGCAATGATCCTGGCGAGAGGGTTGGGCTGTGGTTCGTTGACCTTCACGAGCGTATTCTGATCACGGTGAGCGAAAGGCGTGGTTCTGCCGCGTACCGTCAAAACGGTGTCGGTGACATAGCTCCATGATCCGTCGGGGTTGAACACGACCTCGATGCGATAGCTGTCGGTTCGGAACGCATATTCCAGGAAGGCAGTGGAGCAGATGCCATATTCGGTCTGGCCGCGTTCGGCCGTCAGCACCAGCCGATCCGCCTGCGGCGTCGCGTTCCCGGACGCGATCGCGACCTGCCCGCGGGGAATGGCGACCGTCTGAAGCACCAGCCCCGTCGCCGGCTCCCAGAGCCAATAGCCGACCTGGTCGTGGAAGGTGATGTCCTCTTCTTCCGTGGTGATGTGGGTGTGGTAACGCAGCCCATAGAACAGCTGGGGGCCATTGGCCTGCGGATCGATGGGCTCGAAGTCGACTCGTTCTATGTAGACGCGGCGTTCGGGCCCTTCGGCCTTCGGATTGACGTCGACGCCCTTGCGCGCTTCCCATCCGCCGGCAAGCCGTCGTAACGGACCCAGATTGGCCAATGTGTCGGGGTCGACGTCGGTTGGTTCGGTGAAGATGTCTTCTGGAAAGATGGGCATGGCTGGGCCTTTCGGCTGAACAGATCCCGTCACGGACCTTCACCTGACAAGTGGCGTCGATCATACGCTCGAAGCCCGCGGATGCGACTGCGTCCTCGACCCTTAGGTATCGATCGACACCATCGTCTAATTGATCGCGTTGAGGTGAAGTGCTTCAATGGCACGCGATGGTCCACGAAGCGGGCCTTCCACAGCACGGAGATCACAATGAGCACCACACAGACGAGCAACGAACGCGCCACTCAAATCCCCACGGCTGCGACGGTCGAGACAAAACTCGAGGTCGTCATTCTCCCGGTGTCTGACGTCGAACGCGCCAAGCGCTTCTACATGAGCTTGGGGTGGCGGCTGGACGCCGATTTCACCACCGGTGACGACTGGCGTGCGGTGCAGCTGACACCCCCTGGCTCACCGTGCTCCGTCATCTTCGGCAAGGGATTCACGGCCGCGGTGCCGGGCTCACTTCAGGGAACGTTTCTCGTCGTCGATGACGTCAAGGCAGCACGCGCCGAGCTCATCGGACGCGGCGTCGACGTGAGCGAGGTGTTCCATTTCGAGGGCGTCCTCAATGTCATCGGGACCAACGGACGCGCGCCAGGACCGGACCCGCAAGGTCGGTCTTACAGCTCGTGGGCCTCATTCAGCGATCCAGACGGCAACAGCTGGATGCTCCAGGAGGTCAAGACGCGGCTTCCCGGACGAGGGTTCGGCATCGACGTCGCGACGCTGACAGAGCTTCTGCGAGAGACGGAAGAACACCATGGCGCGTACGAAGCGACCGCCCCGAAGCACCACTGGTCGGACTGGTACGCCGCCTACATCGTCGCGCGCGTACAGGGCCGGACTCCCGAGGAGGCAGCCAAAGACGGCGCGCTCCACCTGCTTCCCAAGGAGAATGCCCGCCGATGAGGGCCGCCCGGAAGCTGTCCGAAGTTTGGATACAAATTTCGGACAGCTTCTGAACTCCTATGCTGAATGGTTCCTCGTCCTATCGCGCTGCCAGGGCTACGCCGTGTGCGGCCTTCGTGATGATGGCCGCGACGGCCTGCGGTTGGGACACGTAGACGGCGTGACTGCCCTTGACCTCGGCAACCGTTGAGCCAGCGCGCTTGGACATCGCGCGCTGCGCGTCGGGCGGAATCATCCTGTCCTCCGTCGCCACGAGATACCAGCTCGGCTTCGACTTCCACGCCGGCTCGCTGACGGCACCGTTGAGCGCCTCGAGCCCCCATGGCACCTGCGAGTCTGCCATGAATGCCGCCGCGTCAGCGCTCACATCCGCCGCGAACGACGCTCGAAACTGTGTCCGATCGAGAAACAGATAGCCATCCTGAGGCGGCAGGATCGGGGGCACAGGCGCACCCGGCGGCGGGTTCTTGATCAGCGCCGACACGGACTCGCCCTTGTCCGGAGCGAACGCCGCGATATAGACGAGGCCCGCGACCTTCGGATCGTTGCCGGCTTCCGTGATCACGACGCCCCCGTACGAATGGCCAACCAGAATCGACGGCCCGTTCTGCGCCGCCAGCGTGCGCTTCGTGACCGCGACATCATCCGCCAAAGAGGTGGTCGGATTCTGCACGATCGACACGTTGTAGCCGTCCTTCGTGAGAAGGTCGTAGACGCCCTGCCAACCGGACCCGTCGACGAACCCCCCGTGCACCAGAACGACGTTCTTGACACTCTCGACTGCTCTTGCCTGCGACATAAACACCTCCTATAGCCGAGCACCACTGCGATGATCGACAAAACGGCTGTTCCTAAGCCGCAAGTGTCAACCGGCCAAAGCCATCTCCCGCGTTGACAAGATCGGCCAGTCGATCGCTGTCGGTAGGCCAAGCCTTGCGACCATGTGGACTAGCGCGGGCAGTGAGTCGGCCTTCATCTTGCGCATCACCTGGCCTCGGTGCGCCTTCACCGTGATTTCACTGATGCCGAGCTCGCCCCCCACTTGTTTGTTCAAGAGACCAGAGACCACGAGCACCATGACTTCACGCTCGCGCGGCGTAAGCGACGAGTAGCTCTCAGTTAACGCCTTCATCTTCGCATCGTGTTCCAATGGCACGGCGACTACGCTCGAGGGCCTGACGGATCGCGCCCAACAGCACCTCGTCGCCGAATGGTTTGGTCAGAAATTCGATGGCTCCAGCCTTCATTGCCTGGACGCTCATGTGGACGTCAGCGTGCCCGGTGATGAAGATGATTGGCATGTCCGGCCGGTCGACAGCGACGCGCTTCTGAAGATCCAGACCGTTGAAGTCCGGCAGGGCCACGTCGAGTATCAGGCAGCTCGGAACCAGAGCCCGGGGACGAGCCAGGAACTCCTGTGCCGACGGGAATGTCTCGGCCCGCCAGCCTGACGCCTCAATCAGCAATTCCAGCGATTCACGCACTGAGATGTCGTCGTCAACTACGAACACAACAGGCGTGGCACGCGATGCACCAGAAATCCGGGATTGACTGCCACCCATGGTCGTTATGGTTGTCATGTCGGGCCTCCTTGCCTTCTCGCCGCTGTGGGGAAGCATAGCTGGCGAGGTCCGCACCCGCATCCCGAGATCGGGTAATGTGCCCCTTTCCCGGTGGGTTGTACGAATTCATCACTCGAACGGGTTATCCGACCGCGGGTGCCCGCCTCGCGGACCAATACGAAGGTATTGGTGCAAGCGATGACGCTCTGCGAGACAATGTGGACCCACACAGATGCTGCGCGTCATTCGCCCCGGGTTGGTATTGCCATTGCTCGTCGTTTCTCGCATCCGGGCTCGCGTCCGGGTGCGACACCAGGGAGCGCGTGGTCCAGCCGTCGATCGTGATCACGACGGTTCCGGAGGCGGCTGTCGGCGGGTCCGGGAAATTGGGGCGGATTGCGGGACGCGTGACTGGCGCTGGTCCCGGACATCAGGTCGTCGTTTACACAAAGAGCGGGGTCTGGTGGGTGCAACCGCTGACCGTCGAGCCGTTCACGAAGATCCAGGCGAACTCCACGTGGGAGAACTCGATTCACCTCGGCACGGAGTACGCGGCACTTCTCGTCGAGCGGGATTTCAGTCCTCCGGATACCACCGATTCGTTACCGCAGAGCGGGGGCCCGGTTCTCGCCGTGGCGACGATGAAGGGCACGGGCGAATACACACAGCCGCCGCCCAAGACACTGGCCTTCAGCGGGTATGAATGGGAAGTTCGTCAGATCCCGAGCGACAGAGGTGGTCAGAACGACTACGACCCGGCGAACGCCTGGACGGACTCGGCGGGGCATCTACATCTCCGGCTCGCGATGCGTGACAACCACTGGACGAGCGCGGAGGTCATCCTCTCGCGCGCGCTCGGATACGGAACCTACGTGTTTACCGTTCGCGATACGTCGTCTCTCGATCCGTCCGCCGCATTTGGCATGCTGACCTGGGACGATCAGGGAGCCGACCAGAACCATCGGGAGCTGGATATCGAGATCAGTCAATGGGGCGATCGCCGCATTCCCAATGCCCAATTCGTTCTTCAGCCGTTCTACGTGCCCGCGAATGTCGCGCGCTTTTCGGCTCCCCCGGGTACGCTCACGCATTCGTTCCGCTGGCAGCCGGGCCGCGCGTCATTCAGGACGACGCGTGGCAACAATCCGATGGCGGCTGACGTCGTGGCGCAACACGAATTCACCTCGGGCGTCCCGACACCAGGAACCGAACGCGTGCGGATGAACCTGTACTACTTCCGCTACGCACCCGAGCCTCCGCGGAAAGACGTAGAGGTGGTCATTGAACGGTTCCAGTACTTACCGTAGCCGCGGTGCTGGTATGCCGCGCCTGTCGGCAGCGCTCATCCTGGCATGCGTCGGCGCGCTTGCCCCGAGCCTCGAGGCTCGGAACGGAGAGCGGTCGCTATCACAGTACATCCGGGATCGATGGGGCACCGAATCTGGCTTTCCTGGCGGTCCGGTCTACGCCATCACCCAAACAGCTGACGGCTATCTCTGGATTGGCGCCGAGAAGGGGCTCGTTCGTTTCGACGGTCTGACCTTTCGTTTGCTCGATCCGGGATCCGAGGTGGGCGCCGGGCCCGCGGTTCTCGGTGTGGCCGGAGCTCCCGATGGAAGCCTGTGGGCGCGGCTCAGAGGGACCGCTCTGGTTCGCTATCACGCCGGGCGTATTCCAGAACATTCTGCGCGACGTCGGCCCACCGGAGTCAGTCGTCTCCGCAATGCTCAGGGGACGCGACGATTCGATGCTGCTGGCCACGCTCGCGCGTGGTGCAATCGCCTACCGCAGCGGACGCTTCGCATCGGTTGCGACCACCAAGGCGATGCCGAGCTCCTCGTTCGTCGTTTCGATCGCCGAAGCAAGCGATGGAAACATCTGGCTCGGCACACGCGACGCCGGGCTCCTCCGTGTGCAGGGCGAGCGCGTCAGCCGGTACACCGAGCGCCTGCCGGATCTCAAGATCAACTGCTTGCTGCCGGGGAATGCTGGCGAGGTGTGGATCGGGACCGACCGTGGAGTCGCACGGTGGAACGGGACAGAGATTACGAGTTCGGGGGTTCCGGCTGCGCTTCAACAGACGACTGCACTGAACATGATTCGCGATCGCGCATCGAACATCTGGATTGCTGCGGGATCCCGGGGACTCCTGCGCCTGAGCCGCAACGGATCGGTGCAATCAGCGTCGGAGGCCGGTTGGAACGTCGCAACAGTCTTCGAGGATCGCGATGGGAACGTCTGGGTCGGTACCGATCGAGGTCTCGAACGGTGGCGCGATCCTGTGTTTACCACGTATTCGGCTGCGCAAGGCATGCCTGCGGACGCCGCGGGCCCCCTCTATGCTGACGAGTCCGGGAGGGTATGGTTCGGGCCATCCAGCGGAGGATTGTTCTGGATCCGCAACGGCGTCGTTACGGAAGCCAGGCACGCGGGGCTTGCCGATGACGTGGTTTACTCAATCCACGGCGGCGACGGCGAACTGTGGGTCGGCAGGCAACGAGGTGGCGTGACGCGCCTCCGCCTGCACGGGGACGCGATCGAGGCCGAACGCTTCACCGAGCGGCAGGGTCTGGCGCAGAACAACGTATTCGCGATCCACCGCTCTCGTGACGGCGCCGTGTGGGCGGGAACACTCAGCGGCGGAGCGAGCCTGTTCAAAGGCGGACGGTTCGCGACCTACAACACAAGCAATGGTCTTCCCTCGAACACGGTCGCGTCGATTCTCGAGGCCAGCGACGGGACGATGTGGTTTGGGACGCCGAATGGACTTGCCGCGTTCTCGCGCGGCGGCTGGCGGACGTATGCGACAGGCGACGGGCTGCCCTCGAACGACATCAACGTTCTGTTTCAGGATCGACTGGGCGTGATCTGGGTCGGCACTGCGAAGGGTATTGCGATTGTCGAGCCTGGTCGCGTGAGGCCCGTACGGAGCCGCGGCCGCGGGACTTCAGGGATCGATTCTCGGATTCGCCGATGATCGCGGTGGCTCGCTCTGGATCAATGCTGTCGACCGCGTGCTCCGCGTCGATCGCGCCGCGCTCCTCAACGACCTGTTGCAGCACGGCGACGTGAGGGAATACGGAGTGGCTGATGGCCTTCTCGGCGTCGAATCGGTCAAGAGACATCGCATCCTCGTCACGGACTCGATCGGGCGTGTGTGGTTCGCACTCTCTCGCGGGCTGTCGGTGGCTGATCCAACGCGGGCCGACGATCGTGGTCAACCGGCGATCACGCTCGTCGAGCAAATGACCGCCGACGGCGCGCAGGTCGACGTCCACGGTCCGATCCGGATTCCGTCCAGTCGTCGTCGCCTCGCGGTCACGTACGCCGGTCTGAGTTTGTCCGTCCCAGAGCGGGTCAGATATCGGTACCGGCTGGATGGGTTCGACAGCGATTGGAGCGACCCGGTAGCGGAGCGGCAGGCAGTCTACACCAACCTTGCGCCGGGTCACTATCGGTTTCGAGTGATCGCGTCCAACAGCGACGGTGCCTGGAACGGAACCGAGGCGGCGATGCCCTTCGAAGTCCGCGCGACGTTCTGGCAGACGTCGTGGTTCCAGCTCTCGGCCGTTGTGTTATCAGGACTGGCAGGATGGGGCCTTTACCGACTCCGCGTCCGTCAGGTCGCGAGGCAGCTCAGCACCCGTTTCGAAGAGCGGCTTGCGGAGCGAACACACATCGCGCAGGAATTGCACGATACGCTGCTGCAGGGCTTCGTCAGCGCATCCATGCAGCTGCACGTCGCCGTCGATCGGCTGCCGGAGGATTCTCCAGCGAAGCCATCGCTTCGTCGGGTGCTGGATTTGATGGGGAAAGTCATTGACGAAGGACGCAATGCCGTTCGCGGGTTGCGATCCTCGAGCAGCGCGCCTCACGAACTCGAGCAGGCATTCGCTGGCGCGCAGCAGGAGGTTGGCGTCAGTGACGCCGCCTATCGCGTGATTGTCGAGGGCCGTCCGAGATCGCTCAAGCCGATCATTCGAGACGAAGTCTATAGAATCGGCCGCGAGGCCCTTGTCAACGCGTTCCGCCATTCGGGCGCGACGAACATCGAAATCGAGCTGGAATATGGGCCGAAGGAACTGAGTGTCTTCGTTCGCGACGACGGCCGCGGCGTCCAACCCGAGGTGCTCGAGGCTGGCAGCGAAGGCCATTGGGGCATCACCGGCATGCGCGAACGCGCCCAACGCATCGGCGGAAGTCTGAGAATTCGCAGTCGCGCGGCGGCCGGCACGGAAGTGGAGCTCAGAATACCCGCCCAGGTGGCCTTCGAGCGGCAGGCCTCCGGTTGGCCTTGGGCTGCCACATTGTTCAAGAAATCCCCGGAGGCGTCTTCGATGGGAGAAACGGAGAATCGGTCATGAATAGTAAGCGGAAGATCCGAGTGTTCAGCGCCGACGATCATCCGCTGCTCCGGGAAGGGATTGCGGCCATTATCAACAACCAGGACGACATGGTGATGGTCGCCCAGGCGTCAAATGGTCGCGAGGCGATTCAGCTCTTTCGCGAGCATCAACCCGACGTGACGCTCATGGACCTTCGGATGCCTGACATCAGTGGCATCGATGCGTTGAGCGCCATCCTGGGTGAATTTCCTGACGCACGAATCGTGATGTTGACGACCTTCGAAGGCGACGTCGAAATCCAGCGCTCACTCGCCGCTGGCGCCCGTGGCTACCTGCTGAAAAACATGCCGCCAAACGAGCTCGTCGAGGTGGTCAGACAGGTTCACGCAGGACGGAAGCGCATTCCGCAGGAAATCGCCGCTCAGCTCGCGGAACACATTGCCGATGAGCGGCTCACCGACCGGGAGATTGACGTTCTGCAGCACGTCGCAGGCGGAAACCGCAACCGGGATATCGCGGAAAGCCTGTCGATCTCCGAAGAGACCGTCAAGGTCCACATGAAGCACATCATGGAAAAACTGGGGGCGACCGATCGCACCGCGGCAGTCGCAATCGCCGTCCGCCGGGGCATCATCCAGCTGTGATCGCCGATGGCTGGTGACCTCGCCGCCGCCCTGTCGTAACACGATGGTGGTACGAGCGCATTCCAACCTCTAGGGATTCGCACGAGAGGTGCCGGCGCTACTCTGAGATTGGGGCCGTTCGACCGTCGAACGCCACATCAAAGGAGCGACGGAACTGCAGCGGTTCTTTTCAACGTTTCCAGGCAACTGGCCAGGGCTGGGCTTGCTCTTGTTGAGGACGATCGCAGGAGGTGCGGCCGCCAGCCAGGCAGGCCTGTACCTGGCCGACGCCACCGAACCAACGGCTGGCTCGTGGGCCCTGGGTCTTTTTGCACTCATCAGCGGACTTGCGCTGATCGCTGGCTTTTTCACTCCAGGAGCAGCAGTGGCCGTGAGTACGGCGACGCTGTTCATCGCCGTGACATGGATCCCTCCCGCCAGTGCCAGCTTCCGCATGGACCGCTTTGCAGCGATTCTGGTGATCGTCGACGGCCTCGCGTTGGCATTGCTCGGTCCCGGTGCGCATTCGATTGACGCCTACCTCTTCGGGCGTCGCGAAATCATCATTCCGCACGATCTCCCGCACCGCTGATCGGCAGGCGAGCGTCGCACCGCTCCCCTACCTAGGTATCGATCGACACGATCGTCGCGCCCGTGAAGTCGGCGGGCGCGCCGCGTTTCCGCAGTTCGCTTTCAGTCCTTCTGCGGTGTCCCCTCGCCGCGCTGCGCACGCAGGAAGTCGACGAGCGATCGCTGAAGCTCCGGAGGCATGGCCGCCGCCGTTGCCTCACGCAGGATGCGCGGCGTTGCCAGGTACGAGGCGATAAAGGCGGCGCACTTCGGGCATCCGGCGACGTGCGATTCGAGAATCGCGCGCATGTCGTCAGGCACCACCCCTTCGAAGTAGTCCATCAGAAGCTCGACGCCGGTCTTGCACGAGACGTCTGTCATGGCCTCACTCCAGCGAGGCGCTCCGAGGTAGCCGCGCAACATCAGGCGGGCACGGTGGACGCGTTGGCGCACCGTCGCCGGCTCCACGCCGAGCACGTTTGCGACTTCAGAGGTCGTGAGCTCTTCCAGATCGCGCAGCACAAACGCGCTGCGATAGAGGTCGGGCAGGCGATCGAGGGCAGCCGTCGCTTCTTCCGCCAGGACGCGCTGATCGAGCAGTTCGTCAGCACGCGCGGCGACCTGCAGCTCCGCTGGCGTCTGGCTATGGCGGCCGGTCGCGTCGAATTCGGGCAGAAACGCTTCGAGCGATTCGACCGGCCGGCGTGTGCGAGCCCGGCGGTGCATCAGCGCCGCGTTGGTGACGATGCGATAGAGCCACGTGCCGAACCGCGACTCGTGCCTGAACGAGGCGAGGTATCGATACACGGAGAGAAACCCCTCCTGCACGACGTCCGGCGCATCGTCGCGGCCGACCAGGCGGCAGGCGAGACGATAGACGCGCGCCTGGTACCGGATCGTGATCTCGTCAAACGCATGGTTGTCGCCAGGGCGGCGCGTGAAACGAGCGCCTCGTCCGTGGCCTCAGCTGGACCAGCCATGCGGGTCATTCTACTTCGCGTGGACGTCGTCTCTGATCGCCGACTTGACCTTGGCAGCGAGCTCCGGCGTCACGTCCGTGACACCGTGATCCTGCGACGCGTGCGCTACGACCTTCTTCAACAGCTCTTCTTCGGTGGCTGCCGTTACGGTGAACGTGCACCCAGGACGACATCATTGCAGGCGATGCGCTTCTCCATTGCGATGCTCCTTTCGACCGAATCACCAGGCTTCAGTCGTTGTGATGCCGGTCGGCGACTTCTGTGACAACGAGTGAAGCAGTGGCCGACAAGTCACGGGCTGTCACACTCAGCACCAGCCCGGCATCTCACGTCTGAGGTTCGTTGAAGGTTCAGATGAAACTGCATGTGGCCGGGTTGTGGCGCTACCCCGTGAAGTCGCTGGCCGGCGAGTCGCTGACGGTCGCGACACTGACGCCAGAGGGCATCCCGGGAGACCGCGTCGTGCACGTGTGCGGTCCCGAGGGCGTTCGCACTTCACGTCGCTACCATCGGCTGCTGGGACTATTAGGGACGCTGGGCTCCGACGCGCGTCCCCGCATCAACGGTCATCCGTGGGACAGCCCGGAGGCCCTGGCACTCATCAAGAACGCCGCCGGCGACGACGCGTGGCTCGAAGCGCACGAAGGTCTCGAGCGGTTCGACATCCTCCCTCTGCTCGTCGCGACCGATGGAGCTGTGGCGATGTTCGGGCGGGACGTCCGGCGCCTTCGGCCGAACATACTCATCGGAGGGGTCGAGGCGAAGGCCGAAACGCTCTGGCAAGGCGCGCAGTTGCGCATCGCTGACACGCTGGTGCAGCTCGATGCCCTGCGCGGCCGCTGCGTGATGACGACGGTTGATCCAGACACCCTCGAGCGCGATCCGGAGGTGCTTAAAGATATCGTCCGCCGATTCGGCGGCCGGCTTGCGCTCGATGCCGACGTGGTACGCGGCGGAACAGTGCGTATCGGGGATGACGTCGTGCTCGAGCGTCCCGACGACCCATAGAGGAATCGGCAACTCAACCCAGATTCTGCAACCAGGCGACACTTCCTGTGTTCGTGAAGATGGGTGGATTCACCTGGAGCTAACCTCAATGCTTTTCAACACTCGCTCGTTCGTGTGGGCGAGCGACGCGCGACGAGACCTGACGCACGCGGCGCGGCTGCTGCGCCGCAATCCGATCATGGCGATCACGGCCACGGTGTCGCTCGCCATCGGCATTGGCGCCAACACGACGGTCTTCACCGTCGCGAACGCGCTCCTGCTCCAACCGCCTCCGGGCGTGATCGACCCGTCCCGTCTCGTGGACATCGGCACCACTCGAGGCGGCGTTGGCTTCGGCCCCAGCTCGTATCCGGATTATCTCGACCTCCGTCAGCGCGCCACCACCTTCGAGAGCGTCTACGCGTATTCGCGGTTTCCTCAGGCGATGAGCCTTGGCGGCGCGGGTACCGGTGTTGGGGCTGACAGCATTTACGGCAATGTCGTCACGGTCAACTACTTCACAGCGCTTGGCGCCGTCCCCGCCGCCGGGCGACTGTTCGGCGCCGGCGACAGCGACCAGCCTGGGGCGAGTCCAGTTGCCGTGCTGGGTCACCGCTTGTGGACACGGCGCTTCAACAGGGATCCGGCCATCGTCGGCCGGACGTTGACGCTCAATGGGCATCCGTTCACGGTGGTAGGCGTCGCGTCTGAGGGGTTTCATGGCACAGGTATCCGTGCGCTCGATGTGTGGGTGCCGATGGGTATGGTGGCGGCCGTCTCTCAAGGGACGGCGACACTCACTGACCGGGGGGCCCGCGGGTTGCTGATCGGCGGGCGATTGAAACCGGGTGTCGTGATTTCTCAAGCCGCCGCTGAGGCTGACGTGATTGGGAAGACGCTCGAACGCGAGAACCAGGAACAGAATCGCCAGGTGGGCCTACGGGCGCTCGAGTCCTCGCCGGTTCCGGGAAATGCCGGACCGATCGTCGCATTCCTCATGCTCTTCATGGCGATCGTCTCGATTGTCTTGATCATCGCGTGCGCCAACGTCGCTGGTGTGCTTCTCGCGCGCGCGACGGCTCGGCGGCAGGAGATGGCGCTGCGCCTCGCGATTGGGGCGGGACGCGGACGACTGATCCGACAACTGCTCACAGAAACGCTGCTGCTGTTTGTGCTTGGCGGACTGACCGGTCTCGTGCTGGCCCGTGTGATGACGTCCGTGTTGGTCTCCCGGCTGCCCACGCTGCCGTTTCCGGTGTCCCTATCGCTCACGCTCGATGGCCGCGTGATCGCCTTTACTGCGGCACTCTCCTTTGTGGCGGCGTTGCTGTCGGGACTGGCGCCAGCAATTCAAGCGTCGAAGGCGAATGTCCTGCCCGGCCTGAGAAACGACGCCCCGCGCGTCGGCCGCCTGCGCCTGCGGCATGCCTTTGTCATCGGGCAAGTGGCCTTCAGCATCGCCCTCATCATCCCCGCTGGCCTGTTCATACGCGCGCTCCACCGGGCCGCTTCAATCGATCCGGGTTTCGCTTCGCATGGTGTCGAGCTCATCTCGATTGACCTGACGCAGGGGGGCTACACCAACACGACTGGCCGGCCCTTCGTTCGGGATCTGGTCGATCGCGTTCGCCTCCTGCCGGGCGTGCAAGCGGCGACGGTCGCAAGCGTCCTGCCGGGAGGATTCGAGGTCAGGCGTGAGCTGCTGAGCGTTCCAGGCGGCTCGTCGACCAGCCCAAGCTTTGTCACCGTGGATTGGAACGTGGTCGAGCCCGGTTATTTCGCGACACTGCGGACTCCGATCGTGGCGGGAAGAGATTTCACGGCCGACGACCGCGACGGAACGCCGCCGGTCGCGATTGTCAGCGAGTCGGCCGCGCGGCAGTTCTGGCCGGGACAGAGTGCCGTCGGCAAGACCTTGTTGCAACCGACGTGGGGCCCGCAAGGGCCGACAAGTCCCATGCGGACGCTGCTCGTCGTGGGCGTCGCGCGCGACATACAGTCCAGCAGCGTCATCGATGGTCTGGCGCGCGCCTGGGTGTATGCCCCCTTTCAGCAGCAATACCTGTCGAGCATGACGATCGTTGCGCGGACGACCCGTGGGCAGCGCATCGCTGACGAACTCCGGGCGTTGCTCGCATCGATGAATCCGAATTTACCTGTCATCACCGCGCAGACGCTCGACGACTCCGTCGCGCTTGGCATGGCGCCTCAGCGCGCCGCAGCATCTGTTGCGGGCAGTCTCGGACTCGTCGGAGTGATGCTCACCGGGATCGGGATTTACGGCGTGATGGCCTACGCGGTCACTCGTCGGACCCGCGAGATCGGCATTCGTCTCGCACTCGGCGCACGACGCGCCGATGTCATCGAGAATGGTCCTGCGTGAAGGATTGTCCCTCACCGCGATCGGGTCGGCAATCGGTGTGATCCTCGCCGCGGCCATGAGCCGCGTGCTTGCAGGGTTTCTCTTCGGTATTCCGCCACTCGATCCAATGACCTTCGCGGGGACGACCGTGCTCTTCACCGTCATTGGCGTGGCAGCGTGTTGCGTGCCCGTGCTCCGGGCGACGCGCATTGACCCGACCCAGGCGCTCAGGTACGAGTAAACCTCCGCGCTGGTCATGGTGAGCGGTGCCCGGGCTGAATGGACTCGCTACAAAGGTTGGCGACGGTCACTTGCGAGCTGGAGTTCTTCGCCTGTTCGGCGAAGGCCTGCGCGATTTTCACCGCAAGAGCGTACGTGTCCGCATAAGAGATGTTCGACGTCACGGAGACGACGATCCCGTACTCGGGGAACGTCATGAAAGACGCGACCATCCCGCCCAGCGACTCCCCGTCGTGGCCGACCAGGCGCGTTTCTTTGCCGGCCAGCGCAACGGTCTCGAGGTCCCAGCCAAGACCGTAACCCGTCTCCTGCCCCGAGGGCAGTCGCTGTGACGTCTGAAGTAATTGCACCGTGGCGGGTTGCAGCAGCTTGCCGCTGTTCGTCGCCGTAGCGAAGCGCACCAGGTCGGACGGGGTGGACAGGAATGCGCTGGATCCCGCGTAGCAGGAATAGTCGATCTGGCGCATCAGGTGCAGGCCGTAGCGGGGATCCGCCGCGAACCTCGGAAAGTAGAACGTCGCCCGATCCGGGATCGGCTCCGTCGCGGAGTCGGCCCTCGTGTCGTCCATGCCCAGCGGCTCGAAGATCTGCTTCCGCATGAACGTGAGGAACGGCTCGTGCGCGGCGGCTTCGACGGCCGCACTAACCAGGATCCAGCCGTAACTCGAGTAGCGGTACTGCGTCCCGGGCTCGAACAGCAGCGAACGCTCCGCAAAATGCTGCAGCCCTTCGACCGGCCGCTCGCAGCGCGCCGACAGCAGCGGCCCCTCGTCACCGCCGTCGTTTCTGACGCCGGCCAGATGCCCCATCAACTGGCGCACTGTCACGGGCCACTGTTTCTTCGGGAACGCCGGCACGTAGGTCTGAATCTCGTCGTCGAGGTTCAGACGGCCTTGCTCCAGCAGCAGGCCAACCGCGGCGGAGGTGAGCGCCGTAGACGCCGTTCCGATCCTGAACCGCATTTCTGGCGAGACGGGCACCCGGTTCTCGAGATCCGCCCAGCCAAAGCCTTCGGCCCACACGATGTCGCTGCCGACACCGACCGCCACCGAGAGTCCGGGCAGGTTCTGCTCGATGAGACCCGCACGGACGATCTGCCGCCCCTGCTCCACGGCGTCGGCCCACTTTGGCAGCGGGGCCGAACGCGTCACGGACGGCACCTCCTGCGGGTTCGGGTGCAGCGGCGTTGCAGTGGCGCTCGCATACGTCCAAAGCCCCAGAATCGCCGCGAACAGCAGGCCGACGGCCCCGACGATCAGCGCGAGCCAGGTCTGCGTGCGAATTTTCATTTCGTCTCTCTCCGAGGGGCTTCGCCCCTCGGACTCCCCTACACGCGCCCTCGCGCCGCTGCGACGGCTCGCTCCGGTCGCGTGGCTCGCTCGCGGCTGGCACTGGAGGCGGCTTGGCTGGATTCTCCTCCAGAGAAGCGGACACGTCATTCGACTTTACGATACAAAGTTATTTGGGTCAATGCGTTTTGCTCCCGCAGAAGACGGGGGTAGCGCAACTGCGAAGGAAGTATTAACTCGGTATGCTGATGGCATGTGCGGGAGAGCCGTCGCCGTCGTGCTGAGTCTCGCAGTGCTCGGTTGTGAGGACTCGTCTCCGACGACTCCGTCGGGGTCCACCGTGGCAACCGTCCATCTCGTGTTCATGGGCGCGACCGCCCGGCGAACCAATCTCCCCGCCTCAGCACAAGCATGTGTTAACGGTGTCGGCGCGACTCACACGCATCCGAGCTGGCACAGCTTCGCCGGGATTCCTCTCCAGGCAGTGCCTCCAGACCGGTACGAAATCACGTTCACCGACGTCCCCGTCAACACGCGAGTTTCGTTACGAGTGAACGATCAGAACGCCTGCGACGAGAATCCGACCGGCGCTGTCATTCGGAATGTATTCGTGAACGGCATCCGGCTCATCCAGAACACGACCACTCCGGGCAACGGGGACGAGCCCGGCTTTGCGTTTACGGTTGCGCCGAACGGGACGATCAGTCAGTAGCCCGAAGCGTCGCGCGTCAGCTCTCGAGAGATTCCGTTTGGATGAGCACTGCCGTTCAGACATGGTCTTGACTGCAATCAATATTCAGTGAACGCGCGGCCGACGGATTGCGGACCATGACTGCGGTCACTTCTTCAGGCTGGCCGTCCAGTTCAGCACGACCGTAAACGGCACCGATGCGCTCGGCCCGGCCGGCGTCACGAGCAGGAATCGCTTGCCGTCTGCGGCCACGTCGACGGCAAGCGTTCCAGGCGGCGTCTGAAAGAGCGGCGACGGCGTCCCCGACTGGAACCGCGGGCTGGTGATCACGTCGACGGCCATCAGTTTCCCGCCCGGCGCGAGATAAAAGAGCTCGCGGCCATCACCACGCCAGCGTGGTGCGCTGCCGCCGCCGCGGGACACCAGCACACTTTCTCCCGTACTGGCTGATCCGCTGCTGAAGTCGGTCGCAAACTCGCGGACGTAAACTTCCTGCACGCCCGACTGATTCGAGACGTAGGCGACCCATCGCCCCATTGGCGAAAACCTGGCCTGCTCCTCGTTGAATCCACGGGTGTCGCGTATGAACGGCACCGGTTTTCGCTCGTGGCCTGGAAGCACTCCGAGATCCACGCTCCCCGCTCCCGAGGCCGCGGCGGCGTACCCGGCGTAGAGGAGAAACCGTCCGTCAGGCGACCAGCTGGTCGCCCAGAGAGATGAGGCGCTGTTCGATCGCAGCAACTCCTCTTCGTCGCCCTCGCCGCTGGCGAGCTTCTGACGAAGCATGCTGTTGTTGAACGTGAAGACAATGCGCGTGCCGTCTGGAGACCAGACCGGGATCTCGGCGATGCCGCCTCCGAGTGTCAATCGCGTGGCCCCGCTTCCTCGCTTCAGATCGAACAGCCACAGGTCGGCCTTGGTCGTGTCCAGCGGATTCGTGCGCGCCGCGACAGCGCGAGTGCCGTCCGGGGACAGCGCCACGTCGCGGAACCCGCCCGGTTCCGACACGCGGCCGGCGACGACTCCCTGGCGATCGAACCAGGTGAGCTGGGAATCTGTGTCGGCCGTGCGGTAGACGAGCACGTCGTTGGCGGACACTGAAAAGTAGGCGCCGTCACGAAAGGAGCCGACCCGTTCCGCCACGGGCACCGGCTCGCCGGCGAGCGCGAGGCGCCGCTCGTCGAACGGCTGCGCGATGAGCGTCCCTTCGCGAAGGAACAACAACCGTCCCGGGCCGGAATTGGTGGCCGCGGCGTACGTCACTCCGATCTCGTACGGCATCAGCCGCTCCAGGCTTTGTGCCTCAGGCTTCGCGTCGAGCGTGCCGATGTAGATGCCGCTGGCCTCCGGCGCTCCAGGCGACACGCGGAGGTAGACGAAGTGCCGGCCGTCCGGGAGAAAGGTCGGAAGCAGATGGAATTCCTCTTTGCGCGACGCGTCGAGCGATGTGAGTGGAGACGCGGCGCCGCCGCTCTCGCGGACCCGCAACAGGCCGCCGAAGTTCCCGAAGATGATGTCGCCGTCGCGATTCCACGATCCGCCCACGGCGACGCTGCCGCTCGGCAGATCGCACAAGGTTTGCGGCAGGCCGCCCGACACGTCCAGCTTCTTGAGCCTGCCGCCGGCATCGAACGCCACGAACCGTCCGTCCGGAGACCAGAAAGGAGGAGGCGTGGCGCCGGCGAGCTCGGAACCGGGCAGCGGCCGGACTTCCAGTGAATCCATGGTCCGGATCCAGAGCCGGGCGATCCCGTCCGAACCGCGACCCGCAAACGCGAGGTGACGGCCATCTGGAGAGACGCTGAAATTCCCCGGTCCCGCGAATTCGACGGTCGGCGCCACCTGGAAGCGAATCGAGCCAGGCGACGGAGGGCGCTCGCGGACGCGCTGAAACGCGAGCGGCGCCAGCGTCGCCAGCAGCAACACGGCGACGGCCCAGCCAATCCACGCTCTGCTGGACTGGAGGTCTGACTGGCGGGACGCCGCTTTGGAGACGCCCGACGCGTCCGAGAGGCCCTGCAGCGCGAAGGCGAGATCGCTGGCCGTCTGAAATCGCTCCGACGGCCGCTTTTCCAGACAGCGATTGACGATCCTCACGAGGTCGGGTGGGACGGCAGCTGCAGCCGCGCTGAGATCGGGCGGATCCTCGTTGAGGATCGCCGTCATGGTCTCCGGCGCCGTGTCGCGGGAAAACGCGCGGCGCCCCGACAGCAGCTCGTAGAGGATCGCGCCAAGCGCAAACAGATCCGCGCGGTGATCCACGGGTAGTCCGCGCACCTGTTCCGGCGCCATGTAGCCGACGGTGCCGAGCACGACGCCCGGCTGCGTCGGCGCCGGCGCCGTAGCGACCGAATTCGAGCCCGCGAATTGATCCTGGGTCAGCTTCGCCAGGCCGAAGTCGAGAATCTTGACCCGGTTATCCCCGGTCACGAAGACGTTCTCCGGCTTGAGATCCCGGTGCAAGATCCCCTTTTCGTGCGCCGCGGTGAGGCCGTGCGCTATGGCAAGCGCATACTGAATCGCCTTGCGGACGGCGACCGGGCCCGCGTTCACGCGCTCGCGAAGGGTCTCTCCTTCGAGCAGCTCCGACACGATGAACGGCGCATCGGCGTCGGTGCCGATGTCGTGCACGGCGAGGATGTTCGGGTGGCTCAGCGCCGCGGCCGCGCGGGCCTCCTGCTCGAAGCGGTGGAGGCGATCGACGTCGGCAGAGAAGACGCCGGGCAGGACCTTGATCGCGACGTCACGCCCGAGCCGCGGATCGCGTGCCCGGTACACCTCGCCCATGCCGCCCGCGCCGAGCGCGGACACGATCTCGTAGGGCCCGAGGCGAGCGCCCGGTTTCAGCGGCAATGGAGTGACGGGCGATTATAGAGGAAAGTGACGCGACCGCACATGAACGAAGCCCAGGCTGCGTCAGTTACTCGCCGTGTCCTCAGCGTCCCACCGCGAAGAGCGCGTCGTCGCTCCGGAGGAACAGCCGCCCTTGAGCAATCGCCGGCGAGGCGAGAAAGCGCCCGCCGAGCTCGTTGCGCGACAGCACCTCGGGGCTGCGGCCGGCCCGCAGCACGAACGCTTCCCCGGTCTCGCTCAGCAGGTAGACCTTGCCGTCTCCGGCGACCGGTGAGGCGAAGAACAGACCGCCGAGCCGATGGCGCCACACGGCCTCGCCGGTCCGCGCATCGGCGCAGGTCACGACACCGACCTCGTTCGTCATGTAGAGCAGGCCGTCGTAGTAGACAATCGACGGCACGTACGACGCGCCGGACGCCGCTCGCCACTCGACGTGCGTCGCCGTGACGTCGCCGCGGCCGCCTGGCCGGATGGCGAGGTAGTCGCTGTTGCGATACCCGCGGCTCAAGAAGATCCGGCCGTCGTGGAAGACCGCGGACGGAATCGGCGTCTGCCGCTCGCTGCCGGTATACCAGAGGAGCTCGCCCGTCTTCGGATCGTAGGCGTCGATGCGCTCGGACGAGTTGACCACGAGCTCGTCGCCTTGCGGCGCACGTCACGACGAGCGGTGTGCTGTGAGAGACGCGTCCCGTCCGCGGTCGACCTTCCACCGCTCCTTCCCCGTGCGCGCGTCGAGCGCCAACAGGTACGAGGCGCTGAGATGATCGCACAAGAAGATGACGAGATCGCCATGGAGCGTGGGCGAGCTGCCGTGTCCCCACTGCGTCTGGAACGGTGAGTATTCCTTGCCGAGATGACGCGTCCAGACCATCCGGCCGGTCATGTCGAGCGCCACGACCTGGCCGTTGCCGAACCAGGCGTACACGCGCTGGCCGTCGGTCGCCGGTGTCGGCGTCGCCAGGTTGTGCTTCTCGTGAAGATCGGAGAACGGCCCGGTCGCGCGCGTCTTGTGCTCCCACAGCCGTTGGCCGTCCGATCGCCGGAACGCCTCGACGACGAGCCAGATCGCGGTGGGGTCCCGATCGGAACCTGCTCGATCGGTCTCAGGACGTCGGCCGCCAATCGGGGTCTCGCGCTCGGCGAGCGCGCGTTCGTCGCGCGCGAGCTGGGGATGCCCGCCTCCAGTGGTCGGCGTGCCGCCGATTTGCGAGGTGACGATGACGCGATCGCCCCAGACGATGGGCGACGAGGTGCCGAGCCCCGCGAGCGGCGCGCGCCAGGCGAGGTTCTCGCTCGCGCCCCACGTCGTCGGTAGACCCGACTCCTGCGACACGCCCCGGCTGGACGGGCCGCGCCACTGCGGCCAGTCTCCAGCCGCGAGCTCGACTCCGGACAAGACGAGAGCGGCCAGCCAAACCAGCGCGGCCGCCGAACGCCCGGCTCGCCACGCGGTGGCACGGGTCAGAGGGATTGGGAGAGTGGCCCGTCGCATGCGCTGCAGTCTACCGCTGGTGCGGTCGTTCCGGCGATCGGCTCGAGTTGATGAGGTGATGCGATCGTCAGCCTGCCCTACGCATTACGCGCCGAACCACTGTCCTCCTCGCTGGCTTCGTTTAAAGCGCCTTCTTCTTCGGCCCGACGCCCGTGACGACGTTCTCCGTCGTGATCTCGGTGCGCTGCGACTCCACGATCTTGCTCGCCGTGAGATGCATGCCCGGACGCAGTTCCATCGCCTCGAGCTTCTTTCCGTCGACATCGAACCTCATACCCTCAGGGACATCGTACTGTTTGTTCTCGCCGTTCTCGAGAGTCAGGATGACGCTCGTCGGCCCGGCGACCCAGACTTTGCCCTTCAGGGTCGTGATCGTCCGGTCGATAACCGGCGTCTCCGTCACGGTCACATCAGCCGTCAGCACGGTGCCGATCGGGGCTTTGTTCAGCGGCATCTCCTTCCCATCGATCGTGGCGGTCTTTCCGGGCTTCAGCTGGAAGAGCCTGTAGACCCCGCTCGGGATCATCTTCGCGATGAGGTAGTCGCCTTGAAGGTAAGCGACCTCACCCTTCAACTGAGTCGTGGTGACCTTGGGTGTTTTGCTAGGTAACGACTGCTTGGTCTGCGTCGGCTGGGCCGAGGCACTCATCGCGAGGCTCAGCGCCGCGGCAGCGATGCCAAGAACGTGCATTGTCCTGCTGACTGATTGTGTCATCTTCGTTTCTCGCTTCCTCGGGCCCTCCGGAATCCGGCGCCGCGGCGGTGAGGGTGAGCCCGCCGTAAGCGCAGAGGAGAGATCGACGGCAGGCAGATTAGCAGATCTGGCGATTTACTTCTCCTTCTCCTTCTTGGTGGCGGTGCCGGTCATCGTGTAGGCGCCGCCCGCGAAGTCGATCTGCGCGGCGGTCTTCCCGTCGGTCCCCGGCATCAGCGACACGACCGCGTCGATCGCGTTGCCCTCCCATGGAAAGGAGTAATTCAGGACGAGACTCTTGTCCGTCTTCGAGATGCTGGTGATCTTCTGGACCGGCATGGCATCGCTGCCAATCTCGCCGACCACCTTGTCGTCCTCGACCTTGACGGACAGGTTGAACGTGGCGGGCCCATTGGGTCCCTGAAGCGCCAGGGTCCAGTCGCCGAGGAACGGCGCGGCATCGGCGGCGGTGGCCTGGGCGCGTGCCGTGGCAGGCGCGAGCAACGTTGCGACGAGTGCTGTAGAAGCAAGTGCGGTTCGAATCATGAAACCCTCCTTCACGACGAGACAGGCCCCGCGGGCGGCCGGCCCGACTGTACTTCACGACGCGTCGAACGGCCTCATCTTTTGTTACTTACGACCGACCGTGGTAGACCTTCGCTCCGATCCGTTCGAACGCGGCGAGTACCGTGACGGCAACATTTTCGTGGCGAAGTTCAGCAGTGCTGGCAACCTGAGTCGTGGTCACATCGAGGACGACATCGGGATACTCTAGGCTGGAAAGACGCCGCCAGAGAGAAGCGCTGGCGGCCGCGAGGGCAACAATGCAGAAGCGCAAACTCGGCAATAGCAACCTGGAAGTCTCCGCACTCGGGCTTGGATGCATGGGGATGACGTTCTCCTACGGCCCCCCGCCCGACAGAACCGCCATGATTTCGCTCCTTCGGACCGCCGTCGAACGTGGCGTTACCTTCTTCGACACGGCTGAGGTCTACGGGCCGTTCAACAACGAGGAGCTGGTTGGCGAAGCGTTGGCGCCCTTCCGCGGCCAGGTGGCGATCGCCACCAAGTTCGGCTTCAAGCTCAAGCCCGACGGCGGGCCTGGTTGGCTTGGCCTCGACAGCCGGCCCGAGCACATCAAAGAGGTCGCCGAAGGCTCGTTGAAGCGGCTCAAGGTCGAGGCCCTCGACCTCTTCTATCAGCATCGCGTCGACCCTGACGTGCCGATCGAAGACGTGGCCGGCGCGGTGAAGGACCTGATTCAGCAGGGCAAGGTCAAGCATTTTGGCCTATCGGAGGCGGCCGCGGAGACGATTCGCCGCGCGCACGCGGTGCAGCCAGTCGCGGCCGTGCAAAGCGAATACTCACTCTGGACGCGAAAGCCTGAAGAGAAAGTATTGCCGACACTCGAAGAGCTCGGCATTGGCTTCGTGCCGTACAGCCCGCTTGGCAAGGGCTTCCTGACCGGGAAGATCGACGAGAACACGACCTTCGACAGCACCGACTTCCGCGCGATTCTCCCGCGGTTTGCGCCCGAGGCGCGAAAGGCGAATCAGGCGCTGGTCGATCTGCTCGCCGACATCGGCAAGCGCAAGAACGCAACGCCGGCGCAGATCGCACTTGCGTGGTTACTGGCGCAGAAGCCGTGGATCGTACCCGATTCCCGGGACGACGAAGCTGCATCGGCTCGAGGAAAACATCGGCGGCGCCTCAGTCGAGCTCTCGTCCGACGATCTACGCGACATCGATCAAGCCGCGTCGCAGATCACGGTGGAGGGGGCGCGATACCCCGAGCACTTAGAGCAGCTGACCGGCCGGTAGCCGGCTCCAAATCGAATTGACTCGCCTGTGGGGTCACTTCGTGCGCGGTGGATCGGTCAGGGCCTGATAGACCAGCGCCGGAATCAGCTGACCGAGATCGGTGCGGTTCGGGATCTGCTGAATCATGTAGACCAGCACGAGCCTCGCGTCGGGATCGACGAGGTAGTTCGACCCGTACGCGCCTCCCCACCGGTAGGCGCCGACCGAGCTCAAGCCGAGCGCGCCATAGCGGTCCACGGTTTCGAACCCGAACCCAAATCCGAGACCGGTGGTCGTGTGGAGCGTCACCGCTCTGGTTCGTCGTCATGAGGGCCACGCTTCGTGGCGAGAGAATCCGCACGCCATCGAGCGCGCCGCCGTTGCGCGTCATCTCGAGGAACCTGGCGTAATCGCGCGCCGTGGACAGTAACCCGGCGCCGCCGGCGAAATTCTTTCGCGGCCCGTCGACATAGTGTCCCTGCCCTCGCGCGCCTTCCGGTGCGCGAACGATCGTGTCATCGGGTCCACTCGCATACACCGTCGCCAGACGATCCCGCTCGGCGGCTGGCAGGAAGAACTGCGTGTCCTTCATCCCGAGCGGCTTGGTGATCCGCTCCGCGAAGAACTGGTCCAGCGGCATGCCGGACGCGCGTTCGACGACGCAGCCGAGGATGTCGGTGTTGTAGCCGTAGACGTAGGATTCGCCTGGCTGGGCGACAAAGGGCAGCGCGGCCAGCCGCTCCATCGTGACGCAGGTTTCTTCGTCCTTGTCCGCCGTGTACCATCCGAACCCGGCCGCCGGCCCCAATCCCTTCGCCTCGTAGTCGGCCGCGACGAGGCTGTCGGTGCCGTACGAGATGCCGGCCGTGTGCGTGAGCAGATCGGCAATCGTGATCGCGCGGCGCGCCGGCACGGTTGACGCGCCGGCGTCGCTTTTCACGGCCACGGTCGTTTTCGCGAACGCGGGAATGAACCGGCTCACGGGCATGTTCGGCGTGAGGCGGCCCTCTTCCATCAGGACGAGGATGGCCGCGCTCGTGAGCGCCTTGGTCTGCGAGGCAATGCGGAAGATCGAATCGACTCTCATCGGGCGATTCGCTTCCTTGTCGCTCCACCCCAGCGCCCGTTCGTAAATCGGCTTGCCATCCCGGAGCACCAGGACAACGATGCCCGCGATGCGGTTCTGATCGACGTGCTCCTGCAGCACGACATCCAGGCGTTTGAGACGCTCCCGCGAGACGCCGTCAACCGCGCCGCGACTGGTTTCGGCGTCGCCTGCTGGCCGGCGGCGGTAGCCGAAAGCATGGCCGGGCCGGCGGCAACGCCGGCTAACAACACAACAATGCCCAGCGCGATCGTTCTGAATCTGAAGTCATCTCGGTGCTACTCCAGCCGTGTTGTCCGTGTGATCCGTGGCACACGGTCAACGCGGACAACACGGCTAACGGAACGCTCCGTGAGCGGCCCTCACGGCGCGGCGGTGAGCGCCGCGATGAGCGGCGTGGCGAGGTTTCGCGCGGGCGTGCCGAAGACGTTCCACGCGTACGCCACTGCCACGGTGTCGCGCGCCGGAATCACCAGCAGCAGCTGCCCGCCGAACCCGCGCCCGGCCCATACGTCGACGCCGTTCTGCGACGTAATCCACCACTGATATCCGTAGTCCCACCCTGGCGCGACGTTCCTGACCTGGCGCGCCGTCGCCTGCTGCATCCAGCGCTCCGGCAGGATCCGTTGGCCGTTCCAGACACCGTCGCGACGATACAGCTCACCGATGCGGGCGAGCCCGGCCGGCCGAGAGATACAGCCCGCCTTCGGTATCAGGGTGGCCGGTCGGGGTTTTCTTCCAGTGGAAATCGGTGATGCCAAGCGGCGCGAACAGGTGTTCGCGCGCGTAGTCGTCGATGAAGCGCCCGGTCGCGTGGCGGATGATGCCCGACAGCAGCTGGCTGCCGCCGCTGTTGTACACCCACCTGGCACCGGGCGCGGCATCCATTGGCTGATCGAGCGTGAACTGGATCCAGTCGCGGCTCCGTTCGAGCTGAATCGTCGTGTTGGTGTCGCCAAGCGGCCGGTCCTGCTCATGCCACTCGATGCCCGACCGCATCGTCAGCACATCGGCGATCGTCGCCGTGCGAAGCCGCGGATCGATGCGCGAGAGATCCTTGTCGGCGAAATGCTCGAGAAACGGCTGGTCGAGCGTGCGAATCTCGCCGCGTCCGAGCGCGATCCCGATGGCGGTGGCGGCGATCGACTTGGTGACCGACTGCAGCGTGTGGATGTCGCGGCCCTTGTAATAAGGATGCGTGTCGGGATCGAAGTAGTTGAACTCGTGCTTCCAGTTCGCGTCTGCACAGCCGTCGCCGCACCCGATCGGCCCGACGCGGCCGCGGCTGATCGCGCGATAGTCGCGCGGATAGCTGTGGTCCGCGATCACCTCGCCTTTGCGCATGACGTAGAGCCGGTCCACGTTTCCATAGACACCGGCGCTGATGTCTTTGTCGATCGCGTCGAGCGGCGACACGGAGGGCGCTGCCGTCTGGAGCAGCACTCCGAAGGCGGCGGCCGATGCAAGCCATCCCGTCATGCGCTGGACGATAGCACGATCCTCTTCTGGTGCGCGGGCTCGAGCGCTTCTGCGATTCGGCTATCCCTTCAGGCAATGCAGGCTGGTCCGCCGCGCTCGGGAGATGGCGGCCATCCGTGCGCTCGACACAGTTGCATGATCGCCATGCCTGCTGTACGTCTCACCCACCCTGCATCGCGGTAGCGTGGCAGCTCTCAAACTGAAGCTGATAGCTGATAGCTGATAGCTGATTACCGAAAGCTGACAGCTACCAGCTTGCCCGCAGCACGAGCGCGACCCAGCCCGCACGCGATGTCACGCGCATCCGTCGCATTCCCAGATGGCGGTATGCCTGGTCAACGTCGCGTTCGATCGACGAAGGAATCCCCGAGAGCACCAGCTGTCCGTGATGGCCGACGCGCCGCACGAGCGCCGGCGCCATCTCGATGAGCGGGGCAGGCAGCACGTTGGCCAGGACCAGCGGCCACGTTCCCGTCACCGCTTCCGGACCGCCGCGTGCCAGCTGCAACCGCTCGTCGAGCGCGTTGATGCGCGCGTTCTCCGAGGCGACGCGCAACGCCTCGTCGTCTATATCGATGCCGAGCGCTCGAGGCACACCCAGCATCAGCGCCGCGAGCGCGAGTACGCCCGACCCTGTCCCCACGTCGAGCACGGAATCCGGAGGGGCGATCCGGACTTCTTCCTCGAGCACTTCGAGACAGAGCGCGGTCGTCGGGTGCAGCCCGGTGCCGAACGCCGCGGCGTCGACCAATCTGAGCGCGCCGGGCTCGGCGTCGGTGTGAGCCGGAACGATCCGGAGACCTCCGATGGAAACGGGTCGTGGGCTGAGGACCCAAACCGATCCTGCGTCACGCCCAGTGGCAGGAGAGACGGAGATATCGTCGACGTCGACGCCGAGCGCGCCCGCGACGTGTTCCGGCGCGACGCTGTCGGGCATCAGCGCCGCGATCCCGCCCTTGCTGCGATTCCTCGGCATCAATCGCGCCGAGTTCGACGAGCCGATCGAGCGCATCGTCGATGCCATTGCAGAGGTCCACACGGTACGGCACGCTCCAGCGTATCGCGTGACTCGTGTGTGCGCAAAAAGTTAGCGCCGAGGCCCACACCCACCCTGAACTTCAACGTCCTTGTCGATCCGCTGGCACATGTCGTGCTCTCGAAGATCGTGCGCGGACGTTCTGCCTCCCGTGTTTCCTTGAGGATTTGCGGGCCCGCCGACTCATCTTTTTCCCCACGATCCACGAGATGCCGTGGAGGCATCGCGGGAGGTTTGCGGAGCCGGCACGAACGAGAAGCACTCATGAATTGCGCAAGGTCCGAAGGAGACAGGCAATGCCAACTGCACCCGCAACCGTCAGCAGTCCTACTGAAGCCCGCACCATCGCAAAGGATGCCTATATCTATGGCTTCCCGCTGGTGGACAACTATCGCATCCAGTACCTCGTACTTCGCCGACCGCAACAGCCCGGAGTTCAAGACGTCCTGGAACAAGATCTACAACAACGCGCGCGTCTACACGCCCGACGACAAAGCCATCCAGACGCCGAACTCTGACACGCCGTACTCGTACGTCGGCGCGGATCTGCGCGCCGAACCGATCGTGATCACGGTGCCGGCAATTGAGAAGGGCCGGTACTTTTCGCTGCAGTTCATCGATCAATACACGTTCAACTTCGCGTACGTCGGCAGTCGCGCCACCGGAAACGCGGGCGGCACGTTCCTGCTGGCGGGGCCGCGATGGAAGGGCGCGAAGCCGGACGGGATCACGTCACTGATTCAGTCGGAAACGGATTTCGTCTTCGTGCTCTTCCGCACGCAGCTGTTCGATCCCGCCGACATCGACAAGGTCAAAGCGATCCAGGCCGGGTACAAGGTGCAGACTCTGTCGGCGTTTCTGGGACAGCCGGCCCCTTCCCCTGCGCCGGTCAATTTCCGGAAGCCCATCAGCGCCGAAGAGGAGAAGACGTCGCTCGCGTTCTTCAACCTCCTGAACTTCGTCCTGCAATTCTGCCCGACCCATCCCTCCGAAGTGGAACTGATGACGCGCTTCGCGAGAATCGGCATCGGCGCCGGTCAGACGTTCGCCGGCCAGGCGCTCTCAGCGGAGATGCGGACGGCGATCGAAGGCGGCATGGCCGACGCGTGGAAGGCGTTCAAGGAATACAAGGAAACGCAGCTCGACACCGGCAAGAGGACGAGCGGCGACGGGTTCGGCACCCGCGCGCACTTGAACGGTCAGCTACATCGATCGCATGGCGGCAGCGGTGCTCGGCATCTACGGCAACTCGAAGGAAGAGGCGATGTACCCCGTCTACTTCGTGGACGAAGACGGTCGGCCAACAAACGCCGCGGCCAACCGCTATGCGCTTCGCTTTCCTCCAAACCAGCTGCCGCCGGTCAATGCGTTCTGGTCGCTGACGTTGTATGAGCTTCCGGCAAGCCTGCTGTCGGCCAATCCGCTGAACCGCTATCTGATCAACTCGCCAATGCTGCCGACGCTCAAGCAAGACGCGGATGGCGGCGTCACGCTGTGCGTGCAGCACGAATCGCCGGGCAAGGACAAAGAGTCCAATTGGCTTCCCGCACCGAAGGGGCCCTTTTTTACGGTGTTGCGGCTGTACTGGCCAAAGCCCGAGGCCCTGGACGGTCGATGGACCGCTCCACCCCTGAAGCGGCTGTAACTTCAGCCGCGGGCTCGAGACCTCTTCACTCCCAGGACCGTCATGTCGCTCACAGAATACAAAACTGGCTCGACCTTTCCCGGCATCATCGGCCGCACGGCCGATCAATCCACACCCGCCTGGCCGCAGCCCACGCGGGCCAGAGAGGGAGCACCCAACGTGCTCTTCATCGTCATCGACGACATGGGGTATGGCCATCTCGGCTGCTACGGCAGCCCGATCGCCACGCCGAATATTGACGCGCTGGCGACGAACGGTCTCCTCTACACCAACATGCACACGACGGCGCTCTGCTCTCCGTCGCGGTCGTGCATCATCACTGGGCGCAACCATCACTCCAATCACCTGGCCTGCCTGACGAACGGGTCCACCGGGTATCCGGGATCGGATGGCTACATCCCGTTCGAGAACGGCTTCATCTCCGAGATCCTGAAGGGCCAGGGGTACAACACCTACTGCGTCGGAAAATGGCACCTCGCCCCAGAAGAAACCATGACCGCCGCCGGGCCCGTACGACCGATGGCCGCTCGGCCGCGGTTTCGAGCGCTACTACGGGTTCCTCGGCGGCGACACACATCAGTTCTATCCCGAGCTGGTGCGTGACAACTCGCAGACCGAGCCGGAGACCACGCCTGAGCAGGGCTATCACCTGACGCCGGATCTTGTCGAGCAGGCGAAGGCCATGATCGCCGACGCCAAGCAGGTGGCGCCGACCAAGCCGTTCTTCATGTACTTCGCGCCAGGCGCGATGCACTCGCCACACCACGTGCCAAAGGAGTGGGCGGACAAATACAAGGGCAAGTTCGACGCCGGCTGGGACATCTATCGGCAGCAGGTCTTCGAGAAGCAGAAGCAGCTCGGCATCATTCCCGCCGAATGCCGAGCTCTCCCGGCACGATCCGGACGTTCAGGACTGGAAATCACTCTCCGCCGACGAACGCAGGCTCTTCGCCCGCATGATGGAGGTCTTTGCCGGCTTCCTCGAGCACACGGACCACTACCTCGGCGAGCTCATCACGTTCCTGAAGGTCATCGGCGAGTACGAGAACACTTTGATCATGCTGATCTCGGACAACGGGTCGAGCGCCGAAGGCGGGCCGACCGGCTCGGTCAACGAGTGCCGCTTCTTCAACAACGTCCCCGACACGGTCGAGGACGGGCTGAAACACATCGAAGACATCGGCGGGCCGAAGGTCTTCAATCACTTTCCGTGGGGATGGACCCACGCCGGCAACACGCCGTTTCGCCGCTGGAAGCGCGAAACCTATCGCGGCGGCTCGACCGACCCGTTCATTGTCTGCTGGCCGAAAGGCATCAAGGCGCGCGGCGAGCTCCGCTCGCAATACACGCACCTCATCGACATGGTCCCGACCGTGCTGGACGCGCTCGGCGTCGAGGCGCCGGCGACGATCCGCGGCATGACGCAATCGGCGATCGAAGGCGTCAGCTTCGCCACACCTTCGACGACTCGAAAGCACCGAGCCGGCACCTGACCCAGTACTTCGAGATGATGGGCCACCGGTCGCTCTATCACGACGGCTGGCGGGCCGTCTGCCCATGGCCCGGCCCGTCGTTCAAGGAATCGGGCCGGAAGTTCGGCGATCCGATCACGGCCGAGATGCTGAACGAGCTCGACGCCAGCGGGTGGGAGCTGTACCACGTCGCCGAAGACGTGGCGGAGACGAAGAACCTCGCAGACAAGGAGCGGGCGAGGCTCATCGCGATGATCGGTCTCTGGTACAACGAGGCCGGCAAGTACAACATCCTGCCGATCGACAGCCGCGGCACGCAACGCATCGCCGAGGAGCGCCCGCAGATCGCGGTCAACCGTAATCGCTACGTGCTCTACTCCGGCACGCAGTCCATTCCAGCGGCCGCGGCGCCGAAGATCCTCAACCGGCCGTACTCGATCAATGCGGAGGTCGAGATTCCCAACGGTGGAGCCGAGGGCGTGCTCCTGAGCATGGGCGGCAACGACGGCGGCATCTCACTCTACGTTCAGGAGGGAAAGCTGTGCTTCGTGCACAACTACGTCGCTTTGGAGCACTACCACGTCAAGTCGGCGTCGGCCGTGCTCAAAGGCAGGCATTTCCTGAGTATGGAGTTCACACCAACCGGCAAGCCTGATCCGAAGAACGGGAAGGGCGCGCCGGGTGATGTGACGCTGCTCGTGGACGGCAAGGAGGTTGGCAAAGGCCACCTGCCGTTGACGACGCCGATCCGTCTGGCGCAAGGAGGGGCCATGCTGGTCGGTGCCGACACGGGCGCGGCGGTGACACCCGAGTACGAGCCACCATTCAGGTTCACCGGCACGATTTACCGCGTGATCGTGGACGTCAGCGGCGAGCACGTCGTCGACCACGAGCTGCGGATCGCAGGACGGGAAGTCGCGATCCGCGTATGCGTTGGCCGCGCAACGCGTCACGCAGGAGTTCGGATTGGACAGTCGTATGACAACCGCCCGGTGTCACGACGGCAATAGCGCCGCTACGAACTCCTTGGTACCGTGCGGCCCTGTCAGTTCCAAAGCGATCGGACCACCGCCTGGCTCGACGGTGATCTGAAACCGGAGGAACTGACAGCAATGCCGCTCGGAGGTCACGGTCTTCAGGATGAGCGCGAGGGCCTCGTCCGTCGCGGCGAACGTCAAGCGATGTCCGCTGTCGAGTTCATCGTGAGTTTCCGCACTACGCACCAGGTCCGCTAAGAGGCCTTCGCGCCGCGTCGCGAGGGCCTCGAGGGCCCAACGTGCATACGACAGGCAAGTCCGGCATCAACACCTTCCCTCACTTCCCGCTGATGGCTCTTCTCATCACGATTGCTGTCGACGGGCATGCCGAGCGGAACTCCACCGACGTCTGCACGCTCGCCGGCACCTGGTCTCGCCCGATTCGTTCGAACGCGAACCTCGGGAAGAATTCCTCGGCGGTGGTCGTAAGTAAATACACCGCCGGCGTGCCAAGGGCGCTCGCCAGGTTCAGGGCAGCCGTCGTGACCTGCGTTCCGATCCCATGTCCCTTCGCGTCGGCATCCACGACGACCGACCGCAGCAGCGCGCCGTCCGCGTAGACCTCCAGGGCCGCGCACCCAACGACACGCCCTCCGGCACGGGCCACGACCGCGGTGTCGAGATGATCGAGCAGCCCGTCGATCGGCAGACCAGCTACAGAGAGCAGCCGGAGAATCGCGGGCCCGTCCTCGCCTCTCGCCGGTTCGATGCTGACGTCGAGCCTTGTCGGTTCCATGGTCCGCTCCCCACTCGTGCGCGTGAAGCGAGAGACTATCCTGCTTTTCATTTGTCCGTAGTGTCCGCCTTCAGGCGGACCCGCCAAGTCCGGCTAAAGCCGGACACTACGTGCTACAAGGTAGTGACAATTGCTCTAGGAGCAACAGGTCGGGCCGCAGCAGGCTTTCGCCTCCGGCTTTCGTGCGCGGATGAACGCGCTCGCCACTTTGCCGTCAACCTGGGGCGCGATCCGGTCGACATCGACGCCGGCGTCGGCGAGGAACGCGCGCGCATCGTCGACCTGATAGACACGCCACGGTTCGAGCTCGACGTCAAGGAACCCTGCGGCCTGCAACTTTGCCGTGTACTCGTCATCTCGAAGCGCGCCGGCCACGCATCCGACCCACAGCTCCATGCTGCGGCGAATCTCCGCTGGCACCTCCCCACGAATGACGACGTCCGAGACCGCGAAGCGGCCACCTGGTTTCAGTACCCGGAACGCTTCGCGCAGGACGGCATCCTTGTCTGCGGACAGGTTAATCACGCAGTTCGAGATAATCACGTCGACCGATTGGTCGGGTAGCGGAATCGCTTCGATCGTTCCCTTGAGGAACTCGACGTTGGTCGCCCCCGCTTTGCGCTGATTCTCGCGCGCCAGCGACAGCATGTCGTCGGTCATGTCCAGCCCGTAGACTTTGCCGGTCGGCCCGACTCGCTTCGCCGAGAGCAGCACATCGATCCCTCCGCCCGAGCCAAGGTCCAGGACCGTCTGACCGGGCTGAAGATCGATGAGGGCGGTCGGATTCCCGCAGCCAAGGGAGACTGCGACGGCGTCGGCGGGAACGCCGGCGGTTTCGTCGTCCGAGTACAGATTGGACGTAATCGGGTCGCCGCAGCCGCACGACGTTGGGCCGCAACACCCTGACTTGCCGACGGACCGAGCGATCTCCCCGTACTTTTCACGAACCGCATCCTGAACGTGTGTTGTCGACATCTGAAGCTCCTTCTTACTGATTGTCAGTAACAACTAATCATCCTAAAAAAGCGTCACTTGCATTCGGAGGTCGAATCGCCCGTCGAGCAGCACGCCGCGCCAGCGTCGCTCGCAACGCCCGCTCGGAACCTCGCATCAGCCGCGCGCGCCAGGCGGCGAATCACCTGTACGACGCCCGCACGGACGTCCGGATCCAGATCCTGCAACAGCTGTTTCTGCTGGTCGACGAGATCGTCGGTGATGCGGGCGCAGAGCCGATGCCCCTGGCGCGTCGCGCTCAAGGTGACGGCGCGACCATCCCTGGCGTCCGCGCGCTGTTCGACATACCCCTTACGAACGAGGCTGCCGACCACGCGGCTGGTGGTGCTCTTGTCGAGGAACAGCCGCTCGGCCAACGCGCTGAGGCGGATGGGACCGTGCTCGACGAGCGTCTCGAGCGCATAGCATTGCGTCACCGAGACGTCGTGGCAACAGATGCGATCGCGATCCCGAAATTGATAGACACGGACGAGGTCCGCGACGGCGGCGTGCAGAGCGACCGCGTCGTGGTCGAGCGCCGACTTTTTCGACTCCGTCGCCACCGCTGCTTTTCGAGCCATGGTTGTTACTGACAACTATATTCGCCTCAGGGCGGCTCTGTCAAGCGGGTAGATCCGCCCGAGCGCCCCGCATCGTTTCGCCCAAGCCTCTCGAGCTGCCGTGCACTATGACGACGCGATGGCCGCCAGGAGTGACTCGATCCACGATAGGGCCGTCAGGTTGTACTGGAGCACAGTTCGCGTTGTTACCCTGTAATGCGTCAAGCAGCTTTACGTTGGATCACACAGGATGGCCAGGCGTCTCGTGCAACGAAGTGGGCTATACTCTCGGCGCTCCCCTGCTCCGGGCACGTCGGCTCTTCGTGCACGCCATCAAGCAACAGAATTCGCGGCAACACCGTCTGTTCACAGGCCCCACGCCTTTGAGGTACACGTGGCGGAACTGAGACGAGTCGGGCCAGCAAAATTCCCCACCTGGGCGGGGTTACCGCCGCTCTGGACGCTCGTCGTCGCGGCGTCGTTCTTCGGCTACTTTGCGCTTCTCGTCTACTGCGACGTCTTTCGTCCCAAGAACCCCGGATTCGAGGCGGATCCGACCCACACAGGCGCGGTCGTCGTTACCAGGGTCGAAGCCGGAACGCCCGCGTTTGAGGCGGGGATCTCGGTCGGCGACCATCTGATCGCCATCAACGGCCTCACGATTATCGACAGCGACGGCTGGGGCGCGCTGGGCTCGAACTACCGGATCGGTGTGGCGATGCCCGTCATCGTCGAGCGCAACGGGGTGCGCGTCAACCTGAGCATCCTTCTGCCGCCTGAATCGGCCGACTACTGGCTGACGCGGACGGGAGCCACGCTGATCTTCTTTCGGCTGGCGCAGTTGATGCCGCTCATGGCGAGTCTGTTCATCGTGTGGCGACGGCCGCGCGATCCACGGGCCCTGGCCGCGGCCTGGTTTCTGGCCACGTGCGCCGCGTTCACCATCGCGCTGCCCTACAGGTTCGCCACCGTCTGGCGAGGCATGCCGATTCTGCTCCGCGAGCTGTTCTGGATTCCGTATTTCAGCGGCCTCACGATTGGCCCGATCCTGCTCACATTCGTCACGGTCTTCCCCACTCGCCTGCCCTACGCTGGCTACGTCCAGGCAGGCACGTGGGCAGTGGCGGGCGCCGCCGTGGCCTCGCCGCTCTATCACGCCACGCAGTTGATCTACCGGGGAACCGAACTGCGCCAGGTCGGCCCAAGAAATCTGCTTTTACTTGGCGTCATGACCGCCTCTCTCCTGATGGCCGTGGCGCTGTTCGTCTGGCACTACCGACGAACTACTGACCTGAACGACCGCCGCCGTCTCGGCGCAGTCGTTCTCGGCATCGCTTTCAGCGCCTTGCCTGGTTTTTTGGCGGTCGTGTACTTCTGGTTGCTGGGGCACACCAATCAAGCACAGTCGATTTTTGCATCGCCGGAGATGGGCTTCGCCGCACTGGGATTGCTTGCGGCGCCGTTGTCCATTGCCTACGCAGTCCTTCGACACCGGTTGTTCGAGATCAGCTTCATCATCCGGAAAGGGCTTCAATACGCACTGGCGCGCAGGGCGGTGCTCTCCGTGGTGCCGCTTCTCTCGATTCTCCTGATTCTCGATCTGCTGCTTCAAGGCGACCAGACCGTGAACGAGGTGCTCAGACGACGCTGGCCCCAATATCTGGCAGTGATCCTTGCGGCCTTCGTCGTGTTTGCCAACCGCCGGCGCTGGTTGAAAGCGATCGATCGGCGGTTCTTCCGCGAACGCAACTATGCGTTCGCCGTGCTGCAGGACGTGGCGGAGCAGGTCCGCCGTGCCGGCAGCCTCGATCGCGTTGCCCCGGTGGTGGTCGCCAAGATCCAGTCGGCCATGTATCCGGAGTTCGCCGCGTTGATGGTGCGTGATCCGGAGGCTCGCGCCTATCGGACGATTGCGGCCGCGCCTTCTGCTGCCGGACCTCCGGACCTTCGCGAGGACAGCAAGCTCGTAGCCCATGCGCGAATCGTCGAGGAGCCACTCGACACGTCGAAGGACTCGGGCGAACCATTCTTGCGCAAGCTGTCCAGTAGCGACCGCGAGTACATCACAAACGCGGGAATCGACGCGGTCATCAGGATCGTCACCCCTGACGAGGATCTCCATGCGCTGCTGGTGCTCGGACCGAAGCGATCCGAAGAACCGTATGCCGACGAAGACTTCGGCGTGCTGGTCACGATCGCCGAGAACCTGTCACTGCTGGCGGCGCGATCGGTTGCCGCCTCGCGATCAGACGCCCACCCTCGAGGAATGTCCAGAGTGTGGCGCCTGCTTCGACGCCGGCACCGCGTACCTGCAGCACGCACAGCCGTCCTCTCGTTGCGACCGCCCTCCCGCGAACCCTGTTGAGCCGCTATCGGTTGGACCGGCGTCTCGCCGCGGGCGGCATGGGGACCGTCTACAAGGCGTTCGATCTCGCGCTCGATCACGACGTGGCCGCGAAGGTCATCGGCGACGCCGTAATCGCGCAGGACGGCGCGCTCGAGCGGTTCTTCGGCGAGGCCAAGATCCTGGCCAGCCTGCGCGATCACCCGAATGTCGTGACGGTCTACGACTTCGGCAGAATCGGCAACCAGCAGGCGTATCTGATCATGGAGCTGCTCGTTGGCCGCACACTCCGTCAGCTGCTCGAAACCGACGGGCGCATCCAACCGCGAGATGCTCTCGAAATGCTCGAGGACGTCGCATCGGCGATGACCGCCGCGCACCGGCTCCGCCTCCTGCATCGCGATCTCAAGCCCGAGAACATCTTCCTCGTCGACAGCGGCCGCGGCATGGTCGCAAAGGTTCTGGACTTCGGGATCGCCAAGCCGCTTTCCGTGGCCACGACTGTCAATGGACGACGAGAGACCGGCGACAGGATTCTGCTCGGGACCCTCGAGTACATGTCGCCCGAGCAGCGGCGCGGCGAGCCGCCGTCGAAGGCGTGGGACATCTGGAGCCTGGCGGTCGTCGCGCTCGAGATGCTGAGTGGCAGGCCACCGATGTCGACGATGATGCCTGACGTCGGCCCGTGGCGCCCAGGCAACGCGCTGAAAGACACGCTGCCCGCATGCGTCAGCGTCTTCAATCGCGCGCTGTCGATCGATCCCACCGAGCGGCCGCCGGACGCGGACACGCTGGTGCGCGAGATCGCCGCTGGCCTGCGTGTCGAGCCGCCGTCCACCGGGTACGCGTACAGAAGGGCCTGAGCTGGTGGCCTGTGCCTGCGGATCTGCGATTCCCGTCGAGCACGCGGGTCTCGTCTTGTGCCCCGCCTGCCTCCTGCGCCTTGCGCTTGCGCCGGGTCTGAGCGCGACGATAGACCACGAGCCAGCCGCGCGGCTCGTGGGCCCGGTCGGACGCGGGCCGCACGGAATCGTGCACCTGGCTGTCCGACCCGACGATGACCCGCAGCTGGTCACGGTCAAAGTGATCGAAGTCGCGACCGACCCGCAGCGATTCTGCGAGCGCATGCGACAGACCGGGATCGCGCTGGACTCCCTGAGACACCCGGGCATTCCCGAGCTCGTGCAAATCGGCGTGACCGGTAGCGGTCAGCCATTCGTGGTCGCGTCGTACGTGGCCGGATCCGCGTTTCGCGACTATCTGATCCGGCGCCGCGGCGAGGTCTCGGACCGTGTGCACGTTGCCGCGCAACTCTCCTCGCTCGTCGCCGATCTCCACCGCCACGGCATCGTCCACGGCTCGCTCAAGCCGACCAACATCATTGTCTCGGAATCGGACGAGGGCCCGTTCCCATTCGTCCTCGATACGGGGATCGTTGCGGCCATCGAAGGTGATGTCGACGGAGCGAAGATCGCCACCCAGGCGCGGGACGAGCGACAGCTGCACGCGCTGCTGGCCGAGGTCCTGAGCGATCTGAGTGGCCTCGTTGATGGCACGGAGTCGGCCAGCCAGCTCGCCGAAATATTGGCCCGGCGAGCTGGCTGAATGCCCCCCTGTAACACTTGGCAATGGTTGCTTCTCTTCCTGTTAGCGGAGCATGGAAAAGGACGGGACACATGATGTCAGCCGAACGCAGCCGTCATCGCTTCGCCACCACGCGCTGGAGCCTCGTCATTGCCGCGGCCGGTGCAACACCTGCGTCGAGCACCGCCCTCGCTGAGCTCTGCGAGTCGTATTGGTATCCCGCCTACGCCTACGTGCGGCGATCGGGCTATTCGACCGACGATGCGTCGGATCTCACGCAGGCGTTTTTCACGAGGGTCCTGGAGAAGCACTTTCTGAAGGACGCCAAACCTGAGCGCGGCAGATTCCGGTCGTTCGTCCTCGCGTCGCTGCGACACTTCATCCTCAACGAACGTGACTGGATGAAGGCGCGCAAGCGCGGCGGCGACTTTACCCATGTGCCACTCGACTTTGGCGTCGCCGAAGACCGTTACCAGCGCGAGCCACCAGATCCGCTCACGCCGGAATTGATTTTCGAGCGGCGCTGGACGCTCGAACTGCTCGCTCGGTCGATGCAGCGGCTCTCCGCAAAGTACGCGGCGGCCGGACGTCAGGACCTGTTCGTCAGGCTGATGCCGCATCTCACCGGCGACGAGCCCTCGCCCTATGAGGAGCTGGCCGCCGCAACCGGTCAGACCGCCGGCGCCCTGCGGGTGGCCGTTCACCGGCTGAGAAAGGAATTCCGGGCGACGCTCCGAGACACCATCGCCGAGACCGTCTTGCGCAACGAAGACGTCGACGACGAGCTGCGTTTCCTGCTGCGCGTCATCGTCCAGGAGTCTGACGGACGGCGAGAGTATTGAGCCGCGGTCGAAGGGCCGGGCGAGCTAGAAAGTCACCCGCGCGCCCAGCTGGAATGCGCGCGGCCCTCCCGATC
Source organism: uncultured Acidobacteriota bacterium (assembly GCA_963797625.1). Taxonomy (GTDB): domain Bacteria; phylum Acidobacteriota; class Vicinamibacteria; order Vicinamibacterales; family 2-12-FULL-66-21; genus DATBJJ01. The sequence goes on from CAWCQI010000025.1 coordinate 44,906, forward strand.
CGAACACCTGGCTGAACCGTGCGGTCGGCTGGCCGAAGGAACCGGCCTGTCTGAGGTTCATGCCGAATCCAACCAGGTTAGGCGTATTCAGAAGATTGAAGACTTCTACGAACACCACCGATCGCAGTCGATTGAGGCCCAGGCTGAAGGTACGGGACAGGCGCAGGTCCTGCGTGAAGAAATCATCGTTGAACGAATAGTCGACGGGTAGGGCCAGACGTGGCGCTCGCTGGCCGCCGGCCGTCTGCTTGTCGGCATATTGCTGGTTGTACGCCTGGACCAGCCGCGCGAGGTCGTCCTTGCCGAGATCCCCGCCGAACTGGTTGATCGAGGTGCCTGGGAGCAGGTCATTGACCGTGCCGTCGCCGTTGAAGTCCATCCCGAGCACATAGGGCGCCACCGGCGGCGCGCTGGAGGCGAAGATGCCGACGGCCAGCTGCAGTTGCCACGGCAGCTCGACAAAACCCGAAAGATTCAGGATGTGGCGTTGATCGGTCGGCAGCGGCCCATAGTTCTCGAGCCAGTTGTCGTTGTTGAACCCAAACCAACGGCCGGCGGGGGCCTCCGTCGTGCCGGTGCCGGTCCCGTTGGTGCCGACGAAGCTGCCGAGGGCGTAGGAAGCGAGGAATTGCGTGCCGCGCGACAGCCGCTTTTCCAGGCGCACCAGCAGACCGACGTAGCGGGCGCGGCCGCTGGTGGTGTCGAAGTAGATCGGCCCGTTCGAACACATCGCCTGCGGATCGTTGCGTTCTGCGATCGTCGAGCATCTGCGAATGACCGGACCGCGCGGGCCGTTCCAACGGTTGTAATCAATCCCATTGATGAACGTTTGGTGAAAGTCTTTCCAGACCACGTCCGCGCCGAGCACGAGGCGTGGCGCGAGCTCGCGCTGGAACCCGAGACTCGCGTGGACAGCATACGGCGTCGCGTAGTCCGGGTCGTAGAGATTCTGACCTTCCTTGGTGCTATCGAGGTTGCGAATCGTCAAGTCCCGATTGCCGGGATTGAGCGTTTGCAGCAGGTCGGCGCGGATTGAGGGAAGGATGGCAACCACGTCCGCGCCGGTCAGGGGCGTCGGCCGCAGGAATTCCAGTGGACGGCCGTCATGGAGAATGTTCGCGCCGGTCCGCGTCAGACTGCCGGTGCCAATCGGCGAGAGCAGATGCCGCTCGTTGATCAGATTCTGCGCGTTCGTACTGCCGGCTGGATCGAAGTATCGTCCCACGCCGCCGCGGACGACGGTCCTCCCATCGCTGGTCGCGGTCCAGGCGAAGCCAAGGGTCGGAGAGAGGTTTCCCTTCTGCGCCGCCGGAGGTCTCAATCCGTCGGCACCGAGAATGGGCGTCAGGAGCGCTGGTTTCGTCAAGTCGTGGGTGAGCGCATTCGGCTCGTACGACCACCCCAGGCCGTAGTTCAGCGTCAGGCGCGAGCTCGCTCGCCAGGTGTCGGTGACGTACAGACGAAACAGATCCATCACGCGTTCGGTACGGAAGCCGGCCCACAACACGGTCGGCGAACCGACGGTCATGGAGAGGCTTTTGAATGGAAGCTGCCAGATCTCCTGGTAGGTGGTGAACGAGTCCGGCAGTGGAATGTCCGGCGCGTCCTGTCGAACGCTGCTGGGAGAAAAGAGCGTGATTTCTCCAAGCGGTGGACGCGCCTGCGCGCCAAAGGCAACGCTGTGTTCCCAGTCGAAGCCGAAACGGAGGGAGTGGCTGCCCTTCTGCCACGCCAGGCTGTCGGTCAACTGATAGCGGTCCCCGGTCGAGAACGCCGAGGCCGCGCTGCTTCCAAATATGACGCCGGTCCCGTCGACAGTCGTGCGAACCGCTCCAAGGCCAAAACAGTCCGCGCAATCCTCGGCGGTCGCCGAGCTCAGAGCGATCGTCGTCGGAAAGTAGGAGAATCGCAGATCGTTCACCAGCTGCGGCGACAGGACGCTCGTCAGGGCCGCCAGGCCCTGTTCAGCCTGGTTGGTCCGCCGCGACCAGCTCGATGGCAGGCCCGAGGGGCCGATATTCGCGAATGTGCTGTTGCGATCGTAGGTGTAGCGCGCGAAGGCACTGTGATTGGCGTGCAGTCGCACATCCACACGAGCACTGATCTGGTCGCCGTCGTACGGGGTTGAGAAAATGCCGCCGAGCGCGGCAAACTCGTCGACCGGTTGGATCGACACGACCCCCACCTGGTCGGTGCGTTCGACGCTGGCAAAGAAGAAGGCGCGATCTTTTCGGAGCGGGCCGCCGACGTACGCACCGAACTGGTTCCGCTCGAACGGCGGATTCGGGTTCCTCGGATCTCGCGCCAATCCGGGATAGGCGGCGAGTCGATGATCACGATAGAAATAGAAACCGCTGCCCTGGAAGATGTTGCCTCCCGATCGCGTCACGATGTTGATGGCGCCGTTGCTCGTGAGGCTGCTGGCCGGATCGAAATTGACTGTCGCCAGGTGAAATTCCTGGACGACATCCTGGGAAACCTGCAGCAACACGCCGACCGTTCCCGGAGTCGTGACGTTCGCGCCATCAATCGTCACTCGCGTCGCGCCGATGCGTGGAATCGTCTGGAGACCGCCCCCCAGTGACGAGACAAACGCGCGTCCGTCCGCCAGCCTGGTCGTGTTGGTCACGCCCGGCTCCAACTTGGCCAGCTCGAGGAAGTTTCGCCCGTTGAGCGGCACGCTCTCGATCTGATCGCGGGTCACCACACCGCCGACTTGATGCTCGCTGCGCCGAATCAGCGGTGGCGCCGCCGCCACCGTGACGCCCTCGTCCATCTCGCCAAGCTCGAGCACCGCGTCCGCCGTCGTCGTTGTTCCGGCCTCGACGCTCACCTCGCGCTCCAACCTCTTGAACGCCGTGGCCTGCACCGTCAACCGGTAGACGCCAGGCGGCAGCATGGTCGCTGTGTAGCGGCCGTCCGCAGCTGTGGTGACCGTGCGCGTGGATCCGGTCTGGCGATTGACGACCTCTATGCGCGCGTCCGCCAGGACCGCGCCTGTCTGATCGCTCACGGCGCCGGCGAGCGTTCCGGTCGGCAACTGGCCATGGACGGTTCCGGCCATGCTCGAGAGGAAGAGGAGCACGAGTGCCGATGTTCTAACCATTGGCGACCTCGGCTCGTGAAGGAAAGCGGCGCGAGGTGTCAGGAGCCCGGACGCCCCTTGATTGAGGCGGTCCAGCCAACGATGACGGTGACGGTGGCAGCTGATGAGGTTCCCGCGGGTTGATCAATCAGAAAACGCTGGCCGTCGGATGTGACCGCGTAATGGTTGCGATTATAGTTTGGATTCCCGAGTGGGGAAACTCCGGTCTCGAAAAGGCGCTGAGGCTCGTCCACTTCAAGTGAGGGACCGTTCCTGACAGGGACCGCCATCAGGTGCCCTTGGGGCGTCAGATAAAATAATTCCTTGCCGTCCCCTCGCCACGCGGGCTGTGTTCCGCCACCCACGGAGATCGGCCTCTTCGCCTGAGCGGATGGGTAGGGCGTCGCGTAGACCTCGAATCTACCCGATTCGTTCGATGCGTAAGCCAGCCAGCGGCTATCTCGGGAGAGTGCGCCGAACCCTTCGACGAAAGGCGTCGCCACGACCGGAGAAGCGGAGGCGTTGGTCCCGGTGGATGTCCGCCAGAGGTCGAGGGAGGTCGTATTTGTTGTGGCGCCATACAACAGGGTGCCGTCCTCCAGCCAGCCGTACAGTGTGCGGGAGTAGTTGATACGGTCCATCGCCGGCGGCTTGTACAGCAGCGCATCGGGGCCCGTACTGTCTGTCGACTTCCAATAGAAGCGGACGTCGCCCTCACGATCCGACTTGAACGCGATTCGACTTCCATCTGGTGACCACACCGGCGCGTCGTCAACGCCCCCATCGACCGTGAAACGCGACATGCGACCCGTCGCGACTTCCATCAGCCAGATGTCCCAGGTACCGGTTTTCAGATCGAGCTGTGACACCGCGACCCGGGTGCCGTCGGGCGAGAGCGCGGGATTGCGAAGGTGACCCGGAGCGCCAACGGTGTTCAGCCTCCGGCCATCGCGATGGAACCAGACCAATTGCGATTCGCTGGGGCGACGGTAAGCCAGCACGCCAGTCTGAGAAACCGTAAATGCGCCGCGCCGAGCGCCGGTGTTGCGCTCCACCTGCTCGGCAATCGGAATGGCCTCGCCGGTCACTCGAAGACTCGCCGCATCGAAGCCCCTCGCGAGCAGTGTGTTGCCGATCATATAGAGCAGGTAGCCAGGTGCTGCGTACACGACCTGCGAATCGCTCGTGAACAAGGCGATTGGCGTATGGCCGCCAATCTCCATCACGTACGCGGTCCCGTCGTATTCGGGGCGACGGCTCCTCGCCAGATACACGAAATGCCGGCCGTCCGGAAGGAACGACGGAAACAAGTGGGCGGTCTCGCCACGAGCGGCATCCAGCGTGGTGACTGGCGTCGGTCGTCCGCCATCGAGAGGAATCGCGTTGATCGTGTCGCCAATCATGGCGAGGATCCCTGACTTGGAGTGCCAGGTACCAACTTGATTGATTCGTACATCGCCAACAAGTTTCGCCTCGCCGTTGAGGTCGATCGTCTTGAGCCGGTACCCCTTCGTCGTCTCCGCGAATGCGAGGGAACGACTGTCGCTCGACCAGAATATTTGACCGGCGTCCGCGCCGGCTTCCAGTTTTCTGGGCTCGAGCGAATCGAGCGGCTGAATCCACAGCCCCAGACCGCCATTGCCCGTCGCGGTGAACGCCAACGTCCGGCCGTCGGGCGACAATGCGAGAGACGCCGACGACGGACTAAAGGCGATGTTCGGGGGCGGAGCGACGGTAAACCGATACTGCCCTGCGTCGACGGACGCGGTGCCAGACCTGTTGCGTGCGAGATTCACTCCAGCGATCGCCGCCACGATGAGCGCGACGGCGCCGACGCTGATCCACGCCGCGCGCCACGTGCGCAGGCGTCGCCAACCGAGCCTCGGACACGGCCGGCCCCTCGGAGGGTCCGCGCTCGGCTACCCATTTCAAGGCCTGTTCCAGATCCGACGCCGTCTGGAAGCGCTCGTCGGGATTCTTGGCCAGACATCGCGAGACAATCTGATTGAGCAGCCAGGGCATTGGCTGTCGTCGGCCGGAATATCCGCCCATGGCGGGCTCGCCCAGCAGCGGGCTCGTCAACAGCAACTCGGGCTTGCGTTCCAAAACAGCTGCGACTATGCCGGCCTGGCTCGTCCCCTTGAAGGCTGGCTCTCCTGTGGCCATCTCGTAGACGATGGCGCCAAGCGCGAAGATGTCCGCGCGAGCATCGATGGGCTTCGCCTCGAGTTGCTCGGGAGCCATGTACTGAAACGTGCCCAGGATGGCCCCTTCCTCGGTGAGCGTGTGGTCCACCGCCCGGGACGCCGGGATCTCGCCCTGCAGGGCGGCAATCCCGAAGTCGAGCAGCTTCGCGCCCGCTTTCGTCAGCATGATGTTGGCCGGCTTCAGATCGCGGTGGACGACTCCCTGCCGGTGGGCGTGGGCGAGTGCACCGGCAATCTCGATCGCGAGGCGCAAGACCTGATCGAGCGGCAGCGCACCTCGGCCCAGGCGCTGCGCGAGGGTTTCTCCCTCGAGATGCTCCATCACGATGAACTGAACGCCGCCCTGCTCGCCGACGTCGTAGAGCGCGCAGATGTGAGGATGGCTGACCTTGGAGATGGCCAGGGCCTCGCGCTGGAAACGCTGGATGCCCTTGGCATCCTGCGACTTTTCTGGTTTCAGGATCTTGACCGCCACCGTCCGGTCGAGGCGGGTGTCGGTCGCGCGATAGACCTCTCCCATGCCGCCGGCGCCGAGCCGCGAAATGATCGCGTAGGGACCCAGTTGGACGCCCGACCGCATGTGGCTGCACCTTTGCGAGTGGTTGGGGGCGAGTGGTTAGCTCGCCCTGATCGCGCTTACACAATAACAAAATGCAAGCCCTCAGCCGCGCAAAAGCCTGGGTGGAACCCCGGCATCCGATACACTCCCCCAATGGCGCGGCGGGGTCTCCAGGTCATCGTCATCCTCGCTTAGTGAGTCGTCCCATGCTTCCGAACCGTTACACGCCCATCGAAGACCACGGCATCATCGGCGACCTTCACACAGTCGCGCTGGTGGGCAAGAACGGCTCGATCGATTTCCTCTGCCTCCCGTCGTTTGACTCCCCCTCGGTCTTTGCAGCTCTCCTCGACGCCGATCGCGGCGGCCGCTTTCAGATCGCGCCGCAGCTCGACGACGCCGTCCACAAGCAGCTGTATCTGCCCGACACGAATGTGTTGCTCACCAGGTTCCTGTCCGACAACGGCGTGGCTGAGGTGTCCGACTTCATGCCGGTAGAGGACGCCGGCAGCGCCCACAACGTCGTGCGTCGCGCGAAGACGGTCCGTGGCGAGGTGTGTTTCGAGATGCGGTGCGAGCCGCGATTCGACTATGGGCGCGCCACGCACACTGCCGAGAGGCGCAGCGACACAGAAATCCTGTTCGTTGGCCGCGGCGGCACGCGGCGAGCTGGCGCTGCGGCTGCGTTCGTCCGTTCCGATGCAGCTTGCGGAGGGAGCCGCCCTCGCCCAGTTCACGCTCGGCGCCGACCAATCGGCGTGGTTCGTCATCGAGGTGGTGATGGGCGACAAGCCGTCGCCCTGCGGGCGGCCCGACTACGTAGCTGACGCGTTCAAGGAAACGGTGAATTTCTGGCGCAGCTGGATCGGCCGCAGCAACTACAAGAACCGCTGGCGCGAGACGGTGAACCGTTCCGCGCTCGTGCTGAAGCTGCTGACGTCGAGAGAGCACGGGTCGATCGTGGCCGCTCCCACGTTCGGGTTGCCCGAGACGATCGGCGGCGTAGCGCAACTGGGACTACCGCTATTCCTGGATTCGCGACTCGTCGTTCACCCTCTACGGACTCATGCGGCTGGGCTACACGGACGAGGCCACGGCGTTCATGCGCTGGATGATGGCGCGCTGCGAGGAACTGGAGCCAGACGGATCGCTCCAGATCATGTACGCGATCGACGGCGGTCGGGTGATGCCCGAGGAGACGCTGGACCACTTCGAGGGTTACATGGGCTCGCGTCCAGTCCGGATTGGCAACGCGGCCCGCGGCCATCTTCAGCTCGACATCTACGGCGAGCTGATGGACTCGGTGTACCTGTATGACAAGTATGGGTCTCCCATCGGGCACGACACGTGGATGAACGTCGTCCGACTCATCGACTGGGTGTGCGCCCACTGGCGGGAAAAGGACGAGAGCATCTGGGAAGTGCGAGGCGGGCGCCGTGAGTTCCTCTACTCGCGGGTGATGTGCTGGGTGGCGCTCGACCGCGGAATCCGCCTCGCGAATAGACGATCGTTCCCGGCTCCTTTCTCCCGCTGGTACGAGGCACGGGACACCATCTATCGCGACATCCACGAGCGCTTCTGGGACTCGACGCGCCGCGGCTTCGTCCAGCACCCGGGCGCGGCCACATTCGATGCAGCGGCGCTGCTCATGCCTCTGGTGCGCTTCGTGTCGCCGACCGACCCCCGCTGGATCGCGACGCTGCGCAACATCGAGCAGGAGCTGGTGAGCGACTCATTGGTCTATCGCTATCGTCTCGGGGAGAGTTTCTCCGACGGCCTCACCGGTCAAGAGGGCACGTTTTCGATGTGCTCCTTCTGGTACGTCGAGTGTCTCTCGCGCATGGGCGATCTCCAGAAGGCGCGCTTCTTCTTCGAAAAGATGCTCGGCTATGCGAATCACGTGGGACTGTACGGCGAGGAATTGGGCCCGCGGGCGCAGCACCTCGGCAACTTCCCGCAGGCGTTCACGCACCTCGCGCTGATCAGTGCCGCCTACGATCTGGATCGGCGGCTTTCGGCCGCCGGCCATGCCGGCTGAGGCACGTCAAAGCGGCGGAGGTGATGTGCAGCGCGCGCCGCTCCCTTCAAGCCATCGTCATCATCGTGCTCTGGGGACTCATCACCCACGGCACCCATGCGGGGACCGGTGACGAGCCACATTACCTGGCGATCGCCCACTCGATTGCGTTCGACGGCGACCTGGATGTCGCGAACAACTACGGGGCCAACGAGCCGCTCGTCGGCGGCGGCGTGCTGCAGCCCGAGGCCCACGTCCGCCCGGGCATAGATGGCGTCGCACGGCCGGTTCACGATATCGGGATGCCGGTCGTGTTCGCGCCGTTCGTTCGGCTGGCCGTGCCGTTGACGCACGCGCTGACGCGCATCGTCCCGGAGAGCACGATGCGGCGCGCGCGGTTGAATCCGTCGGTGTTGTACCGGCATCTCCTCAGCCTGGCGATGATTGCGCTTGCCGCCGTCCTTGCGGGCCTGCTCTTCGACGCGCTGGTGGCGCTTGGCGCGAGCGCCGGCGCGGCGCTCGGCACCGCCGCGCTGCTGATGCTTTCTCCTCCGCTTCTGATCTTTTCGGTGCTCTTCTTCACCGAGCTGCTCTCGGCCCTCGTCTGCTTCGCGATCTTTTACAGCATCTGCTTCCGAGACAGTCGCGGGGCCGCGCGCTGGTGGTGGATCGGCTGCGCGACTGGATTTTTGTTTCTGCTGCACGCCAAGAACGTCGGGTTGATCATTCCTCTGACCGCGCTGGCTCTTCATCGGCTTCGCGATCCTCTGCGGCGTCGCGAAGCCGTCGCGTTCGTCGCGGGCGCGGCGCTGCTCGTCGCGGTCAGGGTCGCCGTGAACTACGTTTTCTGGGGTGGGCTCCTGTCGGGCCCGCACGCCCGCCTCGGGGAGTGGCCGGGCTGGGCGAGCCTGTTCGGTGAGATGACGACGCGGCTGACCGGCATGCTCGTCGACCAGGAATTCGGGATCCTGATCTACGCGCCGGTGTACGTTCTGGCGATCTGGGGCGCGATATCGCTCGTCCGGGCCAGGCGCGACCTCGCCTTCTCGATCTTCCTGGTGGTTGGCGTTTATGTGGCGCTCTTGATTTGCCCGTTGACCAACGCGCACGGCTGGACCGGTGGCTGGAACCCCGCCGCGCGGTTCCTGACGCCAATCACCCCGCTCGTCGGCTTGTGTGTGTTCGCGGGACTGCGGACGGCACCCAGGGCGGTGGCGGTTATCGTCGTGGCACTGCAGGTGGCCGTCAGCGCCTATGCCTGGCAGCATCCCAAGATCCTCTGGAACGACGGCGACGGTCGCGCGGCCTTCTGCGAGCCGCTCGGCGAGCGTATTTGCGGCTATTTGCCGTCGCTGGCCCGGGGACCTAACCGTGGCCTGTCCCCGTGGATTTCCAGGTCGAGTGTCGCCGGGCAGCGCCTACTTCCACCTGACGCTGTCGTCGAACGACGCACGGGAATCGCCTTCCGCCCTTCTAGCTCTGCTTTTGCCGCCAACTTCACTTGCGCGACGCCAGATGCGCAACATGTGCGGCGCGGACGGCGATATAGTCGGCGTGGTCGAGCTTGACCTCTGCCGCGACGCGCCGAATCTCGTTGTCCTCGACCGTCCGGATGGACCGATCGATTGCCGAGACCGCGAACAGGCAGTCGAGGAGCGCCAGCTTCTGCTCGCGCGTCGCATGTTCTGTCGAACTCGCGCGTCACGATGAAATCCTCGGTGCCGCCATGACGAAGATTCTGACTGCGCGCGATCCGCACGACCAGCGCCGCGCGATCGTCCGACAGACCACCGCGCGTCGCCACGAGCCGCTCGATCAGCGCCGACTCGTCGTCGGTGATCTCATGATCGGCACGCGCGATTCGATGCAGGATGTAGGCGAAGCACGCCAGATACCGTGCCTCGCGAGCGTCGAGCTCGGTCAGCGCCCGTTCGATCTCACCAAGGCTATCGACCGGCGCGTCAACTTCTTCGTCCGCAAGCCCGAACCATTTCAACAGCGACACTCACCTACCCTCCCGCTCTGCTTTTAGCACCTCTCGCCGCAGTCCCTTGAACGCGCCCAGCATCTCCGCGTAGCTGAAGTTGGCGTTGCGGCCGCTCGGGTTGGGAAGCACGAACACGCGCGCCCCATGGATCGTCTCCGGCCGAAGCCCGACGGCCAGCGCCGGAACTGCGCACGCGGCCGGCGCCATTCTCGCTCGCGAGCAGTGGCCGGATCGCCCTGTAAAGCGTGACTCCGACAAGCGCGACGATGCCGGGCCTGAATCGACGGATCTTTCGTTCGAGCGCTGTCCATCCGTCCACGTACTCGGCCGGACGGAGATCGTCGATTCCGGGGCTGGGGCGCGGCACCAGGTTGGTGATTCCATACCCCCACTCGGCAAGCCGGTCATCGTCGAGGTAAGTAATTCTTTCGGCGACCAGCTGCGCCTCCCACAGCAGCTTCCAGAAGCGGTTCGAATAGCCGGCAAAGTGATGGCCCGTCGATCGCCGAGCGCACGCCAGGGTTGATGCCGACAAACAACACGCGGAGTCCCGGACCAATCCGGTCACGCAGCCGAAGCGACGCCCATTCGCCATTCGCGCGGGCGCCTTTCTGCCGTATATTCGACCGACGGGGCCTAACTCGAGACTTCACCATTTCGTGACTTCAGCATTCACTTCAGCATTCAGCATTCAGCATTGCAAGGATCAAGTATGAATTGGCTGTTCAAAGAGGAACCGACCAACTACAGCTACGATGCTCTCGTCCGCGACGGCACGACCACGTGGACGGGCGTGCGCAATCCGCTCGCGCAGAAGCACCTGCGCTCGGTCGCCAAGGGCGATCGCATCTTCTTCTATCACACCGGCTCCGAGAAGTCCGTCGTCGGCATCATGAAGGCCGCAGGACCGGCGTATCCGGATCCAGCGGACAAGACCGGCAAGCTCTACGCCGTCGACGTGGTGCCCGTGAAGAAGCTGGCCCGACCGGTGACGCTTGCGTCCATCAAGGCCGACAAGGCGTTCGCGACGTTTGCGCTCGTCAGGCTCTCGAGGCTGTCGGTGATGCCGGTGAACGAACAGGAGTGGGCGCGTATCGAGAAAATGGCGACCGATTAGTCCTTCACATCGTAGTGTCCGGCTTTAGCCGGACTTTAGCAGGTCCGCCTAAAGGCGGACACTACGGACCGACGCAACCGCTCTAGTCGCGTTACCGCGTGGGTTTGAGCAGCAGGAACCCGAGCGGTGGAAGGCGCAGCTTGATGGACTGTGCGAAGCCGTGTGAGGGAAACGGTTCGGTGCTCACGGCGCCGCCGTTGCCAACGTTGCCGCCGCCGTAGAAAGAGGCGTCGCTGTTGACGAGTTCCGCGTAGACGCCGGCGTCCGGCACGCCGATGCGATAGCCCTCCCTCGGCACCGGCGTGAAATTCAGCACCGCGACCAGGAAATCGCCCGGCTTCTTCGAGCGCCGGATGAACGAGACCACACTGTTCTCGCTGTCGTTGCAGTCGATCCACTGAAAGCCGGAAAAGTCGAAGTCGACTTCGTGGAGCGCCGGTTCGGCCGCGTAAATCCCGTTCAGATCGCGAACGAAGCGCTGGAGTCCGGCGTGAAGCGGCTCCTTGACGAGGTCCCAGTCGAGGCTGCGATCGTGATCCCACTCGTGCTTCTGGCCGAACTCGTCGCCCATGAACATCAGCTTCTTGCCGGGGTGCGCATACATGAAGCCGTAGAGCGTCCGCAGCGTCGCCGCCTTCTGCCAGTCATCCCCGGGAATCTTGCCGAACATCGACCCCTTGCCGTGCACGACCTCGTCGTGCGAAAACGGCAGGATGAAGTTCTCGTTGAACGCGTAGAGCATCGAGAACGTCAGGTGGCGATGGTCCCACTTGCGGTAGACGGGGTCGGCCTTGACGTACTGCAGGATGTCGTTCATCCACCCCATGTTCCACTTGTAGGTGAAGCCCAGGCCGCCAATCCATGTGGGCCGGCTGACCGACGGCCACGCCGTCGACTCTTCCGCAATCGTGATCGACCCCGGCGCTTCGGCGTGCGTCTGCGTGTTGAGGTGGCGGATGAAATCAATCGCCTCGAGGTTCTCCCGTCCGCCGAAGCGGTTGGGCACCCACTCGCCGTGGTTTCGCGAGTAGTCGAGGTAGAGCATCGAGGCCACGGCATCCACACGCAGCCCGTCGGCGTGGTACTCCTGCAGCCAGAAGAGGGCGTTCGCGAGCAGAAAGCTGCGGACCTCGGTGCGCCCGTAGTTGAAGATCAGCGTTCCCCAATCGCGATGCTCGCCCTGCCGCGGGTCGGCGTGCTCGAAGAGCGCCGTGCCGTCGAACCTGGCGAGGCCGTGCGCGTCCTTGGGGAAATGGCCAGGCACCCAGTCGAGAATGACGCCAATCTCCTGTTGATGGCAGGCGTCGACAAACGCCTTGAACTCCGACGGCGTGCCGAAGCGGCTCGTCGGCGCGAAAAAACCCGTGACCTGATACCCCCAGGACGCCGAGTAGGGATGCTCCATGACGGGGAGCAGCTCGATGTGGGTGTAGCCCATCTCCTTCACGTAGGGAATGAGCCGCGCCGCGAGCTCGGCATAGGTGAGATAGCGATCACCTTCTTCGCTGCCGCCTTCACCTCCTTCTTTCGGCATCCGCGCCCAGGAACCCAGATGGACCTCGTACACGGCCATCGGGCGCTCGAACCACGATCCGGCATCCACGCGGCGGTCCATCCACTCCGCGTCGCCCCAGGCGTAGGCGGGGCGAGAGACGATCGACGCCGACAGCGGCGGCACCTCGAACTCGAATCCGAACGGGTCGGCCTTGACGACAATCGCGCCCTCGGCGGTGCGCAGCTCGAACTTGTAGCGATTGCCGATCGCCGCCGTCGGCACGAAGATCTCCCAGACGCCGCTGACGCCGAGCCGACGCATCGCGTGCACGCGTCCGTCCCATCCGTTGAAGTCGCCGACGACGCTGACGCGGGTGGCGTTGGGGGCCCAGACGGCGAAATGGACGCCCTCGGTTGAACCGATGGTCATCGGGTGAGCGCCGAGCTTGTCGTGGATGCGGGTGTGATTGCCCTCGCCGAACAGGTAGAGGTCGTAGTCGGTGATCACCCGGCCGAAGCGGTAGGGATCGTCCACATCCGCGTTGTAGCCGCCGGGATAGGTCACGCGAAGTCGGTAATCGAAGCTCCCGCCATGCGAAGCCGGCTCTGGAAGCGTCGCTTCGTAAATGCCGACGGGATGAGTGCGGGTCATCGCCAGCGGGGCTTCGCCGTCGACGAGGACGCTGACCGCCTCGGCAGCGGGAAGGCACGTCCGGATCGTCAGGAGCCCGTGTTCGACGTGCGGGCCGAGCACCGAGAATGGATCGGCGTGTCGTGCGCTGGCGATGGCCTCGAGTGCGGTAGTGAGCATCCGAATCTCAGAAAGCCGTCAGCAGACCCGCGCCGGTCAGCGCGAGCGAGATGATGAGCAGCCATGGCGCATAGGTTGCCGCGGCGTGGTCGAGCGCCGGGGCGCCGGCGTGGCTGGCGTCGGCCGCGCGGAGCGACACGTGCTGCCAGGCGGCGAACGCCGAGCCCAGCGCGCCGAACGCGAAGAGCCATCCGGCGCCGAGCAGGATCCGTGGCGCCCCTTCGCGCATGCCCGGCATGAAGACGCCGAGCACGGCGGACAGCGCCCACGTGCCGACCGAGATGACCGCGACCAGCCGCAGCTGCGCGAGCATCCGGTCGGCGGTCTGTCGGCGGAGTTCGGCGCGAAGGAGGGCCTCGGCGCGCTGCCGTTCGGCGTCGATCTGCGTCCGTTCCATCTCGATGCGGACGCTGTCGCGGTCGAAGGCTTCCTTGAGCGCCGCCACGACCACGCCGGCGAGTCTGGCTTCGAGCGCGCCCGCACCGGGTGGGATGCCGGTCCCGGACAGGCCCTCGGCGGCGCCCTGCCGGAATCTCCGCGCGATGTGGACGAGGCCTCCCACCGTGTCGGCCACGGCTGCCCATTGTGCGATGCCCATTGGCTCAGCTTAAAGAGGGAGTGCCGGGGACGCAAGCCCGGCCGCAGATTTGTGCAGTCGGACCGCCTGTACGCTTCGCGCGTTTCCTTCGTTTCGTAGAACAGTCGAACTCTCAGAAAAACATCAGAACCTCGTGTCAATCACAATCGGCTGAGTGTCGTCAAATAGGAAGCGCTAAGAAGGGATGGCCCCGTGAGCGCGGCGCTAGTTGAGTACGGGAAGCCAGCCATCGGTAACCCAAGGACCTTGGGGAAGCGGTACGTTCCTCGCGCATAGCGTTGGCGAGTTCAGTCTTGATCCCCTTGGATGCGTCGCGGAAGATTTGGACTTCGAAAGGAACCCCCATGAAGAAGCGGCGAGGGCGGACGCTGCGGCCGTTTGTTTCGTTAAGGCAGATAGTTGTTCCGTCGATACGCTTTCTGCAGACCTGACGTAGTCTGGGCCCAGTCAATAAGGGCCTTTCATGGCGATGCCGTCTTATTGATCATTCTGAGGTGGTGGCAATGACAACGACCCACAAACGTGAACCCAAGGAATGGACGGTCGCAATCTACATGGTGGCGGACGGTCCGAGCGGAAATCGAGGCCTGGACGAAATCGCGTCTGGAGAACTGGCGCGGATCATTCGAGCCGCGGATCCCGACTCGGGCGACTCGAGCCGAAGCCTCTGGACAAGATCCACGTAGCCGTTCAGGTCGATCTGAGTGATCAGGAGGGGATTCTCCGACTTGCTGTCGACGGGACATACGATGACTTGACTATCTCGAGGATCCCGGAGGCCGACGCCACTGCAGCGGACACGCTGAAAGGATTCTTCAAGTGGGTGGCAACGGACTTTCCCGCGCTGCGGTACTGTGTGGTTTTCTGGGGTCACAGTTCAGGACCCATCGGGTTGTTCGGCGACCGGGCCAGTCCGAACGGTCCGGTGAATCGGCTCACACTGCCCAAACTGCGCGGCGTCATGCATCAATTCGCGTCGGCGCTCAATGCGACCGGGAAGGGCTTCGTCGCGGCAAAAACTGGCTGTTACAAACGCCCGATATGGAAGGCACCGAAGCCGCCAAAGGTGACGCCGGTCGATATAGTCCTTTTCAAGGACTGCTGGATGAGCACGCTCGAAACGGCGTACGAGCTCCAGAAGTCCGCCCGATTCATGATCGCATCCCAGGGGAAGGTACCTCAAAAGGGATGGCCTTACGAGCGGATGTTCTCGTCGCTCGCAAGCGAGTTACGCGCATGGCGACAACGTCTCACGAAAGCTCCTCGAGGATCTCGGGCGCTTCTACGACTTGCCTCGAAACAGGACCGGCAAAGACGAGGTCCCGTTTGCGCGGGTAAACCTAGGGGCGACTGCGGCTCTCGGAAAAGCGTTGGACAGTGTCGCAGTGAAATTGCAAGAGGCGCGCGAGCGCAAGGAAATCGGACGGATACGGCCAAGCGGGTCCAGAAACGGGACGATGCGCGCAAGGCCGTCAGGGTCGGATTGAAGAAACTCAAGGAGCAAGGCGAGGTCAAGGATTGGCAGCAACTGTTGGAGCGACTGGTCGAGGCCCGAAAAAGCGAAGACAGCGACAACGCGACACAGAGTCGTCAAGACTTCGAGCGCGCATCCCGAGGCGACCCGGCGCTGGTCGACCTGGTTGCGATGTGCAAGAATCTCAACCCGGCAGGCTCGGCATCCCGCTACGGGACAGGGCTGGCAGGCGCCGTCACCACGCTCCAGCAGGCTCTCACGGCGGCTGTCATACAGGAGCCTCAGCAAAGCGCGTTTGGCGGACTAAGCGTCTTTTACTATCCCGCGGCGCCTCAGGATAAGAAGGTTTCCTTCATCTCGCCTGCGATTGGCCGAGACGAGACCCTCTATAGCGATCTTGCGCTCAGCAAGCAGAAGGCGTGGGCGAAGATCGCCCTCGAACAGCGGGAGGGCTCTGACTTCTTCGTTGATCCGAGCCAGACTGCACCGGGAGCTGTGCTTCGGACTGTGGCACGGTCGCAGATCACTGGGGACGGGGAGAGTCTGGCGAAGGCGCTCGATTTCGCCAAGGCGCTTGATTTCGCGAAGGCGCTGGACTTTGGGAAAGCATTGGACTTTGCCAAGGCGCTGGACTTCGCCAAGGCGTCTGGACTTCGCCAAGGCGTTGGACTTCGCCAAAGCGCTGGACTTCGCCTTGGCTGCCGACATCGATAGCGACGCCGAATGAGCGCGAGACAGTGGTCGAGAGCCTGGATGCGACCGGCTCCGTAACGGACGAAGGGACCCAGTGGTTCGAGTTCCTTTCGGCGATTCGCCCCGGACGGCCAGCGGGGCCCTGTGTCTGCTGATTGTTCTGAGCGCGCTGGCGTCCGTCGGCGCATCTCTTCAGCCACCTGAAACCGTCCAGGGCCTCGATCATGTCCGAGCGTTGCTTGACCGTGGTGACTACGCAGACGCTGAACGGTCCGCCCGACAACTTGCCAGCACAACCACGAAAGAGCGGGGTGCGGACTCCATCGAACTGGCGCGAGTATCTGACCTCCTTGTGGAAGCGCTCGTTCGTAACGGTCAGGCCGGCCTTGCGTCGACAGTTTCTCTCGCCGAGCACACCGTCGAAGAGAAGGAGCGGCACTTCGGGCCCTTTCACCTCGAGACGGCAATCGCTCTGCACAATCTTGGAGCGGTGCGTCTGGAACGTGGCGAATTCAACGCGGCGCTCGCTCTCCACGAGCGGGGTTTGTCCGTTCGGCTCCGACAACTCCCGCCGCAGGCGAGCGCTGTTGCCGACAGCCTCGATTACGTGGCATTGGCCTTCATCCGACTGGAGCGTTTTGAGCAAGCCGAAGAACAGCTGAAGCGCGCCCAGGCAATCCGTGAATCGAAAGACGAGCGGGAACTCGTTGCGCTCGCGCAGACACTCGAGCTGGTGGCGTGGTTGCACCGGTACTCCGGCGACTATCGCGCGGCGCGAGCGCCGCTGGATCGCGCGCTCGAGCTCAGGCGGCGGATCTCACCCGACCATCCGGACATGGCCTCGACGCTGCAAGTCCTGGGCGATCTGGCGTGGCACGAGGGCCAGGTTGAGAAGGCTCGAGCGGTGTGGAGCGAAGCACTCGCACTTCTCGAGCGCACTGCCGGACCGGATTACTCGGGGCGCGTCGGCTTCGACCGTCGGCTCGCAATGGTGACCGACGCGGAAGGAAACCGCGCCGAAACGCGCCAGATACTCGACGCGGCGTTGCAGATAGCGGAGCGCTCTTTTGCGCCCTGCAACCCTGAGTTGATGGCGGTGCGCGTCCAAGTAGCAAACTCCCTGATGTACGACGGCGAGTATTCGGAAGCTCGCAAACGCTACCAACAGTCGTTGCGAAGTTGCGAATCGTGCCTCGGCCGCGAACATTCGCGCACCGCGACCATCGTCTACAACCTCGCGCTGCTCGCGTACGCGATGGGTGACTACGCTGAGGCCGAGCGGTTGCACGTCAGGGCGATTGCCATCTGGTCATCAAGGCTCGGGCCGAGTCATTCCTATGTGGCGCGAGGATTGGACGCGCGTGCTGAAGTGGCCGCTGCCCGCGGCCAGCCAGAAGAGGCCCGACGGCTCTACACGAGCGCGCTCCGGATGAGACGACGCACGGCGAAGGACCATCCCGACGTCGCCTGGACTTTGACCAACCTCGCTCGCCTGAGCGCCGATGCAGGCAATCTGGCGCTTGCGGATCGATACGTCGCCCAGGCGATTGACATCTTCAGACGAACTGGCGCGTCGGACGAACCGGACCACTTCGCAAGGGTGCTCGCGCTTCGCGGCGATATCGAGACCCGCCACGGCGATCACCTGTCTGCCCGCGCCAGCTATGCGGAGGCATTGTCGACGCGCGAGCACATCTTCGGTCGGGGACATCCGCTTGCGGCCGAGTCGAGGGCACAGCTGGCAGCAGCCGATCTCGCTTTGGGCTCGGACGACGTCGCGCTCGCCGGCGCGCTCGACGCAGAGCGAGCCGGACGCGACCAACTCATGTTCACGGTTCGATATCTGCCCGAGCGACAGGCGATGGCGTACGCAGCAAGGCGCCCGCGAGCGCTGGACTTGGCGTTGTCGATCGCGGCTTCAGGCGACGCGCCGATACCGGCGGACGTCCTCGATGCGCTGATTCGATCCCGCGGAGTGATTCTCGACGAGCTGGCCGCGCGCGCCCGCGCCGTCGGCGCGGCGCCTCAGTCGGGCCTCAACGACTCTGCCGCTCAGGCGCGCCAGCGGTTTGCCAATCTGGTCGTGCGAAGCCTCGAAGAGCCTGTTGACCGTTCGATGCTAGACGAAGCCAGGCGGCAGAAGGAAGACGCCGAACGCGCCCTCGCGGAAGGCAGCGTGGAAGCGAGCGTCGAGCTGATGCGGGCGCATGTCGGTTTCACAGACGTCGACGCCACACTGCCCCCTAATTCTGCGCTCGTCTCATTCGTCGTCTACGACCGAACGACAGCCGCGATAGGCCAGAGATCTACGACAGTCCGACAGGTCCGTTCGTACGGAGCGTTCGTGCACAGCAAAGCGGCATCCTTGGTCACGTTCGTGCCGCTTGGCACTGCCGCCTCCATTGATCGCCTCATACGAGCGTGGCGCGCGGAGGCCTCTGGAGGCTCGCTGACCAACGGCTCGTCCGCCGACGTGGCCGCCAGATACCGCACGGTCGCGCTGGCACTTCGCCGCGCCGTCTGGGATCCGGTTGCCGCGCACCTCGAAGGAGCGGAGCGCACATTCATCGTGCCCGATGGCCTGTTGAATATCGTGAACATCGGCGCACTGCCGGGTCCTGACGGCCGCTATCTGGTCGAGCGCACGTCGGTGATTCATTACCTGTCGACCGAGCGCGATTTGGTCGCAAGGCCATCTCAGGCGAAGGGCCGCGGGCTTCTGGCGGTTGGAGGCGCGGCATTCGGCGGGCGACCGGCTGGGGCTCGGGTCAATTCGGCGGCGCTGCGTTCGGATTGTGAGGGCTTCGGCGATATCAGTTTCCAGAATCTGCCGGGCTCGCGGCGTGAAGTGCTTGAGATCAGCAAGCTCTGGCCCTCACAAGCTCCCGACGACTCGAAGGTGCTCAGCGGCGCAGCAGCCACAGAGACCGCGGTCAAGCAGAGCTTTGGGGGCCGCCGGATCGTCCACCTCGCGACGCACGGCTTCTTCCTCGGCAGCGACTGCTCGTCCGCGCTCACTGGTATGCGCTCAGTCGGGGGACTGACGAAGAAAGCCTCCCCAACTAAGGCGGCGGCAAGGAAAGCATCGGCCGCCGCCGAGAATCCGTTGTCGCTCGCAGGTCTCGCCTTCGCCGGAGCCAACCGGCGCGCCTTCGTTCAGGGTAATCAGGACGACGGCATCCTGACTGCCGAGGAGATTGGCGGGCTCAACCTTCAGGGACGTCGAGTGGGCCGTGCTCTCCGCCTGCGACACGGGCTTGGGCGAAATCAAGGCTGGCGAGGGTGTGTTCGGACTCCGCCGCGCCTTCCAGGTCGCCGGCGCGCGGACGGTCATCATGAGCCTGTGGTCCGTGGAAGACCGCTCCGCCATGCAGTGGATGCGCGCCCTGTACGAGGGACGCCTGCGTCGGGGGCTCGATACGGCTGACGCCGTTCGAGCGGCGAGCCTGGCGGTGCTCGCCGAAAGGCGCGCGCGCGGCCAGAGCACCCACCCCTTCTTTTGGGCCGGTTTCGTCGCCGCCGGCGATTGGCGGTAATCACCCTGTAATGCTTCCGCACACTCACCCGTTCTCCTAAGGTAGGGAGACGATGCCAGGCCACGCCCAAAAGCCAGAGAAGACTGGAACGAGCAGCGTATGATAGGCACACTCTCGGGTGCAGGCCTGCCCGCGACCGTCCCCGGGGTGGGGTCGGTGCAGAGGCAGTTCGTCCTCAACCCGTCCCGGCGCGTGACCGACAACGAGACGTCGTTCCAGCTCCTGCTGCGGGCGCGTGACGGCGACCAGGACGCCGTCGAGCGGCTCTGCGCCCGCTACCTTCCCAGGCTCAATCGCTGGGCCCGCGGACGACTGCCCCGCGGCGCTCGCAGCGCCATGGACACGGGCGACGTCGTCCAGGAAGTCCTCATCAACGTCATCCGGCGCCTCAAGATGTTCGAGCCGCGCGACGAGGGAACCTTTCAGGGCTATCTGCGCCAGGCGTTGACCAACCGCTTCCGCGATGAAGCACGCAAGATCAACTCGCACCCGGTGGCCTCGCCGCTCGACAGCGCCTGGCCTTCGTTCGGGCCGTCGCCGCTCGAGATCGCCATCGGCCGCGAAGGCGTCGAGCGCTACGAGGCGGCGCTCGAGCGGCTGAGGCCAGACGACCAGCGCGCGATCATCGCCCGCTGCGAATGGGGCATGAACCACGACGAAATCGCGGCGGCGCTGGGAAAGCCCTCGGCCAACGCGGCGCGGGTGGCCATTCACCGCGCGCTCGTGCGACTGGCGAAGGAGATGGCCCGTGCGAAGTGACCTCCCAGACGACGACCTGGCGCTGCTAGAGCTGGCGTCGATGATCGATGAGGAACGGCCGATCGACTGGTCGAACGAGAGCGTCGCACGCGACGCTCGAGCGCGCGCTGTGCTCGCCGAGTTTCGCGTCCTGGCGCCGCTCACGCGGATCTATCGTGACCCCGATCTCGAAGTCTTCGACTTGCGAGGCGAAGGCCTCGAACGTTACGAGGCGGCGCGCGGAAAACTGAACCCTGAGGACCAGCGCGCGATCGTCGCGCGCTGCGAATGGGGCATGAACCACGACGAAGTGGCGCAGGCACTCGGTAAGCCCTCGGCCAACGCGGCGCGAGTGGCCATTCACCGCGCGCTCGTGCGACTGGCGAAGGAGATGGCACGTGGACATTGATGCCCGTGAAGACCGTCAAGACGACATCGCGCTGCTCGAGCTGGCGTCCATGATCGACGAGGGCCGGCCGATCGAC
Organism: uncultured Acidobacteriota bacterium; assembly: GCA_963797625.1. GTDB lineage: Bacteria > Acidobacteriota > Vicinamibacteria > Vicinamibacterales > 2-12-FULL-66-21 > DATBJJ01. The sequence continues at coordinate 65,707 of CAWCQI010000025.1, forward strand.
TGGGACAGCAAGGAGGGCGCGGCGCGCGGAGACGACGAACGCGCCTTGCTCGCGGGGCTGCGCCTCCTGGCGGCGCTCACGCGGGTCTATCGCGATCCCGACGCGATCGGCGTCGACACCTTGCCTGACGTGCTCGTCGACCCCGAACGCCTGCCCGCGACGTGGGGAAGCCTGACGGTGCTCGAACCGGTCGGCAAGGGCGGATTTGCGAAGGTGTATCGCGCGCGCGACGCGTTGAAACGGGATGTGGCGTTGAAGCTCTTCCCGGTCACGCCAGAGAACGCCGCTGCGCTCACGGGCCGTGTCCTTCGCGAAGGCTCGCTCCTCGCCAAGATCAACCACCGCAACGTCGTCGTCGTCCACGGCGTCGAGCAGTCGAACGGATTCGTCGGTCTCTGGATGGAGTTCATCCATGGTCGCACGATGGAGGACGAACTGCGCACTCGCGGCCCGCTCGGCGCGGAGGAAGCGACGCTCATCGGTGTCGATCTGTGCCGCGCGCTCGCCGCGGTGCACGGACGCGGCCTCGTCCACCGCGATATCAAGGCGCAGAACGTCATGCGCGAGGAGGGCGGACGCACGGTCCTGATGGACTTCGGCGCCGGCACCGAGCTGACGGCCGGCCTTCGCGGGTTGCTCGACATGGCGGGCACGCCGTTGTATCTCGCACCAGAGCTCTTCGGTGGGCGGCCGGCGACGCGCGCGTCCGACATCTACAGCCTGGGCGTGCTGCTCTACCGCATGGTGACGCGCGAATTCCCGGTCGCTGGCGCCGATCGGACCGAGATCGAACGCGCGCATCGCGAGGGTCGAGTCAGGCGCCTGCGTGACGCGCGGCCCGATCTTCCGAGCGGCTTCATCCAGACCGTCGAGCGCGCGCTCTCACCGAATCCGGCGGAGCGGCCACAGACGGCGGGCGAGCTCGAAGCCGCCCTGACCGAGAGGAAACAGGATCCGCCAAAGCCGTGGCCATGGCTGCAGATTGCCGCAGCGCTCGTGCTGGTCGCGGTACCCGCGTTGTGGTTCCTGTCGAACAGGGCCAAAGCACCCGAGAACAACCAGCCATCGACGGCGACCGCTGTAGAGCCCGCATCCGTCACGCCGCCTCCTGCTGCGGTCAAGCCCTCCTACACCGTCAAAGCCGTGCTGCTGCGGTCACGCAACGGCGTGGAAACACCAATCACAGCCGGCACGCCGCTCGCCGCCGGCGACCAGCTCGCCATGCGCATCGAGGCGTCGACCGAAGTCCACGTCTACGTCCTCAATGCAGACGATACCGGCAAGGCCTTCCGTTTGTATCCGCTGCCGGAAAATGGGTTGACCAATCCGCTCAGCCCGTCGACGCCCCATCGCCTGCCTGATGCCACCCAGAATTGGGTCGTGACGAGCGAGGGTGGCCGCGAACACTTCATGGTGATGGTCAGCCCGACGCGCGACGAAGCGGCCGACGCGGTGTTCAGGGCCATCCCCCCGGTGACGAGCAAGGCGCCGAGGCAGCCAATCTCGAGGAGCTCGATCGGCCTTCTGCGGTCGGTCGGCGGACTGGTAAGCACGACGCCGGAGACCGTGGCGACCAAGCCGTCCTTGGTGTGGTTCGATGACGCCCGGGAACTGACCGGGCAGCAGGAGACGGCGAGTGGAGCCTGGGTGCGGCAGTTGATCGTCCCAGGCTCTACCCGCTGACGATGACTTAATTGATCTTGCGGATCTCGTTGAGGCGCACCGGCTGCTGAGCGTAGTTCTCGAGCACGAGATTCTTGGTCTTGGAGTCGATGTAAATCTTGGTGCCGGCGAGCATCTTGCCCTCGCCCTTATCTTCCTTGTTCAGCCGCATCTCGATGACCGTAAACGGATAGTCCATGGTCCGCGGCTGATTGCGCGCCTCCCGAAAGCCGACCGGGCGATCGGTCGCGACGACGATCTGGCGGCCGCCATCCTCCATCGGGTTCTGTCGCGCGTAGTGAATATCCCAGCCGAGAGTCTCCGGCGTGCGAAGGTAGCCGACCTTCGGCAGCTTCTGGATCGCCTTGAGCAGCGCCTGATTCGCCCGGTACTGGTCCTTCTCTTCCACGAGGATGCTCAACAGTTGCTCCCGCTCGGCATCGGTCGACCAGCGATCGATTTTGATGTCGATGGTCGCTGTTTTGGGACCGCTGTTCATGTTGATCGCAAACGCGGTGAATTTTTCGCCGACGTTCTGCGCCGACACACCAGCAGCCGGCGCGCCGAACGTAACCGACATCGTCAGGGCAGCCAGCGCCAGTGTGGGGACAGTCAGAATTCGCATGGTCATCTCCTCTATCTACCGTCGTTCAATCATAGCCTTCAATCAGCCCACGCTGGGGGACGCACGCTCGAGCGGCCGTATCTCAGCCGGCTTGCGCTCCGGTTACACTAGCCGACGGGGCAGCGAAGTGCGACCACAACCTTCGGTCGTGCAGTCGTCTCTGGGCCGTTATGTCTTCCTCGCGACGGTCGTCGCGATTGGGACGCTCTCTGTCCTGCCGCGCGCGCGACACGCAGTCCCTCGCCGCCGGCGCCCGCGATCTGCTGCGCGACATCGCCCAGATGAGCGACGCGGAGTGGGCGGCGATCGGCCGAGGCGAGGCGGTGGCGAAGGTGCTCGCGACCGACAATCGTGAAATCGCGGTGGCGGGAGCTGTCCGGATTGCCTCTTCGAGCGAGCGGCTCGTCGGGCGCTACCGCGACATCGAGAGCCTGAAGCGCAGCGCCATCGTGCTCGAGATCGGGCGCTTCAGCAAGCCACCGCGACCCGCCGACCTCGCCGCTGTTCCGATCGAGGACTACAACCTCGACCTCAGAGACTGCTGGCCGGGAGACTGCCGAGTCCGGCTGGGCGAGCCGGCGATTGCGCGCTTCCATCGCGAGGTGGACTGGCGCGCCGCGGATTGGCGCGAGCGTTCGAGCGCCGTCTGGCGCGAGGTCCTTGCCGGCTACGCCGCCGACTACAGTCCGCGGCGGCCGGCGCGCGCTGCCAACGTTGGTCAACAAGCGTGAACCGTTGAGCGTCCCCGACGAATTCTCGCTGCTCGTCCCCAACTTCGCGTTCGTCGCCGCATTCTCGCCGGCGTTTCACGCCTACCTTCGCGACTCCGTTCCTGGTGGATCGGAGGAATTCGATGAAATCCTCTATTGGAGCAAGGAGGACTTCGGGGTCCGGCCGGTGCTCCGCTTGTCGCACCAAGCGATCGGTCGCGCGCCCGGAGCTGTCTTGATTGCGACCACCCAGATCTACGCGGATCACTACCTCGACGCCGGCCTGACCGTGACCATGGCACTCGACGCGAAGGGAGAGGACGGGGCGCCAGCCTTCTACATGATCTCGGTCAGCCGCGCCCGTACGCGCTCGCTCGCCGGAATGCTGCGCGCCTTCATACGTTCGACAGTGCAGAATCGGAGCCGCGACGCGCTTCGAAAGATTCTCGCGTCGACCAAGTCGAGCCTGGAGCAGCAGCGGGCGCCCGGCGTAGCGGTGCGGCCGTGATGAGAGGTGACGGAGACAACGGAATTCACCGTTATCTCCGTCTTCCTCCGACGCCAGTGACCAGCTCGACTACAATCACCGGACAATAGAAGGAGCGCCTGATGGTTCCCCGGTTTCGATTGATTCCATTCGCCCTCTTTGTTGGCGTTGGCTTCGCGGCCGTCTCCGTCGCGCCGATCGCGGCGCAGGGGCCGCTCGGGGGCAAGACGGCCTGCCGAGCGCCACAAGAGCGGCCACTCGAAGCTCGGAGAAGCGTTCGATGAAGGTCCACGCGAACGCCCGACGAAGATCGAGGGCATCGGCCGAACGACCTTCCCGATCACGACTTCGAAGCCTGAAGTCCAGGAGTGGTTCGATCAAGGGCACACGCTCCTCCATTCGTTCTGGTTCTTCGAGGCCGAGCGCTCGTTCCGGTGGGCGGTCAAGCTCGATCCGGACGCGCCGATGCCCTATTGGGGGCTGGCGCGCACCACGTATGGCGATCGCGCCCGCGCGTTCCTGCGCGAGGCTTCCAGCCGGAAACAGCGCGGCACGGAGCGCGAGCGCGACTACATCGCCGCGTGGGAAGTGCAATACGAGGAGGGCGTCGAGGGCGACGCCGCGCGCAAGAACTTCCAGCACGCGCTCGAGCGCCTGATCATCAAGTATCCCGACGACGTGGAGGCGAAAGCGCTTTACGCCAACGAATCGATGGCCCAGAACCGTGTGGGCACGGAGCTCCTGATTCGCCAGGTCCTGGCCGTCGACGCGAACCACCCTGGAGCGCATCACTATCGCATCCACAACTGGGATGATCAGGACGGCGCGCAGGCGCTCGAGAGCTGCCGGCGCTACGGCTCGCTCGTGCCGGGCATCGGCCACGCCCTCCACATGCCTGGCCACATCTACGCCGGCCTCGGCATGTACCACGAGGCGGCCATCTCGCTCGATTCCGCCACGCGCGCCGAGATCGGCTACATGGGCCGCCGCATGGTCTTCCCGTACAACACCTGGAACTACGCGCACAACCGGAACTATCTCAGCTACGTGCAGGAACAGCTCGGGCTTCCGAGCGACGCCATCCGCGGGGCCCGCGAGCTCCTTGCCGTGCCCCTCGATCCGAAGCTGAACGACGCGACCCGCTTCAGCCCGCACTGGCAGGGCGTGGCCGCGCTGACGCGTGCGCTGGTGAAGTACGAGCGATGGGACGAAATCCTGGCGCCCGCCTCGATTCCGTGGGGAACCTCGCTGAGGGATCGCCTCGGCCGCGGCTACGTCGAGGCGCTAGCCAAGATTGCCAGGAAGGATCCGTCCGCCGCGACCGCGGTCGCGGCCTTCGGCGACTTGAAGAAAGAAATCGAGAAGCCGGAGAACGAGTCGTACAAACTGCAGTTCGAAGTGCAACGCCTCGAGCTCCAGGGCACGCTCGCATTGAAGAACGGCGACGCCATCAAGGGATTGATGCTCCTGAGCGAAGCCGCGCCAAAGGAGCTGACCTTGCGCGCGGAGTACCGACGATCCACCCTTCTTCCCCACCTTGATGTACTCGAAGCTCGGCTACGCCTATCTTGCCGAGAACAGTCCGAAGCTGGCGGCCGACGCGTTCGAACGCGCGCTCGAACCCGTCAAGAACGATCCGTTCGCGCTCGCCGGTCTCGCGCGCGCGCGTCAGGCGCTCGGCGACACGAAAGCCGCGTCGCAGGCGCTCGGGCGCGCGATGTATGTCTGGAGCGACGCGGAACCCGGGTTGCGCTGGCTCGACGAAGCCAAGGCGGCCGGCATCCGGGCGACGCCGATCGACGTCTCGCCAGGCCCACAGAGAAACTACCGGACAATGGGGCTCGACAAGTTCGGTCCAGCAATCTGGCAACCATTCGCGGCGCCGGCGCTCGACGCGCGCGACAGCACAGGCGCGCGCGTGTCGCTCGACGAGTTCAAAGGCCGCAACGTCGTCCTCGTCTTTTACCTCGGCGCCGGCTGCGCGCACTGCGTGTCCCAGATCAAGGACCTCTCCGAGCGTTCAGACAAGTGGAAGGGGCTCGACGCCGACGTGGTCGCCGTGAGCAGCGACACCGTCGCATCGAACGCCGCCTCGCAGAGTTCGCTCAAGGTACGGCTGCTCGCCGACGATCAATTCAAGAACGCGAGGCTGTTCAAGTCGTTCGACGATTTCGAAGAGATGCCGATCCACTCCACGATGCTCATCGACAAGACCGGCCGAGTCCATTGGGCGCGCCACGGCGGCGGACCGTTCACCGACTACGATTTCCTGGCTGCCCAGCTCGAGCGAATGAACGCGCTCGCCGCCAAGGCCTCATCCTCGCCGGCATCGTCGGCGCCGCGGCAGTAGAAGGGGGCACGCCTGAGACTAAAGTATGCGGATGAGCGTCATCGAGTGGCTGCTCGACTCGGATCCGTCGATTCGGTGGCAGGTGATGCGCGACCTGATCGCCGAGTCGGACGCGACCGTTGCGCGTGAGCGATCGCGTGTGGCCGCGGAGGGTTGGGGGGCTCGACTGCTGGACCTGCAAGGAGCCGATGGCCATTGGGGCGGCGCGGCGTTCGTACCGCACGCCTGGATCTCCACCAAGGACACGCTCCAGCTGTTGCGAGATCTCGGTGTGGACCCGACGAGCGATCGGGTGCGAAGGGCCATCGGCCAGGTGCGCGAGCGCTGCACCTGGGGCGCGGAGTTCGGCGACTCGCCGTTCTTCGAAGGCGAGGTCGAGCCCTGTATCAACGGACGGGTGCTGGCGATCGGTGCGTATTTCGGCGAGGCAAGCGATCGTCTCGTCGACCGACTGCTTCAGGAGCAGTTGAGCGACGGGGGCTGGAACTGCGACGCCCCGCGCAGTCAGCGGTCGTCATTCCATACGACGATCTGCGTGCTCGAAGGATTGCTGGAGTACGAAAGGGCGAAGGGTCCAGTGCCTGACGTCACCGGCGCTCGCCTTCGCGGACAGGAATACCTCCTCGAGCGCCGCCTGTTCCGATCGCGATCGACCGGACAGATTATCGACTTCGATCGGAAACTCCGGAGACCCGCCGCGTGGACGCAGTGTTCGTTTCCCACCCGCTGGCACTACGACATCCTGTGGGGGCTCGACTACCTGCGCAGAGCGGGCTTCGCGCCAGACGAGCGCATCGCCGAGGCAGTCGATCTGGTGGCGAAGAAGCGTGACGAGAACGGGCGATGGCCGCTCGAGAATCCGCATCCGGGTCCGACGCACTTCGAGATGGAAGGCCGCGCCGGCGAGCCGAGCCGCTGGAACACCCTTCGGGCGCTCCGCGTACTGCGCTGGACGAGCGCGTTTTGAAACTTCAGACTTCACTCGCGACGCGCGCCGGTTGGAGCTTTGTTCGGGCTCTTAGAGAGGTTTCAGCGACCAGAGCGTCGTCGGGACGAGTTCAGAGACGGTGGGGTGGATGTGCACCGCCCGCTCGATCAAGGTGTAGGGCGCTTTGGCGTACATGACGTCGAGGATCGAGTGCACGACTTCGTCGCCGCCGGTCCCGAGAATCGCCGCGCCCAGAATCTGCTTCGTCTCGGCGTCGACGACGACCTTGATGAACCCGTGGGTCTCGCCCTTCTCGACGGCGCGCTTCACGTCTTTCATCGCGCGCTTGCCGACGAGCGCGGGCCGGCCGGTTGAGCGCACTTCGGCTTCGGTCATTCCGGCGCGGCCGAGCGGCGGATCGACGAACAATCCGTAAACAGGAATACGGTCGCTCACGCGGCGATGGTCGTTCTCGAGCAGGTTCGCGACGACAATCTCGGCGTCGTTGAAGGACGTGTGGGTGAACGCGCCGCGGCCGTTGCAGTCTCCAAGCGCCCAGATGCCAGGCACGCTCGTCCGTAACTCGTCGTCGACGACGATATAGCCGCGCGCGTCGACTTTGACATCGGCTCGGTCGAGACCAAGGTCGTCGGTGTTCGGCCTTCGTCCGACGGCGAGCAAGAGATGCGTGCCGGCAACCTCGGGAGCGCCCGCGGTGCACTCGACGTGTGACACCACATTCGTGCCCTGCTTCGAGAGGCTGATGCATTTCGCGTTGAGACGAACGTCGATGCCCTCGCCTTGGAGGAAGTCGAGGATGGCGGCCGACACATCCTCGTCCTCGCGCCCGATCAGGCGGTCGCCCATCTCGACGATCGTGACGCGGCTGCCGAAGCGCCGGAACATCTGGCCGAACTCGAGTCCGATGTAGCTGCCCCCGACAACGATGAGATGCTCGGGCACGAAGTCGACGTGCATCATCGAGCTGTTCGTGAGGAACGGCACCTGATCGAGGCCAGGCAGGTCAGGGATTGAGGCGCGGCCGCCGACGTTGACGAAGATACGCTCGGCGCTGATCTGCTCGTCACCGACGCGGACGATGCGCGGCGATTCGAAGCGGGCGTGGCCCTGGTAGACGGTGCAGTTCTCCGACTTTCTCAGCCCGCTTTCCACGCCCGCGCGTGACTGGCCAGAAATCGCGTCTTTGCGCGCCTTGACACGCGCCATGTCGACGGTCACTGCGCCGCCGATGCCAACGCCGAATTCCGACGCGCGCCGAGCCATGTGAGCGGCGTAGGCGCTCGCGACCATCGTCTTGGTCGGGATACAACCGGTGTTGACGCAGGTCCCGCCAAACAGGCCACGCTCGACGATGGCGACTTTCATGCCTGCCTTGGCAAAGCGGCTGGGCGACGAACGGGCCGGCCTGCCCGGTGCCAATCACGATCGCGTCGTATGTGCGTGGTGCCATTGAAGTCAGATTACAGACGTGAGTCTATCGGAGATGACGGAGTCAAGGGGTTCACCGCGGAGGAACGGAGCTGACAAGTGGGAGACGCACGGAGGCCTGCGCGCCGCGGACGCGGCGCTCGAGGCTCAAACCCGACATCGGGTGCGAGTCCCTCTCGATGCCCCGCGCGTCGCGCGACGCGACCGGTCCTCCGTGCGTCTCCCGCACAGTTCAGCTCCGTGCCTCCGTGGTGAAAACCGTGATCTCCGGCACTTCTCCGCCGTCTCGCGCGCACAGAAACCCACGCGCGCTCCCGCCATCAGCGCGCCGGCGGACCACCCGCAGCGTACACGCGGAAGTTCAGTACTGACCACGCGGGCGCGTTCTCCGCCGATCCTGTCTGCGTCACCCTGACGAACTTCGCTTGCACCGGACGGAACGTCGCGATGATGGTCGCCGGCGAGCCGGTGCCCTGCGCGACGGGTGCACCCCAGGTCTTCCCATCCATCGACAGCTGCACTTTGTAGGCAATTGGAAAGCTGCCGAATACGGGCGCGCCGCCGCGGCCTCCGCCTGGCCCCGCACCGCGCTGAGCGGCTGCCGGAGCGGCGCTGCCAGCAGCTGGCGCAGTCGCAGGCGCCCCAGCTGGAGCGGCGGAACCGGCTGGCGCGGTCGCAGGCGCTCCAGCCGGAGCAGCAGCGGCCGGTGCCGGGGCTGCGCCTCGTCCACCAGCGGCACCAGCGGCACCAGCCGGAAGCGCCCCTCTACCACCGCGGCCGCGACCGCCGCCGCCCGGGGCGCCGGCATCGAACTGCACTTCGGTGACCATCGCGGCTTGCGGCAGCTCCACCTGGTACCACATGTCCGGCGCCTGCGGCGTGGCGGTCGTCCACGCGGCCAGTGTCAGCCCGCTCGGCGCGCGCTCGGTGTTGTGACTGGCCATCGCCTTCCACGTTGGATCGACAGGCAGCAGGCGCGGGAGCGTCACCTCGAGCTCTGGATAGGTCCACATCGCCTTGCGGGCCGCGGTCGCGGCGCGCACGCTCGCGACCTCGGCGGGGGCGATGAAGCTCGCCGTGTTCCCGAACTCGTTGCGGATGTACGACCCGACGTTGGCAATCCACTGATCGGTTTGCGAACCCATCGGCAGCATGACCTGCGTGTAGGTCCGGCCGGCGAGCGGCCCGGTCATGCCGTGCAGCAGCGTCTTGATGACGTAGTCGCGATGCCCCGTAACACGCGGCGAACCGGCGAGTGCCGGACCCATCATGCCCACCATGGATCCGTCCTGCGATCCGGCGACGGCCACCCCGCGCGCGTCCTCGCCGTGACAGGTCGCGCACAGACTCTTGTAGACGGTCTCGCCTTCTTTCATCTGCTCCAGCTGCTCGGGCGAAAAGCCGGCCGCCGCGGTCGACGCGGCCGTCGCGATCCGCTGCAGCACGCGCTGTCCGATCTCCTGGACCCCGCGCGCCTTGTTCGACTCCATCGTCTCCTTGATCAGCGACTCGACCTCGGGCAGCTTGAAGAGGTTGGCGGTGAGGAGCGCCTGAATGGCGACGTCGGGATCGCTGTCCTTCGTCATCGCGCGATAGTCGTCAGCCAATCCCCTGATCGATGCCTTGTACAGTGTCTCGCTCGCGCGGATCGCCTGCACGCGCATGCGCGGGTTGCTGTCTTTCATCTGCTCGCGGACGAGCGCGAGATCGAGCGCGTTGAGTCCTTCGAGCGTCCACAGCGCATGGAACCTGGCGACCAGGTTATCCGACGTGCGGACGAGATTCTGCAGCGCCGGGACGACCGACTTGTCCTGCCGCTGCACGAGGAGTTGCTGCGCCGTGTCCCGCCACCAGCCGTTCTGATGGCTGAGGTGCGCGACGAGCTGCGCGGCACTCTCATCGAGCATGCGCGGGCGCACCGGATCGAGCGCCAGCGCCGGCATCGCGGGAATCTCCGGAGTGGCCTGCGCCGCGGGGCCCGCCGGGGTCGCGGGAACACCTGGCACTCCATCGAAGCGCAGCCGCCAGATGCGGCCATGCGCGATGACCTTGTCGAGCTGATACTGATCGATCTTCCGCCGGAGGTACGAGCCGGGCCTCGTCCAGTTCGATTCCTGGATGATCCCGTGGTACATGTCGGCGATGTAGAGCGACCCGTCGGGCGCGGTGGTGATGTTCACCGGCCGGAACAGCGGATCCGTGCTCAGCACGAATTCCGATCCCGGATAGACATTGCGCAGCTGCGTCAGCCCCTCGGTCTTGACGATGCGCGCCCGCCGAATCAGGCGGCCGACAGGCTCGGTGACGAGAAGATCGCCGCGCAGGTCCGGGGGGACGCGGTGCGCGCGCACCACGTCGGCGCCCGATGCCGCAGTGAAATGATTGAGCCGGCCGACCGGCATTCGCACGCGGATCATGCCGCCCTGCGTGTCGGACAACCCCACCTCGGGCCAGACCACCTCGAATCCTGGCTCGTACTGCTCGGGAACGGCGAACGAGCCGTAGTGGATCGGCACCTGGAAGTTCACCGGGCCGCGCTCGCCGCCCGCGTCCATGAACCACATCTTCCCGTCATCGTCCATCGTCACGCCCCACTGCCCGCCGTTTGGTCCCGTGGGCTCCTTGAGGATGCCGTTCGGCGTCCATCGAATGCGGAAGGCGTTGTAGGTGGTGTAGATCCAGTTGTCGAGGCCCCAGTTGAAACCGGCCTGCTCGTGTTCGAGGTTGCCGTCGCGGCCGATGCCGATGCCCGAATAGAAGTGCTCGCGCTTGTCGGCGACGCCGTCGTTATTCGTGTCGGTGTACTTCACCACGTCGTCGGAGGCCGTCTCGTTGGTCAGGATGCTGTTGCCGTCGAGCGGAACGATGGTGCGCGGGAGGACGAGCTTGTCGACGAAAACGGTCCGCTTGTCGAACACGCCGTCGCCTTTGGTGCTTTCGAAGCGCGTGATGCGGCTTTCCGGCAAGTGCTGCCTGTTGCCATCGGCATCGCGCATGTAGGTGACGAGCTCGGCGACGTACATCCGGCCGTTGCCGTCGAACCGGATCACCGCCGGGCTGATGACCTCCGGTTCGGAGACGACGAGCTCCATGCGATAGCCCGGCGGAAGGATGAATGCCTTCGCCTGTTCGTCCGGAGTGCGCGCGACGATCGGCGGTTTTGGCGAAAAGTCCGCGCCGGCATTCGTGGTCGAGGACAAGGTGCCACCACCACCGGCACCGCGACCGCCTGGGGCCTGCGCGGGCTGACCTGGCTGGGTGGGCGGCGGTGGAGCCTGCGCCAAAACCATGAGGCCGAACATCGGGACCATGACTACAGCCAGCCTCAAAAGGCGGCCGGAAACACCTGTCGTTCTCATCGCGCGTTTTTTCCTGACTGTGAACGGTGACGATGCCAAGCTGACCCTGAGTACTGAATACGATACACCGGGACAACGGAGGGCCATGTGGTAGCATCCATTTCCCATACCTGACCATGCTTGAGCGAGGGACTGTCCTTGTGACCGGCGCCGCCGGTCTGATCGGAAGCGCCGTCATCTGGGCCCTCAACGAGCGCGGGCACGATCGCATCATCGCCGTCGACCGGCTCGATCGCAGCGAGAAGTGGCGCAACCTCGCGCCGCTTCGGTTCGACGACTATCTGGAAGCCGACCGGCTCAAAGACCAGATCCACGGCGGGTTGCTCGACAAGCTCAAGAAAGACGTGCGGTCGGTCATCCACCTCGGCGCATGCTCCTCGACGACGGAGACCGACGCTGCCTATCTGATTGAGAACAACTTCAACTACACCAGGATGCTCGCGGAGTGGGCCCTCCAGCATGGGATCCGCTTCGCGTACGCGTCATCAGCGGCGACCTACGGCGCGCTCGAAGGGCGACTGTCCGACCGGATGGACATCCGGACGCTGCGGCCGCTCAACATGTACGGCTATTCCAAGCAGCTCTTCGACCTCCACGCGTCAGCTCGCGGCTATCTCGACCGCATCATCGGCCTGAAGTACTTCAACGTGTTCGGGCCGAACGAAGACCACAAAGGGGACATGCGGAGCGTGGTGAACAAGGCCTTCGGGCAGATCGTCGAGACGGGGCGGGTCCGCTTGTTCAAGAGCCACCGGCCCGAGTTCGCCGATGGCGAACAGCGGCGAGACTTTCTCTACGTCAAGGACGCCGTCGAGATGACTCTCGATCTGGTTGCCGAGCCCGGCGCCAACGGACTCTTCAATATCGGCTCGGGCAAGTCGCACACCTGGCGCGAGCTCGTCACCGCCGTTTTTGGCGCTCTCGGTCGCCCGGTCGACATCGAGTTCATCGAGATGCCGGCCGAGTTGCGCGCGAAGTACCAGTACGCGACCGAGGCGTCGATCGAACGTCTTCACGAGGCAGGATACCGCCGGCCGATCACGCCGCTGGCCGACGCTGTACGCGACTACGTCACGCAGTACCTCGTGCCGCGCAAGCACCTCGGCGACTGAGCCGCGCGGCTGACGATGTCTGTAGGCTCAGGCTCGGCTCTAGCCAGACTAAGGCGGTCAGGCTAAAGAGCGTGACACTGAGGACTGAACCTGAGCCCTGAGCTATGAGTCCGTGTGTTCCGTGGCTCAGAGGTCCGGTGTTCCGTGGCTCAGAAAGTCCAGCCGATGGTTGCCGAGACGCCGAAGTCGCTCTTTTTCTGATCCATCGGTGGCTGGCTGTTGAAGCTCTCGAAGGCGTTGATGCTCCAATACAGGTCCCCGACGATGTCGCTCTTGAAGCTGGTATTCATCTCGAGCCGGAAGCGGGAGTCGCTGTTGAGCGCGTAGTAGGTGTAGGTGCCAGTGCTGAGATTCGTCGATCGGCCGTCGAAGGTGAACCATTCCCAGGATCCTCCCGCGACGGCCTCGGCCACATTCTGATCGCCTTCGCCCGAATACTGCTCGCGTGTGAAGGCAACGCCGGCCAACGCCGTTACCAGCGTGCGGTTGGATTGCGCGAGGATGCGACCCGCGCCGACGCCAACGAGCGACCGCAGGTTCAGCGACAGCTCTTCGTTCTGCTGAAACTGCAGAAACCCGAGCGCCGACCACCGTGGGCGGAGGAAACGCCGTGACTGGAGCGCCAGGTTGTTCCGGCTCTGGCGGTCAGTGTCTTCGTTGATCGTCAGAAGCGAGTCGGCGTCGAGCTCAGTCAGCCATCGGCGACTGCGATAGCTCACGCTCGAGTCGAACGTCCATTGCGTTTGATTGTTCGCTTCCGTAAAGCTGAAGCCGGCAGAGATCGAACCGTCGAGCCGTCGCCAGAACGTGCCTCCGAGCGGCGCAATCCTCACGATGTCCCCAAGCGCGAACCGTTCGGTTTGCGCCCCCTCGACGACATCGACGGTTCGCTTGTCGGCCCGGACAAGCGTGCCGAACGTCCGGTACCCAGACGCAAGCTGGACGTCGTACCGAGCTTTGCTCGTGACGTACAGGATGTCGTCCCACTCGATCGAGATGGTGCCGAGACCGTCGGTTTTGACGCTCAGCTTGCCGCGGTCCAGTTTCTTGATCTCGCAGGTGATGCGATCGCCGTTGACGAGCTCGACGACGTCGGTCTTGGCCGCGGCGACGGCTTCTCGAACCCCCGCAACCGAACACACGACGGCCAGCCCGAAAGTCCACCACATCCGCGATATCCGGCCCATCCTCAGCATGGCCAGATCCTATGCCGAGACGCGGACGGCGGCTCATTCCACTTTCAGCACCGCCTTCATCGTCGGGTGGAGACTGCAGATGTAGCCGAATTCGCCTTTTTTGACGGTCGTGAGGGTCCAGGACTTCTCCGGGCTCGATGCTGCCGGAGTCAAACCCACCTGACGTGGACGTCGCCGTGTGAGGAAACGGATCTTTGTTCACCCAGACCACTTTGTCCCCGGCGGCGACGGTCAGGCTCTCCGGCTTGAAGCTGGTGGCCTCGATGGTAACCGTGTGCGTCTTGGGCTGGCCCGCGGCGATCGCCGCGCCCTGAGTCTGGTCCGGCAACGACCCGGCACCCAGCAACAGACTCAAGGCGGCGGCAATCCACGCGCAACGCCGGCACAAGGCACGACGAGCGGGCGCAAGCGTCATGAAACGGTCTTCGCCAGCGAGGACTGAATGTGCTTCGCGTGCTCGAGGTGCGCGACAAATGCCGGGCGGACCTTGACGAGCAGCGCCTTCAGCTCGGCGTTCTTGGCGTTCGGGATGAGCGTCTTGTCGATAGCGTCGAGCACCTGCTGGTGATACGCGACCTCGTGATCGATGTAGGCCTTGTCGAAGGCCGCGCCCTTGAGCGTCTTGAGGTTGGCGACATTCTTCTCGCCGCCCGCCTTGAGGCTCTCGCTCGTCGGGTTGTCTTCGGGCGTGACCTTCAGCTTGGTCACGAGTTCAACGGCCTGCTTGTTGACGCCGGTGTGGTCCGTGATCATCTGCTCGGCAAATTTCTTGACGTCGGCGCTGCTGCCCATCTCCTTGGCGACCTTCCCGGCGTCGATATCGACCTGATTCGCGGTGACGACAATCGACGCGATCTGCGCGTCGGTAACACCCTGCGCGGTTGCGCCCGCGGCGGGCAATAGCAACGACCCTGCAATGACAATGGCCGACAATTTCATGTGCGAACTCCTCTGATTGGTTGATCTGTTGGGTCCGGCTAAAGCCGGACACTACGTCTGTCTGCGACGTCTGCTGTCGTAGTGTCCGGCTTTAGCCGGACCCTTCCACGTCAGCCGGACCTCTTGATCCCGTCTACGCCCGAGAGGGCGAAACGGATTCTGTAGATTGGATGCGGGCAGCGCGGGGCCGCGTTCCCCTCATGAGGTGAGATACGTCGGATGAGATCAGTGCGAAGCGGTAGCGTTGACGCGCGCGAGAACGCTGGCCACGATGCGGTCGCACCGCTCGCCGTCGAACTGAAAGACCTCGACCGTTGCCGAGTCCATGTCTCGGGCGAGCGCTTCGCGCAGAAGAGCTCTCGCGCGGAACAGCCTGGTGCGCACCGTCGCCGCGGGGATCGAGAGAGACGCCGCAGTCTCCTCGACGCTCAGATCCTCGACTTCGCGCATGACGAAAACCGTGCGAAACGCCACTGGTAGCTCGTCGATTCGCCGCTCCAGCATCCGCCGCACCTCGGCTCGCATCGTCGCGTCCGGGGGCGACTCGATGCGGGCATCGGCCATTTCGGGGGCGTGTCGGGGTCCGGGCTCGCGCCGCGACCGCCGGAGAACGGCACGACGACGCGGTCGCGCTTCTGACGGCGTAACCTCATCAACGCCTGGTTGATCACGATGCGCGTGAGCCACGTGACGAGCTGCGACTCACCTCGGAAGCTGCCAATCCGCCGGTACGCCTCGAGATAGGTGTCCTGCAACGCATCTTCGGCCTCCGCATCGTCCTTGACGATGGCCCGGGCGACACGGAACAGCTTGCTGTTGTAGCGGCGCATGAGGATCTCGAACGCCGCCTGGTCGCGGCGCCCGATGCGGGCAACGAGCTCAGCGTCGTTGACGGTTCCAGCGGCGGAGGGTTTGGGGAGCCGGGCCATGTCGGTGGTTGTCTATTGGATGCACGCGGGATGCCTGGCGTTCCCGGGAGCTGCGCCCAGCCTGTTTTCCGCCGATCCGCGCGATTCCAGCAGCCCATCCGCAGTGGTCCGCGTCCCGTGAACACGATGGCCCGCGTGAATCCGCGACTCAGCGATCCGCGTCCCGTCGGCATCCTCGTGATCCGCGTCGCAACGTGATCTTGCGACAGCACTTATGAGGCGCCAAGCGGATCCGCGTTACAGCAGCCGGAACGCGGCGATCACGATCAGCGTCGGCAAGAGCGCGCCAAGAAGCAGCCCAATCGGTAGGATCGAATTGTCGAAGAAGCGGCCGAGCAGCGCCTGCCCGGCCGGATTCGGCGCGTTGGCAATCACCGTCAGCCCTCCGCCGGTCACCGCGCCCTCCACCACGGCAATTTTGAGTGGCTCGTCGAGGGTCGGTACCAGCGTCGCGAGGTAGGTGATGAGCGCGTTGTCGTTGAAGGCCGTCAGGATCGTCGAGCTGAGGAAGAGCGGCGTTTCCGACAGGCTCGCGAGCACCGGCGCGATCCACCATCCCTGCAGCCCGCCGTGGATGACGAGCCCGGCCAGGAAGAACCCGACGAGCAACGGCGCCTTGAGCTCGATCCGGCTCTGGTAAGCGGCCGTGGCGCGCGCGAATCCGATGAAGATGAGAAAGCCTCCCACGAAGAGCGCCGGATAGTGCGACGTCACGACGGTCCACGCCATGAACGCCATGTGAGCCGCCGTCAACCAGGCCGGAACCGGGAGGAGATCGGAACCGGCACCGCGGCCATCCTCCGCCTCCTCGACGTCGGGCTGCGCCGGCCGCATCGCCAGCTCGCTGAACTCGCGGCGGAACATCAGGAAGTAGGCCAGCGTCGACACGACGATCGCCAGCACGGCGCGCCAGCCGAAGTGTCCGAGCATGAAGCCGGTCGTCCAGTCCCAGTGCCGCGCGACCATCAGCACGGGCGGCGCGGCAAAGTGCGTGAGCGTGCCGCCAATCGACACATTCACAAAAAGCAGCCCGAGCGTCGCGTACTTCAGCCGTGTGCTTGGCGCCAGATCGTAGAACTGACGACCGAGCAGCAGCGCACAGATGGTCATCGCCGCTGGCTCGGTGATGAACGACCCGAGGATTGGCCCAATCACGAGAATCGTTGCCCACCATGCCGCAGGCGTGCCGCGCCCGGCATTGGCCACACGCCGCAGTGCGCCTTCGGCGAACCCGATGATCGGCCGCGTCGCGGCGAGCGCCATGATCACGACGACGAAGAGCGGTTCCGTGTAGTTGACCCCGTCGTTGAAGTAGTGCCTGGCCGGTTCCCAGCCGACATAGAACACCATCGCCGCGAGGAGGACCAGCGCCCACAAGCCGAACACGACTTCGACTTCTCCAAAAAAGTGCAGGAGCTCGGCCGCGACGCTCGGGTGCTGACGCCGGCCCTCGGCCCTGGCGCGTTCATCGTGGCGGTGCTGAATCGAATGCGACCACGCCGTAAAGCGGGCCGCCGCGAACGTGTGGAGGATGGCCAGCAGGAAGATCCCGGTGGCAATGCCGTTGAAAGGCTCGATCTGGAGTCGTTCCGAGAGAATCGCGGCGATGGAGTGACCGCCGCGATCGGGATAGGACGACAGGGCTCTCGGGAACTCCTCGAGAGCTTGCGGCACCGAAATCATCCCATCACCTTATAGAAGGATGAGCCATTCACCAAACGCCGCCGGCGCGATCGCGCGGCCGCCGCGGAGTATTCTTGGGCGTGGGCAAGACCGAGTACGAACGACTGAACGTCGCGGGCCGTGAGATTGCCGTGTCGAATCCAGGCAAGGTACTGTTCCCGCAGCGCGGCTTCACCAAGCTGGATCTCGTGCGCTACTACCTGGCCGTTGCTGACGGGGCGCTGCGCGGATCGGGCGGACGGCCGAACGTGCTGGTCCGATATCCGAACGGCATCGAGGGAGAATTCTTCTATCAGAAGCGCGCTCCCGAGTCGCGGTTGCCGTGGATCGAGGTCGTGTCGTTGAGCTTTCCGTCCGGGCGCACCGCAGAGGAAGTCGTGCCGCGAGACGCCGCCACTCTGGCGTGGATGGCCAACCTCGCCTGCCTGGAGCTGCACCCGCATCCGGTTCGCGCGGAGGATCTCGATCATCCCGACGAATTGCGCGTCGACCTCGATCCAGTGCCGGGCGTGACGTGGGACGACATTCGCAAAGTTGCGCGCGTCGTGCAAGCCACGCTCGCCGATTTCGGGCTGATCGGCTGGCCGAAGACCTCCGGCTCGCGCGGCATGCACGTCTACGTTCGCATCGAACAAGCCTGGACATTCGGTCAAGTCCGGCGTGCCGCGCTCGCGCTCGCGCGCGAAGTCGAACGGCGGGCGCCAGGGCTCGCGACCAGCAAGTGGTGGAAGGAAGAACGCCACGGCGTCTTCCTCGACTACAACCAGAACGCGAAGGATCGCACGGTGGCCGGCGCCTACTCGGTCCGGCCGACGGCGGACGCGCGCGTCTCGGCGCCGCTCGACTGGGAAGAAATCGACGCCTGCGAGCCTGGCGACTTCACGCTGGCCACGATGCCAGCGCGGTTCGCTGCGATCGGCGACCGTCACGCGGGCATCGACGAGCAGCGCTGCAGTCTCGAGAGCCTGCTCGAGCTGTCGGCGCGCCACGAGCGCGACGGACTGGGCGACGCGCCATGGCCGCCGCAGTACCGGAAGCAAGCCGGCGAACCGCCGCGCGTGCAGCCGTCCCGGCGCCGCGTGCCCACGCGTCCGCTCATCGAGATCGGGCGAGCGGAACGAAAGGAAGACGCGCTCGCTGGTCTCGAACGCTGGAAGGCGCGGCATCCGGAGGCCGCGCAACACCTGGCGCCGGCCGACGTGCTCGTCGATGCCATGCGCGGCCGCTTTCGGACCTGGACGCGCATCCGCGTCAACCTGCAGAACGTGCCCGCCGAGCTGCGTCCCGCGCAGGAGGCGCTCGATCCCGACGCCGCGCCAAACGACTGGGCCGCGTTCAGCGCTGAGGGCGGGCCGCCCCGAAGACCTTCTCGAGCTCGTAAGGCGCGGTGACCTCGAGCTGATCGTAACGGCAGTCGGCAGGCTGCTTGTCCGGACGCCACCGGAGGAACACCGCGGCGTGGCGGAAGCGATCGCCCTGCAGGTGGTCGTACTTGACCTCGCACACGCGCTCGATCCGCACCGGTTCCCACGACAAATCTTTGCCGGCGCTCCACCGGCTCTGCGCGCCGGGCATGCGCGCCATGCCGCGGCCGCTCTCATCAGCCCAGGCGCGCCACGGATGTCCATCGAGCGCGCGTTCTCTCAGTGGTTCCAGCAGCGCCGCCAGTTGCTTCCGCATCTCCATCGTGAACGCCGACGTCACGCCCACATGCTGCAGCTTCCCCCCATCGTCGTAGAGTCCGAGCAGCAGAGAGCCGACCGTGCCCTCGCCGACCTTGTGCCATCTGAATCCGGCGACGACGCAGTCGGCGGTGCGCGCGTGCTTGACCTTGATCATCGAGCGCCGGCCGGGCTCGTACGTACCGGCAATCGACTTCGCGATCACGCCGTCGAGGCCCGCGCCTTCGAAACGTTCGAGCCACTCGGTCGCGATGGCGCGATCGCGTGTCATGGGCGTGAGGTAAATGGGCGCGGCGCCTTCGCCGAGGAGCCGCTCGAGGTGGCTGCGGCGCTCGTGTTGCGGGCGCGAACGCAGATCGATGCCGTCGACGGCGAGGAGGTCGAAGCCGACGAAAGACGACGGCGTTGCCTCGGCCAGCTTGGCGACGCGCGAGGCTGCCGGGTGCAGCCGGAGTTGCAGCGCGTCGAAGTCGAGGCCAGCTGACGTGGCAATCACGATCTCGCCGTCAATGACACATCCCGCTGGCAGCCGCTCGCGAAACACAGCGTGGAGCTCCGGAAAGTAGCGATCGAGCGGCCGGAGATCACGGCTCTGAATGAACACGTCTTTCGCGCTGCAAAAGACCAGGGCGCGGAACCCGTCCCACTTCGGCTCGTAGAGAAACCCGTTCCCCGATGGCAGTGCATCGGCCAACTTCGCCAGCATCGGCTCGACCGGCGGCGCAATCGCATATCCCGTCACGCCACCGATTGTACGAAGAAACGTGTCGGCCGAACGCCGGATCTATACTCGCGTGATGACGCTCGTCCTTGGTTTCGTGCTGGGAATGGCCACCGGGCTGCGCTCGATGACGCCGGCAGCCGTGCTCGCGTGGGCGGCGCAGTTCCGCTGGCCTCAGCTCGGTCAGACAGGCGTGGCGTTCATGTCGGCGCCGATCACCGCCTACATATTGACGGTCGGCGCATGCGTGGAGCTCGTCTTCGACAAGCTGCCGATCACGCCGAGCCGTCTCACGCCAGGTCCGCTCGGCGCTCGCGTCGTGCTTGGCGGGCTGTGCGCCGCCACTCTTTCGGCGGCGGTCCAGCAGTCAGCGATCGTTGGCGCTGTCGTTGGAGGGTTGGGGGGATTTGCCGGCGCATGGGTCGGCTATCACGTGAGGCGGTACCTCACGACGACCCGCAAGGCGCCCGACTTCCTCGTCGCTTTGATTGAGGATGCGATCGCGATCGCTGCCGCGGTCTTCGTCGTGTCGCGTGTCTGACGTGATCCGTGTCGTCCGTCTGATCCGTGGCTGACGTGATCCGTGTTGTCCGTGTAATCCGTGGCTGACGTGATCCGTGTTGTCCGTGTGATCCGTGGCTGACGTGATCCGTGGCTCGTCCTGTGATCCGTGGTTGTCCGTGTGATCCGTGGCTCTAGTTGGCCCGGTTCACCGGCACGCCCACGTGGTACCAGCAGCTGACCGCTTCTCCACGCTTCCGCGCCGGCACGAACGTCCACTGCTTCACCGCGGCGACGATGGCGTTGTCGAGCGAGGGGCCAGCCTTCGAGCGGCGCAGCAGGTTGACCATGTGCGCGTGCCCCGTCTGCGTGACGAGCACCCTGACGATCACGATCTCGTTGAGCGGACGGTCGCGCAAATCGTCGGGCACCTGCGGCTCCACTTTGGTCGCGATTTTCGGTGCTTCGTTGACGTCCCGCGTCTCGAAGAACTGACCGATTGGCGCCGCCGGCGCTTCGGGCTTCGGCTCAGGAGCAGCGACTGGCGGCGGCGGAGCGACCTCGGGAGCCGGCGCCGCGGCGACGGGAGCTGGGGCAGGAACCGGGCTGGCCAGACGCGATCGAGCCATTGGGCTTCGCCGACTTGGGTGGCACCTTCGCGGAGGCGGTGCGAGTCGCCGCCGCGGGGCTCACCTTCGGCGCGACTGGTGGAACCTTTGGCCGCGGGCACCTTCGGCGCGGCCTGAACAGTGAGCCGAGGCTGATGTCTCGGCCGCAGACGACGTGGCGACCGCTGCCGGCGCAACCGCATCCTCAGCGGGCGAAGCGGCCGCCTGCTGAACGGGTGGCTTGGGCTGATCCTGACGAATGATCGCCGCCGTCCCCTGGCCACCGAACCACAGCTTGCTGAGCGGGAAGCCGATCGCCGCCACCGCGACGAGCACGGCGATCACGGCACCGATCGTCCGCACGCGACTTGGTTGATCCTGCGATGACGCCACCGCCGCAACGGCCACGGGCGCGGGCTTGGACTTGGGCAACGAAGGTGCGGCCGCCACCGGTTGCGGCGGCGCCTGGGGCGCTGGTGCAGCCTCGACGACGGGGACGACCGGAGCGACCGGGGCTACCGGAGCGCGCACGGCGATGACTGTTTGTGCGGGCTCGGCGGGAATCGGGCTCACCACCGGCGCGACCTCTGGCTCGGCGGGAACGGCGCTCACCACCGGCACGACCTCTGGCTGTGCGACTGCCGGCGCCGGTGGCGCAGCCACCGCGATCGGCTCGGACGCGGGCGGCGCATCGAGCAACGAATGAAACGCCTGCTGGCACCGCGAGCACAGATCACCGACTTCGGCAGGTCCGCCGCAGCTCTCGCAGCGAGCCGCGGGCACATCGCTGTCGAGGTGCGCGGCGGGAGCGTCGGCGGAGACGTGGGGCTCGACTACCGGCGCAACGGCCGGCGGCGCAGAAACTTGTGAATCGGGCGCGGCTTCAACCGGCGCGTGTCCGGCAAAGTGCGCCTCGAGAATCGGATCGATTGTCGCGGGCGCGGTTACGGGAACCGTGGGCTCAGGCCACGCGGCATCGAAGTCTCGGACGTGTGTGTCGACGTCGACTGGATCGACGACCGGCGCTGGCTCATCCCCTGGTTCATCGACGTAGGGCTCCGGCTCCGGAGTGAAATGAATGCCGACGAGACGATCGCCCTTCGGGGCCTTGGGCAGCACCGGCGCCGGCTCGCCCCAGGACGTCTGGCCGCTGCCGCTTTCTTCTCGTCGAGCGCCTTCCGTCTCCTGAAGCGACAACTTGCGGCCGCAACACTCGCAGAAGTGGTTTGGCGTAACCGGTTCAACCTTGCATTCGTCGCAGCGCACGATACCTCCCCGGGCGTTCGCGTAAGAGCCCCCGCCCGAAATGGCAAAGGCTCTGCCAACGCCGGCCGATGGTCGTGCGCGGATTTCCTAAAGATTCTGACTGTTTGACGGACTGACCCAGCTGCGGCCGACAATTTGCGTCACCAGCCGGTGCCGTAAATTGTCAGGCCGAATCGGGGTCAGGCCGTGAATCGTGAATGTCAGGATGGTCTACTGAATCACGACGTAGCGCCAGAGACGGGACGTTTCCTTGGCGCCCACGTACTTGCCAATCTCTTTGTCGAACTGCTCCTTCGTCTTCCACGGACGGTATTCCTTGAACTCGCGGACCATGCGCGGACCGGCCCCGGGAATGCTCAGGATGTCGTCGTCTGTTGCCGTATTCAGGTTGACGGGGATGAAGACGTACTGCTTCAGGCGATCGGTTTCCGCCTGCCCGACGTACTTGCCGATCTCCTTGTCGAACTGGGCCCACGTTTTCCACGGGCGGTACTCGGCAAACTCGCGCGCCATGCGCTTCCCGGCGCCGGGAATCAGCAGGATCTCCTCTGGCGTGCCGGTATTGAGGTTCACGTGGATGAAGGTCTTGCCGTACAACTCCGTCAGCTGTGCCGGCGTCAGCGACTGACTCGTGAGGAACGCGTTCAGCTCCACGACGCTCGTGAAGGGACGCTTCTCCATCAATCCTTTTACGATGGCCGGCGTCATGTGCGGCAGCGCGAGGAGATCCTTTTCCGCGGCGGTGTTCGTATCCACAATCGCGCCCTTTCCGACCTGCGCGCTGGCCGACACACCATGGCCAAGAGCAAGTACCACCAGGGCGGCGGCAATTCGTAGAGAGCAGCGAGTCATGAGACGCTCCTGTTGTGATCGTTCGTTGCTGAAAGTGATGCGCGTTCGATTCTAAAGACGCACGCGAAGCCGAGCAGGCCGAGCAGCGCCATGTTGCCTGGCGCGAGGGCCGGAGGGGCCTTGGCCTGAATCACGCTCGAGAAGAGGGCCCACCCATTGAGTGACGGATCCATCTCGAGCTTGAACTCCATGTTAGCCCGGTAATGAAGTACCGCTCCCAAAGCGCCGCTCAGGATCAGCAGCAGCATCGACACCCGGAAGAATCGGACGGTCGAGCTCCGGGCGCGGCGGGGTCTGACCCTGGTCTGACCCCGGTCTGACCCCGGTCTGACCCCACAGCAACGCGCCGCTCGCGAGCACCGCCATCGCGATCACCACCAGCGGAATCAGCTGCCACGCATCCTCGTCGTGTCCCATCAGGACCAGCTCGGCGGCCGTGCCCACGAGTCCGAGCAGCAGGAGTCCGAGGAGCAGCCGTCGCAGGCTGCTGAGCGTGGCACCGGAAACGTCGGTCGGCATGCTGGGTTTAGCGGGCGCGCGCGAGCTTGGCAGACCAGTTGAGGAGCATCCGAAGCGGCTCGCGCTGCGGCTCGCGCAGCGGCCCGACCATCCTCTGGCGGCTACGAGGCCTCCCTGATCAGTCGACTATACCGAAACCACTTGGTTCGAGCCATTGCACCTTGGTCGTATCGGCACGACCCGTTGCACGTCGTGTCCGGCTTCCGCCTTCGCCAAGGCTACGGCGGACTCGCCGGAGCGCTTCGCGCGAAGGCGGACAGGCGGACAACTACAGACAAAGGAAGAACGCATTTTGCCCGGGCTGGGTCGACATGGTCTGATCAGGAGGCATGGTCACCGAAACGGAGAAAGCCATCGACGCGGTCTGGCGAATCGAATCGCCGCGCCTCATTGCCGGACTCGCGCGGATCGTGCGCGACGTCGGCGTTGCCGAGGATCTGGCCCAGGACGCGCTCGTCGCGGCGCTCGAGCAGTGGCCGGCGACGGGCGTTCCGCGAAATCCGGGCGCCTGGCTCATGGCCGCGGCGAAGAACCGGGCCATCGACCATTGGCGCCGGGTCAAACGGCTCGAGCGCAAGCACGAACAGATCGGCCGCGAGCTCGCCGGCGAACAGGACGCCGTGCCCGATCTCGAGGCGGCGATCGACGAACGGACGGATGGCGTCGGCGACGATCTGCTCCGGCTCGTCTTCGTCGCCTGCCACCCAGTGCTCTCGACCGAGGCGCAAGTGGCGCTCACGCTGCGGCTGCTCGGTGGCCTGACGACGGACGAAATTGCCCGGGCGTTCCTCGTCTCGGAGCCCACGATCGCCCAGCGCATCGTCAGGGCCAAGCGAACACTCGCCGCGAAGCAGGTGCCGTTCGAGGTGCCTCGTGGCGAAGAGCGCGTTCGACGGCTGACGTCGGTGCTTGGAGTCCTCTATCTCATCTTCAACGAAGGGTACACGGCGACTGCCGGCGACGACCTGATGCGGCCGGCGCTCTGCAGCGAGGCGTTGCGGCTCGGCCGAATCCTGGCGGAGCTGGCCCCCGAAGAACCTGAGGTCCACGGCCTGATCGCGCTCATGGAGATTCAGGCGTCGCGGGCGCGCGCGCGGGTCGGTCCCGCGGGGAGCCGATCGTGCTCTTCGAGCAGAACCGCGCGCTGTGGGATCAACTCCTCATCCGCCGTGGCCTGGCCGCGCTCGATCGCGCTGACGCGCTCGGCGGCGACAGGGGCTCGTACGCGCTTCAGGCCGCGATCGCCGCGTGCCACGCGCGCGCACGTACTCCCGACGAAACGGACTGGAACCGCATCGCCGCGCTCTACGACGAGCTGGCGCGGCTCACGCCGTCGCCGGTCGTGGAGTTGAACCGCGCAGTTGCCGTCGCGATGGCGCGCGGCCCCGAAGCCGGCCTTGCGCTTGTCGATGCGCTCATCAGCGATGCGGCGCTGCGAAACTATCACCTCCTGCCAACCGTCCGCGGCGATCTGCTGTCGAAGCTCGGGCGCCTCGACGAGGCCCGACAGGAGTTCGAGCGCGCCGCGGCCCTTACCCGCAATAGCCGCGAACGACAGCTGCTGCTGGCACGCGCGCGGGCCTGACGCACCCCCAGCACCCTTGATGCGGCTCATCTAGCAACGTATCATCTGAGCTGCGTTTACACGAAATTTACACGGTTGTTACATCAGGAGGCAGTATGCAGGGGATTACCAGGATCCTGTTTCTCCTCGCCGTCGTCGCCGCGCCACTTTCGGCGGGTGCCCAGACCGTGATGGGCACGATCACCGGTCACATCAAGGATCCCAGCGGCGGCGTGCTACCGGGGGTCACGGTCACGATGACCCAGCTTGAAACCGGCCACAAGGCAAGCGCCGTCACCGACTCGGAGGGCCGTTTCGCATCGGGTCCTTGCCACTCGGCACCTATCGGATCGATGCCGTGTTGAGCGGCTTCAAGTCGTCGGCGCGGTCCGGAATAGCGTTAACGATCAACGAGATCGCGCGCGTTGATTTCACGCTGGAAGTCGGGACGCTACAGGAAGTCGTGGAAGTCGCGGCGCAGGCGTCGCTTGTCGACGCGAGTACGTCATCGATCGGCAAGCTGGTCGACAACCGTCGCATTGCGGAGTTGCCGCTCAACACGCGAAACGTTTACTCCCTTATCTTCCTGACGCCAGGCGTCGCGGGAACCATCGGCAATGCCTACGGTGACATGCGCTACACGATTAACGGCGCGCGCCCGCGGAGCAGCGACACGCTCGTCGACGGCGTCACCGCCACTTTTCCGACGGTTACGGGCGGCGCGGGTATTTCAGTCTTTCCTTCTGTGGATGCGATTCAGGAATTCAAGGTGCTCGGCGCGACCTACCCGGCCGAGTACGGGCGCAGTCTCGGCAGCGTCGTCAACGTCGTCTACAAGTCGGGGACCAACGACTTCCACGGCAGCGCCTACGAGTTCCTCCGCGATTCTGCCCTCGATTCGCAGAACTATTTTCAGAAGCTTCGCGGTGAAGAACTCGGTGACTTCTCGCGTAGTCAGTTTGGTGGGTCAGCGGGCGGCCCGATCCGGCGCGGCAAGACGTTTTTCATGGTTTCCTACGAAGGGCTACGCGAGCAGGCCTTCGCATCCTCGACCTTGACCGTGCCGTCCGCCCTCGAACGGCAAGGCGACTTTTCGCAGACGTTCGCCGCGAACGGCCAGGTCGTCCGCATATTCAATCCGTTTACGACCCGGCCGAACCCGTCCGGATCCGGTTTCATCCGCGACCAGTTCGCCGACAACAAGATTCCCCGCGCGATGATGGATCCGGTCGCGCTCAACGTCCTCGCAGTACTATCCGCAGCCCAATCAGCCCGGTGATCCAGTAACCGGCCGCAACAATTACTACAAAACTGGCACGTCGACGCTCGATACGAACAACACCGACATCCGCGTCGACCACAACTTTGGTTCGACGGGGCGTGGATTCGTCCGCTACTCGCACCGCTACGTCGCCTCGGCGCCGCTGCAGGCGTTCCCCGACGATCTGGCGATCGCCGAAGGCCGGGTGATCGAAGAGAACCGCACCCACAATTTCGTCACCGAGTACAACCATACGTTCGGTGGCAGCGCGCTTCTGACCGCGCGACTGGGATTTGCGCGCACGTTGTTCGTCTTCGACAACCAGGGGCTTGGCTTCGTGCCGTCGAGTCTCGGGCTGCCGACGTCGATCGACGATGCCGTCGATCGAGAGATGTTCCCCGCCTTTGGCGCCAGCAACTACGTGTCGCTCGGCGGCAACGACCATCGCTACAACGCGTTCATGAGCTATCCGGCGGTCGTCAACCTCACGAAGACCACCTCGCGACACACCTGGAAGACCGGTGTCGATGCCAGAATGATCCGCGTCAACGTCTGGGAGGCGCGCGCGGCCGGGACGTTCAATTTCTCGGCGGGGATGACCCAGGGCCCCAACCCCAACACGGCGAGCACGACAGCCGGCAACGCCATCGCATCGCTCCTGCTTGGGACTGGCACGCAGAACAATGCCCTGATCCAGAACTGGAAGAACGTCGCCTCTCAGAATTTCTACTTCGGCGGCTACGTGCAGGACGACTGGCGGATCACCAACCGCCTGACGCTGAACCTCGGAGTGCGCTACGACTACGAGACACCCCGCACCGAGCGCTACGATCGGATGAACTACTTCGATCCGGTCGTCCGCTCGCCGCTCGCAGCCTCGGTACCGCAGTACTCCGACCTCCGCGGTGGCCTCGTGTTCGTCGGCGTAGACGGCGTCAGCCGGTGGCAGTTCGCGCCCGACGGCAACAACATTGCGCCGCGCGTCGGTGCCGCCCTCGAAATCACCGATAAGACGGTTCTTCGCGGCGGCTACAGCCACGTCTATGGCGGATCGTACCAGCAGGCCAACGGCACAGTCGGGCCGTTCGGATTTCGCACCGAGAACCTGTGGGTGTCCTCGCTCGACGGCATCACGCCATTCCGGTTGCTCCGCGACCCGTATCCCGCCGGCTTCACCGACTCACCAGGCTCGAGTGAAGGGCTGCTGACCGCGGTGGGCGGAGCCCTTCAGGCGCCGTTGCGCGAAGGCAGCCCTGACGCCGTGGAACCAACAGTGGAACGTGACGTTCCAACGCGAACTGCCCTGGCGGGTGGCCGTAGAGGCAGCGTATGTCGGCACCGCGGGGCCGAGCTCCAGACCAACAGCGAAAGCGGCCTGAGCATCAACCAGCTCGATCCCTCCCCACATGGCTCTCGGATCCGCGCTCAACCAGCTCGTGCCGAACCCTTTCTATGGGATCGTCAATTCGCGGCGTGCTGGTGGCCCAGCAGATTAGCCGCGCGCAACTGCTGCGGCCGTATCCACAATTCACCGACATCATCCCGCTGCAGAAGACCGGCGCGACCTCGATTTACCACGCGCTCCAGCTGAGCGTGAAACGGAGGATGAACGCCGGGTTGATGATCGAGGGTTCCTACGCCTGGTCGAAGGCCGAAGAGGAAGGTGAAACGCACCAGGACAGCTACGATGTTGCCGCGAGCCGCTCCGTCGCTTCCTATGACATCCCGCACCGGCTGGTGATGAGCGTTCTCTACGAACTGCCGTTCGGGCGAGGGCGCCGGTTCGGCTCGAACGCGTCGCCGCTCGCTCGAGGCAATCCTCGGCGGCTGGCAAGTCAATGGCATCCTGACGATCCAGAGTGGCACGCCGCTGACGATCTCGGCGAGCAATACCGCCGGACTCTTCAATCCGGTCACGCGCGCCAACTGGAACGGCCAGGATCCACGACTCGAGGGCGACGGAGAAGATCGCCTCCAGCGCTGGTTCGATACGTCGGCGTTCAGCCAACCGGCGGCGTTCACGTTCGGCAACGCTGGTGCGACGTTCCCTCTGCTCCGAACCGATACGCGTGCGCAACCTCGACTTCTCGATCGTTCAAGATGTTCGGCTTGCCGGGACGCGTGAATCTTCAGGCCCGGATTGAGAGCTTCAACGCGCTCAACCGGGTGCAATTCGGAGCTCCAAACACCAGCGTGACGTCGAGTTCGTTCGGTGTCGTGACGTCACAGGCCAACACGCCGCGACAGCTGCAATTCGGGCTCAAGGCGCTGTGGTGAGCGGTCACGGATTACACGGATTACAGAACGCGGATACGCGGATCCACGGATGACGCGGATCGATGAGCTGGTCGCACGCCGGCTTACAGCCGGCGTGACGGATCGCGAGCGGTCGGCCGATCACAAGCCCGTCGCGGGTTCTACGGCTGCTTGTGATCGCCGACCTCGCACGATCCGCCCCCGCGCGCAGCGCGGGGCGACCAGCCCCACTGTTCGTCGCAGCTTGTTCTCTCCGCGCGTCTCCCACTCGCTTCGGCTCCGTGCCTCCGCGGTGAGATCTTCTCCGTTCTCTCCGGACTCTCCGTCGTGACAGCGGAAGCAACTCAATCAGCGCGCAGCGCCTTGATGACGTCGACGCGTGACGCCCGCGCGGCGGGCATCAGCGACGCGAGGACAGCAGCCGCGAGAAGCACGATCGCCGCGCCGGCGAGGGCCAGCGCGCCGGGAATCCGGACGTCCGGGACGTAACTGCCAACAGCCCGCGCCAGCACCAGGCCTCCAATCGCTCCCGCGACAATCCCGGCGCCGGCGATGATCGCGCCTTCGCGAAGGACGCGAGTCAGGAGGTGCCGCGGCGCTGACCCGATCGCGAGACGGATCCCGAACTCCCGCGTGCGGGCGCTGACCGAGAACGCCAGCACGCCGGCCACGCCTACGACCGCAATCGTCAGCGCCACGGCCGCGAACCCGCCGAAGACGAGCGCGTTCAGCCGGTCGGGGGCGAGCACCTCGGCGCGGATGTCGTCGAGCGTCGCGGGTTGCTCGACGGGCTGCTCGGGCGACAGATCGCGGATGATGCGCGTGATCGGCGGCACGAGCGCATACGGATCGGTGCGCGCATGGACGAAGAGCCGGCCGCCGCCAATCTCCTGCGCGAACGGGTGATACACGCTCAAGGCCGGCCCCGGCACCACGTTTTCGTCGTCGACGTCGGCGACGATGCCGATGATCCGGCGCGGCGTCGTCTTGACGTCGATGAACTTCATCACCGGATCGGTCCACATCAGGTTGCGGTTGAGCGCGTCCCTCGTCGAGAACATCCGCTGCGCCAGGCTCTGGCTGATGATCACGACCGGCTCAGTCTCGCGTCGATCGGCATCGCTGAAGTCGCGGCCGGCAATGATCGGAACGCCGAGCGCGCCGAAGAACCCTGGCGACACCGTGCGGAACCGCGCCCGCGGATCCTCCTCACCGTTGGCCTTCGCGTAGCCCTCGACAGAAAACTGAAAACCGGGACCGAACGTGCCGGCGTCGCGCCACGGCACAATCGTGCCGATCGCTACGCGCTCGACGCCGGGGAGCTGCGAAATGCGTCGCAGCGTCTCGTTGTAAAACGCGGCGGTCTGCTCCGGTGGCCGCGTGTACCAGATCAGCGGGACGTTCAACGCCAGTACGTTGTGCGTCTGGAAGCCGGTCGGCGCCGACTGAAGTGCGACGAGCGCCGTGAGCAGCATTCCGGCTCCAGCGAGGAGCACGAACGATGCGGCGATCTGCGTGACGGCAAACAGTCGCAGTCGGCGATTCGTGCCCGACGTGATCCTGACGTTCCCGGTCGTGAGGCCAAACCCGCTCGAGGACTCGGCCGACGGCAGCCGTGGAACGAAGGCCAGGACGACAGCCGCGGTCAGGGCCAGGATCACACCTACCCAGAGAAGGCTCGCGTCGACGGTCAGGTCGAGCGCGCGAACCGAAAAGCGCGCGGCATACCTCGCCAGGATCGACAACATCGGCTGCGCGATCGCGACGCCGAGGATGGCGCCCGCTCCGCACAGCAGCAGGCTCTCGGCAAGGAGTGTTCGGCGCAACGCTCCGGCGCTGGCGCCGAGCGCGGCGCGAACGGCGAGCTCGCCCTCGCGCCGCACCGAGCGCGCGAGGATCAGGTTCGCGACATTCGAGCACGCGATCACGAAGACCAATGCCGACGCGGCGAGCAGCACGAGGAGCACGGTCCGCGCAGGAGACACGATCTGATCGCGAAGGCCGACGGCGTCGATGTGAAAGTTGGCCGACGCCGGGTAGGCCTCGGGATGCTCGCGGACAATCGCGCCGTGGACGGCTTTGAGCTCGGCGCGCGCCGCCGCCAAATCTGCGCCGGGCGCCAGCCGCCCGAAAAGCTCCGTCATCCGATGCACCCGCCCATCCACCATCGTCGCCGACAGATGGTGCGGGCTCGTGACGACGTTGGCGATGATCTCGGTTTCCGCGGGATACGGGACCGACGGCTCGAGGACGCCGACGATCGTCGCGGTGAGGTCGCCGAGCCTGACGGTCTTCCCGACCACCGACTCGTCGCTCTTGAGCGCTTCGCTCCAGAAACGATAGGTCAGCACCGCTGCCCCGGCGGCCTTCGGCCCATCGTCCGACGGTCCGAGCAGCCGTCCGCGTACCGGCCGGAGCCCCATCACCTCGAAGTAAGAGCCGCCGACCACGCCGGCGCGGACGATGCGCGGTTCGCCGAGGCCGATCATCGTGAACTGGATCGTGGAAAAGTCGCCGAACGCGTTGAGCGTTGTAACGCGGGCGCGAAGATCGTGGATTTCCGGCACCGAAAAGACCACGTTTTCAACGCCGAGGCCGGGAGCGCTCTGGCGGATGTAGATGAGGCGATCTTCGTCGCGATTGACGAGCGGCCGCAGGAGGACGCCGCGGACGACGCTGAAAATGGCCGCGTTGGCGCCGATGCCGAGCGCCAGGGTGACAATCACGGTGATGGCCAGACCCTTGACCCTCGCGAGCGACCGCAGGGCGTAGCGGATATCGGTCAGGAAGCTCATGCAAACCCCTTTACGTGTCTGTGACTCTATCTATATGTCGAAGCAGGGGCCGGCAAATCGACACTTTGCCCTCCACCGGCCTGGTTTTTTCTGCGTGTCCGGCACCGGCTCGCTCCTGAGGACCGCATCGAGGTGACCGCGATCAGCCG
This sequence comes from uncultured Acidobacteriota bacterium, assembly GCA_963797625.1. Classification (GTDB taxonomy): domain Bacteria; phylum Acidobacteriota; class Vicinamibacteria; order Vicinamibacterales; family 2-12-FULL-66-21; genus DATBJJ01. Next base: position 97,310 of record CAWCQI010000025.1, read on the forward strand.
CTGGCGCTCCGGCGGCGCTCTTCCGCAGCCGCGAGCCAGCCACGTCGGATCTCGGCCGCAGGAATGCTCGAGAGGTACGGCTTGATGTCCAGCACCGGCGTGCCGTCGAGCATGTCGACGCCGCGGACGTGCAGTTGCCGACCCTCGCGCCGCAGCAGCTCGACAACAGTCAGGCCAATTGGGCTGGGACGAAGAGGAGAGCGCGTCGCAAAGACGCCGTGCGGCCGATCGTCGCTCGGCGGGTACGCGACGAGGTCATACCCGTCGACGCGGTGGAAGTGCCACAGGATGTAGAGATGTGAGAATCCCTCAATGTCCTGCAGCCCTGCCTCGAATGCCGGGGCGATTTCGATGACGCCGTCGGCGTCGTGCTTCGCGTCTGGACCCTTGGGGATTTCTCCCGTCGTTCCAAACGGTGTGTGCACCGTGCCGATCGGCATCATCGTGATGTTCACGTCGTTGTTCGTCATCTTCAGTTGCCGAAGAATTCCGCCAGCACCGGTGCCAGCGCCTTCGCGTTGACCATATGCGTTTGCCCCTCGAGTGTGCGGTGCGTCGCGCTGGGCAGGACGCGCGCGAGCGCCTGCATCGCGTTGCGCATCCACGCGGGGCTCTTCCCTCCGGCCACGACGAGTGTTGGGACCGTCGCAGCCGTCCACCGTGTCAATGGTAGCGGTCTGCCTCGCTGGTTGTCCGAAACGATCGTCAGGTCGTACGGAAGCGTGTGCGCCACGCCCTTGAGCTTCGACCACGCTGGCATGAATCGCATCAAGGCGATGAAAACTGCCGGGACACCGACGATTTTCATGAAGAGCCTGACCGCGTCGCTTCGCCGATCCGCGTCGATCGAGCCGCTGGAGTTGCGGCACGATGTCCTCGGGAACCGGGGCGCGAGTGTCGTCGACGATGAACGGCGCCTCGTAGAGGGCCAGCTTCCTGACGACCAGCCCGCGATTCGCGGCCTCGAGGGCCAACGCCGCGCCGGAGGAAACCCCGCACACGAGTGCCGATCCGCCCGCCACCTTGATCAGCGCGTCGATGTCCTCGACCTCGCGTTCCACGGCATAGGGCCCCTTGTCGCCGCTGTCGCCGCGCCCTCGACGATCGTAGGTGAAGACCGTGAAGTGCGGCGCCAGCTGCGCGGCCAGCGGCGCCATCGGCCCCGACCCTCGATAGCACAGCGCGCCGTCGACGAGGATCAGTGCCGGCCCGCTGCCGACACGATCGAAGGCTATTGGAGTGCCGTCCTTTGAAAAGACTTTTTCCATGAGATCCTCCAGGAGCGTGAAGGTTGCGCTTCGACACCGCTACTGTTTTGCGGCCTGCGCGCGCAGGCGCTCCTCCCGCTCCCGAAGCTCCGGCGTGAACTCGGTGCCGAAGTCGTCCGCCTCGAAGACCTGGCGGACCTCGAGCACGGCGTCACCGTCCTCGGCCGGCCAGCGCTTGACCCACTCGATCGCCTCCTCCCTCGACCGCACCTGAATCATCGTGAACCCGGCGATGAGCTCTTTCGTTTCGGTGAACGGACCGTCGACGACCGTAGGCTTGCCACTGTTGGTGCTGACGCGGAAGCCTTTGGAGCTCGGCTGGAGCCCTTCGCCCTGCAGCATGCACGCCCGCTTTCATCAGCTCTTCGTTGTACTTCAGCATGGCCGCGAGCAGCGCCTCGCTCGGCATCACGCCCGCTTCGGTGCTCTTGTCAGCCTTGCGAATGATCATGAATCGCATCGTTATCTCCTGTCGTATCCAGCGTTTGCAGTCAAACACTGAGGGCCTCTTCTATCCGCCCTCTACCTACACGTCGAACGAGCAGGCGCCAGATCGACAGGGTCGGTATCTTTTGTTGGCTCAAGGCTCAAGGCTCAGGGCTCAGGCAAACCTTTCGAACACGTAATCGAAGATCTTGCTTGAGCCCTGAGCCTTGAGCCTTTAAGCGGTTAGTCCACCTTCCAGACGCGGATCACCACCTCGGCCGGGTGACGTTCCCCCGTCCCGATGAAGATCGACCGGGTCAACCACTGCAGCTCGGGCGCCGATGTCTCGAATGTCGGGACGGTCTTGAAGTACACCTGCGACGGGTCGACGGGCTCTCCGGCGAGCAGCTTCTTTGTGATATCCGGCGGAGCGTGCCGGATGCCCGCGTTCTGGATATAGATCAATTGGCCGGCGTCGGTCTGCAGCATGTAGCGCGTGTCGAGCTCGGCGAATCCGTCGGCGCGAACGATTTGCCAGTCCGCTCCGCCGGGAACCACTTTTCCGCGGATGTTCGGGCCCTCGAAGGTCCCGCCGAGAATCGGAATGATGCGCCGACGGCCGCGCGGCACCTGCCCGAGCTCGGTCGGCGGCCCGACTTGAACGTTGATCGTGAATGCGAGCGTCAGTTTCGGCGCGGCGGTCTCGGCGGACCGCGACGACGACGGCGCCTGGGGCGCGGGGACTCGCTCGACGAGCCCGGCCATGCCACGCATGCCAACCATGCCGAGCATGCCAAGCAAGAGCATCACAAACTGCATGGGGCCTCCACTGGTTGCGCCGGTACTATCCGAAGAACTGGTAGCATTTGCGGCGAGCATGCGTTCCCTCTCCGTTCTGCTCTTGCTGATTCTGCCGCTCAACGCAGGATCACTGTACTCGACGCCGGACCAGGACAAGGCCGCGCCCCAGCGCCACCGCGTCATCGTCTCGACGGACATCGGCGGCACGGATCCGGACGACTTTCAGTCGATGGTGCATTTCCTGGTCTACGCCGACCGCTTCGACGTCGAGGGACTCGTGTCCTCGCCATACGGGCCCGGCCGGCGCGAGCACATCCTGCGCGTTATCGACACGTATGCAACCGACTTCGCGAATCTGAAAACCTACTCGCCTCAGTACCCGTCTCCTGACGAGCTGCGCGGCATGACGAAGCAGGGCGCGATCGATTCCGCCACCGGCCAGGGCGTGCGCGCGCCGACTGAAGGATCAGATTGGATCGTGCGCGCGGCGAGGCGCAACGATCCCCGCCCGCTCTGGCTGCTCGTGTGGGGAGGGATCGACGACCTCGCCCAGGCGCTGCACGACGCGCCAGACATCCTGCCGAAGCTCCGTGTCTACTTCATCGGCGGGCCGAACAAGATGTGGAGCGTCGACGCCTACAACTACATCGAGCAGCATCACCCGGCGCTCTGGATCGTCGAAGCCAACGCCACGTATCGCGGCTGGTTCACCGGCGGCAACCAGGAAGGCGTGTGGAGCAACGCGGCTTTCGCGCCAGCGCGTATCGCGCGCCGCGGCGCGCTCGGTGACTTCTTCATGACTCTCCTCGACGGCACAATCAAGATGGGCGACAGTCCCTCGGTGGGCTACCTGTTGCGCGGAACGCCGGAAGATCCGTCGCAAGGAGGTTGGGGCGGACGATTTGTCAGGATCTGGGATGGGCGAAAGACGGTCTTCAACCGCCTGACAACCGCAGCGGATCACGCCGAGGCATTCGGCGTCGTCGAATTCGTGCTGCCACTACCGAACGGCATGACGCGGCAGCAGACCGCCCGGATGGTATTCGACGGCCGCATCCCGGCAGAAGCGGTCAATGACGGGAAGGTGCTGCGGTTCCGCTTTTCGCCGCGCGACGCAAAGGTGTGGCCGTTTGTGATTCGTAGTGATTTCCAGGGGCTTGACGGCCAATCAGGCGCATTCACGGCCGTCCCGCCGCCCGCCGATCGAACTCGTCGACCGTCGGCCGCGCACCCCAACTGGTGGATTGACGATCCTGATCCGGCTGCCGCAGAAGGCATCCATCCAGGGGCACGGAGCGTCAGCCGATGGCGCGAGCAGTTCCTCGGTGACTTCGCGGCCCGGATGGAACGATGCCGAACGCCGGCGCCCGCGCCGTCAGGCCGAAACTGAGCTACCTTTAATCTGCCTTTCACCTCGGAGCCACAGTAATGACCCCTCGCCTGCTGCTCGTGTTGTTACTCGGTTCGCTCACGCTGCCGGTCCGGCCGGACGCGGCCTTTCAGCAGAACGCGACCAGCGTCAGCTACCCGGCGGTGGCGGGCGCAGGCAAGGGCAGGCATGTCGTGTTTCTGGCCGGAGACGAGGAGTATCGAAGCGAGGAGGGCCTGCCGATGCTGGCCAAGATCCTCAGCCACCGGCACGGCTTCAAATGCACGGTGCTCTTCTCGGTCGATCCCGATGGCACGATCAATCCGAAGGCGAGCAAATCGCTCTCGGATCCGGCGGCTCTCGATACCGCGGATGCGGTCGTCATGCTGCTGCGCTTTCGCGCCTGGCCTGACGAGGACATGGCGCGCTTCGAGAAGTTTCTGCTGGCAGGAAAACCGATCGTCGCGCTCCGGACCAGCACTCACGCGTTCAACGGGCTCGCCAAGGGTGGCCCGTGGGACACGTGGAACTACAACAACCAGGGCGGCTTCGGCAAGCGCGTGCTCGGCGAAACCTGGCTGACGCATTGGGGCAAGCACAAAATCGAAGCGACCCGCGGCGCGATCGAACCCGGGCAGCAGGACAACCCGATCCTGCGCGGCGTCTCGGATATCTACGGCGACACCGACGTCTACGAAGCCTATCCGCCGGCGGACGCGACGATCCTGGTCCGGGGCCTGGTCCTGCAGACGCTCGCTCCGGGCTCGCCGCCGGCCGACTATCAGAAGACCCGCGCGACCGACAAGCAACAGCAAGGCGTCAACGATCCGCCGATGCCCGTCGTGTGGACGCGCCTCAACAAGAACGGCAACGGCACGACGAACAAGATCCTGACGACGACCATGGGTTCGGCGACCGATCTGGAGAATGAGGGGCTGAGGCGCCTCGTCGTCAACGCGGTGTATTGGGGCCTGGGTCTGGATGTGCCCGCCCGCGCCAGCGTGGCCTACGTCGACGAGTACAACCCGTCGTTCTACGGCTTCGACGGCTTCCGCAAAGGCTTGCGCGCGTCGGACTTCGAGCTCGGGAAGAAAGTGCCCGGACAGCCGTTGCCGCGGCCCGCGCCTGCGGCCGGGCGGGGCGGCGAAGCGCGCTGAGTTGTAGTTCAGGGTTCAAGGTTCAGGGTTCGGGGTTCAAGGTTCACTTGAGTTCCTCGTCGAATGTATGGGACCTGAGATGAAGACTCCAGCTGCAGCAGGAACACGCGGTTGTCTCGTGGCGCTCCTGGTCGCCGTGCCACTCGTTCTAGCGCCGGCGGCGGCGCCCACGACAGTCGTCATCGACTCGCCAATGCCGCCGCCGAAGTGGGCACAGCTCGAGCGCCAGCTTCTCGCCGACAACGGCCCGGCGTGCCGCGAGTTCTTCGAGAAGTACTACGACGCGCGTGGCTACCTGCAGGCGTTCCTTCGCTGGGGCGCCAACGACGGACCCGACGACGCGTTCGAGAACTTCAATCGCTGGCCGGAACTCCACGCGCTTGGAGGAGACGACGAGATCCTGCGGATCTACCTGACGGCGCTCGAGGGGATGATCCGCCAGTATTCGGAGGCCAAAACCACAGAAGTCCCTGCCGGCCGCGCCGGGATGTACGTGAAGGAATTCTCCGTCCAGTCCGACTGGATGCACCACGGCGAGGGATTGCAGCTTTTCAATCGCATGGCGCTCTCGGTGCCGGGTCTGCCGTCGTATCGCGACCGGGCGCGGCGTTTTGCGGCGTTCTACATGGGCGAAGACCCCGAGGCACCCAACTACGATCGCGACAGGAAACTGATTCGCTCGATGATCAACGGCAGCGGCGGTCCGATGCTCCGCCAGGCCACGGCCCTCGACTGGGCCGGTGACCCGTTCGATGCGACGGGGTTCGTCGCGCTGCACGGCGAGAGCACCTACGCGCAGTTTCTGGAGCACTACCGCGAATATACGGATGTCGCCGGCGATCACTTCCTGAACCTCGTCGCGACCACGCTTCCGACCAACGCGTTTCTCGTGACAGGCGACGCTACCTACCGGCGCTGGATCGTCGACTACATGGACGCGTGGCTCGCGCGCATGCGACAGAACGGCGGCATCATCCCCAGCTTCGTCGACGTCGATGGCACGATTGGGGGACGCGACAAGAAATGGTGGGGCAATGCGTACGGTTGGGGGTTCAGCCCGATCAACCCCGTCACCGGCCGGCGCGAACACCGCAACCGCATTCCCCGCGCGCTCGTCGGCTTCAGCAACGCGCTGCTCGTCACCGGCGATCAGAAATATGTCGATAGCTGGCGCGAGATGATCGGGGCCGTCAACAAGCAGGCGCGAGTGGTCAACGGGCGCACCGAGTACCCGACGATGTTTGGCGCCGATGGCTGGTACGGCTGGCAGGCCGAACCGTGGAACGTCGGCGCGCTCGAGGTGTGGTATTGGTCGATGCGCGAGGCCGATCGCGCTCGCGTGGGCGCAAACCCGTGGCTCGACTTTCTGTCCGGCCGAAATAGTGGCTATCCCGAAGCGGCCCTTCAACGCGACATCGAGAGCATCCCTCGCCGGCTCGCAACCATCCGCGCCGACAAGACACCGCCGTCCAAACGCCTGGCCGACAACATGCTCGACGCCAACCCCGCCGCCACCGACTCACTGGTGCGATTGATGTGGGGCGCGCTCGTGCCCGGACGCGAGGGCGGTCTCCTCAACGCCCGCGTCCGCTATTTCGATCCGGAGCGGCGCCGCGCCGGAGTGCCCGAGGATGTGGCAGCGCTCGTGTCCGGACTCGAAGATCGCCGAACGGTGATCACGCTCGTCAACCTCAGCGCGCGCGCGTCGCGCACGGTCATCGTCCAGGCCGGCGGCTACGCCGAACACCAGTTCGACTCTGTCGAGTGGAACGGACAGCGCCAGCGTGTGGACGCAAGGGAACTCACCGTGCAGCTCGCGCCGGGCGCCGGCGCGACGCTGACGCTGGCAACGCGGCGCTACGTGAATCAGCCGACAGTCGCTTTTCCCTGGGAGCGATAAGACTGCGACACTGTTGGGTTCATGGTTCATGGTTCATGGTTCACGAAGCTGAACTTGAACGTGAACCTTGAACCTTGAACCTTGAACCTTGAACGGACAGTAATTCAGTCCGTCACGGTACTTGACAACCGCGGCACGCGGGCGTATCTGTACCTTGTCACGCCAGTCTCGAGACGTGGCCCGAGAAACGAGGTTCAGATGGACGAACCGCCGGGCTCAAGAGGCGCATCATTGAGTGATCGACCCTTGCGGAGTGATCGACCCTTGCGGTTGACCTCTCAATGATGCGCGCTCGCTACAACGACGCACTTAGAACGAAATTGATCCTGGTTCCTGCCAGGATGCGTGTGACCCACGCGTTGAGCGCCCAGCCTCGCGGCGTAAGCCCGAGCTGGGCGTTCGCTTTTTCGCGGCCCACGGATGACTACCGCTTCTTGGTAGATTTCCTCGAACGCGAGCGCGGCGGCGGCGGTACCTTGCCGCCCTTCTCGCGAGCCTCGCTGAGCCCGATCGCGATCGCCTGTTTGCGGCTCGTCACCTTCTGACCTGAGCTGCTCTTCAGCGTGCCCTTTTTGCGCCGGCGCATCGCCGACTCGACGTTCTTCTCAGCGGATTTCCCATACTTGGCCATGGCCACCTCTGGGAAGGGGAAGTGCAAACCTCGTGCTACGGTTCAGGACACGCCGGAACGTTCGATGAGCTCGATGGCCCGCTCGCCGCAGGCGGTGGCATCCGACGATGCGTGAGCCTCGGCAGTTTGCCTGAACGGAAGTTGGACGATGAACGTCGAGCCTCGGTCCGGGCCCGGGCTCGTCGCTTCGATTGAGCCGCCGTGCAGCTCGGTGAGGTGTTTGGCGATCGACAGGCCCAGGCCGAGGCCCCACGTCCCTCGGGTCGTCGACGGATCGGCCTGTCGGAAACGGTCGAAGATGTAGGGCAGGAACTCGGCCGGAATTCCCTGGCCGGTGTCGGTGACGACAATCCGCACGCACTCGTCGTCGGAGGTCACGGCCACGTCGACGCTGCCGTCGGCGCGCGTGAACTTGACCGCGTTGTGAATCAGATTCCAGAGAATCTGCTGGACGCGACGGCCATCCGCCGAGATGCGCGGCAGGTTGGCGTCACAGGCCGCCGTCAGCCGGACGCCTTTCGCGTCGGCGGTCGGCTTGAGCGACTCGATCGTCGCGTTGACGGCGGCGCCGACATCGAGCGGCCCGCGTTCGAGGCGCGCCGTTCCAGACGTCAGCTTGTTCATCTCGAGCAGGTCTTCGATCAGCTTGGCCTGCAGCTGCGCGTTACGCTGGATGACGGTCATCGCCTGATCGGGATCGCGGACGACATCGCCCTTGGCGAGCATGCTCAGCCATCCCAGGATGGCATTCATCGGCGTCCGCAGCTCGTGGCTCAGGGTCGCGAGGAACTCGTCTTTGATGCGGCTCTGGCGCTCTGCTTCGTCACGCGCGCGGCGTTCGTTGACGAGCGACAGCTCGCGCGCCTGTTCTGCGCGTCGCTGGGCGCTCATGTCGCGGCTGACGCCGACGATTTTCTCGACACCATCCTCCCCCGTGATGGCGCGCCCACGCTCCGTGATCCACACGATCACACCATCGGGACGAATGATTCGATACTCGCAGTCGTAGGTCGAGCCGGCGCTCTTCGCCGCCTCGACGGCTGCCTGGACGCGCTCGCGATCTTCAGGATGGACCGAGCTCAGGACGCGGCGGTCCTCGCCAAACGATCCGGCCGGGAACCCGAAGAGCGTTTCGGGCTCGGTCGACCAGGTCATCCGGCCGCTCGCCAGGTCCCATTCCCAGGCGGCGATTTCCGCGGCCTCCATCGCCATCCTGAGCCGTTCTTCGTTTTCCTTGACGCCACGGTGCGCGACGGTCAGCGCCGCGGTGCGTTCCGCCACCCGCACTTCGAGCTCCACGTTCACTCGCTCGAGCGCCTCCTGGGCCTTCTGGCGCGCGACCACTTCGCGCTGGAGTTCCTCGTTGACTCGTGCGAGGGCGCGCGTCTTGCGGTACAGGTCGATGAAGACCGAGACCTTGGAGCAGAGAATCCTGGCATTGACGGGCTTACTCAGGTAGTCGACCGCTCCGACGTCGTAGCCGCGGAGGATGTCTGCGTCCTCGGTCGAGTGGGCGGTCAGGAAGATGATCGGGACATCCTGGGTCCGGCGGCGCTGCTTGACCAGGTTGGCGAGCTCGATGCCGCCGATACGCGGCATCCGGATATCGAAGATCATCGCCGCGAATTCGTGGCGCAGCATCGCCAGCAGCGCTTCGTCGGCCGAGTGCGCGCGCACCAGCGAGCAGCCGCTCGACGCGAGCAGGACCTCGAGCGCGTCCAGATTGCGCGGCTCGTCGTCGACGATGAGAACCTTGACGTCCTCGCTCATGCGATGCCCTGGTTCAGCGGTACAGCCACACGCGCAGGAGCGAGAGCAACTGGTCGGTATTGACCGGCTTGGCGATGTAGTCGGAGGCGCCGGCCTGCAGGCATTTCTCGCGATCGCCTTTCATCGCCTTGGCCGTCAGCGCCAGGATCGGCAACGTCCGGAAATCCGGGTTGTTGCGAATCTCACGCATCGTCTCGTAGCCGTCCATCTCCGGCATCATGATATCCATCAGGACGACGCTCAGATCGGGCGTCTGGTTGATGAGATCGATTGCCTGACGGCCGTTGGTCGCGGTCAGCACCTCCATTTCCTGATTCTCGAGCACGCTCGTCAGCGCGAAGATGTTGCGCGCGTCGTCGTCGACGACGAGGACCCGCTTGCCGCGCAGCACCACATTCGATCCGTGCAGGTCTTCGAGCATCCGGCGTTTCGCGTCCGGAAGGTGCGCGACGACGCGGTGCAGGAAGAGGGCGGTTTCGTCGAAGAGGCGCTCGGGCGAGCGCACGTCCTTGAGCACCACGCTCTTCGCAACCGTGCGCAACTGTGACTCCTCGTCGCCGGTCAGATCCTTGCCCGTGAAGACGACCACTGGTGTGTCACGCAGCATCGGATCATCCTGCATCCGATCGAGAAGCTCGAAGCCGGTCATGTCGGGCAGCCGAAGATCGATGACGCAGCAATCGACCGGCGCGTCACGCAGCGCCGCGAGCGCCTCGGTGCCGGTGGCGACGGCGGCCACCTCGATATCGTCGTGGATCAACAGATCGACGATGCCCTCGCGCTCGATGTCGTTGTCTTCGACGACGAGCAGGCGCCGCTTGCGCGGCGCGACGTACGAGCTGATACGGTCGAACGCGCTCTCGAGATCGTCGGTCGTCCCTGATTTGACGAGATACGAGAATGCGCCGTGCGACAGCCCATGCTGACGCTCCTCCTCGACCGACAGAATCTGCACCGGGATGTGCCGCGTCGCGGGGTCGAGCTTCAGGCTGTTGAGCACCGTCCAGCCGAGCATGTCGGGGAGGAACACGTCGAGCGTAATCGCGGTCGGCAGGTACTGGCGCGCCAGCGTCAGCGCGGTCGCGCCGCGATTCGCGACGATGCCCTTGAAGCCGCGATCGCGGGCCAGGCCAAGCAGCACCCTCGCGTAGTGCGGGTCGTCCTCGACGATCAGCAGCGTCTGGTCGCCGGGTTCGACGCTATCGCGGTCGTCGACGACGACTTCGGCCTGCGCGACCGTCAGCACCGGCAGCGCGGGGACCGCCTGGCCGGCGGTGTCGCCGACGCGACGGGCCGGCACAGTGACCGTTCGGGCCGGGCCCGTGTACATGAGCGGCAGGTAGAGCGTGAAGGTGCTCCCCTGGCCGGGCACGCTGACGAGCCGAATCTCGCCGCCGAGCAGCGTCGCGAGCTCGCGGCTGATGGCCAATCCGAGGCCGGTGCCGCCGTACTTCCGGCTCGTTCCGGCGTCGGCCTGCTGGAACGCCTCGAAGATCAGCCGCTGCTTCTCCGGAGCGATGCCAATGCCGGTGTCGGAGACCTCGATGGCGATCGCCGCTGGAGCAAACCGCAGCACCGGGTGATCCGCCGACCATCCTCTCGCCACCTGCTCGACGCGCATCTTGATCTGTCCATGAGCCGTGAACTTGAACGCGTTCGAGAGCAGGTTCTTCAGGATCTGCTGGAGACGCTTCGAGTCGCTGGTGAAGGCGGGCGGCAGCGTGTTGTCGATCTCGACCTGGAACGACAGGTTCTTCGATTCGGCGACGTGGTGGAACGTGCGTTCGATGCTGTCGCGCAGTGACCTGAAGGTGATCGCCTCGGGCTCGACAGTCACGGTGCCGGACTCGATCTTCGACAGGTCGAGGATGTCGTTGATCAGCGTCAGGAGATCGGTGCCGGCCGAATGGATGTTGCGGGCGAAGTCCACCTGTTTCGACACCAGGTTGCCAGTTGGGTTCTCGGCCAGCTGTTGACCCAGGATCAGGATCGAGTTCAGCGGCGTTCGCAGCTCATGCGACATGTTGGCGAGGAACTCGGACTTGTACTTCGACGTCAGCGCCAGTTCCGCGGCCTTCTCCTCGAGCGCGCGGCGCGCCTGCTCGACCTCGTTGTTCTTGCGTTCGACCTCGACGTTCTGCTCAGCCAGCTGTTGCGCTTTGAGCGCCAGCTGTTCGTTGGTTTGCTGCAGCTCGGTCTGCCGCGTCTGCAGCTCGGTCGTCAGCTCCTGCGACTGCTGCAGCAGGTTCTCGGTCCGCATCGTCGCTTCAATCGTGTTGAGGACGACGCCGATCGACTGGGTCAGCTGTTCGAGGAATGAGAGATGGGTGGCGGTAAACGGCTGAAGCGACGAGAGCTCGATGACCGCCTTGGTCTCGCCCTCGAAGAGCACCGGGAGCACGACGATATTCTTGGGCTTCGCCGAGCCGAGGCTGGAGTGCACCCGCGTGTAGCCGGCCGGCACCTTGGTCAGCAGGATGCGCTGCTTGTCGAGCGCGCACTGCCCGACGAGCCCCTGGCCGACCTGAATGCGCTTCGACTGATCGTCGCCGACCGCGTAGCCCGCCAGGAGCGACAGCGTCGGCGAACTCTCGGGGGCGTCGCTGAGCATTTGATAGACGGTGCCCTGCCGCGCGTTGACCAGCGGCGCGAGCTCGGAGAGCAAGAGCTTGCCGACCGTCACGAGGTCGCGCTGGCCCTGGAGCATGCGCGTGAACTTCGCCAGGTTGGTCTTCAGCCAGTCCTGCTCCTGGTTGCGATCGGTGGTCGCGCGCAGGTTGCCGATCATCGTATTGATGTTGTCCTTGAGCTCGGCGACCTCGCCGCGGGCTTCCACCTGGATCGACCGGGTGAGGTCGCCCTTGGTGACTGCGGTCGCGACTTCGGCGATCGCGCGCACCTGGTTGGTCAGGTTGGCGGCCAGCAGGTTGACGTTGCCGGTCAGGTCCTGCCAGGTGCCGGCTGCGCCGGGGACGTTGGCCTGGCCGCCCAGACGACCTTCGACGCCGACCTCGCGGGCGACGCGGGTGACCTCGGACGCGAACGCGTTGAGCTGATCGACCATCGTGTTGATGGTGTTCTTGAGCTCGAGGATCTCGCCCTTGACGTCGACGGTGATCTTGCGCGAGAGATCCCCGTTGGCAATGGCCGTCGCCACGTCCGCGATGTTGCGCACCTGCCCGGTCAGGTTCGACGCCATCGAGTTGACGTTGTCGGTCAGGTCCTTCCACGTGCCGGCGACATCGGGCACTTCGGCCTGGCCGCCCAGCTTGCCCTCGGTGCCGACCTCGCGCGCGACGCGGCTCACTTCCGAGGCGAACGCGTTCAACTGGTCGACCATCGTGTTGATGGTGTTCTTGAGCCGCAGGATCTCGCCCTGGACGTCGACGGTAATCTTGCGCGACAGGTCGCCCTTGGCGATCGCGGTGGCGACGTCGGCGATGTTGCGGACCTGACCGGTCAGGTTCGACGCCATCGAGTTGACGTTGTCGGTCAAGTCCTTCCACGTGCCGGCGACGCCGGGCACCGCGGCCTGGCCGCCGAGCTTCCCTTCCGTGCCGACCTCGCGCGCGACGCGGCTCACTTCTGAGGCGAACGCGTTCAACTGGTCGACCATCGTGTTGATGGTGTCCTTGAGCTCGAGGATCTCGCCCTTGACGTCGACGGTGATCTTGCTCGAGAGGTCGCCGCGCGCAATCGAGGTCGCGACGTAGGCGATGTTGCGCACTTGCCCCGTCAGGTTGCTGGCCATCGAGTTGACGGAATCGGTGAGGTTCTTCCACGTGCCGGCGACGCCTGGCACCGCCGCCTGTCCACCCAGCTTGCCCTCGGTGCCGACTTCGCGCGCGACTCGCGTGACTTCGGACGCGAAGCCGTTCAACTGGTCGACCATCGTGTTGATGGTGTCCTTGAGCTCGAGGATCTCGCCTTTGACGTCGACGGTAATCTTGCGCGACAGGTCGCCGCGCGCGACCGCCGTCGTGACCTCGGCAATGTTGCGCACCTGCGCCGTCAGGTTGGCGCCCATCGCGTTGACCGAGTCGGTCAGGTCCTTCCACGTGCCGGCGACGTCAGGCACTTCGGCGCGGCCGCCGAGCTTCCCCTCCGTGCCGACCTCGCGCGCGACGCGGCTGACTTCCGACGCAAACGCGTTCAACTGATCGACCATCGTGTTGACGGTGTCTTTGAGCTCGAGAATCTCGCCCTTGACGTCGACGGTAATCTTGCGCGACAGGTCGCCGCGCGCAACGGCCGTCGTGACGCCGGCGATGTTGCGGACCTGCGCCGTGAGGTTCGACGCCATGGCGTTGACCGAGTCGGTGAGATCCTTCCACGTGCCGGCGACGCCGGGGACGACTGCCTGGCCGCCCAGCTTGCCGTCGGTGCCGACTTCACGCGCGACCCGTGTCACCTCGGCAGCGAATCCGCGCAGCTGATCGACCATCGTGTTGATGGCCTCCTTGAGCTGCAGGATCTCGCCGCGAACGTCGACCGTGATCTTCTTGGAGAGATCGCCGTTGGCGACGGCAATCGTCACGTCGGCAATGTTGCGGACCTGGGCGGTGAGGTTGCCGGCCATCTGATTGACCGACTCGGTGAGCTCTTTCCAGACACCCGAGACGCCCTTCACCTGCGCCTGACCGCCCAGTTTCCCCTCGGTGCCGACTTCGCGCGCGACCCGCGTCACCTCGGACGTGAACACCGACAGCTGGTCGATCATGTTGTTGACCAGCCTGGCGGAGCGGAGAAACTCGCCTTCGAGCGGCCGGCCGTCGACTTCGAGCGCCATCGATTGCCCGAGATCGCCCTTCGCCACCGCGCCGATCGCGCGCGTGACTTCGGTCGTCGGCCACACGAGATCGTCGATGAGGGTGTTGATCGCCGCGACTTCGTCGTACCAGCCGCCGGTGACGCCAGCGATGTTCATTCGCTGTTTGAGCTGACCCTCCTTGCCGACCGCATGCGTCACTCGCGTGGTTTCCTTCGCGCGCCGTTCGCTGACGAGGGCGATATCGTTGAATGCGTCGGCGATTTTTCCGTTGATGCCCGTCAACGACGAGGGCATCCGAACCGAAAAATCGCCTTGCTTGAACGACAGCATCGCGCTCAGCAGCGACTGGGAAAACTGGTCGAGCTCCCCCGCGCCCGGCCCGGCCGCGTGGCCGCGGGCGGGCGCCGGTTCGAGCGTCGATGCCGAGCTGGTAATCGGTTTATCCATTGACACGATCCCCCGACAGAACGCGACACTGACCCCCCGGTGGCCAGACTCCGTGTCCGTCCCCTATACAGCTCCCGTCAGATTCCGAACAGTCAGCCCGGAACCCCTAGCGTCGGTATATCAAAACAAGCCGAAACATGGACGAGCGGGTTTGAGGGTGCAATAGCCAAGCCAGCTCTGCCTTGGCGCGAGCGCGCCCTCGGGGTCAGATCTCGATTTTCTCGCGGGAGAAAATCGAGATCTGACCCTTCGCCGGGCATTCAGATGTTCAGCGGCTCCAGAGGGCGCTCGGCGGGGCCCGCGATGACCTCCCCGGTCGGCTGGAATCGGGAGCCATGGCACGGGCATTCCCACGTGCGGTCCGTCCCGTTCCACTGCACCCGACAGCCAAGATGAGTGCAATTCGGTGAAAGCGTGACGAGTTTGCCTTTCTCGTTCCTGTACGCGGCGACGATGTGGCCGTCGACGGTGACGACGTCGCCGCTGTTGCGGCGGATCGATCGCAGCGAGCGCTTGCTCACGCCAGCGAATCGATCGCGAACGAGATAGTAGGGGTAGTCGACGTTCTCGGTCAGGTACTTCCATGGGCCGCGGCTGACGACCGAACGATCGATCTCGAACAGGCTTTTGCCAGGGGTTGGTGACTCCGGTGATGGCATCGCGCGCCATCACGGCGGCCAGTGTGCCGAAGGTCATACCATTCCCCGCAAACCCCGTGGCGATGAATTGCCGCTCGGCGACGGTGCCGATAATCGGCAGGAAGTCGGCCGTTTCAACGACCTGCCCGGACCAGCGCTCGGTGACGCGCGCGTCCGGTGCGAGTCGCGTCAGCCACGCTTCCACCTCGGTGTAGCAGCGCGCGGGATCGTCGACCTGACCGGTCTTGTGATCCGCGCCGCCGGCAATGGCGAACGTCTCGCCGTCCACGTTGTCGAGGCGCAAGTAGTGATACGGACTGTGTGTATCCCAGAAGAGCGCTGCTTCGTATGGTTCTGGGTGTGGTTCCCGCACCGGCGCTCGAACGACGTAGCTCGTGTACAGCGCAAGCTTGGTTTGGAGGAGCGACGCCTGCAGAAAATTCTGATGACCCTGCAACGGGTTGTGCGTCGCCACCACTACCCAGGGCGCCCGCACCGTGTGCGAGCCGACCTTGACGCCGTCGTCGCCGATCTCGGCTTCGCTCTCTTCGAACACTTCGCATCCGACGTGGCGCAGCCGCGTCAGCAATCCTCGAAGATACTTTCGCGGATGGAACTTCGCCTGATGCTCGACGCGCATGGCTGGCGTGCCGACGAACGGCGCCTCGCTGATGAAGCTGACGTCGAAGCCAAGGCTCTCGGCAAGCGCCACTTCATCGCGGATTCGCTGATGGTCGTTTGCGAGCGTCTTTTCGTCAGCGTCGACATCGGCGTGAAAAAATCCTGGAACCCACGCAAAGTCGCAGTCGATGTCGAACCGCTCGACGAGCTCATCGATCTGATTGATGGCCGCCCACCCGGCATCCCACACGGCCTGCGCGTGGTCCTGTCCCAGCGTCGACGCTAGATCGGTCAAGCTCGCGTCGACCACGGGCGTGAGATGCGCCGTCGTGCAGCCAGTGTCGATGCCCCCGACGCGGCCGCGCTCGACCAAAGCAACGCGGCACCCGGCTTCCTTCAACAGAAGAGCTGCGGTGATGCCAGTGAGGCCGCCGCCGACGACCACTGCGTCGACGTCGAGCGAGTGGCGCAGCGCTGGAAACCTTGGCAGGTCAATCTGGTCCCACCAGGGAATGGGTCGAAAGTCCTTCATGTGAGCATCTCGCTACTCAGGGAGGCGGTCGAATTGCCCAGCGGGGAGGGCGCCGCGCCTGCCGCCGGTAGGGATAATCCGCAATGAAGGCAGCGAGACGCGGCGGCCCGGTAACCTTCCGGCCACGATTACAAGGGAAGTGCCAGCCCGAAGGCTTAGGAGGTCTTGGTAGGAATGCTCTGCCGTTGTGAGATGGCCGGCCACTCGAGAACGAAGGTCGTGCCCTCCCCTTCCACGGACTCGACCGACACGATGCCGCCCATCGCTTCCATGCTCTCCCGAACGATGGACAGACCGAGGCCCATCCCCTGCGCTCCGAGCTCATCGTCGAGGTGCGCGTGCACGCGGACGAACTGCTCGAAGATCAGATCCAGCTTCGACTTCGGGATGCCGATGCCGTTGTCGCGAATCAGCACGCGCGGATGAGTGCTCGACCAATCGGCCTCGACGCGAACGGCGCGGGCTGGTTTCGAGGGATCGCAGTACTTGATGGCGTTGGCGAGCAGGTTCACGACCACCAGCTCCACGCGGCCCGCGTCGGCGGCAAACGTGGGCAACCGGGGTCCGATGTCGAAGGCGACGCCGCGAGCCACGGCCATGTCGCTCAGCTGGCCAGCGACGTCGTGAACGACGGCAGAGAGATCAACCTGCTGCTCGTTTGGCGCGGTATCTGGCTCGCCTCGTCAGGCGGGCGAGCCGCTCGAGCGTGCCGGCGACCTCCGCCAGCCGGACGACGTTGCGCTCGAGTGTCTCGACAATGCGCGTGCCTTCGGCGTCCGTGCCATGGGCCATCAGCAGCCGTGCCGCAACCTGCAGGACACTGAGCGGCTGGCGGATTTCATGGCTGACCAGGCGGCTGAAATTGCGTAGCTGCGAGGTCTGGCGCGCGATCGTATCGGTGTATCGCGTGATGAACGCGTCGACGGTCTTCTGCTGCAGCACGCGTACGGCCTGCTGCGCGCGGCTGAGCACCAGCACCGCCGCGGTGGCGTCGCCCCGCTCGCCGAGCACCGCGGCCTCGCGGGCGAAGAAACTCTCGAGGATCTCGCTCAGGATCTGATACTCGCGCAGCAGCTGGTGGACCGAAGCGCGCTGATCGAACCGAAGCAGTCCAAGCTCGCCAGCCTTGGTCATCACGCCGGTATTGGCGGCGATCTCCTGGTCCGCAGGCGCGCGGAGGTAGGCGGCGATTTCCTTGAGCAGCTCAGGAATATGATCGAGGAGCTGGTGGCTCGGAAAGACGTCGCGCTTCTCGACGGCCAGCAGGGCGTCGAGCCGCTCCAGCCAGGCCGTGGCCAGAATCCGATGGTCCGCAGCCAGCCTCGACGCAAAATGGTCGACCGTCGCGGAAAAGTTGGGAACGGGCATGGGAATGACGTCGGTCTGATGAGTGTAATGCCGCCCGCCCGCCGCTGCGTGGTATTTTGTCGTGTGGCGAGGTTCTTGCCAGCACATGAGAGGTTCTTGCCAGCACATGAGTTGAATCTGACGCCTATGGACGTGTCGCGCGCATGAATTCTCGGCCGGACATTCCATCACACGCCTGGCGATGGCCTTTTCTCGTCGCCATTGCCGCCTTGCTCCTCTCGGGCGGCCTCGCCGTCCTCCAGTACTCCCGCTTCGCGGACGCCGCCGCCCTGGTCGAGCACACCTACGAGGTGCTCGAGTCAATCGATTTGGCGCTGACGCGACTCGTCGACGCGGAAACCGGGCATCGTGGATACCTGCTGACGAAGAACCGCGACTTTCTGCTGCCGTACGAGAACGCTGCAGCCGAGACCCATGCCTTGCTCGGCCGCTTGGGCAACCTCGTGTCCGATAGTCCGGCTCAGCAGGAGCGGGCTCGCAGGCTTTCGGTGCTCGTCGAGGAGCGGCTCCAGGAGATGGCCCGCGTGCTCGAGCTGAGCGAGAGCGGCGATGCCGCGGGCGCAACGGCACGGCTCTCGGAGGGCCTCGGCAAGCGCGTCATGGACGACGTGCGGACGGTGGCAGGCGAGATGCGCGCCGCCGAAGACACGCTGCTCACGCAGCGAGCAGCCCAGGCACGGCTGGCGCGTCGCAGCGCCCTTGCCTTCGGGGTCGCGAGCCTGCTCGTCGCCCTGGCGCTGGCGGTCGTCGCGGTGTCGGTCGAGCGGAACTTCGAGCGCCGCCATCTCGTCCTGACGAAGGAGACGCAGGCCCGCGCCGCCGCCGAGCGTCAGGCGCTCGCGGCCGCGTTGACCCTCCAGCAAATCGAAACCTTCAATAAGAACATCCTCGATCACTCGGGCGACTGTATCCAGGTGCTCGAACCAGACGGCCGCGTCGTCCTGGTGAATCGTCCAGGACTGGCGCTCCTCGAAGTTGACGACCCGAATGGCCTCGTGGGCGACTCCTGGACGACCACCTGGCTCGACGATGCGGGGCTCGCGCGGCAGGCAATCGACGACGCGATCGCCAAAGGCGAAGGACGGTTCCACGCGTTTCGGCCAACCGTCAAAGGCACACCGAAGTGGTGGGATGTGATCGTGACGCCAATTCGCGATGCCGAGGAGGTTGACGGCGCGCCCGCCACCGTCCAGAAACTCGTCACGGTGTCGCGGGACATCACCGAGCAGAAACACGCAGAACAGGAACGCGCGCAGCTTCTTGCGAGCGAGCGCGCCGCTCGTTCAGAAGCCGAGCGCGCGGCTCGCCTGAAAGACGATTTCGTCAGCACGCTGTCGCACGAGCTGCGCACGCCCCTCAATGCCATCCTGGGCTGGATCGGCGTGCTCAAACAGCAGCAGTCGCCTGACACGCTGGCCAAGGCGATTGACGTCATCGACCGCAACTCGCGGCGCCAGTCGCAAATGGTCGACGATCTGCTCGACGTCAGCCGGATCATGTCAGGCAAGTTGCGACTCGACGTGCAGCGCGTCGACGTCGCGTCGGTGATTGAGGAAGCGGTGGCCTCGGCGCAGCCGGCAGCCGACGCGAAAGGCGTGCGACTCGTGAAGGTGCTCGGCTCGGCCGCGATCATTCAGGGCGATCCGGGCCGGCTGCAGCAGATCGTCTGGAACCTGGTGAGCAACGCCATCAAGTTCACGCCGCGCGGCGGCCTCGTGCAGGTCACGCTGCGCAAGGTCGACAGTCACGTGCAGGTCCAGGTGAGCGACTCGGGTCAGGGCATTACCGCCGACGTCCTCCCCCATGTCTTTCAGCGCTTCCGCCAGGGTGACGCATCGGCGACGCGTCACCACGGCGGGCTGGGCCTGGGCCTGGCGATCGTCAAGAATCTGGTCGAGATGCACGGAGGTTCCGTGGAGGCCGCGAGCGACGGCGAGGGGCACGGCAGCGTCTTCAGCGTCCGCCTCCCGCTGGCGCACGTCAGCGCGCGCCCAGAGCAGTTGGCCGAGACGCTCGACCTGGTGCCAGAAACATTGAACAGCCTCCTCGACGGGCTCGAGGTGCTGGTCCTCGACGATGAGCCCGACGCTCGCGACGTCGTGCAGCGCCTGCTCGAGGACGCCGGCGCGCGGGCGCGGATCGCGTCAAGCGCCGGCGAGGCCATCCAGCTGCTCGAGCAGGGCTTCGTGCCCGACATCATCCTCAGCGATATCGGCATGCCCGATCAGGATGGCTACGACTTCATGCAGCAGGTGCGACGCATGGATAGTGAAGTCGCCGAAGTGCCGGCGGCTGCGCTGACCGCCCTGGCGCGCCTCGAAGACCGCAAACGGGCGCTGATGGCCGGTTATCAGACCCATCTCGCGAAGCCGGTGGACCCCGCCGAGCTCGTGGCGATGGTGGCGAGCCTGACCGGACGCACCGGCCGTTCGAACGGCTAGCGCCCCGGGTCTGCCTGAAGGCGGACACAACGACAGCCGATTGCGGGCACGTCAGCCCCGACCACGACCATCCGAACCGCTACGCTGAGGCTTGAGCGGACCGCCGTAGCCGCGAGGGCTGGTCAGCCACACCTGGCGCTCCGGCCGCAGTGCCGTGGCTGAGGAGCACGTCGCGGACGGCGCACAGAAACGCCTCGGTTTCGACCGGCTTGCAACAGTAGCCGTCATAGCCGGCGTGGAGCGCCCGGCGGCGATCCTGCGGCCGCGCGTATGCGCTGACCGCCAACGCGGGGACGTCCGAATTGATCGCTCGGACTCGCCTGATCAAGTCATAGCCATCGACCTCAGGCATGGCGATATCAGCCACGAGCAGATCAATGCGCAGGTCCACGCGCGATTGCTCGAGCGCCTCGAGGGCGCCGGCAGCGGACTCACGTTGAATGACGTCCGCTCCGCACCGCGTCAGAAGCGCCGCCAGCAGATCGCTCGAGTCCCGTTGATCATCGACGACGAGAGCGACCGTGCCATCGAGCCGCAACTCGCGTGATGACTGGTCCCAATCCGGCGAGCCGGACGGATAACTCTTTGAGAGCGCGCCCGGCAGCCGCACCTGCAGCGTGGTCCCGCAGTCGAGACCCGCGCTGAGGGCCCGAATCTCACCGTGATGTTCCTCGACGAGGTGACGCGCGATCGCCAGGCCCAGTCCCAGTCCACCGTGTCTGCGAGTCACGCGGCTGTCCGACTGGCGAAACCGGTCGAATACGAAGGGGAGGAAGTCGGGCGCGATCCCGGCGCCGTTGTCTCGAACCTCGATCACAACCGCGTCACGCACCAGGTCGCCGGCGACGGTGACGATGCCGGAGTCGGGCGTGAACTTGATCGCATTCGAGAGGAGGTTGCCAAACACCTGCTGCAGGCGCTTCGGGTCGCCCTCGATAGTCGGCAGGTCCGTGGCAATCTCCCGGACCACCTGTATCGCTTTGGCATCAGCGGCCGGCAGCACGCCGCTGATCGCGTGGTCGAGCAACTGATCGACGCGCACCGGCAGTCGATCGATTTCCAGCTTGCCGGTGATGATCCGCGAGACGTCCAGGATATCTTCGATGAGTTGCGCCTGGAGCCTCGCGTTCCGGCCAATGATGTCGAACGCCCGCTGTTCCTCATCGCTCGACAGCTCGCCGGTTTCGCAGCATCTGCACCCAACCCAGGATCGCGTTGAGCGGCGTGCGGAGCTCGTGCGACAGCGTGGCGAGGAAGTCGTCCTTCAATCGGTTCGCCTCTTCGAGCCGAGGTGAGCGCGCGCGAGCTCGGCTTCTTTCCGGCGACTCACCATCATGCAGACGCCGGTCATCCGCGCGGGCCGCCCGCCTTCGTATTCGACGCGTCCCTTGCCTTCGACCCAGCGAATCGTGCCGTCAGGCGCGACGATGCGATACTCGATTTCGTGGGGCACGCCGTGTTCGATTGCCGCCGCGTCGCCGCAAGGACGCGCTCGCGGTCCTCGGGGTGGATCTCGCGCTCGTAGCTAGCTGAACGTCCCGTCGAAGGTGCCTTCGGCGGAAGTCCGTGCAGGCGCTCGAGGTTGGCGGACCACGTGACGTGCTGCGTCGTGAGATCCCAGTCCCACGTGCCCATCGACGCCGCATCGAGCGCGAAGCGCAGCCGCTCTTCGCTCCGACGCGCGTGCTCTTCGGCGCGCGTCCGCTCGACAGCGAACGCGACTTGAGCCGCCACGACGCCGGAGAGCTGCAGTCTCGTCGGGCGTCAGCTCGTGCGGCGCCGGGTAGTACAGCATGAACTTACCGATGACTCGCCCGAGGCTGACGAGCGGGATGAACGCCATCGCCGCGATCCCTTCGGCTTCGATCGTGGGAAGGAAGGCCTGCAAAGTGGGCTCGCGCCTGACGTCCGCGACGACGAGTGGCTGGGCGTCGGGCGTGTCGGGCGTCCACGGTGAATGCCCTTCGACGGCCGCTCTGTAGGTAGTGGACAGGCCGCGGTGCGCCGTAAATCGCATGACGCCATCGCGATCGAAGAGTAGAATCGCGGAACGCGGAACGTCGAGGCCTACGTCGAGCGCGTCGAGCGCAGCCGTGTAGATGTCTTCGACGGTACGGCTGCGGCTGATGGCTCCGGTCAGCGCCAGACAAACCCCGAGTTTTGAGTTGGTTTCGGTGGACATGGTGGACATGGTGGACCTAGTGGACATGACCGATGAGCTGCGCCTAACCCATGCATGGCTGGGGCAAGTTCAGACCGGCATGGCGCGTGCTATAACACCGATGAACGTGCCAGGTTGTAGGACCTCGATAAACGGACGAGCCGTCAGGTGAAGCCCGGCAGGTAACTGGCTCCCAAAGAGTATCCACATGGGTTTGAGGTTGGACAGCGAAGTTCCCAGAGTCGGCAACGGAGGCGGCACCGCAGCACTCGATGCAGCTCTTTGACTGCCGCGACTCGGTCGCTGACGCCGTCTCAGGCTTCATCGCCGAGGGCGTCGAGGCAGGCGATGTAGTGCTGGCCGTGATGCGGCGCGAAACCTGGGAGTCCACCGCTCGCCGGCTCCGCGAGCGTGGGCTCGACCCGGCCGTCGCACAGGCCTCCGGCGGGTTGACCGTGCTCGATGCCGCCGCGACGCTGGAAACGTTCCTGGTCAACGGCAGGATCGATCAGAAACTGTTCGAGGACTCGGTCGGCACCCTGGTGTGGGCGCTCGCGTCCAGCGACCGTCGTCTGCGTGTTTATGGGGAGATGGTCGACGTGCTTGCGTCAACGGGCGACTTCAGGATCGCGCTGCAGCTCGAGGCGCGCTGGAACGACTTGCAGGCCGGAGACCCCATTCACTCTCTTCTGCGGCTACTCGGCCGAGAATTTCGGCAACCCCAAGCTCTCAGAGACGCTCCGGCTGACTTGCCTGGCGCATTCACACATCCGAACGAATCCTCGCGATCCTCTCGCAACGTTCCTGTTGGAGTCGGCGTCTTCCGGACCGGGCACGTCGTAAGCCATCGAACCCAATCATCGGCCGTTGGTGGCCACATCAGCGCGCTGCGCTCGGGAGCGGGGGCTGAAACGTGACGCAGGAAGTCGAGTCTGCTCGTACGAATCCTCACTGGTATCGCGAGGCGATCATCTACCAGGCGCACGTGCGCGCCTTTGTCGATTCGACGTCCGACGGCGTCGGCGACTTTCCTGGTCTGACCAGCCGGCTCGGATACCTCGAAGATCTCGGCATCGACACGCTCTGGCTGCTGCCCTTCTATCCGTCGCCGCTCAAAGACGACGGCTATGACATCGCCGACTACGAGAATATCCATCCTGCCTACGGCACGATGGACGACTTCGATCGCTTCATCGAGGAGGCGCACCGGCGGCGCATCCGCGTCATCACCGAGCTCGTCATCAACCACACGTCAGATCAGCATCCCTGGTTCCAGGCCGCCCGTCGCGCCCCCGCCGGATCACCGGCGCGGGACTTCTACGTCTGGAGCCACACCAACCTCAAGTATCAGAGCGCGCCGATCATCTTCTCGGACACCGAGACGTCCAACTGGACCTGGGACGACGCCGCCGGCGCGTATTACTGGCACCGATTCTTTCACCATCAACCGGATCTGAACTACGACAATCCCGCCGTTCTCGAAGCGGTCGTGCAGGTGATGCACTTCTGGCTCGATCGTGGTATCGACGGCATGCGGCTCGATGCCGTACCCTACCTGATCGAGCGCGAAGGCACGCCGTGCGCGAACCTCGAGGAGACGCACATCGTTCTCAAGCGCATTCGCGCCGCGATGGACGCGCGGTACGCCGACCGCGTGCTGCTGGCGGAGGCCAACCAGTGGCCGGCCGAGGTCAGACCCTACTTCGGCGATGGCGATGAGTGCCACATGGCGTTCCATTTTCCGCTGATGCCGCGGATGTTCATGGCCGTGCGGCAGGAGGATCGATACCCGATCGTCGAGATCCTGCGCCAGACGCCAGAAATCCCCGAGAGCTGCCAGTGGGGACTGTTTCTCCGCAACCACGACGAGCTGACGCTCGAGATGGTGACCGACGAGGAACGCGACTATATGTACCAGACCTACGCCACCGACCCGCAGATGCGGAACAACCGCGGCATCCGTCGACGTCTGGCGCCGCTGATGGAGAACAGCCGGCGGCGGATCGAGCTGATGACCAGCCTGCTCTTCTCGCTTCCCGGAACGCCGGTGATCTATTACGGCGACGAGATCGGCATGGGCGACAACATCTACCTCGGCGATCGCAACAGCGTCCGGACGCCGATGCAGTGGACCGGCGATCGCAACGGCGGCTTTTCTCGAGCCGACGCGGCACGGCTCTACGCGCCCGTGATCAGCGATCCGGTCTATGGCTTCACGGCCGTCAACGTCGAAGCGCAGGAACGCGCGCCGTTCTCGCTGCTCAACTGGATGAAGCGGATGATCACGCTGCGCAAGCAGCACGCCCTGTTTGGCCGCGGCGAGATCGAGTTTGTGCCGTCGCCGAACCGCAAGGTGCTGGCCTACGTGCGGCGCGATACGTCCGACACGATTCTCTGCGTGGCAAACCTGTCGCGCAGCGTCCAGCCGGTCGAGCTCGATCTCTCGCGCTTTCAGGGGATGATTCCAGTCGAGATGCTCGGGCAGACGGAGTTTCCGCGGATCGGCCAGCAGCCGTATTTTCTCAGCCTCGGCGCCTACGCGTTCACGTGGTTTCGCCTGCTGCAGACCGCGCCATCGACGACGGAGCGAACGACGCCCGAGACGACCGCGCCAAGCCCCGACGTGCCGTCGCTCTTCGTCGGCGCGGTGTGGGACACGCTGCTCGACGGTTCGGTCCGGGCGCTGATCGAACGCGATCTGCTCGGACCCTTCCTGCAGCGACAGCCCTGGTTCCAGGGCGATCGGCCGAGGTCGGTCCGCTTCAAGGATTGGGGAGTGCTCCACGGTGGTCCGGAGCCGATCTTCCTGACGATTGTCGAAGCCGACCTCGACGATCCGTCCGAAGAGCGGGGAGCAACGGTCTCCCGTCAATATTTCGTTCCGCTCGCGCTTAGATCGGCCGAGCACGTCCAGACGATTCAGGACCGCGTGCCCCACGCCGTGCTCGCCCGTGTCACCGGGGCGCGCAAGGGTGCGATTTACGACGCGTCGCACGACACGCGTCTCGCCGAACGCCTGCTCGCGGCTGCCGGCGGCGCCGCGGCCATCCGAACGAAGCACGGCGGCGTGCACAGCGCCAGGTCCGAGGCGAACGTGGATGCCCCGGTCACGGAGCCGGCCGCACCGCTCCCGCTCAAACTATTTCGTCGCGTCGAACCGGGCGTGCATCCGGAGATCGAAATCACGGCGTATCTCTCGTCGGCAGGATTCACCCGCGTTCCGTCGATCGCGGCGACAGTCGACTACGCGCAATCGGACGGATCACCGAGCTCGATCGGCATGTTCACAGTGAGACCGCCAGCCGACGGCGAGCCGGACGGCTGGACGCACGCTATCGACTGGTTGGGCCGGCTGTTCGACCAGGTTAAGGCGATCGAACCGCCCGCGTCGGCGTTGGCGCCGCCTGACGGCGATCGTCTGCCGCCTGCGCCGGTTGGCGATTTGATCGGGCCCTATCTCGAAATTGCCGGGCTTCTCGGCCGCCGGACCGCCGACATGCATGCCGCCCTCGCCGCTGACACCAGTGACCCGCGCTTCGCGCCGGAGCCGCTCGGGCGCGACGATCTCGGAACGGCCGCCGATCGAGCGCTCGCACACGCCGAGCGGACTCTCGCCAGCCTGGAGGCGGCGCTCGGTTCGACGCCCGCACGGATGTCTGTCGACACCGCCTCGCTGGCGCAGCGCGTCCTCGAGGCGCGTCGCGAGCTGTTCGACGCGATCCGCTCAATTGCTGCGCTCGAGACTGCCGCACAGAAGTGTCGAATTCACGGCGACTATCGACTGGGGCAGGTACTGCTCTCCGAGGGAGACATCTCCATCCAGAACGTCGAAGGACACGTCGCCTGGCCGGCGGCGGCCCAACGCGAGAAACAATCACCGCTCAAGGACGTGGCCAGCATGCTGCGGTCGTTCAGCTATGTCGCGCACGCGGCCGTCCTCACGCGCGCGACCGCGACGCCGGATCAACTGCGTCATTTCACCGGCTGGGCGCTCTCGTGGAACGCCTGGGCCTCGGCCTCGTTTCTTCGCGCCTACCTCGTCCAATCGGCGGCCACACCGATCGGAGACGGGCGCGACGCGCTGCTCCAGTTCTTCATGCTGGATCGGTCGCTGCGCGAGCTCGACGGTGAATTGAAGAACCGGACGGAGTGGATCAGCATCCCCCTCAACGGCCTGGTGGAGCTGCTCGGGCTCCGGTGACGAACCATGTACGTCCCGCTCAGCACTTACCGTCTGCAGCTTCACGCCGGCTTCACGTTTGACGCCGCCGCCGACCTCGCCGGCTATCTCGCGCAGTTGGGCGTCGGCGCGTGTTATACGTCCCCCTACTTTGCCGCCAACCCTGGCAGCACTCACGGCTACGACGTCACCAATCACAACGAGATCAACCCGGAACTCGGAGGGCCCGAGGGTCACGCTCGATTTGTCGCGAGGCTCGCCGATCTCGGCCTGGGCCACATCCTCGACTTCGTCCCCAATCACATGGGCATCGCCACCCGGACGAACCTGTGGTGGCGCGACGTGCTCGAGAACGGTCCTGGCTCGCCGGGCGCGCGATTCTTCGACATCGATTGGACGCCGCTCAAGGCGACGCTGAAAGCCAAGCTGCTCCTCCCGATCCTCGGCGACCAGTACGGCCGCGTGCTCGAGCGCGGCGAGCTCGTCCTGGCGTTCGTCGATGGTCTTCTCGTGGTCAGGCACTTCGACTACGAGGTGCCGATCAACCCCAAGTACGCGCCGCTCGTCCTTCGCCGGGCGGTCGCGCCGTTGACCCACGAGCTCGGCGCCGAGAGCCCGATGCTCCATGAGTTCCTGAGCATTCTCACGTCGCTGCAGAACCTCCCCGATTTGGCCGACGACGCCGCGACGGCTGTCGAGCCGGAGGCGTCCACAGAAGACCGCCCGCGGCACGAGGCGCTGGTCGAGGACCGCCAGCGCGAGAAGGAAGTCGCGCGGGCCCGCCTCTCGCGCCTGGTCGCGGAATGTCCGTCGGTCGGCGAGCACATCGACGCCGCGATCCGAGACGTCAACGGCGAGGTCGGCCGCCCCGAGAGCTTCAACGCGCTCCATGAGCTGCTCGAGGTCCAGGCCTATCGGCTGTCGTACTGGCGGACGGCGTCTCACCAAATCAACTATCGGCGCTTTTTCGACGTCAATGGGCTCGCCGGCCTGCGGGTGGAGGATCCCGGCGTCTTTGACGCCACACACGCGCTCCTCGGAAAGCTCATCGAACGCGGGAGCGTCCAGGCCGTGCGGATCGATCACCCTGACGGACTGTTCGATCCGGCGCGCTACTTCGACATGCTGCAAGGGCTTGGGAATGGCGAGCTCTACGTGCTCGCCGAGAAAATCCTGTCGAGCCAGGAATCACTGCCCGCGCGCTGGGCAGTCGCCGGGACGACCGGCTATTCATTTCTGAACGAGCTGAACGGCCTCTTCATCAGCCGCACGGACGCCAGGCGGATGCTCAGCGCCTACGCGAAGCTCACCGGGCAGATCGAGCCGTTCGAAGACGTGCGCTGCGAGAGCAAGCGGTTGATCATGGCGACCGCGATGGCCAGCGAGCTCAACGTGCTGGCGCACGCGCTCGAGCGGATTGCCGAAGGCAACCGGCGGTCGCGCGACTTCACGCTCAACAGCCTGCGCGACACGTTGACCGAGGTCATTGCCTTCTTCCCGGTGTACCGCACCTACGTCGACGAACACGGGTGGACGCCGGAAGATCGCGCGGTGGTCGATCAGGCGATCACGCGCGCCCGGCGCCGCAACCCGGCCATGGAGTCGTCGCTCTTCGACTTCTTCCGCGAAGTCATGCTGCCGCGCAGCCCGGAGGGGGCCGCAATGCCGGAGCCCTGGGTCAACGACCGACGGGCCGGGTACCCGCCGGCCGACGCCGACGAAGCGAAAGAGCGCCTGCAATTCGCGATGAAGTTCCAGCAGTACACCGGGCCGGTGCAGGCGAAAGGGCCTCGAGGACACGGCGTTCTTTCGTTACAACCCGCTCCTGTCGCTCTGCGAGGTCGGGAGCGACGTCGAACGTTTCGGCCGCACGGTCGAGGAGTTCCATCAATCGAATGCCACACGCCGCGGCCAACGCCCCTTCGAGATGACGGCGACGGCCACGCACGACACAAAACTTGGCGAGGATACCCGCGCGCGAATCAACGTGCTCTCGGAGATGCCTGACGAATGGGCGCGCGAGGTGCGGCGGTGGATGCGGCTGAATCAGCCGCACCGCACCGTGATCGACGGTGAGCCGGCACCCGACCGCAACGACGAATACCGCTTCTACCAGGCCCTCGTCGGGATCTGGCCAGCGCAGTTGTCGACGCCGCGTGCCGTCGAAGAAGTGGTTCAGCAGGGGGATCCCGGCGCTCTGCGCGCTCCATGCGACCTCGTCGAACGGATCCGCGACTACATGCTGAAATCGGTGAAGGAAGCCAAACGGCACACGAGCTGGCTGACGCCGAACCAGGACTACGAGCAGGCCGTCGCGCGATTCGTCGAGGGTGTCCTCGCCGGGCCCGGCGGCGCGAAGTTCCTGCCCGCCTTTGGCCCGCTGGCCGGCCGCGTCGCGCGCGTTGGGATGATGAACGGGCTCGCGCAGGTCGCCCTCAAGATCGGCGCACCGGGAGTCCCCGACTTCTATCAGGGTTCGGAGCTCTGGGATTTCAGCCTGGTCGATCCCGACAACCGCCGGCCGGTCGACTTCGATCTTCGCCGGCGCCTCCTCGATGAGCTCGAGAACGTCCTGGTCCTGCCATCACCGGATCGTGCCGACGCGATTTCTGAAATGGTGGCGAAGTGGGAGGATGGCCGGATCAAACTGCTGCTGACGACGATCGGGCTGCGCCTGAGACGTGAGTGGCCGGAAGTGTTTCTCTCGGGGCGCTACGTTCCGCTGGTGACCGACGTCACCGTGCCGTCCAGCCTCGTCGGCTTTGCGAGGATCGCCGGCGCGCGCGCGGCACTCTTCATCGCCCCGCGAATGACCGCGCCGCTGATTGGCGAGACAGGGGCTCTTCCCCTCGGTGGCGAGGCCTGGAAGACGACGCGAATCATCCTGCCGCCAGAGCTCCATGGCCGCATGTTCCGCCACCAGATCACCGGCGCAGACATTGTCCCGACGGCGGCCGGGGGGAACGAGTGGATGTTTGCCGGCCAGGTCTTCGAGCGTGTCCCGGTCGGAATCGTCACGACTGACAGTTGAGTACGTAGTGTCCGGCTTCAGCCGGACGATTAACTGGAAGCTGTCTCATGAATCTGCTACGACATCACGCAACAACACGATGGGCACGATGACACGATGGTCACGATGGATACCTGGGAGATTCTCTTCGTGTTCATCAGGTCATCGTGTTCGTCGTGAACCATGGCCGTCGGCGCGTTCAGCCTGGTTCTGGTTGATGAGATAAGTTCGAGACTCTGTGAGGACTTGATTGCCCGACGCCACCAATTTGATCAAGACGCCGCCACGCCGATACGCGATCGGCGCCGAGCCGATTGGCGATCGCCTCGCGAGCGTACGGGTGTGGGCGCCCGATCGCACGCACGTTGCTGTCGTCGTCGACGGCGAAGCGACGGCGCTCGAGCGTGACGCCGACGGCTACTTCAGCGCAGTCGTCAACGGACGGCCCGGCAGCCGTTACGGGTTCCGGCTCGACGACGACCCGCGGGCGTATCCCGACCCGGCCTCGAGATATCAGCCCGACGGGCCGCACGGCCTGTCCGAGCTCGTCGATCCATCCAGCTATGTCTGGCGCGACACCGGCTGGCCGGGTCTGCGAATGAAGGGGCTCGCCCTTTACGAGTTGCACACGGGCACGTTCACGACGGAAGGCACCTGGGCAGCCGCCGCGGTCCATTTCGAACGTTTGAAGCGGCTCGGCATCAGTGCGATTCAACTGATGCCAATCGCGGAGTTCCCTGGTGAGTTCGGTTGGGGCTACGACGGCGTCGGCTGGTTCGCGCCGACACGCCTGTACGGCCGCCCTGACGATTTGAGGACGTTCGTAGACGAGGCCCACGGCCATGGTCTTGGGGTCCTGCTCGATGTGGTCTACAACCACCTCGGGCCCGATGGCAACTACCTGGCTCGCTTTGCGCGCGAGTACTTCACCGACCGCTACAGCAACGAATGGGGTGAGGCGCTCAACTTCGATGGAGCGAAGGCCGCGGCGGTCCGCGAGCTGGTGCTGGCCAACGTCGAGTACTGGGTTCGCGAGTATCACGTCGACGGGTTCCGCCTGGATGCGACGCAGCAGATCTTCGATGCGTCGGCCGAACACGTGATTGCCGCGCTGGCGCAGCGGGCTCGAGCGGCAGCCGGAGATCGCCAGGTCGTAATCATCGCCGAGAACGAGGCCCAGCAGGCAGAGCTGCTGCGTCCAACGGATCGCGGCGGCTGCGGCCTGGACGGGCTGTACAACGACGATTTCCATCACTCTGCCCGCGTCGCGTTGATGGGACTACGCGAGGCGTACTACTCCGACTATCGCGGGACGAGCCAGGAACTGCTGTCCGCCGTCAAAGCGTGGCTTCCTGTTCCAGGGCCAGTATTTCAGCTGGCAGAAGAAACGTCGTGGAACGCCGGCGCTCGACCGGCCACCGTACCAGTTCGTCCACTTCCTCGAGAACCACGACCAGGTCGCGAACTCGGCCACCGGGCGAAGGCTCAGCGAGTTGTGCGCGCCCGGGCAGCTCCGCGCGCTGACCGCGCTGCTGCTGCTCGGGCCTGCGACGCCGCTCGTCTTCCAGGGCCAGGAAACCGGTGAGACGACACCCTTTCTCTATTTTGCCGATCATCAGGGCGAGCTCGGGCAGAACGTGCGCAAGGGGCGGCAGCAGTTTCTGAGTCAGTTCCGGCGACTGGAAGGCGCTGGCAGGGCAATGCCGCCGACCGATCCAACCGAGCGCGCGACGTTCGAACAGTGCAAGCTCCAGCACGAATCGACCGAGCGGGCAGCGCAGTACGTCCGGCTGCACAGCGACCTGCTTCGGCTGCGTCGCGAGGATTCCACCATTGCCCTTCAGGCGGGCGCCGGGCTCGACGGCGCGACGCTTGGCGAACGGGCGATGCTCGTCCGCTTCTTTGGTCCTGCCGGCGACGACCGACTGCTCGTCATCAATCTCGGCAGCGATTTCGACGCTGGTCGCCTGGAGCGAGCCGCTTGTGGCTCCGCCAACGAACGCGTCCTGGAAGATATCGTGGTCGAGCGAAGATCCGTCCTATGGTGGGAGCGGCACGCCGCTGTGGCGGGAAGACCGTTGGCCTGTTCCGGGCCAGTGCGCGCTGCTGCTCGTTCCCACGTCTGATGAGGATGATCGGCGGACGCCCCGTGGCTGACCTGCAGACTCTCGCCGCGAATGAACCGCTGATCCGTCGGCTGCAATGGGAGGCGGACGGTGCCCGCGACGCCGTTGATGGCGCGCGCCATGGCTGAGTGGCTCGTCACCAACGGCCTCGGCGGGTACGCGTCGGGCACGATCGTCGGCGCGATCACCCGGCGCTATCACGGGCTCTTGATTGCCGCGCTTCCGGCGCCGATCGGCCGGGCGATGCTCGTCAACCACCTGTCGGAACGGTTACGCTTCGAGGATCGCACCACCGAATGGCTGGGCGCTCACGGTCGCGACGGTCGGCTGGCGCAAGCCGAAGGCACGCAGCACCTCGTCGAGTTTCGTCTCGAGGCCGGGCTCCCGACCTGGCGGTATGCACTGCGAGGCATCGTCGTCGAACGATCGCTCCTGATGCCGTACGGGCAGAACAGCGTCCACATCACCTACCGCATCATCGAGGGAGACCAGTCGACTCGGCTCACGCTTCGGCCCCTGCTCGGGTTCAGAGGCCATGACGACCCGGTCGATCGCGCGCCGGTCGGCGGCTACACGCTGACGGCCAGAGATCGACGCATCGAGATTCAGGGCGAGGCGCCATTTCCGCCGCTGCGGCTGGCGCTACGTGCCCCCGAAGGCGCCTTCACCGTCGACGACTATGCGATCGCCGACGTCCGATACCTGCTCGAGGAGCACCGCGGCTACGAGCCGAGCGGGCCGCTCTGGAGTCCTGGCTACTTCCGCGCCCGGCTCGCGCCAGGCAGCGACGTGACGGTCATCGCGTCGACGGAGTCATGGGAAACGATCGCCGCGATCGACCCCGAGGAGGCGCTGGCGACAGAGCGCGAGCGCCGTGCGCGGCTGATTGTCGCGGCGCGATCCGGCCGCGCGGTCAGGCGCTGCTGCCGAGCTCGTACTCGCCGCCGATCAGTTCGTCGTTCGGCCGTCGTTCAGGGCCCATGGTGTTGAGGACGAGACCCGCGCGCGCGCCGGCGGCGGCGAAGCCCGCACGATCATCGCCGGCTATCACTGGTTCACCGACTGGGGCCGCGACACGATGATCAGCCTCGAAGGCTTGACTCTGCTGACGGGACGACACACCGAGGCGCGCGACATCCTCAAGACGTTTGCCTCCCACGTCCGCGACGGGCTGATTCCCAACATGTTCCCGGAAGGCGAACGTGAAGGGCTCTATCACACGGCTGACGCCACGCTGTGGTTCTTCCACGCCATCGATCGATACATGCGCCATACCGGCGATCGGCTGCTCCTGCGCGAGCTCCTCCCCACGCTTGCCGGCATCGTCGACTGCCATCTGCGCGGAACGCGGTTCGGGATCCGCGTTGAAGACGACGGCTTGCTGACGCAAGGCGCAGAAGGTTACCAGCTCACGTGGATGGACGCGAAAGTGGACGGCTGGGTGGTGACGCCGAGACGCGGCAAGGCGGTGGAAATCAACGCGCTTTGGTACAACGCGCTGCGTCTGCTCGAAAGTTGGTTGCGCGAGGAAGGCGACGGCCGCGCCGATGATCTCGGTCGACGGGCCTCGCAGACGCTTCCGCTCGTTCAACGCGCGCTTCTGGAACGCGTCGCGCGGCTTTCTCTTCGACATCGTCGACGGCGAGAGCGGTGACGATGATGCCTGCCGCCCCAATCAGGTGTTTGCCATCTCGTTGACTCACCCGGTGCTCGCTCGCGATCGCTGGGAGCCGGTCCTCCATGCGATAGCAACCCACCTTGTGACCCCGGTCGGCCTCCGCTCGCTCGCGCCGAATCATCCGGACTACAAGAAGCGCTACTTCGGCGATCTCCGCAGCCGCGACGCCGCCTACCACCAGGGCACGGTCTGGACCTGGCTGATGGGCCATTTCATCGAGGCCTGGCTGAAGTGTCATCCCGATCGACGAGGAGCCAGGCTGCTGCTCGACACGCTGACGCACCACCTCGACGAGGCTTGCATTG
Organism: uncultured Acidobacteriota bacterium; assembly: GCA_963797625.1. GTDB lineage: Bacteria > Acidobacteriota > Vicinamibacteria > Vicinamibacterales > 2-12-FULL-66-21 > DATBJJ01. Next base: position 130,910 of record CAWCQI010000025.1, read on the forward strand.
GTTCGGTCAGCGAGATCTTCGACGCGGAGGAGCCGTTCACGCCTCGCGGTTGCATCGCGCAGGCGTGGAGCGTTGCAGAACTGCTGCGCGCGCTTGTCCTCACGGCTGAGTTGGGGTCAGGCCGTGAATCGTGAATTCGGATCGGGGTCAGGCCGTGAATGCGTGAAATCTGGCCGCGAACGCCGCGTTCACGATTCACGGCCTGACCCAATTCACGATTCACGGCCTGACCCCGACCGCGCGGCATCGACTTTGCGACGCCTCGGGGTGATGCATCCGCGCCACGAGATCGAGTTAAAAGAGGATCCTGGCTTTCAGACCGCCGAGTGGCGAGTTCAGCGCCTGGGCCTCGCCGGCCTCGTGCTGCTGGCGGCGGCCTCGGTCGGCGGCTACGTGGGCTCCTCGGGCACCGTTTTCCGCACGACAGCCATCTATGGGTTTCTGCTCGTCGTGTTTCGCCTCGCCGGAAAACGCACGCTGGCACAAATGACGAGCTTCGACTTGCTGCTGGTGCTCGTCATCGGCGATGCCACGCAGCAGGCGCTCATCGGCGACGACTTCACCCTCGGCACCGCGTTTGTCGCCGTGGCGTCGCTCGTCCTTCTGGACGTCGTTCTCGGTTCCATCAAGGCGCGTTCGCCTGCCATCGATCGAATCGTCGACGGCTTGCCGTTGATACTCGTCGATCGCGGCACGCCGCTTCCTGAGCGGATGGCGCGTGAAGGGATCGACCTCGAGCGAGATCCTCGCCGCCGGACGCGAGCAGTGCGGTCTCAGGCGGCTCGACGAGATCGACTTCGCCGTCCTCGAGCGTAGCGGCGACCTTTCGATCATCCCGAAGAGAAACCAGTGAAGCGCCTCGAAATCGTTCGCCTGCTGTGGCTGGCGCTGGTCGCGTGGTGGAACGACAACGCCCTGCGGCTCGGCGCGTCGGTCGCGTATTACACGCTCTTCGCCATCGCGCCGATTCTGCTCGTCGCGATCGCTGTCGCGGGAAGCCTGTTCGGGGCTGAGGCGGTGCGCGGAGAGATCGTCGGCCAGATCGATCAGCTCGTCGGCACCGAAGGTGGCAAGGCGGTGCAGGCGCTTCTGCAGGGCGCGACGCGCAAGGACGAGAACATCCTCGCGGCGACAATTGGCGGTATCACCTTTGTGCTGGCGGCATGCGGCGCGTTTCTGGAGCTGCAAGCCGCATTGGACGCCATCTGGCGCGTGAAGCCGGCGCCGACGAGGGCCAGTTGAAAGCATTCTTTCTGGATCGGCTTCGATCGTTTGGGCTCGTGGTGGCGATTGGCTTCCTGCTGCTGGTCTCGCTGGCGGTCAACGCCGCGCTGGCGGCGTTCGCGACCTGGCTCGAGACGTGGGCCCCAGCCATGCCCGTCATCCTCTATGCGCTGAACTTCCTCCTGTCGGTTGCGGTCACGGCGACGCTGTTCGGGCTGCTGTTCAAGTTCCTCCCCGATGTCGAGCTGAAGTGGCGTGATGTCGCGACCGGCGCAACCGTGACGGCGTTGCTCTTCGCCATCGGCAAACACATCATCGGCCTCTATCTGGGGCAGAGCAGCACGACGTCGAGCTACGGCGCCGCCGGTTCGGTCATCGTCCTCCTGCTCTGGGTGTACTACTCGTGTCAGATTGTGCTCATTGGTGCCGAGTTCACGCGGCTGTACAGCGATCGGGTTCGGGGCCCCGTTCCTGTGTCGGATTTCGCGGAGAAAACCGGCGAGCCGGCGACGACATGAGCCTTCGGATGAGCTGGGACAAGCCGGGCACGTGTCGTGCAGTCAGCACAGCCGTGAAGCCCATCCACTGGAGCAGGAGCACATCATGAAGGTACTCGGCGGAATACTTGTGGTCCTCGGCATCATCGCGATCCTCTATGGGGGCATCTCGTGGACCCGTAGAGACACAGTCGTCGACGCGGGACCGATCCAGATCACTGCCGACAAGAAGGAGAGCATCCCCATCTCGCCGATCGCCGGAGGGCTGATGCTCGTCGCGGGCGTGGCGCTCCTCCTCAAGCGAGGGGCGTGAGTCGAAGCGAGGGGGCGTGAGTCTGAAGACGCGCGCGAAGCGGAACGCTATCTGGATGCGCGCGCGCTCGTGTCGACTGGTTCGCCGTCAATGCTCAGATAGTCGTAGGTCATGTGAAACGTTGACGGACCGAACATCTTGACCTTGGCCGTCGAGGACAGCGCGACCGGCATGACGGTGTCTTTATCCACCCGCGCGTAGAGCCATTCCACATCGACCTGCGAAATCCAGAACGACGGGTTCTTGGCGAGACGGCCGGCGATGCGCACGACGTCGCCGGTGGACGGTTGCAGGAACACGTGTCCGATGACGGCGGTATCGCCACCCTTCCGCTGCGGTCGCAGCGGCACGCGGATGAGGCCGGACTCGTCTCGGATCGAATCGGCGCACACATGCGCATCAGGCGGAGTCGGCGGCTGCACCGGCAGGCCCTTGCCAATCATGTTCTGCTCAGTTTCCAGGGCTGCCTTGAGAACCTTGTTACGGATGTACTCCGAACCACCTTCCGCGAGAACCTCGACGGCCAGATGACCGTCATCGCCGAGTGTTGTTCGCGCTTCGAGCCATCCATAACGACCGCTCTTCTCGTTTTTTGCTTCCAGCCGCCGGAATGCCACGTATCGCACCGGGGCGGAGCTTCCGATCGTCTCTCCGCACCCCGGGTTGCTCACATCCGCGGCCGGCCGCGAGGCGGCGAGCACGACCAACGTGGCGGCGATCGCAAGTGGCAAGCGCGTCATCCCTGCACCTCTGACCGCGTGCAGACTGCAGGGGATGTGCCACTCGCTGCCAGTTACAGATGGGGTGCCGGCGCCTTGATGGTTTCGGGCTTGTCAACCGGCGCGCGGCGAATCTCCTGACGGAGATCGGGCCGGCGCTCGGGCTCATATGGCGGCAGCTGAACCGCGCGTCCAGTCTCCGCTGATTCATACAGTGCGGTAACAATGCGCACGTCCTGCAGCCCCTCTTCGCCGGACGGTTCCGGATCGACGCCCTCGAGTATGCATTTCGAGAAATAGATCAGTTCGGCCGCAAACTGGTCGCGCTTGGCCGACTGTCGCTTCGTCGTCCGTCCATCGATCGTGATCTCGTAGGCCAGGCCCTCCGCGTACTCGTACGCAGGCTCGACCTTCAGGCGGCCTTTCGTTCCCAGCACTTCATACCAGCCGGCGTCGGCCACGTTGAAGCTGGTCACGAAACTCGCGACCCGTTCGCCCTCGAAGCGAAGAATGGCCGACGTCGTCTCATCGATCTCGGGCAGCCGATCCGGATCGCTGTTGACCGAACAGGCAAGCACCTCGGTCGGCTCAGACCTGAACAGATATCTCGCCGCATTGATGCAATACACGCCAATGTCGTAGAGCGTGCCGCCACCCATCGCGCGTTGCGTGCGGATATCGCCTGGCCGCACGCGCATCGAGAACGTCGAGTTGAACAGTTTCGGCTTTCCGATCGCGCCGTCGCGCACGAGCTCGACCGCCTTGAGATTTACGTGTTCGAAATGGAGGCGGTAGGCGATCATGAGGCGCACGTCATGCTCGCGTGTCGCCGCCAGCATGCGCTCGCACTCCTCGACCGTCACCGCCATAGGTTTTTCGCACAGCACGTGGACACCCGCCTCTGCAGCACGAACCGTGAACTCGGCGTGCATCGAGTTCGGTAGCGCGATGTAGACGGCATCGACTTCTTCCAGGCAATCGTCGAGGTCCTGGTAGTTGAAGGTCAGCGGCACGTCGTAGCGGCTCTGCAGTGCTGCCAGCTTTTCGTCGTCATCGCTGACGAGTGCCGTCAGCACAGAGTTTTCAGTCGCGTTGGCGAACGCGGGCAGGACGGCGACCTGTGCGATATGTCCGAGGCCAATGACTGCGTAGCGCACCGGGCTCGATGGCGGTTTGCGACTCATGACGGGTCTCCTATGCGGCAGGCTTCATCACGACCTTGATGCAGCCGTCCTGTTTCTCCCTGAAGGTTCGATACATCTCGGGCGCGTCGTCGAGGGTCACCCGGTGGGTGATGACAAACGAAGGATCGATTTCGCCTCGCTCGATGCGCTGCAGGAGCATCGGCAGGTATTTGTGGACGTGGGTTTGACCCATCTTGAGCGTCAAGCCTTTCGCGAAGGCGGCACCGAGCGGAAACTTGTCGAGCCAGCCGCCGTAGACGCCGGGAATCGAGACCACGCCACCTTTTCGACAGGCATTGATCGCCTGGCGGAGTGCGTGGGTGCGATCCGTCGCCAGATACATCGAGGTCTTGGCGAGATCGTACCAGGCGTCGAGTGTGGTGCCATGCGCTTCGAGGCCGACCGCATCGATGCAGGCGTCCGGGCCCTGACCGCCGGTCAGCGCTCTGAGCGCGTCGGACACGTCGACTTCCTCGTAGTTGAGAATCTCGGCCTGACCCTGAACTGCCGCCATCGCCAGCCGTTCGGGAAAACGATCGATCGCGATGACCCGCTCGGCACCGAGGAGGCGCGCGCTCTTGATCGCAAACTGACCGACCGGGCCGCAACCCCAGACGGCGATCGTATCGCCGGGCTTGATGGCGCAGTTCTCCGCGGCCATGTAGCCGGTTGGAAAGATGTCTGAGAGGAACAGGACCTGCTCGTCCGACAGCGAGTCCGGCACTTTGATCGGCCCGACGTCGGCAAACGGCACGCGAACATACTCGGCCTGTCCGCCGGCGTATCCGCCGTACATGTGCGAATAGCCGAACAGGCCCGATCCAGCGAAGCCGCTCACCTTCTCGGCCATCCAGGCATTCGGGTTGCTGTTGTCGCAGAGCGACCACAGGTTCTCCTTGCAGAAATAGCAGCGGCCGCAGGCGATCGTGAACGGAACGACCACGCGATCGCCAGGCTTGAGGCGCTCGTTGCCCTTGCCGACCTCGACAACCTCGCCCATGAACTCATGGCCGAGGACATCGCCCTTCTCCATCGTCGGGATGTAGCCGCCGTAGATGTGCAGATCCGACCCGCAGATCGCGGTGGCGGTGATCTTCACGAGCGCGTCGCGCGGATTGAGAATCGCCGGGTCTGGCACAGTCTCCACGCGCACGTCTTCTTTGCCGTAAAAGCGAACGGCCTTCATACGTGACTCACTTTCATGTCAGATGCGGCGGGGAACGCTTGCGCGACCGGCACCTCTCCCGCCTCTAGCAATTGCTTGAAACGCCGCAGATCTTCGCGAATCGTCTGGGAGGGCTCGCGGCCAAATAGCCTGGCCAGCAACGCGCCGGCCCTGCCCGCCGTCGGCGCGTACTGGAGCCGCACCAGCACACGGGTAGCCCTGCCGTTGCGCACGCGGTCGAAGTTGACCGACCCGGCCATCGTGACATCGCTACCCGGAAGCGAACGCCAACCGATGACCTGGTTCTCGATCTCGTTGATGATCTCGGCATCCCATTCGACCGTCGTTCCCAGAGGTCCCTTCGCGACCCAATGCGTACGGCCATTGCCGAGGTCGTCAACACGCTCGAGGTAAGTCATGAATCGCGGCAGGTTTTCGAAACGCCGCCAGAATGCGTAGACCTCCTCAATTTGCCTTTCGAGCGTTGCGGCTTCGTGGACGTTGATACCTCGATCGCCGGCAAGCGCCGAGCGCGTGTCTTCGTTTCCCGCGGTCGTCACCCCCAGCGTCGAGTACACCGGACAGTGGCCGGTCACGCCGCGATAGACGAGCGTCGTTCCCGCGGCAGTGAGCCAGGCGCGTGCCCGCGACCGCCTCGAGAGTCCGTATGCGATTGCGATAGTGCCGGTGGCAACCGAGCCCAGGCGTTCGAGCCCTGCCACGTTTCCATTTCGCCAACGACCTCGACGGTCGACAGGCGATGTCGTTACATCCATGGGTGCGCTCCTACCACTCGTGGGTTGTTTCGGTCCGCTGCGCCATCAGGCGAGGCAGCAGACAAATGTCATGAAGAAGGAAAGCAGAGGGCGTACCAGTCCGGCTAAAGCCGGACACTACGCGCGCTATCGGGAACGACATCGGCCACAGTCGTAGTGTCCGGCTTTAGCCGGACCAACGGTTGCGGCTGCGAAGTTGCACCCGAGCTCTGGTGATGGTGACGCCGCGGATTGGCTGTTCGGGATGGAACTATGCGGCCTGGCGAGGCCACTTTTATCCCGCCGATCTGCCGGCTTCGCAATGGCTGGAGCGATACGCGTCGAGCTTCGATACGGTCGAAGTCAACAACACGTTCTACCGGCTGCCGGAGGCGTCCACATTCGCGGCCTGGCGCTGTCAGACACCGTCACGCTTCGTGATGGCGGTGAAGGCAAGCCGCTACCTTACGCACCTCAAGAGGTTGAAAGAGCCGGTCGAACCCGTCGCGCGTTTGTTCGCGCGGTGCAGCCACCTCGGCTCAAAGCTCGGGCCGGTCCTCTACCAGCTTCCCGGCAACTTTCATCGCGATCTCGAGCGGCTCGAGTCGTTTCTGCAGGCGCTGCCGCAGCGCCTGCAGCTGAATGGCGTGCGACGGCCGCGAACCATTCGGCACGTGATCGAGTTCCGCCATCCGTCCTGGTACGTGGCGGAAACGTTTGCGTTGCTCGAACGCTACGGCGTGACGCTCTGCCTCCACGACAAGCTCGGGGCCGCCATCACCGAGCCGGTCGTCGGCCCGGTCTTCTACGTCCGGTTCCATGGCACGAGCGGTCACTACGCGGGGAGTTACGACAAGCGCACGCTGGCGAGCTGGGCCGCGCGAATCGTCGAGCAGATGAAGTTGGGACGGCCGGTTTACGCGTACTTCAACAACGACCCGAACGCGGTGGCCACGGAGAACGCGATGACTTTGAAGCAGCTCGTGCAACGGACGTCATCGAGGTCCGGCTAAGCCGAGACTACGACATGCGGTCCGGCTGAAGCCGGACTCACGACAGCAAAGCGAGACGGCGGTAGTGTCCGGCTTTAGCCGGACCAAGGCAGAGGTCGCCAGGTTCAACCCTTCAGCTGAAAGCGCGGCCGGGAACATCGCGCAAGGCTCGTGCATCCAATTCGCAGGTTGGAACGTCGACTCGCGAACCACCAAGGAGTGTGCGGCCATGCGACTCATCGGTGCGGCCTCGATCGTTTTCGTCATCACGCTGGTCTTTGCCACCATCGACCTCTGGTCCCGCTGCGACGGCAGTCGAGCGGGCTGAAAGCTCAGTCGGCGACAACGAACGACGCCACCAAGACGATGACCGGCTCGAACATCGCTTCGGCCAGAAAGATTTTTCGCGAGGACACGTTCGGCGACGAGCAGCTGTGGACCGACGTCCTGCAGATGCACAACGTGATCGGCACTGTTCCCCCGGTTGCGGCACTTGGGCTCGGCCTCAAGGTCGACGTCGACGCGTTGCCAGCCGAAATCATCGCGGCGGTCAGCGCCGGCCAGGGCCTCACCGACCCCGCTGTGACCGTCGCCCTCCTGCAACTAAACGCCGTGGTCGGCGTCCGCGCCAAGGTCAACGACCTCGGCCAGGTGACGAGTTTCGGCATCACCTGCGCGCTCTGCCACTCCACTGTGGACGACTCGTTGACGGCCGGCGTCGGCCACCGCTTGGACGGCTGGGCGAACACCTCCCTCGACGTCGGCAAGATCGCCGCGCTCTCGCCGTTTCTTTGACGACGCCACCAAAGCCGAGTTCAGCCTGTGGGGACCCGGCAAGTACGATCCTCGCCACCATGCGTTCGATGGCACGAACATCATTTCGCTGAATAGCCCATCGCTGCCGGTCGTGATCCCGGCGATCTACGGATTGAAGGGAGTAGGCTTCGAAACCTACACCGGCGACGGGCCGATCTGGTACTGGAACAGTTACGTCGGCGATTGGGCAGATGGGCGGCCAGGGCACGTTTGTCGATCCGCGGATCGGTCTCTTCATCCGTCAGAGACCCGATCTCGTGACGCCGAAGCTGCCTGGCGCTGCTCGCCTACCAACTGAGCCTCGAGACGCCGCCGCCGCCGGTGGGCAGCTTCGATCCGCCGCCGCGCGTCGCGGCAACGTCTCTTCCGAGGACAAAGCCGGCTGCGCCAGCTGCCACCAGGGACCGACCTTCACCGACGTGCTCGACGGTCCGTGGTGGAGGCTGCCGCGACTTCACGATCCGGCCGAAGTCGGCACCGATCCCGCGTACGCTGCGCGAAGCGCCACGGGCAAGTACCGAACGACGCCCCTACGCGCGCTCTGGCAGCACGCGCCGTACTTCCACGACGGGAGCGCCGCCGATCTCCTCGCGGTGGTCAATCACTACAACCAGCTGTTCGACCTGAATCTTTCGGAGGCGCAGAAGGCCGATCTCGTGGAGTATCTGAAGTCGCTGTAGACCACGACGGTCACGTCACACGGATCAGCACGGATCCGGCTTCGAGTTCGAGAGAGCGTTCAGCCTCGCAGCTCTCGCCTAAGGGATCCGTGTTATCCGTGTTATCCGTGTAATCTGTGGCTCTAACCGTGTTGTCCGTGCGTTTCGTGTGATCCGCGGCTCTAGTTCATGCCGCCGACGTTCGGCTTGACGCCCGCGAGCGGGTGGGTTTTCTTCCACTCCTCGAACAGCTTCTCGAGCGCGGGACTGAGCGTCGGATAAATATCGCGGGCGCGATACTTCTTGCTGCGCATCATCTCGCGCTTGAAATTCTCGGTGTAAACCGTGTTCTCCGCGTCCTTGATCACGCCGGCGACCAGCTGCGGGGGAACCGCGAGCACGCCTTCGGCGTCGGCAACGATGATGTCACCGGGCAGCACCGTGATCCCGCCGAGCCGGATCGGGCCATTCCATTCGACGCCGACCTGATCGGCCATCGCGGAGGCATGCGCGCCTCGATAGTAGATGGGCAGATCCTTCATCACGAAGAACTCACTGAGATCGCGGATGCCGCCGTCGACGATGACGCCCTGCGCGCCGGCGGCTTTCATGCCGAGCCCGGTGACATCGCCGAGGAAAGTTGCGCGATCGACCATTCCGCCGAGCTCCACGACCACCACGTCTCCCGGCTTGAGGTCCTCGCCCGCGCGGACGTTGTACTGGTAATCCCAGTCGCCTTCCTTCGCGAGCGTCTGCACCGCCTCCATCAGGTCCGGCCGGACCGGTAGATAGCGCATCGTCACCGCGCGCCCGACGATCTTGGGATTCGGCACCGTCAGCTGGAATCCGCCCTCGAACGACCGCACGTGTTTTCGATTCTGCAAGGCGCCCCACACCGCTTCGAGCGGCAGCTCGCGAAGCCGCTGCAGCTCAGCCTCGGTCACCGTCACCGCCGTGCGCGACGGCTTGAGCACGTCCATGATCGGCGACCACGCGTCTCTCGCGGCGCGGTTGACTTGCACGGGCTTCGGAGCAGGAGGTGCCGCCTGCTGCGCGTAAGCGGCTGGGCTGACCATCCAGGCGACGAGTACCATCGCAGCGGCGGTTCGATTGCGGCCGCACACCACACGGACAACACTGCAACCATGCAGGTTCATGTCAGTCACACCTCCCTCAACTCCACAGCCGGTCGTTGCTGCGTTCCTTGTCCCATTCGGGCGTCGGTTTGAAGTACTCCGAGTCCTTCCGCAGGTGTTGCCTGACAACCTCTTCGTTGAGCTCGACGCCGAGGCCTGGCGAATCCGGCACGACGGCGAAGCCTTTCTCGACCAGCGGGTTGCCGCCGGTCGTACGCACCAGGCTCTCCCACCACGCGACGTCCATGGAATGGTGCTCCAGGGAAATAAAGTTCTCGGTGGCGGCGGCGCAGTGTACGTTGGCCATGAAGGAGACGGGGGTGCCGGCGAAGTGCATGGCCATCGGGACGCCGTGCTCCATCGCGTAGTCGCCGATCTTCTTGGTTTCGATGAGGCCGCCGGAGCTGGCGAGGTCCGGGTGAATCATATCAACCGCGCCCATGTCGATCAGCTTGATGAAGTCCTCTTTCAGATAGATGTCCTCGCCGGTGAGAATCGGCGTCGTTGTCGACTCCCGGATCTCTTTCATCTGCGCGCCAAACTGCCAGGGCACCATATCCTCCATCCACGCCAGGTTCCACTTCTCCATTGTTCGCGCGAGCTTAATGCAGCTGTTGACGCTGATGTGTCCATAGTGATCGGTGGAGAGCGGAATCTCCATCCCGATGATCTCCCGGATCTGCCCGACCCAGTCCGAGAGCCACGCGAGGCCCTTGTCGGAGATCTCGATACCGGTGAAGGGGTGCATGACCGTCTGACCGCCGCCGATGTTGGTGCCGAGCGGCATCGAGAGCGCACCCGGCACGTCTTTGAGCAGACCGATGCCGAAGTCCTGCTTGAGGTAGGTGATGCCCTTACTCATCCGCTCCTTGAGCAGCGCTGCCTGCTCCTTGGGATCCTGGCGCTGCGTAGTGTCGGCGTATAGCCGGACGCGATCCCGGAATTTGCCGCCGAGCATCTGCCAGCACGGAACTCCCCAGGCTTTCCCGGCGAGATCCATCATCGCCATTTCGATGCCACACACGCCGCCGGCCTGACGGGCGTGGTGGCCGAACTGCTTGATCTTGCGAAAGATCTTGTCGACGTTGCACGGGTTCTCGCCGAGCACGCGGCTCTTGAGGAAGAGCGCGTACGTCTCGCTCGAGCCATCGCGGACCTCGCCCCACCCGACGAGCCCCTGGTTCGTGTCGATGCGGATGAGCGGGCACGTCATCGGCGCTCCGACGACGACGGCGACTCGCAGATCGGTGACCTTGAGCGCCGATGGCTCGGACGCGCGCTTCACGTTCGCCTGGACGAGATTGGCGGCAGCCTCCGCCGCCGCGTCTCCCGTCAAAGCCATGGCTCCTGCCGCACCCAGACCCAGCGTCTTGAAGAACGAGCGACGGTCGACCTGCGGTGTGGGCGCGTCGAGCATCCTGCGGACAGCGGCTTTCATGGCATTCCTCTTCAGCTTCCAGTCTTACCCGAGGGGCTTCGCCCCTCGGACTCCCCGACACGCGCTCTCGCGCGCCGCTGGCGACGGCGCGCTCCGATCGCGTGGCTCACTCGTTACGCTCGTTCGCGCCAGTAATGAAATGGCTTCTAGCCGTGTCGTCCGTGTCCTCCGTGGCTAGAAGTTGAGCTTCAGCGAAAACTGCATCGATCGGTTATCGACCAACGTCGATGTAATCCGTCCGGCAGTAGGAGAGTCGAAGTTCTGGTTCGGGAAGCCAAACCCGGGGTGATTGAACAGGTTGAACGCGTCCCACCGGAACTCGATGTTGGTCTGATCCTTGATCGTGAACTTCTTGGAGAGCGACGTATCGAAGTTGATGTGGCCCGGGCCATAGAGAATCCCGCGGCCGGTGTCGCCGTAGGTGTTGGCCGGCGGCGCCACGAAGTCGGCCGGGTTGTACCAGAGGTCGACCGTCGGATTGTCGAGTTGGCCCGATCCGATCCGGTTTGGCCAGCTGGGCGCGCCGTTGTTGACGCCGGTCTGCATGAACACGGTGAAGGGCCGCCCAGTCGTCATCGTCGCGATGCCGGCGAGCTGCCAGCCACCGGCGATGGCACCCATCAGGCCGCCATTCGACAGCCAGCGGTGGCCCTCCCCGAATGGCAGCTCGTAGACCCAGCTGATGACCGCGCGGTGCCTGACGTCGAATCCCGAGGGGCCGTGCCCCGCCTCGAGATTGGTGACCGTCTGCGGGTTGCCGACCGCGCCGCCGCCGCTCGCCGCCGACCCGCCGTAATCGAGCGCCTTGCCGTAGGTATAGCTGCCCAGGAACTGCAGCCCGTTGCGGAAGCGCTGTGTCACTTTCAGCTGACCGCTGTGATACGTCGAGCGGTTGCGGGGGTCGCACTGCACGATGTTGTTGACCCGGTTGATTGGCTGGAGCAGGCGCCGAGAATCCTGCGAGCCAAGACCCGGCTGCACTTCGTTCGGGTTGTAGCAGAAGATCAGATGCTTGCCGGCGCTGCCGACGTAGGTCAGTTCCAACGCCATCGAGTTGAAGAGCCGGCGATCGATGCCGAGGTGCCACTGTTCGGCATAGGGCGTCTCGTTGGCGAACGAGTGGCCCGAGCACGCGTGGGTTGGCAGCCTGGAGTTCGGCGGTCGTGCGCGGCTTCACCTGCTGGATCGGCGGGAACGGATCGGCGATAGTCCGAACGGTGGAGAAATCGGTCGGGTTGGTGGCGAAGTTCACGTTCTGCGAGATCGTGTACGGCACCGACTGGCCGATCATGTTGGACGCCGACGGCTGCTCGGGGAAGTAGGTGATCGCGAACCCGGTGCGCAGAATCGTCGACGAGTCGCCAAAGAGGTCGTAGGTCAGGCCGAGCCGCGGCGCGAAGTTGCCGTAGCGGGTCTGCTTGTTGACCGAGGCGCTGGCGCCGTCCTCGTCGGCGTAGATGAGGCTTCAGGTTGACGGGATCGAAATTGACGATCTTGTTGTCCTCTTCGGTCTCCGCCCTGAAGATCTCGTAGCGCACCCCGGCATTGATGGTGAAGCGCGAGCTGACCTTGAAATCGTCCTGGATGAACAGGCCGTGTTCCTGCGTGCGCAGCATGTAAGGCTCGAGCAGGAAGCCGCGGGCGGCATTGTTGATGTACCCGGTCAGCAGCGATGCGAGTCCCGAGCCGCCGGTGTTGGTGACGGGGTTGTTCGTGTAGCTGCGGCCGAAGTTGATGCTGCCGCGCGTGTCGGTGTGGGTAAACGGAGACGCGTAGCGATCGACGAGCCGATAGCCGAACTTCAGGCTGTGACGGCCCTGCAGCCAGACCACCGTGTCTTCGACCTGCCAGTGGAACTGCTTCGGGTTGACCGGGAGAAACGCCGGCCCGCCCGAGATACCCGTCATGTCTGGAATGTTGATGTTCGGTAGACCGGTCGTAATCTGGTTGACGTTGATGCCGTTGATGCCGAGCGATGCGGCGGCGTTGATGCCGTAGTCCGACTGGAACGTCGACGGAAACGTTCGGGCGTAGCCGGAGCGGAACTCGTTGACGATGCGAGGACTCACGACCTTCGAGTAGTTGAAGGCGGCGCCGTGGGTGGTCAACCGTGTGTTCTGAATTCCGGCGACGAACGGTCCGAGATCGAAACGCGCGGCGGCCTCGGCCGGCGTCGGCAGGCAGCACGCGGCCTGGCCCTGCGGCGCATCGAGGCTGAACTTGCCATAGTTGAACCGGGCGAAGAACGAGTCGTTGCCGGAGAAGCGGTGGTCGACACGGGCCGAGTAGGCGTTGTCCTTCGTCTCGCGGTCCACCGTCGAGGTGTAGTTGTCGAAATTGCCGGCGCCGTTCGGCATCGGGTAGATGCTGGCGACATTGCGGCCGACGCCATTGATCTTGTCGGCCGGGATGATGTTGCCAGGATACTGGTCGCGCAGGAACTGCGGGTTGGTGGCGCTGACCGGGAGCCCCGAGTTGAAGTTCGGGTTGAGCCGCGTGGTCAGCGGATCGTAGATGAGGATCAGGTTCCCGCTCGTGTTCCGGAAGTCGCTGAAGTCACCGATCCGAGTGCGCGCGGTCGGCACCGTGTTGACGAACACCTGACCGCGCTTTTCCTGGAGACCGGCGTAGTCGGCGAAAAAGAACGTCCGGCTCTTGATGATCGGACCGCCGACGGCGGCGCCGTACTGGTTGCGATTGAGCGGCGGCTTCGGGTCGACAACCATGTTGCCGTTCACGACGACTTTGCGAACGAAGAAGTTGCGCGCGTCGAAGGCGTCGTCGCGCATGTACTCGAACGCGGTGCCGTGGAAGGCGTTCGTGCCCGACTTGGTCGAGACCGAGACGACGCCGGCGCCACGGCCGAACTCGGCGGAGAAGACGCCGGTCAGCACCTTGAACTCGCGGACCTGCTCGACCGACGGCGCGATGATGACGGTGTTGAACGAATACTCGTTGTTGTCGATGCCGTCGATGAGCCAGCCGTTGGCGTTCGCCTGGTGCCCGAGGGCGTTGAAGTTCGACGCGCCGCGCGGGTTGAACGTGCTCGCGCCCGAGAGGTTCTCGCCGGCCTGACCGGGCGTCACGCCAGGCGTCAGATACACCAGCGTCGCGAAGTTCCGGCCGTTGAGCGGCAATTCCTTGATCGCCCGTTCCTCGATGACGGTGCCGACTTCCGATGAATCGGTCCGGACGATCGGCGCCTCGGACACGACGGTGGTCGTTTCCTCAATCCGGCCGACCTCGAGCGTCACGTCGACGCGGGCCCGCTGGTTGACCTGCAGGTTGATGCCTTCACGAACCGATTTCTTGAAGCCCTGGACGTTGACTTCGACCGCGTAGGTCCCGGGCACCAGGAACGACGCCGTATAGTTGCCGGTGGCGTCGGTTACGTAGGTGGTGGTCGTGCCTTTGTTCACTTCACGGACCGAGACCGTCGCGCCAGGGACGACGCCGCCGGCGTCGCTCACCGTTCCGACAATGGTCCCAGTCGTGACCTGGGCGGCAACCGGTGAGCTGCCGTAGAGGGCAATCACAGCGGCGAGAACCAACGTGAGGAGCCTTGCCTTCGTCATTACAGATCCTCCCTGCAGTCGTCCGAAGCGGACTCATCCAGGCCCGACGAGAAATGTGGGTCCGCGCCGGAGACTGCCACTGGCCGGACGCGAAGTCAAGTCTTCGCTGCTGGTTCAAGGTTCAGGGTTCAAGGTTCAGGGTTCAGGGTTCAGGGTTCAGGGCTCAGGGCTCAAGGCTCAAGGCTCAGGGCTTGCGTAGTGAATTCGACGAACCTGCCTTAGCCTTGAACCCCTGAACTCTTGAACCGTGAACCTCTGAGCCCTGAACCTTGAGCCCAAATCCCCAGACGGACCGCAGATCCTGCAGCGAGTCAGGCGCCGCTTCATCCCCTTCGCCTTCATCTGCTACGTCGTCGCCTATATCGACCGCGTGAATATCGGCTTCGCGGCGACCGAGCTGCAGCGCGATCTGGGCCTGAGCGCCACCCAATACGGGTTTGGCGCGGGACTCTTCTTTCTCAGCTACTGCCTGTTCGAGATCCCGAGCAACCTCATCCTGGAACGCGTCGGCGCCCGCCGCTGGATTGCCCGCATCATGATCGGCTGGGGGTTCGTCTCGATGGGCACGATGTTCATCACCGACGTTCCGTCGTTCATGGCTGCGCGCGTGCTCCTGGGCATCGCCGAGGCCGGCTTCTTCCCGGGGATGATCCTCTATCTGACCTACTGGATCCCGGCCACGGACCGCGCCAGGACCGGCGCGCTCTTCATGATGGCCGCCCCGGTCGCGGTGATCGTCGGCTCGCCCCTGTCGGAGGCGCTGCTGAAGCTCGACGGACTCCTGGGTCTCAAGGGTTGGCAGTGGCTGTTCCTCATCGAGGGACTTCCTGCGGTCGTGCTTGGTGTCCTGTCGCTCAGGGTGCTCACCGATCGGCCCGATGCCGCGACGTGGCTCTCGCCAGAGGACCGCGACTGGCTGGCCAGGACGATGGCCGACGAGCAGGCGCGCCGGCAGGCAGTCGGCCACACGTCGCTCCGCCGCAGCTTCGCGAGCGGCAGCCTCTGGCTCCTCTGCGGCGTGTTCTTCATGAACACGGTCGTCACCTATGGCGTCTTCTTGTGGCTGCCCAAGCTGCTGCAGGACGTCTCCGGCGCCAAGGGGTTCACGCTCAGCACGATTACGTCAATCCCGTTTGTCGCCGCGCTCGTGGCGATGGTCGTGGTCGGACGGCACTCGGATCGCACTGGTGAACGGCGGCGGCACGTCGCGGCGTGCGCGGTGACGTCAGCGGCTGGCCTTCTGCTCGCGGTCGCCTCGCAGGGCACTCTCTGGCTGCTCGTCGCGAGCTTCACGATCTCGCAGATGGCGCAGCGGGCGCTCGTCGGCGTGTTCTGGGCGATGCCACCGCAGCTCCTTGGCGGGACCGCCGCGGCGGCCGGCATCGCGCTCATCAACTCGATTGGCAACCTCGGCGGATTCGTCGGCCCGGCGCTCATTGGCGCTTTGTACGATGTCACCGGGAGCTACACTGGCGGGCTGCTCGCGTTGACGGGCGCGCTCGTGATCGAAGCCGCGCTGGTGCTGGCGCTCAAGCTTCCGGCGCCGGAGGCACGCTCCTGACGGACCTCAAGTCTGGGCCGACGATTTTCGAACTTGGTCCGTGCAGGCTGCAGCCTGGTCGCGATACTTGACGTTAAGCGTTCGCGCCTTTCGCGATCGGCATCGTATAGCACACCGCGTCACCGTCGAGGACGAGCGTTCCGTCGTCTCTGATGACGCTGGTCTTGAGCTTCGTGATGGGTTTATCGGTTCGCACCTCGAGTACCTCGGCGCGGCCAGTAATCGTGTCACCGGGCCGAACCGGTGCCTTGAAACTCCAATTCACCTGAAGGAATACGGTGCCAGGCCCCGGGAGGTCTTCGGCCACGACCGCGTTGAGGATTGCGCTCGTTACACCACCCTGTACGACAATCTCGCCGAACCGGCTCGCCTTCGCCACGGCCTCATCGTAATGAAGTGGATTCCTGTCTCCGCTGATCTCGGTGAACCGTTCGATATCTTTCGCGTTCACCGTGCGCGAGCGCTCCGCGACTTGCCCAACGCGTGGGATGCCACCAGGCCAGATTTGATCGATATTGCTGCTCATATTTCCCAATTGGACTCGACTTGCCACCGTCAGACGTCGTGCTAATGTTATCCCCATCGCTGCCCCATCCGTCGATTTCGACGTCGTCATTGTCGGAGCCCGTTGCGCCGGCGCGGCCACCGCGCTGCTCCTCGCGAGACGAGGCCTTCGTGTGCTCGCGATCGACCGCGGTCGCTACGGGAGCGATACGGTCTCGACCCACGCCCTCATGCGCGCCGGCGTTGTCCAACTCTCTCGCTGGGGCGTTCTAGAGGGAATCAAAGCGGCCGGTACGCCTGTGGTCCGATCGACGTCGTTTCACTACGGCGACGAGGTCGTCGCGGTGCAGATCAAACCGCAGCACGACATTGATGGTCTCTACGCACCTCGGCGTACTGTCATTGACCGGTTGCTTGTCGATGCCGCGCAAAAAGCCGGTGCAGCGATCACGTTCGAAACGCAACTCGTCGATCTGGTCCGCGCGGACAACGGTCGCGTCTCCGGTGTGCGCCTCAAAGATGGTCATGATCGGGAGCGGCAGGTTTCGGCTGAACTCGTGATCGGAGCCGATGGTGTCCGTTCTACGGTCGCGCGTCTCGTCGGCTCTGAATGCTATCGAACCGGTCGTCATGCGACCGGCGTTGTCTTCAGCTACTGGTCAGGCCCGGGGTTCGACGGCTACCACTGGTACTACAACCCTGGTGTGAGCGCCGGCGCGATTCCGACCAATGACGGGCTGACTTGCATATTTGCCTCGGTTCCACAGAGGCGGTTCCACGAGACGATGAGACACGGTACGGACGCTGGATACCGACAAGTATTGAGGGAATGCGCGTCCGACCTGGCGGCGGTTGTGGAACAGTCGGAAAGGGTTGAAAAGTACCGCGGGTTTTCGGGAGAGATAGGATTCTTTCGACAATCGTTCGGACCCGGCTGGGCACTCGTGGGCGATGCCGGTTACTTCAAGGATCCGCTTACGGCCCACGGAATCACCGATGCGTTCATCGACGCGGAACTGCTCGCGCAAGCGGCGGCCGCCGGCACGGAGGCCGCGTTCGCCGGCTATCAGAGTGCTCGCGACAAGTTGGCGGTCGGACACTTTGAAGTGACCGATGCCGTCGCATCCTTCGAATGGGACCTCCCAAAGGTTCAGCAGCTCCATCGTGCACTGAGCGATGAAATGAAGAAAGAGTCGCTCGAGGTGACTAGCTTCGCTATGCCGGCGTAGCCAGATAATCGGCTAAGTGATCGACGAGCTCACGCGCATCGTCTTCAGCACCACTGATGAACGTCGACTTCCGTCGTCGAAGGAACGGCAACCCAAGCGCATACAGACCTGGCGCATCAACGACGCCTCCGTCGTGCCGCAAGTGTCCTTTGTCATCAATCACGGGCAGGTCTAACCAGCTGTAGTCAGGTTGGAATCCCGTCGCCCAAACGATCGAACGGATTTCTCCATTCCGCAGATCGAGTTTCAGAGTTGACGACTCCGGCGCGCGTGTCGGTTCAAACCGTTCCGGAGGACCGACCTCGGCCTCGCGGGCGTGGCTCCGAGCCCACTCATCGAACGTGCCGAGCAACCGGTTCATCTTCAAGTCTGCCAGCGCAAACTGATTTCGCAGTCCACCGGAGAACAATGCCTGTCCGTCTCGCACTGCGGAGAGACGGCCGACAATCTCGACACCGGCGGAACTGAGCGCGTTGAGATCCAACGTCGCTCGCTCAGGCGTCCCAATGAGTTGCGGTGAGGGGAGGCGGCGGACACGCATCAGGTCGTCGATTTCGTTGTAGCGCTGATTCCACACGCCCGACGCATCCATCCACCAGAGCACGTCGCGACCGCGATACGTCCTTGGCAGCCTGACGTGCTCGCCGACGGAAAGAGTGACCGGCCGACCGGAACGGATGATTTCGTCGGCGAGTTGGACGCCGGTGGCCGATGCGCCGACGACCAGCACGCCGCCTTCCGGCAAGTCATTCGGGTTGCGGTAGCTGAATGGCGTGAAGCACCGGATCGATGGCGGCACGGCTTTGCCGAGCGCCGGTACGCTCGGAACGTTACACGCGCCGCTCGCGATCATGATGGTGCGGCAGCGCAGATCACCGTTGGTCGTCGCGACGTCGTATCCGGCGTCGGTTCGCTGCACACGTGTGACGGTGGTGTGCGTGCGCACCGGCGCACTCGACAACACGGCAAAGCGTGAGATGAAGTCGATCACCTCACGCATCGTCATATAGCCGTCCGGGTCCGAGCCGTCGTAGTGATACCCGGGCAGTCGACTCTGCCAATTGGGCGTCAGCAGCCGGAGTGAGTCCCAGCGCTCGCGACGCCAGGAGTTGGCGATCTCGCCGCGCTCGAGCACCACGTGATCGATGGAGCGCTCGTTGAGACATCGGCTCGCCGCCAGACCCATATGCCCGGCGCCGATGACGACCGTGGTGACCTGTTCGATGGTCCCGCCCCGCTAACTAAGCGACTTCAACCGTGACGTTTACGGGATTGGTGATGACGTCGTACACCGCCGAGCGCTTCTGCGACTGCGCGACGAGCGCTTCGATGTCCTCTTTCGACGCATCCGCATCAATCTTGAACGTCACTTTGATGTCGTCGTAGCCGTTGCGCACGTCGCTGTCGACGCCGAGGATGCCGCGGATGTCCATCTTGCCTTCGAGATTCGATTCCACGGAGCGGAGCTGAATGCCGCGATTCTGCGCGACCGCTGCCACACCGGCGGTCAGGCAGCTCGCGAGGCCGACGAGAATGTATTCGATTGGGGTGATGGCGTGATCCTCCGAAGCGAAGATCTCCGGATGATCCGCACCGAGCGATGTCTCCGTCTTGTGGCTCTGTTCCTGCCCGAGTCCGAAGAAGCTCTGGACCTTTGACTCGCTGTGCGTGCCGTTCTGCCACTTGCAGGACGCTCGCCACGTGAATTTGGCTGCCTCTGGTGCGCCCTTCAGAGCTTCTCGCGCATCAAGCAGGGCCTGTACGTTCACGCCGTTGTTGACGCCGGTCGTCGTCATGATGAACCCCCATGTCGGTGTAATGGATCGCCTTAGCGGAGGCGCAGATGATACATCGCGGCGGATGGCTAGGAGCGCCCATTATGATCCGAAACACTTTGGCCGCTCCTGTCGGCATCCCGCTGGGCGTTGACGCATTTGTGCTTGCGCCGTCGGTCGCGCACTCTCGAGACGCCTGCGCGCGTGCCCCGCCAGCACCGCTATCCCCGCTGCGTACGCCCGCCGGTGACGAGCCATTCACGCCGTCCGGGGATTCGAACCCGATAACGTGGTCCAGAGGTAGAGTCAGCCATGTCGATCGTTACCAGACGAACAACGATGGGATTGTCGGCCGATTCGTTCCAATCGGTTCGCTTCAGCTCGCCACAAAGGCTTCTTGACGTCGAGCCACTGCTCCACCTCGCCGCTTCGGTCGGCGCGGCCGGTGCGCACGGCGGCATGACCCAGATCGATTTCGACTGGGCTCGCCGGACGCGCCAGTTGAAAGAAGAGCTCGGCATGTATGTCGAAGTCCAGACGTTCCTGCCGCGCGAGGATCCGGATGTCTTCGAGCACGCGGTGCGCGTAGCCAAGGAGGCTGGCGCCACGAGCCTGCGCGTGGTGTGCCTGCTCGGCCGGCGCTACGAGATGTTCGACAGCCTTCAGGGCTGGCGAACCGCGGTCGAAGGGTTCCACAAGCAGATCGCCGCCGCCGTGCCCATCGTCGAACGGCACAAGATGCCGCTCGGCATCGAGAATCACAAGGACTGGCGTGTCGACCAACAGGTCGCGCTGCTCGAGCAGTACAGCAGCGAATACCTCGGCGTGTCGCTCGACACCGGCAACAACCTGACCGTGATGGACGATCCGATGGAGGTCGTCGACAAACTGGCGCCGTACACGTTCAACGTCCACCTCAAGGACATGGCGGCAATCGAATGCCCGTCCGGATTCCTCCTCTCCGAAGTCCCGCTCGGCGAAGGCATGCTCGACATGAAGCGGATCGTCGACACCATCAAACGAGCGAGACCTGACGTGAACTTTTCGCTCGAGATGATTACCCGCGATCCGCTCGAGGTTCCCTGCCTCACCGACAAGTACTGGGCGACGTTCGACGATGTCAACGGCGTCCATCTGGCGCGGCTCCTCGCTCGAGTTCGCGCGCACCGTCCGGCATCGCCGCTGCCCCACATCAGCGGCCTCTCACCAGACGAGCGTTACGCGCTCGAGCTCGAGCTCGTCGATAGATCGATTGTCTATGCCAGAGATCAGTTGGGGCTGGTTTAGAGAGCGTTTTATTTGTCCGTAGTGTCCGCCTTTTACGAAGAATCTCTTGCGGGGGCGATTTAAGAGTCGAGCTCCAGCTTCGGTTGCGTCAGTCCCGGCATGTAGCTATCGACCGAAGTGATCTCATACGTTCGACTCTGGACGACGTCGCCAACCCTCTTCTGACGTTCAATCATCGACACCTGCAGGGTATCGTGGCCGTTCAGTCGAATCTCTCCCGCGTCATAGCGCTTCAGGAAGACGCGGTCCTTCACGCTTGCCGTGATCACCTGAGCGACCCATTTGAACGACCACGAACTGCCGTCCGTGTCGAAGGATCCTCGCTTCGGATGCAATGCGGCGTGAATGGAACGTTCGGAGACCTTCTCGTTTGGCCGGTGGCAGTGGCGGTGCCGCGGCTACGTCCTTGAGTGCAGGAAACGCGAAGGCGTGCTGAAGACTTCTTCAGCGGATCGTCCGCCAATCCGCTCGTGATCGGCCGTTATCCAGCAAGCTCCCAGCGGTCAGGTCCGCGACCGCTGCCGATCACAACAGTCCTCCGAACTTCAGCGGCGTCTGTGCAAAACGGTACAGTCGCGAACGTGGTTCGTCGCTATGCTGATTGAGCCTTCCTGAGCGCCCACCCATCCAGGGCCGCGTCCTCGAAGCACTATCCGAGGGCAACATGACTAAGTCTCGCCTGCCGACGCTTCTCGGGCTCGATACGCTTCTGCAGGATCAAGCAGTCGAGATGGCCACCTTCCGGGCCGCTCGCGGCGATCGGCACGCTATGGCCGAAGATCGAACACCGAAACGGTATCGGCTCGGTCCCGATCAGCTCGATGGCACAACGCCCATCGACGTGGCTGACCGTGGTGCTGACAACTGGCGCGAGCGGGAAACGTGTCCCAACGTGGAACAGGCACGAAAGCGTGTCGAACAGTTGACTGCCGACGACACGGAGTTCTTCCGT
Organism: uncultured Acidobacteriota bacterium; assembly: GCA_963797625.1. Taxonomy (GTDB): domain Bacteria; phylum Acidobacteriota; class Vicinamibacteria; order Vicinamibacterales; family 2-12-FULL-66-21; genus DATBJJ01. Next base: position 152,691 of record CAWCQI010000025.1, read on the forward strand.
GGAGTGTCTACGCCAGACGGCAGCGAACCCCGTACGTGACCGAGGAGAGTTCACAATGATTCGCACTCGACTACTCGTGATGTCCGCAGCTTGGGTCGTCCTGGTGACGCCGGTGATATCGGCGCAGGAGCCGCCGGGAGTATCTGTCCGCGATCTGTCCAGTACCGGGAGTTTCAACTCGGCATGAATCTGGTCACCGTCGCACAACAGGCAGACATCACCGCTGAGGCGCGGGTGATCCATCGGCGCCCGGAGCTGATTCAAGACCTGATGTGGCTGCCCGCGCCGGCACGCGTTCCCGGAGCGTTGACGCAAGGAGACTCGGCAAGAAAAGTGCTCTTCAGTTTCTACAACGACCAGCTTTTCCGAATCGTGGTCACGTATGACCGGGAACGAACCGAAGGGCTGACAGCTGAAGACATGGTCGAAGCCATTTCGGCGACGTACGGAGTTCCCATGTTGCCGGTGACCAGGAATGGACCGTCGTCGGCCCCAGCCGCGAACGCCAACGACAAACTTTTGGCGTATTGGGAAGACTCGCACTGTTCGCTCAGCCTCTTCCAGTCCTCGTACCTGTCCGCGTTTGGAGTGGTAGTGCTGTCAAAGCGCCTGGACACCCTGGCGCGGGTTGCGACCGTCGAAGCGATCCTGCTCGATGAGCAAGAAGCTCCCCAACGAGAGATCGAGCGTCAACAGAACCAGACTGAAGAGAGCCGCGCTAAGCAGGAGACGGCCAGGCGAGTGAACAAAGCGACTTTTCGCCCCTGACGCGCCGGCATTTGCGCGATGGAGAGATCCTTGTCAGACTCGCGACCGAAGAGGAAGCGACTCCGATGTCACAGTCACTTTGCTGTCGGCAACCTCGGGCACATATGTATTGACGGTCTGCGAGCTTCCTCGCTCGATCGGCGCGTAGATGTAGATATGGTAGATGTTCTGGGTGATGTTGCTGTTCTGGAACAGTCGACCAATGTCTTTGTTGACGGTGACCTGCGCTCCGCTGGCCGCAGTGATGGTGACGCCGCTGTTGGTTTGGAGCAGTCCCTTGACACCTTTGTCCACCAGACCGGCCACGTCCCGCGCCTCTGCCGTCCGTGCCGCATCACGCGCCTCAAGCAGCTAGCGGTGGTTCCGGTGCGGCGAGTGCTACCCGGCCGAGACGTGCCCAGCTAGAATCTGTGGATGCGAATCGCATTCGATTCTCATGTCGTCACATTTTTTCTGCAAGCCAACCAATACGGATACGACCCTGCTGAGGACGATGACTCCGTGCTCGGCACGGAACGCGTCGCCGCATTTCGACTGTGGATATATGGTAGCAATCCTATTGCCGTGCCCACAGTCTTTAAGGAATGTAAAGACATTCCAGACGCGATGAAAACACCGTGAGCATTTCAACTGGAATGCCTACCACCTTGAAGAAGTCCTTGCGCAAGAGCTCGACGCCGTACAGATAGACGCGCGTGCCGCTGAACTGGCCATCCTACATTCCGGCGCGAACGACTGCCGCATTGTGGCCGAATGCGAAGATAAGGCGGCGCGCGTGGATGCGCTCGCAACGTTTGACGCAGAGCTGATTAAGCATCTAAAGGATGAAGCCAGAATCGTCGTCGCAACACCGAACGATTGCTGGCACCGTGCAGCAATTCCGCATGGTGCAGCGCCATCAAGGGTGCTCAGTCCTGACCATCCGCTGGTGAAGGCGGTCTGGTGGCGCTGGTAGATCCACGACAGGTACGCAGACGGCAGACCGGAGCCTGCTCGATTTTGGCGTCTATAGTCCGCAGACGGCTATTCCTGAAGGTGAATAACCCGTCTTCAAAGCACAGGTAGACGTAGACCTGCTCGAGTTGCCCTTTGTCGTCCATGTCTGTGCGGTCGCTGTGGGTGTGAAGTCGCACGCCGCACTTTGGACAGTTGAACGCCAGTGGCTCGCCCAAAGATATGTACCCCTCACGTGGGTGGTCCGACGACCGCAGTTGGATCGACATTGGGTTCCTCCAAGCTGGAAAAGCACTTTAAGGCGGACCCGCTGAAGTCCGGCTAACAAGTCTCCGCTAAAGCTACGGCGGTCCGCCGAAGCCTTGGCGAAGGCGGAAGCCGGACACGTGCTACAAAGAAGTGTCAATCGCTCTCTAGCTTTGAATCACCGATCTCTGGGGACGTGGAAGCGTGGTCGTTGAGCTGACGACGAGCACCTCCAACGACGGCGATGATTATCAAACCACGTATTCGTGGCTTCATATGCACGACCGCACATCCGGTTGGCTGTGCGGCCCTTGTCAATGCCCACGTCGGCTGGATGAAGGCACAACCGCCGATAGCCGGTGGGCCGCGCCGCGTGCTGGTCATTGGTGGTTCCGGCGGCTATGGGCTGGCCTCGCGCATCGTATCGGGATTCGGTGCTGGTGCACGTACGCTGTGCGTGTCATTCGAGAAAGAACCGGCTGCCGACAGGACTGGCACAGCCGGTTGGTACAACAATCTCGCGTTCGACCGACTCGCCGCTGATGACAAGCTGTACGCGCGATCGCTCAGCGCTGACGCGTTTGCTGATGCGACGAAAGATCAAGTCGCTGACATCGTGCGCCGCGACCTTGGTGGCGTCGATCTGCTCATATATAGCCTCGCTTCGCCGGTCAGAACAGACCCGAACACGGGCGTGCTCTATCGCAGTGTCATCAAGCCCGTGGGCCGCACCGTCCACATAAAGACACTGAACGTCGAGAAGGGCGTGGTGCATGAGATAGATCTGTCCCCGGCTGACGACGAGGAGATCCAGGCGACTGTGAAGGTCATGGGGGGCGACGACTGGGAACGATGGGTCGCACACCTGCACCACCAGAAACTCCTGAATCCTGGGTTCAAGACCGTGGCATACACCTACATCGGTAGCGAGCTGACGTGGCCGATCTACTGGGAAGGGACGCTTGGGAAGGCCAAAGAAGATCTCGACCGCGCCGCAGCGGCGATGCGGAATGTCCTCGCCCCTTTGCACGGCGATGCTCGTGTTGCGGTGATGAAAGCCGTGGTCACTCAGGCGAGTTCGGCAATTCCGGTGGTGCCCCTCTATATCTCCCTCCTCTTTAGAGTCATGAAGGACATGGCAATGCATGAAGATTGCCTTCGGCAAATTGACCGGCTATTCCGCACTCGTCTCTACGACTGCGACGTGACGCCGGAGTTTGATGCGGCCGGTCGGCTGCGCGTCGACGATTGGGAATTACGCGAGGATGTTCAGGGAGAAGTGCGCCGCCGTTGGAGCATGGTCAATAGCGACAACGTCATCGAACTGTCCGACCTCGGTGGCTTCCGACGCGATTTCCTTCGTATATTCGGCTTCGATGTCGATGGCGTCAACTACGAAGAGGATGTCCCTCTACTCAGCTGAATCGTGTTGTTCCTCTTGCAGTGAATGTGGCCGGCTTACTTCGCGGACGTCACGCGACCACTGACAGACCGATCGGTAGCCTGGAAAGGCTGAACGAACTGGCGCCCGTACCCTTCGGGCATCTTCTCGCCGTGCGCGAGCCCATACGATGCCGGCCAGCGGCCCTTTGGCAGATGGAACGTGCCGAACAGCCAGTCGAGGACTGGCAGGTGCACCGCGAAGTTCTTGTCGACGGCTTCCGATTCAGCCCCGTGGTGCCAGTGGTGGAACTGCGGCGTCGCCACGATCCACGCGAGCGGTCCGAACCTGAAGCGGACGTTGGCGTGGATGAACGTCGCCTGAATGCTGACGAAGGCGATATACGCGAAGAGCGGCGTTTCGGCGAAGCCAAGGAGATAAATCGGCACGTAGGTCAATCCGCGCGTGACCGCGACGTCGACGAGGTGCAGCCGCGATCCCGCCAGCCAATCCATCGACTCTGCCGAGTGATGAATCCGGTGGAAGCGCCACAGGATCGGCGCGGCGTGGAAGGCGCGGTGGATCCAGTACTGGACCAGGTCGGTCAGTACCAGGATGGCGACGAACTGCGCGGCGAAGGGCTGGCTTCGCACCCACGCCTGCATGCCCGGATGCGCCGCCCAGCTGAACAGCACCATCGCCGGCTTCATCGTCAGCAGCGTCGTGACCTGGACGAAGAGCGCCGAGACGCAGAAGTACGCGAGATCGGTGCGCCATGCGGCGCGAAACGTCGACTGCTCCGGGCGCTGCGCGAAGAGCCGCTCGAGCGGGATGAAGACCGCCGAGTACACGATCATGTTCAGCAGGAACCAGTCGAGGCCCATGTACGGCGCGCCCGGGCTTGTGGCCGCGCCTTCCCCGACCGGCACTTGTGATCCGCCCAGCACCGCGGCGATGAGCGTCGACACGATGCCCGCGATTCCGAGCGCTTTGTTCTGGCGCAGCGAGACGCTGATGACGCCAAGCACGAAGGCGCCGACGAGCACCAGGTGCAGCAGCGCCCGAACGTAAGGCAGCGGGTAGACGGCGCGGAGCTCGGGAATGGTCAGGAGCGACGGATAGTGGAAGCAGGCCACCGCCCCGAGTCCGAGGAGTCCAAGCGCGGCCGAGGCGACGCCGCTCATCCAGCCTGAGCCGAAGTGCTTCGGCTCGAACGAGCGCAGGCTGATGCGGAATGGTGTCATCTCGTCTGGATCAACGCCCGTCAGCGTCGTCGGTCGCTCGCACTTGCGTGGAGCTCGGAAGCAAACGCTTCCTCGTCGACCCGCGGAAGCATGCCGGTGAGGCGCGAAATCGCGCGCTCGAGGCGGGGAAATGCCTGGCATGTCGTCAGCCACCGGTTGCACCAGCCGGTGGCGATGCAGTAGTTCACGACATACGGCGACGCGTGGTGTTCCCGGTGCGCTTCACGACTGAGGATGAAGCCCCGCTGTTGAAGCCATGCGACAAGGCGCGGCGGATCCGGCATGTGGGCCCACTGGTGCACCTGATTGGTCGGAAGCATCCACGCGGCAAACGATGTGAGAAACACGGCGGCCAGGTCGCTCCCTGGCGTCCCCAATGGAATCCAGAATCCGGCGGCGAGCATTGGCACGACGAGCATCGCGACGTCACCGTTGCAGTCGATGAAGTCGCGGCGGAGAAAATCGCCAGGGTTGATGTGGTGGACGCGAAATGGGCGGAGAAACCGCCTGCCGAGGACCGGCAACGTCTCGCGGCCCCAGGTATCGGCGCCCCAGTGTACGAGGCCAGACAGGAGATCGGCGGCAAGGCCAGCCGCGACGATGACGAGCGGGATCCACCACGTGAGGTCGACGGAGGTGACGAGCCGAGCGGCGCTCGCCGTCAACAGGACGGCCGCGGCGGCCAGCGACAGAACCTCGACCGTGCGCGTCAGCGGTCCGACCGGATCGTGGGCTGGCGGCAGGCTATCGGCGGGCAGCATAATCGCCAGATATATCGGCTGAAAGACGAAGGGGCTGCACGTCGGTGCACCCCTCGGGCCCTTCGCATGACGTTGTCGGCTACGATGACGCAAGCATGACCGACCAGCACCTGCCGGGCGCTGCGCCGATCTGGCGGCGGCCGCGGCGGATCCCGCGTCGGTGAGCGGATCGCGCACTACGAGATCGTCGCGCATCTCGGCGCCGGCGGGATGGGTGAGGTCTATCGGCGGTGCCGATCGCACCCCGCGAACGGTCATCGAAGGGCGTGGGGGAATCACGACGCATGCTCGCGTGTCACCCGATGGACGGTGGGTCGCGTACGCAAACGGAGATGATGGACCGTTCCAGATCTGGCTGCAGAATTACCCGACGGCGTCCGGGCGATGGCAGGTTTCGACGACTGGAGGCATTCAGCCGAAGTGGCGGCACGACGGCAAGGAGTTGTTCTATTTGTCGATTGACGGCCGCTTGATGGCCGTGCCCGTGACGCTCGGCGCGCTCCCCGAGATCGGCAAGGCGCAGCCGCTCTTCCAGACCGGAATCGAATCGGTCACCGGCTTTACCTGGCATCAATACGACGTCTCGCGGGACGGCCAGCGATTTCTGGTCAATACGCCCGAGAGCGTCAAGCCGCCGGTGACCGTGGTGCTTGGTTGGCCGGCGCTCGTCGGAAGGTAAGACGGGAGAAGTGCCGCGACCTCGATCGCCGGCTCTACGGTCTGCTCCGGCCCTTGCTCCTGATCTCTGCGAGCCGCGCCGCCATCTCCCGCATGCGTTCCGGGTTTTTCGCGGCCAGATTCTGACGCTCACCCAGATCGGACCTGAGATCGTAAAGCTGACCGTTCGGGTCGTTGCCCGTTTCGATGTTCGTGTTGGCGGTCACCGCCGGCCCCTGGCTTGGCTCGATGTACTTCCAGTTCCCGTCACGAAACGAAAGCACGGTCGACTGCTGAACGAGCGATTGCCGCCCGGTCGTGGTCTTGCCGAGGAGCGCCGCCATGACGTCGAAGCTGTCAGGCGCGTCGGCGTCGGCCAGTTTGTAGCCAGTGAAGGACGCGAACGAGGCGAGGAGATCGATCTGCGACACGAGCGCGTTCGAGACGCCGGGCTTGATCTGTCCTGTCCAGCGCACAAGGAACGGCACCCGCGTGCCGCCCTCGAAGTTGCTGCCCTTGCCGCCGCGCAGCGGCCCCGCAAGCTTGTGGGCGCCAAGCTTCTCCACCGCCTCATCCTTGTAGCCATCGTCGACGACCGGACCGTTGTCTGAGGTAAAGATGACCAGCGTCCGATCGGCGAGCTTCAGGCGATCGAGCGCCTCGAGAATCCTGCCGACGCTCCAGTCGCCTTCGACGAGCGCGTCGCCGCGCGGGCCCATGCCCGACGAGCCGGCGAAGCGCGGGTTCGGAACACGTGGCACGTGCAGGTCGTGTGTCGCGAAGTACAGAAAGAACGGCGTGCTGCGGTTCTGCTCGATAAAGGTCACGGCCTTGCTGGTGAAGAGGTCGGCCATGTCCTCGTCTTTCCACAGCGCCGCTTTCCCGCCGGTCATCCAGCCAATGCGGCTGATGCCGTTGACGATGGTCATGTCGTGGCCATGGCTCGGGTGCATCGTGAGCAGATTCGGATTCTCGCTCCCGGTGGGCCAGCTCCCGACCTTCTTGGCATAGCTCACGCTGATCGGATCGCTCGGATCGAGGCCGACGACGCGACGGTTCTCGATGTAGACGGTCGGCACGCGGTCGCCGGTGGCGGCCATGATGAACGCCGATTGAAAGCCGACGTCGAGTGGACCCGGCGCAATCGTGCCGTTCCAGTCAGGCCCACCCTGCGGCCCCAGTCCGAGATGCCACTTGCCGACGACGCCGGTGGTGTAGCCTGCCTTCTGCAAGACTGAAGGCAGCGTCGTCCGCCCCGGTTCGACGATCAGCGCGGCGTCGCCAGGCAGAATCCCGGTCCCCTTCTTGCGAAAAGCATATTCGCCCGTCATCAGCGCGTAGCGCGACGGCGTGCAGGTTGCCGCGGCCGAGTGCCCATCGGTAAAGCGCAGTCCTTCTCGCGCCAGCCGATCGATGTTCGGCGTCTTGACCGTCTTCGCGCCATACGACGAAACGTCGCCGTAACCGAGATCGTCCATGTAGATGAGGACGATGTTCGGGCGCGACTGGGCAAGCGCGGCGTCGACAAGCACTGTCAACAGGATCAGACCAAGATCATGCTTCATGGTTCCTGTAGCCTCCACTCAGCCGCGCGACTGCGCGTGTACACATGAATCAGTACTTGCAGCGGGCTCGCGGGTGGCGCGGGACGGGCGCCCGCGGGCGCGCAGCGCGCGGACCCGTTGAGCCCCATGGCAGCGCAGACGAGCGACCCGTGCGGCTGTCCCGCGACGGGCCCCGGGGGTGCCCGCCCAAGGACTGATTCATCGTCTACACGCTACTCCGCGGTGAAGATCTTTGGCAGCGAACACGTCGATGAGTGTCAACACATCGCGCCCGGCCGCTAGCGGCGCTTCATCAGCTGCGTCCGAGAAATCCATGAACGACTGCCAGTCGTAACGCGTCAGGTTGTGGCCACCCCGGCGCACGTGATAGCCGCGCCGGCCGACGATACGCGGCTGGTTCAGCGCGGGCATGTCGTCGGCGGCAATCGGCTGATCGCCCCACAGCGCGAACACCGGCGACGCGTGCGCCAGAGAGAGGAACTCGCCTCGCGGATCGGACCACAGATCCTCGTCGGCGCTGGCGACGTAGACCGCGCGCGGCGCCATCAGCGCGATGAGCATGTGTTGATCGACGGGCAGCGCGTCGACGCGTCCGGCGAACGACGCGTAGCTCTTCACGAACCAGTGCGGGAACGTTTCGGTGATTCGCGCCAGCGTCTCGCCGAACTGGCGCCTGGTCAGCGCTGCGCCGCCCTCGCCCGACTCGTTCGACACGACGAGCGAGAACCGCTCGTCCTCGGCGCCTGCCCAGAGCGCCGCCTTCCCGCCGCGCGAATGGCCGACAACGGCGATGTGCTTTGCGTCGACGCGCGGATCGGTTTCGAAATAGTCCATGACCCGCCTCGCGCCCCACGCCCAGGCGGCCAGTGCCGCCCACGTCGGGGACGGTCCAGCCGTCGCGTCATTCTCGAACAATCGAATCACGCCATCGCGAAAACGGTCCTTGTCATCCGGCGCGAGCTCGTTGGTCTGGATCGCGGCGATGCCGTAGCCGCGCGCGATGACCTGCTCGGCTGGCCAGAAGTCTGACTGCTCGCGACGGGTCGGATCGGTATTGCTGACCGGCCGGTTGTTGAGGAGCAGAAAGACGGGCACGGGCGCCTGCCGCGCATTCGGCAGGAAGAGGGTCAACTCGAATCGATGTTCCCGTGCTGCTTGTGTGCTCAGAATCGCGACGCGCTTCAGCGTTGCCGCGCCATCCATCGCGCGCGCGTTCTCCTCGAGCACCTGATAGTTGAGGCGTTCCGGCCGCTGAGGCGATCGTCCGTAGACGTTGGCGCGGAACTGCTCCAGGATTTCATTCCGCCTCGCCTGCCATGCCTCGGGCGTTCGAACCGTCTTGCCGCCACTCGCCAGCAAGTCCGGCAGCGTGTAGGGAGGAACCTTCGACTCCTCGAAGTTGAAGGCCGGTTGTTTGGCGGCCGTCTCGCGGACGACTCGCGGATCGGCCTGCCATCCGGACTGCGCCGTCGCAAGCTCGATGAGCCCGACGAGCCCGACGAGCGCAAGACGAGCGACAGGCATCAGCGGCGCGCTTCTGCGTTGGCGCGGTTGAGCAGCGCCTTCATGTAGGCGAAGCCGTAGGCCGTCTGCGTGTAGTTGCCACCCACCATGGTCGGGCTGTGGTCGAGAATCACGATCCCCTCGAAATCGACGTCGCGCAGCGCCTTCATGATCTTCCACATGTCGTAGTAGCCGTCGTCCATGAAGGTCTCGACAAAGTGCGGCAGCGGCGCGCTGACGTTGCGGAAATGAATCTTCCAGATCTTCTTGGCGCCGAACGCGCGAATCATCTCCTCAGGGTCCTTGCCGGTCAGCGACTTGCCGCCTTCGAGCCAGGTGCCGCAGCAGAGGCAGATGCCGACATTGGGGCTGTTGGCGATCTCCATCGCCCGCTTGTAGCCCTCGTAGTTGCTGAAGATGCAGCGCGGCACGCCGGCAAGCACCGGCACCGGCGGATCGTCGGGATGAATGCCGATTTTGACGCCGACTTCCTCCGCGACCGGGGCCACTTGCTTGATGAAATAGGTGTAGTTCTCCCAGATTTCTTCCTTGGTGAACTCGCGTCCATGGGAAAGCGGTCCGGTGTAGACCTTCCCGTCCCAGTTGCCGCGCGCCGATGGGCTGTTCTGGTCGAACTCGCGCGCCGAGGCGCCGCGCACGTCGGTCCGTCCGCTCGTCCAGATGCCGTTGCCCATGTGCGCGTAGGTCGTGTAGCCGATGCCGGCCTTGCCGAGATTGCGGAGGTACTGCTTGTAGTCCTCGATCTTCTGGTCACGCCCGGGCAGGTTGAGCGTCACCTCCGGCATGTTGTGGACGGTGACGTTGCCGATGTTCCAGACCGTGATCCCGGCGTCCGCATAGCGCTTCTTGATGTGCATGAAGCCTTCGGCGGTGCGCAGCTCGGGTGGCGACCCGACGCTGACGTACCCCGCACCGAGCTGCTTGAGGAACAGCAGCTGCTGGTCCGACGGGTTCGCCGACGACTGCACGCACAGTTTGATGCCCGGCGTGGTCTTCCCAGGCGTCTGCGCCGTCGCGGCCTGAGGCGGGGCGGCCGACGGCGGCGGCGCCGATCGTTCCAAACGCGATTCGCGCGAACTCCCGACGGCCGATTCCTGGATGAGACAAGCGGTTGGCCATGGCGTCTTCCTCGAGTAGGACGTCCGGCTAACCAGCTCCGCTGAAGCTACGGCGGTCCGCCCGGGGCCTTGGGCCGGCTGAAGCCGGACACTACGTGTTCATACCTTGCACGCTAGGTGCTTCTCAGCGCCTCGATCGGATCGACGCGCATCGCTCGCCGTGCAGGGATAATGCAGGCGGCGACCGCCGTCGTCAACAGGATGGCAGCCACCACGGTCAACGTCATCGGATCTGCAGGACTGACCTCGAAGAGCCTGGCTCGAAATGCGCGCATGATCACCACTGCGGCGCCCAGCCCGATGGCGAGCCCTGCAGCCGCCTGTACCGAGCCCTTCTCGCAGCACCAGCAGCATCACCGCCAAGGTTTTGCGCCGAGCGTCATGCGAACGCCGATCTCGGCCGACCGCAACGCGACCAGGTGCGCCATCACCGCGTAGATGCCCGAAGCCGCAAGCGTCAGCGCAAGCACGCCGAGGATTGCCAGAAGAAGCATCGCCACGCGGCGGGACGCGACCGACTCCGCCGCGACTTCGTTCATCGTCCGGACTCTGGAGAGCGGAAGATCCGGATCGACGGCTCGCAGCTGCTCGCGAACGCTCGCGCTGAGTGCTGAGGGCTCGAGGCCCGTCGAGAGGACGAAGGTCAAGCCCCCGGTCGGCTGCTGCGCCAGCGGAAGATAGAGCTCCGGGTTCACCGGCAAGTCCAGGCCCCAGTGGCGCACGTCGGCGACGATGCCGATGACCTCGACGGAGGCAGTCGTGCCGCCGACGACCAGCTTCTGGCCGAGCGGGGAACCGCCCGGCCAGTACCGGCGTGCCATCGTGTCGTTGACCACGCCGACGAGTGGAGAACCGGCGCGATCGGCGGCGCTGAAGGTGCGTCCTGCTACGAGCGCTATGCCCATCGTTTTAAAATAGCCGGGACTCACCGAGCGCGGATGTGCCCGCGTCTGCATGTCAGGTGGCGCATTGAACCCTTCGATGCTGACGCTCAGCCGGCCGTCCTGTCCGCTGAGCGGCAGGCGGCTCGTGGCCCCGACGGCGCGCACGCCGGCAACCGACGCGAACCGCTGCTCGATCTGATCGAAGGCGGCGAGGCGCTTCTCGTCGCTGCCGTAGCGTCGGCCCGGCAACGTCACGAACGTTGTCAGCACACCATCGGACGCGAAACCGGGTTGCGCGTGAAGCAGCGCCTGGAAACTGCGGAGGGTCAAGCCAGCGCCGACCAGCAGCACCGACGCCAGCGCGATCTCACCGACGACGAGCGCCACACGCAGACGACGGCGCACCAGACCGCCGGTTCGCGTGCCTTCCTTCAGCACGTTGTGAAGATCCTGGCTGGCGAGATGCCAGGCGGGAAGGAACCCGAACAGGAGGCCGGTCGCAATCGACAGTACGAACGTGAACGCCAGGACGCGCAGGTCGAGTCCGAACTGCCGCAAACCGATCACCGGCAGGGCCTCGGGCGTCAGCTGGCGCAGCCACTGAATCCCCCAATACGCGACGATCAGGCCAGCAAGGCCACCGATCACTCCGAGGACCAGGCTCTCGGTCAGCGTCTGGCCGGCGAGCCGCGCGCGGCCCGCGCCGAGCGCAGCACGTACGGCCATCTCGCGCCGGCGCCCGGCCGCCTGTGCCAAAAGCAGGCTGGCGACGTTGACGCAGGCAATGAGCAGGACGAATGCCACTGCTCCGAGGAGCAGCAGCAGTCCACCGCGGAGGCTCCGGTTCTGCTCGCTTCCACGCTGGACTGGACCCGCGATCTGATCGCTGAGCGCGGACACCCACACGCCGTGGCGGCGATTGGTGACGGGAAACTGTTCGGAGAGCTGTGCGCCGACACGATCCATGTCGGTTCTGGCCTGCTGAAGCGTCACGCCAGGCTTCATCCGCGCATAGACGAAGAACTGATGCTGCGCCCGGCTGAGTGGCTGCGGCTGCCCTTCGAGCGCCAGCGGCGCCCATAACTCGATCGTCGAGTCCGCGAACTGGAACGTGGCTGGAAGCACGCCAACAACTTCATGTCCGACCCCGTTCAAGAGAATCTGCCGACCAACGATCGATGGATCGGAGCCGAACATGCGCAGCCAGAGCCCATGACCGAGGATCACAACTCTCTGGTTGCCGACGATCCCCTCTTCAGGCCTGAACGAGCGCCCAAGCTGAGGCCTGGTCCTGAACACATCGAAGAATGCCGGTGACACGGCGGCCGCCGGAAGTTTTACCGGATCGCCGACGCCGGTGAGGTCTACCGTCAGGGGCGTGTAGGCGGCAATTGATTCGAAGCTGGAATTCAACTTCGCCCAGTCGACGTAATCTGCCGGGGCAACGACGTTGTCGAGCACCCCTTCGGCAGGACGCTTCTCCCATACCATCACGAGCTGGTCCGGATTCTCGTAAGGCAGCGGCCTCAACAGGACCGCATCGACGGCCGAGAAGATCGCGGTGTTGGCGCCAATGCCCAGAGCGAGCGTCAGGATCGCCACCAGCGTGACGCCGGGCTGCCGCGCAATCATCCGCAGGGCATGCCGAAGATCCTGCCTCAGAATACTCATGATCACCTCCACCGGCATTTCTCGCGCACGAGATGCTTCGCGCTTACAAATAGCTCAACCACCACTCCCGTCGGCGCGCTTTCACTCCCGCGAACCATCGGCAGAGCGGATAGATCGCCACGACGATGAAAATCCAGACAAGGTAGACGACCCAGAGCGGATACCCGAAATCCGGTGGGAAGAGGTCGCGGGAACCTCCCATCGACGGAACGGGAGAAAGAAGGAGCGGAATCGCCGCGCCGCCGTAGCGCAGCCACGCCATCAGGGCGACCAGCAAGTGGAGCGCCCAGAAATGCGTCACGTAATAGAAGAACGGCACGCGACCGATGACGACGAGCGGATTGCTGAGCCTCGAGCCGGCGCCGATCGAACCACGCGAGCGCCAAAAGCGCCGGACCGATCGTCATGAGCAGAAAGTCCAGCGAGGGCGGATACTTCGTCGTCCTCAGAAACGAGAGGAGTGTGTATGTCGCCGATGGCTGCACCGACCACGGCGCGGGATCGCCGTACACGTTCACAGCTCGCAGCAGCACGAAGGCAACGATGAGAAGCGTTCCCCATTTCAGCAGGAGCCGCTGGCGCAGGTGCGGCTCGAGACGAAAGATCGGCCCGACGCAGAAACCCAGGGCCATCACGGCAATCCACGGCATCACCGGATAGCCGGCAACCACGGGAATCCCGCCAAGAACAAACACCCCCTGCTGGTGGAGCACGTTCCAGACGCCTCCGAACGCGCCGAACTGCGAGGCCTGCACGGAGTCCAGGGTGTTGTGCAGGATGATAACGGCAAGGCTCGCGGCGGCCAATACCCGCCGGGGGAGATAAATGAGCGCGGCCAGCGCGATCATCGACACGCCGAGCGCCCAGAGTATCAAGAGCAGCACCGGGTAGCGCATCTCGAACGAGAAGTTGAACGCCAGGCGCATCACGGTCAGCTCGATCAGGATCAGCCACACGCCACGCGTCAGCAGAAACCGCGAGAGCTGCGCCTTCGTAGCACCGGGCCGGTCGAGCCGAAGGAAGGCGCCGATGCCAGCCGTGAAGACAAACACCGGAGCGCAGACGTGGGTGATCCAGCGCGTGAAGAACAGGATCGGCGTCGTGCGGGCGAGATCCTCCGGCGAGAAACTCATGGCGCCCGCGTGGAAGAAATCACGGGTGTGGTCGAGCGCCATGATGACCATCACCGCTCCGCGCAGCGCGTCGACGGCGGTGAGGCGAGGCGCGGGTTCAGGCCGATCGCTCGTCGTCACTACCGTCGCCACGGATTCGCAAAGCGCGGGTCGCGGAGCACGCTCTCGTCGGTCAGCGAGCGCAGGAAGGCAATCAGATCGGCACGCTCGTCGGGCGTGAGCGAGAAGCCGCGGATCCTCTCACTCTTGTTGGGATTGTCACGACCGACGCCCTTATGTGGACCCTCGGTCAGAGTGCGTCCGCCAGCCTCGTAGTGCGCGAGCACGCCCTCGAGCGAATCAATGCTGCCGTCGTGCATGTAGGGCGCGGTGACAGCAATGTTCCGCAGCGTCGGCGCCTTGAACTTTCCGACGTCCTTGGGATCGCGCGTGAACTCGTGGATGCCGGTGTTGGGCGCCGGATACGACAGCAGGCCAGGCAGATTGTAGAGCCCGGTGTTATGGAACTCGCCGCCAGCGGTTTCCGATGATCCGGGCCGCCTCGTCGCGCCAGAGAGATTGAAGCCCCCGTGGCACGTGAAACAGGCGAGAGGCCGACTGTGAAACAGTACTTCGCCGCGCTTTGCCGCGGCCGACACCGCCTGATCGTCGCGCTCGAAGTGGTAGCGATCGTAGGGCGAGCGCGCGGAAACGATCGTCCTCTGAAACGTGGCGAGGGCTTTGACGACGTTGACGCGCGTAAAGCCGTCGGCCTCTCCTGGAAACGCGCGCTCGAAAAGCGCGACGTACCGCGGCTCGCGCCGCAGCGGGTCGAGCCACTCCCGATCCTCACCCAGGCCGAGCTCGATCGGATGCCGCCCGAACATCGGCACGAGCGCCTGATCCTCGAGCCGGGTCATCGTCGGGTTGGCCCAGGTCAGCGTCGCCGCATAGGCGACGTTGACGAGGCTCATGCTGTTGCGCGGGTGGTCCTCCCCCGTCGATCCAGCGCTCGTCGTCAAACCGTCAGTGAAGGCTTTTTCCTGCTGGTGGCACGTCGCGCACGACTGCTGGCCGTTGCCAGACAGGCGCAAATCGTAGAAGAGATGACGTCCGAGCTCGACCTTCGCGACCGACATCGGGTTGTCGGCCGGGACCGCGGGCATCGGGAAGCCCTTCGGCAAGTCCCACGTGAACTCGGTCGTTGATTGCGCTCCGCAGACGACGATGACTGCGACGCACAGGACGGCCGAGAACGCGGCGGCGAGCCAGCTTCGACGTGTCACAACCAATCCCTACTTCGTCACGCGAACGATGTCTGAGCCTGAGCGGCGTCGCCGAGCACGACCGCCGCCACGACCGGCCAACCCCATGCGCATCGCATCAACGCACGCGAGTGAAACATACTGGTCTCCTGACTAGGGCCACGGATCACACGGATAACACGGACGACGCCACGGATACACGGATCATTGCCACGGATCACACGGACAACACGGATCAGGTTTATTAGATAGTTTCTGGATTCTAAGTCTAGCGCTGGATCGGCCACGGAACACACGGACGACACGGATCCACGCCACGGAACACACGGATGACACGGATCCAGGCCACGGAATACATGTGATCGATCTCGTGTATGCTCAAGAGACAGTGTGATCCGTGTCATCCGTGGCTCAAAACAGTGTCATCCGTGTAGTCCGTGGCGGCGTTTAACAGTGTCGTCCGTGGCAGATCCTCGAGTAACCCAGGCCCCTGTGGCCCACGAACGCGTTACGCGATATCCTGCAGCGGCGTGACGACCCGTCTCTCGTTCATCGTGCTGATGATGGCGCTCGTCTCGACCGGTTCCGGATCGAGGCCACACGCGCAGACCGATCGCTTCGCCCTGCCCGACGATCTGGAGATCACGCTCTGGGCAGAATCACCGATGTTCTTCAACCCGACCAACATCGACATCGATGTCCGCGGTCGCGTCTGGGTCGCCGAGGCGGTCAACTACAGGGACTTCAATACCGCAAAGCAAAGCCCGCTGACCCATCAGGCTGGCGATCGGATCCTCATCCTGACCGACACCAACGGCGACGGCCGCGCCGACCAGTCGAAGGTGTTCGTCCAGGACAAAGATCTGCGCGCGCCGCTCGGGCTGGCAGTGATCGGCAATCGCGTCATCGTCTCGGCCTCGCCGCACCTCATCGTCTATACGGACGAGAACGGCGACGACAAACCCGACAAGAAAGAGATCCTGTTGTCCGGCTTCGGTGGCTACGATCACGATCACGGCCTGCACGCGCTCGTCGCGGGACCTGACGGACGCTGGTATTTCAACACCGGCAACGCCGGCCCGCATGTCGTGACCGATCGTTCCAGGAAAACGATTCGCGCGGGGAGTCTCTATACCGGCGGCACTCCGTACAACCTGAAGAACGAGGGCGGACTGGTGAGCGACGATGGGCGGGTCTGGACGGGCGGGCTGGGATTGCGGATGGAGCCCGACGGGACGCGCCTGACAGTCGTGGCGCACAACTTTCGCAACGCTTACGAGCTCGCCGTCGATTCGTTCGGCGACCTCTGGCAGAACGACAACGACGATCAGGTGATGGCGTGCCGCATGACCTGGTTGATGGAGGGCGCGAGCGCAGGCTACTTCAGCGCCGACGGGTCGAGATACTGGCAGGCCGATCGGCGGCCCGGGCAGGATACGTTCACGGCGCATTGGCATCAGGACGACCCCGGCGTGCTGCCCGCCGGCGTCAACACTGGCGCCGGCGCGCCGGCTGGCGTGGTTCGCCACGAGGGCGACCAGCTCGGCCTCCGTTACCGCGGCCTGCTCCTCAGCGCCGACGCCGGACGGAACGTGATCTTCGGATTCCATCCGCAGCCGCAAGGCGCTGGCTTCACGCTCGAAGGCTTCGAGTTCGTGTCGAGTCTCGGCGCGCCGAACGAGAACTACATCTGGAATCGCGTCGACGAGGACCGGCGCAAATGGTTTCGGCCAAGCGACGTCGCCGTCGGCGCTGACGGCGCGATCTACGTCGCCGACTGGTACGACGCGATCGTCGGCGGCCACCAGATGCACGACGGCAAAGGGTACGGCCGCATCTATCGCGTCACGCCAAAGGGCCGCGCGCTCCGCACGCCGTCGATCGATCTGCGGACGACCGCGGGTCAGGTTCAGGCGCTACTGAGCCCCGCCGTCAACGTGCGCAGCAGCGGCTACGAGCGGCTGAAGGCGCAGGGAGCCGCGGCGTTGCCGGCCGTAAAGAACGTCCTCGGCGATCCCAACCCCTATCATCGCGCCCGCGCAATCTGGCTCCTGGCCGAGCTCGGTCCGGACGGCGTGCGCGAAGTCGAGCAGCGCCTGACCGACGCCGATCCGCAGATCCGTGTCGCTGCGTTTCGGGCGCTGCGCCGCGCGAAAGCGTCGGTCCTCGCCGAGGCGCGCGCCTTGTCGCAGGATCCCTCGCCGGCGGTCCGTCGCGAGGTTGCCTTGTCGCTGCGCGGCATTCCCTTCGAAGACAGCCGCGATATTTTTCAGAAGCTCGCAGCGGCCTACGACGGCGTCGATCGGTGGTACCTGGAAGCGCTGGGCATAGCGGCGTGGGGAATCGAAGACAGGTTGTACTCGGCGCTCCTGCCCACGCTCGGAGATCCCGATCCGCTTCAGGTGGAGATGCGCGGTTTTCAGCGATCGCGTGGCGCCTGCACACGGTAACTGCAGTCGACGGCTTTAGAGAACGGGCGAAGTCGAGCGCGCTCACCGCTGCCGAACGACGTCAGGCGCTGGTTGCGATCGCCTTCGTCGACGATCCCCAGGCCGCCCACGTGATGGCGGAGCTGACGCTCAGCGACCTGCCGGACGTGGCCGCACAGGCGGCGTGGTGGATGACGTATCGGAAGGCGAACGACTGGCGCGTCTATCCGGTCGAGGGATGGGTCCCCGCCGCGCCGGACACGAAGCCGGCCGTCGATTGACGAGAGCGTGCGGCTCCGTGCCGTTGTGCTCGATGCCGACGCGCCGATCGACCGCCGCATCGACGCGGCGTTGGCGATGGCCGCCGACGCTGACGGCGGACCGCTGCTCATCCAGCTGGCCGCCGAAAACCGGCTCGCCTCGACATTGCGCGAAGCGGCTGGCTCGGTGATCTTCACGAGTCCCAACCGGAGCGTCCGCGCCGCCGCCGTTGGCCTGTTTCCCCGGCCTGGCGGCCAACCGCGCCTGGCGGTTGCCGAGGTCGCCAACCGTACCGGCGACGCCGCGCGCGGGCAGGTGCAGTTTGACGCGAACTGTTCGACGTGCCATCGCGTCGGTTCCACAGGTACAGACGTCGGCCCTGAGCTCACCGAGATCTCGAAGAAATTCGATCGCGCGGGCCTCATCGAGGCGATCGTCAATCCGAACGCCGCGATCGCGTTCGGTTACAGCGCGGAGCTGTTCGTCACCCGCAGCAACGCCGCGCACATCGGCTTCCTCCAGGCGGATGGCGCCACGGTGTCGATCAAGGACGGCTATGGACGCGTGCTGTCGTTCCCGCGCGAGGAGATCACCGCGCGCGTGCCTCTGAAATCGAGCCTGATGCTCGATCCGCCCGCGCTTGCGCTCGACGAGCAGGACGTGGCCAACATTGTCGCGTTCCTGATGAAGCCGAGCCGATAGGAGACAACCGCGCGCTGCTGTCACGTTTGAACAGGAGATCAGGAGATCAGGAGCATCATTTGATCTTGAGAATCTGCCTCCTGGCCTCCTGACCTCCTGTTTGTCTTTTCTAGGTATCGCATCATGAGACGAGCGCGTCCATCCCGACGGGACTTCCTCAAGAGCGCTGCGGGGCTCGTCGGCGCAGGACTGTGCGTCGCGCGGCCACGGGACGTGCGCGCCAGCCAGGCGCGATTCAGTATTGGCGCGTGCGATTGGTCGATCGGGATGCGCGGCAGGACCGAAGCATTGGCGCTCGCGAAGGAGCTCGGCCTCGACGGCGTGCAGGTATCGATGGGCAGCGTCGAGAACGACCTGCGCTTGCGACAGCCGGAGGTGCAGCGCGCCTACCGCGAGGCCGCGTCAGCGAGCGGCCTGCGCATCGGGGGTGTCGCCCTCGACGTGCTGAACCAGGTCCCGTACAAGTCCGACCCTCGCACCGAGGCGTGGGTCAGCGACAGCATCGACTGCGCCCGCGCGCTCGAGGCGCGCGTCATCCTGCTGGCGTTCTTCGAACGTGGTGATCTGAGAAACGATCCGGACGGACAAGCGGAAGTCATCCGGCGGCTGACCCGCGTGGCCCGCAAGGCAGAAGACCGCGGCGTGATTCTCGGCATCGAATCCTGGCTCAGTGCCGCCGAGCATCTGCGGATCATCGACGCCGTTGGGTCTCCGAACGTCCAGGTCTACTACGACGTCGCGAACTCGACCCAGATGGGGTACGACATCGTCGCCGAGATCCGCCAGTTGGGCCGGCAACGCATCTGCGAGTTCCACGCCAAGGAAAACGGCTACCTCCTCGGGCAGGGCAAGATTGATTTCCCGGCCGTGCGAAAGGCCATGGACGACATCGGCTACTCGGGATGGATTCAGATCGAGGGCGCCATCCCGAAGGGCCAGCCCATGCGTGAGAGCTATGTCGAGAACGTCCGCTACATGCGGGCGCACTTCAGCTAATTCCGGTTGGCACGCGCGTGGCCTGTGTGCTATTTTTTTAGCATGACCCTCCACGCACTCCGGTCGCTTCGCCGAAACCCCTGGTTCGCCGCAACCGCGGTCCTGACCCTGGCCCTCGGCCTTGGCGCCGCGGTCTCGATCTTCACCGTCGTCAACCGCGTCCTCCTGGCGCCCCTGCCCTACAGTCATCCCGATCGGCTCGTCTGGATTTCGACCTGGAATGCGGAGCGCGGGCAGTATTCGAAGAGCTCGGGTTTCGACTTCAACGTCTGGAAGCAGCAGACCGACACGTTCGACGCAGTCGAGGCCTACTGGGATCGCGCCTACACCATCACCGGCACGTCACGGCCGGAGGGCCTCGCCGGCTGGCAGTTCACGGCAGGACTGTTCTCGCTGCTCGGCACTCCACCAGCGGCCGGCCGCACCTTCCTGCCCGACGAAGGGCAACCGGGACGAGACGCCGTCGTCGTGCTGAGCGATGACCTGTGGCGGCGGCGGTTCGACGCCCGGTCGACGATTGTCGGCGACAGCATCGAGCTCGACGGCCGCGCGCACACCATCGTCGGCGTGATGCCTCCAACGTTTGCGCATCCCTACCCCAACGCGCAGATGTGGACACCAGTGGAGTTGTCGAGCGCCGCGCTGGCCGATCGTAAACAGCGGCCCTATCGCGTCGTTGCTCGTCTGCGCGACGGTGTGAGCCGCGAGCGCGCCGAGGTCGAGCTGCGCGCCATCGCCGAGCGGCTGGCGCGCGAGCATCCAGACACGCACGAAGGTTTTTCGGTCGCCGTCCGTCCGCTTCGTGACTTCTACGTCGGCGACACGCGTCCGCTTCTGTGGGTGCTGCAGGGGACTGCGTGCGTGCTGCTGCTGATCGCGGTGTCGAACGTGGCGAGCCTGCTGCTCGTTCGCGACGCGAGCCGGCAACGCGAGACCGCCGTCCGCCTGGCGCTCGGCGCGAGTCGACTGCATCTCCTCAGGCAACACCT
Source organism: uncultured Acidobacteriota bacterium (assembly GCA_963797625.1). Classification (GTDB taxonomy): domain Bacteria; phylum Acidobacteriota; class Vicinamibacteria; order Vicinamibacterales; family 2-12-FULL-66-21; genus DATBJJ01. Next base: position 173,218 of record CAWCQI010000025.1, read on the forward strand.
CGCCGAGGGTCTGACGCTCGCCGGATGCGGCGGCGCAGGTGGCTTGCTACTCGCGCTCTGGGGGACGCAGCTGCTGCCGAGGCTCCTCGACACTCGCCTGCGGACGACCGCGTTACCCGACACCGTCGCAGGTTGGATCGACGCTCGCGTGCTCATCGCCACGGCAATCACCGTCGTCGCCGTCGGAGTGATGTTCGGCGTGACGCCGCTCCTGCGAAAAACGAATGGATTGTCCGGGGCCTTGCACAGCGCCAGCCGTGGCGCGACGGGCGATCGCCGCACGCAGCTCCAGAGGCAGGCCATCGTGACGGCGCAAATTGCGCTGTCGGTGCTGCTGCTCGTCGGCGCGGGGCTTCTCGTCCGGAGCTTCTCACGACTGCAGCAACGCTCGTTCGGCTTCGAGACCCAGAGCGTCGTCACGGCGCAACTCGTGCTGCCGCGCGACCGGTACGCGTCAGCGGAGCAGACTGGCGGCTTTCTCGATCAACTAGTCGAGAACGTCGCGGCACTGCCGGGGGTCGCCTCCGCCGCCGCCGTGAACACCCTTCCGCTGACCGGCTTCAACGCGCTGCGGCCGTACAACCTTCCAGGGCAACCGGCTCAGGAGCGTTTCGCCGAGTTCCGAATCGTCACATCTGACTATTTCGCGACCATGGCGATCCCGATTCGCCGCGGGCGCGTGTTCGACGCTCGCGATCGGTCCGGATCGCACGCGGTCATCGTCGTCAACGAAACCGCCGCACGCCGCCTGTGGCCCGGCGCCGATCCGGTCGGCCAGACGCTGATGGTTCCGGACTTCATGGAGCTCGAGCCGAGGCAGGTGATTGGCGTCGTCGGCGACACGCGCCACCACGACCTCGCGAAAGATCCCGAACCAGAGATCTATCGGCCGGCGTCGCAGACCTATTGGCCGTTCTTCGGTCTCGTGGTGCGAACGCACACGGCGACCGACGGGCTCGAGCGCGCGATTCGCGATGCCGCGTCGCGCGTGGACGCGGCTGTGCCGGTCAACGCCGTGCAGCCCTTGAGCGCGCTCGCCGATACGACGTGGGCATGGCGCCGATCCAGCATGCTCCTACTGGCCGGTTTCGCCGCGGCAGCCTGTGTGCTGGCATTCGTCGGCGTCTATGGGTTGATGGCGTTCGGCGTCGCGGAGCGATCGCGGGAAATCGGCGTGCGGGTCGCGCTCGGCGCGCGACCGTCTGACGTCGCAAGGTCGATCCTGGCTCAGGCCGCCACCCTGACCGGTGTCGGAACCGCCCTCGGACTCGCACTCGCGGGGCTCGTGGGAAGCGTCCTGGGCACGCTGCTCTTCGGCGTTACGTCACTCGATCCGCCAACGTTTGTCGGCGTCGCAATCGTCTGTGCCGGTGCCGGCCTACTGGCCTCAGCATTGCCGGCCATGACGGCCGCGCGCGTCGATCCAACGGCGGCGCTGAAGGGAGATTAAACGGAAGCTATCTCGATATGCCCGACGGTGTCAGTGTGATCCGTGGCACGGATCAGCACGGATCGTTCGCCGGATCAGATTGGAGCGGCGGAGCGGCTTCACACCTGGTGATCTCGGTCCACTCCGAGAGGTTTCCATGTCGACGTGATTCGGACTCGACCGCAGCGGCCGCTATTGAGTCGTAAGCATAGTTACCCAGCTCAACCAAGGAAGCCTTCCTTGGCGTGAACTGTGCTTGATCAACGGCTGTGCTCACCCATGCGCCGGATTCCAGCCAGCTCTGGCAGCAGATCGTCTGGCTCTTCGTGCTGGCATTGCCCGTCGCCACAGTGACGTGGACCGTCGTCCACGAGGAGATTTTCCGCGAGGCGCGAGAGTATTGCGTGGAGCGCAGCAAGAGCTGTCGGACTCTCGTCCAGCGCAAGTTCTTTTACGTGTTCACCTGTGAATACTGCTTCAGCCACTACATCACGGCGATCTTCCTGGTCCTCACCCGCTATCGCCTCTTGCTCGACGACTGGCGGGGTTACGTCCTGAGCCTCTTCGCCATCGTCGGACTGGCCAACGCCTACATGAGCCTGTTTGGCCGACTGCGCGTCGACATCAAGTCCGAGCGGCTCGACATTGCGGTCAAGGAGGAGGAGATCGGGGGCGGAACCGTATAATCATCCACGCTTGGCTCTTGCCGCTGGCACGCGCGTCGGCCCCTATCAGATCGTCTCGGCCATTGGAGCCGGGGGGATGGGTGAGGTCTATCGCGCCCGCGACACCAACCTCCATCGCGACGTCGCGATCAAGGTGCTGCCAACGTCGGTCGCAGCCGATCCCGAACGCCTCGCGCGCCTGCAGCGCGAAGCTCAGGTCCTCGCGTCGCTCAATCATCCGAACATCGCGATTGTTCACGGGCTGGAAACCGCGGCAGGCACTCGCGCGCTCGTCATGGAGCTCGTCGAGGGCGACGATCTCGCACAGCGGATCGCTCGAGGAGCGATCCCGGTTGGTGAGGCCCTGCCGCTGGCAGCGCAGATCGCCGCGGCCCTCGAGGCCGCGCACGAACAGGGCATCGTCCACCGCGATCTCAAGCCCGCGAACATCAAGCTCAAGCCGCGCGGTTCGAATGCGGCCGATTTCGCGGATTGGACGGTAAAAGTCCTGGACTTTGGCCTGGCAAAGGCCACCGATGCTCCTGCAACCGAGATCGGACTCCACGCAGTCTGACACCGTGACGACGCCGCCGATGACGCACGTGAAGGGATGACCCTAGGCGCACCTGCGTACATGAGCCCCGAGCAAGCGCGAGGCAGGCCGCTCGATCGACGCACCGACATCTGGTCGTTCGGATGCGTGCTCTACGAGATGCTCACGGGCGGCGCGCGTTTGACGGCGATGTCATGGCCGACGTCCTGAGCTCGGTTCTCACCCGCGAGCCAGACCTCACTGCCTTGCCGGCCTCGACACCGCAATCGATTCGTCGACTCGTCCGACGCTGCCTCGAAAAGGGCCGCGACGAGCGTTTGAGAGACATCGGTGATGCGCGAATCGAAATCCGCGATGCGCTCGCAGGTGGTGACACACAGCAGGAGCCCGACACGTCCGGTCCTGCCCCTCATCGATCTCGCGAGAGACTCGCTTGGATTGGCGCGCTCGCTGCATTGACTGCAGCCCTCGGCGGTTCGTTGATGTTCGTCCGTCGCCCGGTTCCCGCGGCGCCGGAAATGCGTGTCGATATTTCTACGCCGCGAACCATGGCGCCACTGTCTCAGGCGATCTCTCCGGACGGACTCACCATCGCCTTCGTTGCGACCTCTGATGGGAAGTCCGCGTTTGTGGCTCCGGTCGCTCGAGTCTGGTTCGACGCGTTTTTTGACGGGGACCGATGCCGCAGAGTCCTGTTCTGGTCACCGGACAGTCGGTCCATTGCTTTCTTTGCGGAGACAAAGATCAAAAAAGTCGACGTGAACTGGCGGGTCGGTGCGAACGCTCGCAACTGCCTCGTCGGGTTCTGGCGGTTCATGGAACGGAGACGGAGTCATCCTCTTTGCCGCATTGGGACGGCCGATTTCGCGTATCCCCGAAAGCGGAGGCGAACCCGTCGCCCTGACAGGACTGGCCCAACAAGGGAGCAACTTCACGCCGGAGTTCCTCCCGGATGGTCGGCGATTCCTCTACTACGTACGTGGAAGGCCAGAAGTCCGTGGCGTCTACATCGGCCAGCTCGACGAGACGTTACCAGCGCGTCGCCTGCTCGAGTCCGACACAGGTGCCGTCTATGCCACGTCGGGACATCTGCTGTTCATCCGCGACGGGCGATTGATGGCGCAACAGTTCGAATCCCGGGCGGCTCGAGCTGTCCGGCAGCGCCTTTCCGATCGCGGAGGGTCTGGGCCGCGACCGACCAGACCTGAGGTTTATCGGTTTCGCGCACCGGTTCCATCACCTATCGGATGGGCTCCGCCAGGCGCTAGGCAACAATTCGCATGGTTCGATCGGTCCGGCGTCAAAGACCAACACAGTGGGCGATTCATGGTCATCTCTTTCAGAGCCGTCGCTATCACCGGATGGCCAGCGTGTCGTCTTGTACCGAGGGGTCAACGGGAATGCGGACATTTGGATTCTTGAAACGACAACGTGGCGCGACTCAGCCGCGTGACGACTGATGCTGCCGATGACGTATTCCAGTGTGGTCATCGGATGGTGGCCGCATCATCTTCAGCTCCAACCGGAACGGCGTCCACGATCTCTATCGGAAGTCGCTTGCGGGCGACGCGATTGAAGAGGTAGTGCTGTCAACAGCCCAACCCAAATTTGCAACGGACTGGTCTCGTGACGGGCGCTGGCTAGTCTTCAACAGTTGGGACGGACAAAGAAGCAGCGATATCTGGGCGCTGCCGTTGGACGGAACGAAACAGGCCTTCCCGATCGTCCAGACGCAAGCCGACGAGCTGAACGCACAGTTGTCTCCTGACGGACATTGGATCGCGTATCAGTCCGACGAGTCCGAGCGCGCTGAGATCTATGTGCGACCATTTCCTGGGCCGGGAGACCGGTGGCCAGTCTCGACCGGCGGCGGTAGTCAAGTCGCGGTGGGGACGAGGAGAATTATTCTACGTCGCGCCGAATGGCAGCCTGATGGCGGTCCGCTTTAGGGCCACAGCGAACGCGAGCCCGCCTGAAATCGGGTCGCCCATTCCCCTCTTCGTTCCTCCGCTTGGTAGCGCAGTGCAACTGGCCGACTACCGTCACAGATATGTTGTCTCGCTTGATGGACAACAGTTTCTGGTCGCGGCCGTAACAGAAGAAGAATCCCACTCGACGATCACGGTCATTCTGAACTGGAAGCAAGCAATAGCTGCGCTCACGCTGACTTGCGGAGCGGCTCACGGCGCAGGCGGCGCCGGAGCAGTGCCAGAACCGCGGTCTCCGTACGACTGAGCCGGCTGGCACCCAGGCAGTACCGCTCGCCCGCGCACGCGGCGAGGCTCTGCGCAAGCGTGCGATCCATGTACGAATCGATGACCGCCGGATGGATGTAGCTCTTGCGGCACACCGAGCGTGTGTTGCCCAGCATGCCCGCCACTGCTTCGACCGCTGACAGCACGTTCCTCTTCGCCTGAGCGTTCGACGTGAACTCCTTCAACTGCTGCAGGGCCCGGGCGGCGAGGACCGTGCCAACCCACGTCCGGAAATCCTTCGCCGTGAAATCCTCTCCAGTAACGTCGCGCACGTACTCGTTCACATCAGATGAGTTGATATCCTGGACGTTGCCATCGTCATCGAGATACTGGAACAGCTCCCGTCCGGGGAGCTCCTGGCAACGCCGCACGACCGCTGCGAGCCTGGCATCGCTGAACGCGATGTCGTGGAACTTGCCGGACTTGCCTCGAAACCGGAATCGGATCGTCCCCCGCGAGACCTGCGCGTGGCGATTTCTCATCGTCGTCAGGCCGAAGGACTGATTGGTGCGCGCGTACTCTTCGTTGCCGACGCGAATCAGCGTCTTCTCGAGCAACTGGACGACCGCGGCGATGACTTTTCGGCGAGAGAGCGCGGAGCTCGCGAGGTCGACCCGCGCCCGTCGGCGCAACACCGGCAGCGCCGCTGCGAACTCGAGAATGTGGCCGTACTTCGATTCGTCGCGGACTTCGCGCCACCTCGAGTGGTAGCGATGCTGTTTGCGGCCCTTCGCATCACGCCCCGTGGCCTGGAGATGACCGTTCGGCGACGGACAGATCCAGACGTCACGCCACGCGGGAGGGATCGCCAGCGAGCTGATCCGCTGAAGCTCGTTTCGGTCCCTCAAGGTATTACCGTGAGGTGTGACATAGCGGAAGCGCTTGCCTACGCGGACGCGGCGAATACCGGGCGTCTGGTCCGTTACATACCTCAAACCCGCGGTTACTGCAGCCTGACGAGGTTCGACGCCGCTCAGCATGCAGCATCTCAAGCATTCGCCGTACCACAGAAGAAATCTAGAACCCATGCTCACTAATCGCCAAGGCGGACTCAGCGGTGCGAGCGAGCGCTGCGAGTCGAGCCACGCGATCGGAGCGCGCCGTCGCCAGCGGCGCGCGAGAGCGCGTGTCGGGGCAGTCCGAGGGGCGAAGCCCCTCGGGTAAGACTAAAGAGTTCGAAGGGGGCTCATTGCCGTGGCGCGGCGTGTGCAAAGCACGCGACCAGAGCCGCAACCATGATGACGAAGGCAGCGGTCGCAAATACGGCCGGACGAACCGGCATCTCGCATGCCATCAGTGGAATCCGTGTGATCCGTGGCGCTACTCTTCGGTCACAGGGAGCGGCGCCCGAGCGCTACGAAGCCCCCACAACGTGCGCCCGACCATCACGCACGTGACGAGCAGGATGATCGCGGTCAGCGGCCTCGTGGCAAAGATGGTCAGCGACCCGCCCGACAGGATCAGCGACTGTTTCAACGATGTCTCGAGCGTTGGCCCGAGCACGCACGCGAGCGCGATCGGCGCGAGCGGGTAGCCCGTCTTGCGCAGCGCGTAGCCGATGATCCCGAAGAGGATGGCCATCCAGACGTCGAACAGCAGGTAGCGGATGCTGTACGCGCCGATCACCGCCGACAGGAGGATGATCGGGCCAAGGATCGGGAAAGGAATCGTCGCGATGCGCGCCCACACGCCGACGAGCGGCAGGTTCAATACCAGCAGGATGACGTTCCCGACATACATGCTGGCGATCACCGTCCACACGAGCTGGGGATTCTCCTGAAACAGCCGCGGCCCCGGCTGGAGCCCGTACATCAGGAGCGCTCCCAGCAGTACCGCCAGGGGCGGGCTCGCCGGCACTCCGAACGCGAACAGCGGCACAAAACCACCGCTCGACGTTGCATTGTTCGCGCCTTCTGCCGCCGCCACTCCCTCGATCGCACCCTTGCCGAACCGTGACGGATCTTTCGCCCAGCGCTTTTCGACGTCGTAGGCGATGAAGGTCGTGACCGCCGGGCTGAATCCGGGCAGCAGACCAAGCGCAAAGCCGATGCCCGTCGCGCGCAAGATGGTGTTAGTGCAGGCGCGCAGCTCCTGCCAGCTCGGTAGCCAGTTCTTGATCCTCGCGTCGTAGAGATGCTTCGCCGACTGCTCGACGTTCACCATGAACTCGCTGATCGCGAAGAGACCGATGACGACGCTGACGAAATTGATCCCGGCCATCAGCGTGACCGAGCCGAACGTCAGCCGCCTCAGGCCAGTGAGCGGGTCGAGCCCGATGGTGGCAACCGCCAGACCGATGACCAGTGCGACGACACCTTTGACGACGGCCCGGCCGGACAGGCTGATGGTCAGCGCGAGCGACATCACCATCAGCGCAAAGTACTCGGGCGGTCCGAACGACAGCGCGACGTTGGCGAGCATCGGCGCAAAGAACGTCAGCCCGACGAGGCTGAGGGTCCCGGCCACGAACGACGAGATTGCAGCAATCCCCAGCGCCGTCCCGGCTCTCCCCTGCTTCGCCATCTCGTAGCCGTCGATTGCCGTCGGCACCGACGACGCCTCGCCGGGGATGTTGACGACGATGGCGGTCGTCGACCCGCCGTACATGGCGCCGTAGTACACGGCCGCCATCATGATGATCGCCGACGTCGGCGGCAGCACCGTGCTGAGCGGCAGCAGGATCGCGATTCCCGATGTCGGACCGATGCCTGGCAGCACGCCGATGAGCGTCCCCACGAGGCAGCCGATGAGCGCGTAGAGCACGTTGGCCGGCGTCAGCGCCTGCGCGAAACCCTCGAGAAGAAGATCGAGCGGTACGGGCATGAATCAGCCTTCGAACGGACTTGCCGGAAACGTGAGGCCAAGGCCGACCATGAACACGAAGTAAAGAATCGCGGCAGCGCACAATCCAACCGCGATCGGCACGTACCAACGGTAGCTGCCGAGGTACCACACCTCGAATGAGACCACCATGAACGTCGCCAGTGGCATGCCGACAAGATTGATGACGGCGACGTACGCGGCGACGCTGACCAGGATCACGGCGATCCGCTTCGCGCGATCGGGCGCGGGCCATTCGGCGAGGACGCGCGGCGGGCTTCGCCAGGCCGTGACCGCGGCGAGCGCGCCGACGACGATCAGGAGCAGCCCGATCACCGCAGGAAAGAGTCGTGGCTGGAACTCAGCGACAAAACCAACCCGCATCTGACGAACGCTGACGAGCGCTGCCACTCCAGACAGGATCAGGACTGCCGAAACCGCCAGATCCGCCGCGCGCAGCGTGCGCCAGTGGGTCACGTCGGCTTCAATCTTGTCCGAGCTCTTGCAAGAGCGCTCTGTAGTGTTTCGTTTGCGCGTCGATGTAGGCTCTGGCTTCACCGCTCGTCATCGCCAGCGGCACGAACCCTTCGCGCGCTTGAGACTGCTGGATGGTGGGGTCGTTCGCGATCTGGAGAAAGGCGGCTTCGAGTTTCGACACGACGGCCTCCGGAGTGCCTCTCGGCACGGCGACCCCGCGCTCGACGCTCTCGACCAGGTCGATGCCGAGCTCGCGGAACGTCGGGACATCGGGGAAGCCAGCGAACCGGGCCTCGGTGGCAATCGCGAGGATACGGATTCGATCACGGAACCGGACCAGATCGTCGGAAAAAGCGAAGTTCGCGACCGTGTGCCCGCCGAGGAAAGCCGTGATCGCAGGGGCTGAACCTGAAAACGGTACGTAGGTAATCTTCGCGCCAGTCAGCCGATTGAGGCGCAAGGCCGCCATATGTGGCGCCGTCAGCGAGCCGGACCCGCCAATCGAAATCGTTCCCGGCTGCGCCGTCGCGGCCTTGACGAAGTCGTCGAGCGTCCTGAACGGACTGTTGGCCGCGACCGCCAGTCCGACGGGCGTGCGCTGAAAGATCGCGACGGGTTGGAGCTGCGCGGTCTCGTAGCCGGTGTCCTGCAGCAGCGGTTGCAGGATGATGTGCGGAATATTGATCCCCACGAAGAGGTAACCATCGGGCCTGGAGTGCGCGACTTCCGACCAGCCAAGAGCGCCACTGCCGCCGGCCTTGTAGTCGACGACGACCTTGCGGCCAAGGTAACGCTCGAGCAGTGGCTGCTGGCGGCGCGCCTCGCGATCGCTCTGGCCGCCGGGATCGAACGACACCAGGTAGGTGAGCTGCCGGCTGGGAAAGTTCGCGGCGGCGGCGCCGTGGCAGGCCGCGATCGTCACCAGGGCGAGCAGGCCAATGACCGCGCGCATGTCGGTGAAGGAATCGTAACTCGAAGACCGCTTCACCGGGAGAATCGTTGGTTCATCCAGTCGCGCAGGTAGTTGAAGAAATTCCTGACGGTATTGTTGTACTCGCCCTTGCGCGTCTCGCACTCGACGCAGGGGTCGATGTTGTGGGTCGCGCCTTCGAGGACGAAGAAGTCCTTGTCGCGGCTGGCGGCCATCTCGTAGAGCCACTCGTTGTCGCGAAGGCCGGTGTTGCCGCCCATCGCCGAGACGAGCAGCGGGACGCCGATCTGGCCGACCGCGCACGGCGTCGAGTTGTTGGTCGAGCACCAGTCGATCCCGGTCATCGAGTTGGTCGATCGGATCGCGTTGGCGGTCAGGAACGACTTCAGCGTCAAGAGCCGCGCGCCGCCCTCGAAGTAGGCGTTCTGCGCCGGGTTCTGGCGGCCGGGCGGTCGCACGCTCCGAACGATTTGGGTGACGATCGATCCATTGTTCTTGAGCAGCTTGCGCGGCTTGACCGTCGCGGTCTCGGCGATCACGTCGCCGTCGGCAAGCCGGGCCCCCTGCGCGCGCACGATCAGAAAGACGTTGTCGTCTGGAAATGGACCCCGGTCGCTGCCGAGCTGGTTCGCCTGTTCGCCAGCCGACGCGATCAGGCGATTCATGCGCGCCGACTGCGCCTCGTAGTACTTCTGTTTGAACTCGGCGTGTATAGGTGGACGCGCCGCTCGGGTTGAACCCATTCGCGGGATTGAACGGATCGAGCGCCGGATCGAGCGCCTTCGGATCGCCCTCGCGCACGACCGCCGGGTTCAAACCGCGGAGGAGCCCAGCGGGATTACCGAGCGAGGCGTCGACGAGAATCAGACCATCCGCTCGCGGCAGGTTGCTCAGCTCCTTCCCACAGACCGTCAGCTTGCCTGGCGCGGCGCAGTAGCCGATCCCCTTCTCGGCCACGGCCTGATAGAAGCTGAGCGTGGCAGCGCCGCCGCTGTGTCCAAACAGCACCACACGTCGAACGCCTTCCTGGCGCTTCAGATACTCGACGCCGGTTTTCACGTCGAGCGCGATCTGCTCCCAGAAGACCGCCGCCTCGTTGTTGTCGAAGCGCGAGTTCATCGCCAGCACGAGAAAGCCGCGGCGCGCCAGCTCGCTGGCGGCAATGTGGCCCAGGTAGTTGTTGACGCGATGGATCAGCAGGACGCCGACTTCAGGCTCGCCGGAATCGGGCCGGTAGAGCACGGCCTTGACCGTGAAGGGATCGAACTGCACGTAGACCGGGCGGCTCTGTGCCAACGCCGGCTGGGCGTCAAGGAGCGCGACGAGAACTGCGGCAATCAGCGAGAAGCACTCGCCGATGCATCCTCTTTGCCTCGGGTCTCCTGTCAGCATTTATTAGTGCGTGGGGACCGTCTCCCGCTCGCTTCTCGGCCGAGCACTGCGCTGCCGGCAGCTCGCCACCGCTCTGCTCGTCTCCTGCCAGCTCCTACTTCGCCCCCATCAAGTACACCGTGACGTCGCGCACGCCGTTGTCGGTGACGCGGTCGGCGAGGTCATCGGGCATGATCGAGACGCGCTCGGTCGTCCGCTTCGCAATCGTCGCCTTGACCACGGTCACCGGCTCGGGCTCGGCCGCGGTCTTCAGCAGCACGTTCTGCGGCGTCTCGCTGACGAGCAGGCCGCGAATCGTCGCGCCGTCCTTCGTGACGATCACGGTCGTGGCGTATTTCTGATCCACGACCTCGTTGGGGAAGAAGATCGAGCGGAGGATGTCACGGCGCGCCACCGTGCTGGCAACCTTCGTGAGGTCGGGCGCGAAGTCCTTGCCGATGGTGCCGAAGCGGTGGCACTGGGCGCAGACATCACGGAAGACGCGCTCCCCATCCGCGGCGCTCGGCGCGCCGCCGCGGCCGGCCAGCGATCCGGCCGGGCCGCCTCTCGGAAACACCAGGTTGTCGTAGCGCTCCTGCCGGTCGAGGGGCGTGCCACGGCCGCCCCGTCCGCCGCCGCCGCCACGGTTCCCCGCGGCCGCGCCAGGCGCAGGCGTCGCCTCGGCCGTGTCGGTGATCGGCGCAAAGAGCGGCGCCGCGCGATACGCCGCCTGCTTCTCGTCGTCAGTGAACGCGTCAATCGTCGCATCGAAGATGTTGTTGACGTGGCCGGAGAAGGTCGAGCCGCCGCGCCATTTCGACGCGCGCGCGAACCAATCGATCGCCTGCTGCTTCTGCGCGGTGGTCCACCCCGCGTCAATCGCCCGGAGCGAGTACATCAAATCGATCTGGCCTGGCTGATCGTCGTCTCCCTTGGGCATGATGGCGAGGATCTTCGGAATGACGGCCGCGTCGCCCGTGTAGGCGAGCACCTTCGCCAGGTGGTGGGCCAGCATGTACGAGCTGCACTGCGCCGCGGGCGCCGTGCCATTCGTGCACCCGACCCATGTCCCCGCCGGAGCGGCTGAAGGAAACTGCCCGATCAATGCTGCCTGTACCTGTTTCTTGATCTCGGGGTCGACGCCTTCGGGCACCTGCGAGGCCGCGACTTCGAAGGTCCGCAGCACGCGAATCTTCTCATCAGGTGTCAGCGAGGTGCGCTGCATGAGCGTGACCAGCTTCTCGAACACCGGGCGAAGCTCCGAACGCGCCTGTGCCTCGTCAGCCGTGTTCGCAAGCGCGAGCAACCCTTCGGTCAGGGCAACGAGGTTGGTCTCGGCCATCACGAGCTTGCTCCACTCGTTTCGTGGTGTGTGCTCGAGCGCGAGGCGGCCGGCGTAACGCACGTAGCGATCGGGACTCTTGAGGAGCCCGTAGATGTCGGCCACCGGCGCGAAGCTCGGGCGCGCGGCGGTCAGGCCCTGACGGAGGAGCGCTTCAGCAGCCCGCCTCTGCACGAGCGGCGCCGCATCCTTGAGCGCCGCGGCGGCAACCGCCTTCGCGGCGTCTCCCTGCTGCAATCCGGCGACGTACACCGCCGCGGCCCTGACTTCGAGCGCGCGATCCTTGAGCAGCGCCTCGAGCGATCCGGTGCTCGGGGGCGCGCCGTGCCGCTGCATTTCGAGAATCGCCCGAACGCGGTCGCGAGTGGCCGCGCCGCCGCTGCGCGCGAGCTTGTCGAGCTCGGCTCCAAACCCCGCGCCCATCGACGCTTTGACCTTCTCGATGGCTTCCCATCCCCAGCTGGAAAGCGGCTGCGGCTGACGCACGACCGCGAGGATGCCGGTCATGTCAGGCGCCGCAGGCTTTGCGCCGGTCCAGCTGACTTTGTAGAGTCCGCCCTGACCCGCGCCGCCGCCAGTCGTCAGGTACATGTTGCCGTCCGGGCCGACTTCCATATCGGTAATCGGCATCGGCTCGCCGTGAACGAACTCCGCGAGATCCTCGCGGCCGGTGTAGGTCGCGCCCTTCAACGCCAGCGCGGTATAGAGCAGGCGGCCACGCGACCAGTCCGCTTCGAACAGGTTGTCGAAGAAGCTCTCCGGATATGCGTAGCTCTGATAGAACTCGACACCGACCGGTGATCCGCGTCGGAGATGGCGAAGCGCCGGCAGGACGTCGAAGTACTCGTCCTGGAATTTCCCGGTGCCGTTTCGATAGCCGCCATCACCTCCAGGGATCATGTGCACCGTGTTGACCTCCCGGTACCACGGCGCGTTCACGTCCCACTCCATGTCGCTGTCGAACGTAAACGCTTCGCCGGCGAGATTGAAGGCGAAGTCGTAGGGATTGCGCATGCCGCTGAAGAACAGGCTGTACTTGTTGTTCTCCTGCAACCGCCAGACCGTGGCGTGCACGCCAATGCGCGTGCTGTTGCCAAACCGCGGGTCGTTGAACTGCGGCAGGAACTGCCTTTCCTCGACGTTGTTCCAGTTCGGCGAGCTCTCTTTGTCCACGCCCTCGTCGGTCGGCGGTCCGGGCGCGAACGGCGCGCCGACGTAGGTGTTGTTGCCGATGAGCAACATGATCGAACCGTCAGGCGCCCTCCGGATCGCGTGCGGACCGTGATCGCCCATCCCGTTCGACGTGTAGCGCTGGATTCGCTCGATCGTATCCATCACGTCGTCGCCATTCGTATCGACGAGCTTGTAGAAGCCGGGCGTGCCGACCACCGGTCCCTGATTCTGCCCGCCACGGCCGCCGGGCGGCGGCGCCTGGCCACCGGCGCCGGGTTGCGGCGGCTGGCCGCGTCCGCCGAACTGCGCGGCCGGCGGCAGCGGCGGATCGCCGGGCACTTCGCCGCGGCAGTTCGCATAGAGCGTCGTCCGGCTCGCATAGAACAGGCCGTGGCAGGTGTTCAACTGGCTCGCGACGATCTTCTCGCCCTCGAAGATCCCGTCGCGGTTCTCGTCGAGGAGGACGCGCGGCGAGCTGCCGTTGCCCGAACTGCTCTGCGAGACGACCGGCCGTCCCTGCGGGTCGAACGTGACGACGATGTACGACTCGGTTTTTTCAGGTGGTGTGACGCGATCGATCTTGAAACCTGGAAGGAGCGCAAATGGCGACCCCGGCGGGAATGGCTGATCCTGCGCCCGCTCGGACGACGAAGGCGACGGCTTCTGTTGCCAGGCCTCTGGCAGGACAAACGTGGCGGCGATGATGACGCCGGCCAGCCCGACATTCCTGATTCGCAGTTTCGACATCGACCCCTCCAGGGTGTCCTATTTGTCCGGCGGCGGCGCCATGACAAACGCCAGCACGTCCGCGATCTGTTTCTGATTGAGCGTATCGAACAGCCCCTCGGGCATGAGCGACGCCGTCGCGGGCGCGCGGTTGGCGATCTGCGCCTTGGGTACAGCGACCGGCTTTTCGGGAGCCTCGGCGGTGCGCACGAGCACCGCGGCGGCAGTCTCGCGGACGATCAGTCCGCTGACAATCTTGCCGTCGGTCAGCTCGAACATCTCGGCCTGGTACTGATCCGAGATCACCCGCGATGGCCAGAGCACCGATTCGATCACATCCTTCTTCTTGAACCGGCTCGTGATGGTCGTCAGATCGGGCCCGACATCCTTGCCGATTCCGCCGAAGCGATGGCAGGCGGCGCAGCGCTCGTCGTAGAGCGGACGGCCCGCCTCGGCCGAGCCGCCTTTCTCGTCCTTCAGCTGGGTGGCGAGGATCTCGTCGCGCTTGTCCTGCGGCGCCGCACCTTGCTCCGCCCGCACCTGGCCTGCGCCCCAGGAGATGAGCATGCCAGCCGCGGCACACGTCACTGCAGCGGCAACCTTTGTCTTGAGCGTGAACATCTGAAGCCTCACCTGGTTCCGAAAGCCCCGGGGCCATCAAATTGGCGCGGGCGCGCCCGAACACGGTGCCTCCCGCGCAGAACGAAAACAACTGAAAAGACATCAAGCGGCGGCATTCCGCACTGCAAGACGCGGCAGGCCCTGGAGTTCGATCGGTGCGGAAGCCAGTACCCCAGACGTTCATCCTCGGAGCGGATGCGACGAGCGGTGGAGCCAGTGGTGCGCTTCCGTTTCACGTTGCGGAACACTCGACCGTGCCCGCGATCGGTCGAAAGGGCCATACGCTCATGCTATCCTCTGGCCGCCATGTCTGAAACACCGATCACTCGACGGGACTTCCTGGCCTCCAGCGCGACCCTGGCCGGTGCCGCAAATCTCCAGACGCACGCGGGAACATCGCCCGCGCAACCTGGGCGGCGCGCGTCAACGGGTCCGGTTCGAATTCTGACGATGACGAATTTCGAACCGCACGAGCTCACCAAAATCAACTCTGCTGCGCCCGACGTGGAATTGACGGCGGTGAAGACGCGGGACGAGTTCCGTCAGCGGCTTCCGCAAGCGGAAGTGGTCTATGGCTCGCTGACCGCGGCCGACCTCGAGCTGGCGCGCAACCTCAAATGGGTGCAGACGCCTGCTGCGGGAGTCGAGAACCTGGAACCGGCAGTCGTGGCCAGCCCGGTCGTGCTGACCAACATGGCGCGCGTCTTCGCGCCGGCCATCACGGAAACCGGCATGGGCATGCTGCTCTGCCTGACCCGCGGCATCACCAGGCTCTACATGCCGCAGTTCGCGAAGCGGCAGATGAACCCGGTCGGCACCGCCAAGTCGGCGGACCATGTCGAGCTCGCGGGAAAGACCATGGGGATCGTCGGGATGGGCGGCATCGGCAGCGCCCTCGCGCGGCGTGCCCACTACGGCTTCGACATGCGAATCGTCGCCACCGATGCGCGTCCGGTGCCACAGCCGCACTACGTCGCCGAGCTGCGCGATCCGTCGTGGTTCAAGACGATGGTGCCGATGGTGGATGTGCTCGTCGCGGCGGCGCCGCATACGCCGCTGACCGAGCGGATGTTCGACGAGAGCGTGTTTCGCAGCATGAAGAAGACCGCGTATTTTCTGGCGCTCTCACGCGGCATGCTGTTCGATGACCTCGCGCTCGTCAAAGCGCTGCAGGGCGGCTGGATCGCGGGAGCGGGCCTCGATGTCTTTCCGAAGGAACCGCCGCCGTCCGATCACCCCATCTTCGACTGCACGAACGTCGTCATGACCGCCCACACGTCGGGGTGGAGTCCCGATCGACAAGTGCGGCTGGTCGATCTCTTCGCCGAGAACGTGCGGCGCTATGCGATTGGCGCGCCGCTCCTCAACGTCGTCGACAAGAAGGCCGGCTACTAGAGCCGCGGATTACACGCCGCGGATTACACGGATTACACGGACAAATACCGATCGGGTAAACGAATGAGCCTGGCGCATTTCACGTTGCCCACGCGCGAGGTCGAGAAGACGGCGTCGTTTCTCGAGCAGACCCTCGGCTACGTCCGCGAGCCCGTACCCGCGAACGTGCCGGACGAAACCGTCTGGCTCGACATCGGGCGCGGGCAGCAGCTGCACGTCTTCTTCGTGGAGGGCTTCGCGGTGTCGCCGTTCGAACGGGAGTTCGGGCGGCACGTGGCGGTCTTTCACCCGCTCCGTGATTTCGATGCACTGAAGGAGCGCCTGCGTCAGCGCGGCGCCACGCTCGTCGAGCCGCTCCGGTCGACGCCGTTCGAGCGCTTCTTCTTCACCGAGCCGGTGAACGGTTACTGCTTCGAAGTGATCGACGACGCGCGGCGTTCATAGCGTCAGTACGTAGTGTCCGGCTTCAGCCGGACCCTCAGAACCCCTGGGCCAGCCACTTCGACCAGTAGAAGGTCAGCGGCACGACCCCGGTATTGGTGATCCCGTGAATGGTGTTGCCGGCGCAGTACATCATCGCGCCGGGCCCGACCTTCGTCGTCTTGCCGGCGCATTCGATTTCGCCGGTGCCGGAGGCGACGATCATGAACTCTTCCTCGGGATGCTGATGCGGCGGATGCGGGCTCGAACCAGGCTCGAGAACGCACATGCCGGCGCAGAGACCACTCAACTGATCGGTGGGTCCGTTGTAGTGCGTGAACACCCGGCACCCCAGGACAGGGTCGGTGGTTTCGATCGATTCGATGGTGACGACACCATCGGGCAGCTTGGGTCCGGTCGACGACGCGCTGACGACGTTGGGGTTGTGTTCGGCCATATCCAGTTATCGTCCAGCATCACGCCGCCGCGGGTCAAGAACCACGGAACACACGGACAACACCGAAGGCAGTTAGACGACAGTTATGAGCTGGTCACGCGGATGACGACCTTGCCGAAGTGCGCCCCGCTCGCCAGGTGCTCGTAGGCCGCGCGGGCCTCGGCAAATGGAAACACGCGATCGATGACCGGCTCGATCGTCGACGCTTCGAGCGCCCGGACCAGGGCTTCGAACATCACCACCGATCCGACATAGACGCCATAGACCCGGACGTTTTTCTGGAGGATGGCGTAGGTATTGATCGTGTCCAGCGGTGCCGGCGAGAATGCCGAGCAAGGCCATCGTGCCGCCGAAGCGCAACGCCTTGACGCTTTCGTCGAACGTGCCGGCGCCACCAACCTCGACCACGATGTCGACGCCGCGTCCACCCGCGGCCGCGCGGACGGCGTCACCCCACTTCGGCTCCTGACGGTAGTCGATGGTCGTCGCGGCGCCCATTTGTTCGAGACGGGCGCGCTTGTCGGCGGAGCTCGACGTCGCGATCACGCGCGCGCCGGCGGCGCGCGCCAGCTGTAACGCAAAAACCGATACGCCGCCAGTTCCCTGTACGAGGATGGTATCGCCAGGCCTGAGCGGCGCGGCTTCGAAGAGCGCGTGCCACGCAGTCACGCCGGCGCACGGCAGCGTCGATGCCTGCTCGAACGAAAACCGCGCCGGGATCTTGACCCACGCGCTCTCGGCGAGGACCACGTGCTCCGCCAGCACGCCATCGAGCGATCCGCCAAGGGCGTTCGCGTGATGGTCCTGCGCAAGCCCACCGCTCGTCCACGTTGGAAAGAATGCGGCAGCAACGCGGTCACCGACCTTGACACGAGTGACGCGTTCGCCAACGGCGACGACCTCGCCGGCGCCGTCCGACACGGGCACGATCCGCTTGACGCGCTTCTTCGAGGCGCGCAGGACGGCGAGGTCACGGTAGTTGAGTGAGACAGCGTGGATGCGGACCACGACGTCGTGGTCGCCGGGTGCCGGCGGTTCCGGTCGATCGACCATCCGGAGCGCGTCGAAACCCTCCTCGGCCTGAAGCTCGTACGCGCGCATCGGTTACCTCTCCGCCGAATCGTATCTCAGGGCCACTTCGGCAGCATCGGCCGAATGGCCGTCGCCAGCCTCAACACTGGTGCGTCCGCCTCGACGGTGAATCCGTCCTCGAGGCTCCAGATCGCGGACAGCACTGCCTGCGCAAAGCCCCACTCGAGGGCTCGCGCGAGGTTGATGTTCAAGCGGCGCGCCAGCCGAGCCAGCCGTCGCTCCACTATCGCCGCCGAGACGAAGAGGTCCGGCCGCTCGAACGGATTGCGAAGGGTGGCGCCGATCTCGAACTCGACTTCTCCAACGACGCCTTTCGGGTCGATCGCCAGCCAACCACGCGTTGAATCGAACAAGCACATTGTAGTGGTGGAGATCGCCGTGCAGGAGCTGTCGCTCACCCTGCGACGCCTCGAGGGAGAGGAAGCGGCGGTGGGCTTCAGCGACGAGGTGCGGGGGAATCCTGTCGTCGGCGCGCGCGACGTAGCGCGTCGAATGATGCCGCCCATCCCCTCACGGTCGCGCAATCCGGTGGCGGCGCGTGACCCGACATCGTCTGAATGGTCTCCGCCAGGATGTCGATGGCTTCGTCGTCTCTCCCGTTCAGTGTGAGCCGTGCCAGGGAATAGCCAGGCGTGAGACGTTCGAGCAGCACCGCGCCATCATCACACTCCAGCACGCGCGCGATACCGTGACCGTCGAAAGCCCGTGCGATGTTTCCAGACTGCCATTCGTCTCCAGCCTGCTTGACCAGCTTGAGAACGACCGGCTGACCTCCGCGCCGACCGAATCCGAGGAGAGACGTCTCGGAGTCGCGCGTGTGTTCCACGGAGACAGACCAAGCGCGAGCGCGTTCCTCGAGTCGATGGAGTGCGTTCACCTGAATCCCAAAAGTAGAGAGACCGAGAGGAACATGCTATAAGCAATTCGCGTGGCCGAGTCTCGTCCAGTCCTCGTGTGGATCGCTGCGGTCGGCCGTTTGGTACTCGTGCTCGCGCTGCCGCTGGCGTACTTCGCGTCCGCGTTCAGGATCGCCGACTGGAAGCCGCCCGAATCGGGTCTCGGCGATTGGATGGATCCCTACTTCATCAACTTCCTCCTCGAGCACTGGTCCTACAGCATCAGCACGTTCCGCAATCCGCTGTCGCCGTTGATGTACTTCCCTGTGTCGGGGTCGCTCGGCTACTCGCATAGCCTCATCCTCTACGCGCCGTTCTATGTAGTGCTGAGACCGTTCGTCGACGAGTTTCAGGCGTACACGCTGGCCTTGATGTTGGTCCTCGTGACAGGCGCTGCCTGTCTGCTCGTCCTTCTTCGAAGATTGGGCCTCGGGCTCGTCGAGGCGCTCGCGCTCGGCGCGCTGTTCGTAACCTCCAGCAACGTCATCAATGGCGGGACGAGTATCTGGTCGCAAACCGCTTCTGTGTTTCTCATCCCGCCGATTCTGATCATCTTGACGACAAGTGTTCGTGCGTCGAACCGACGCCTTGCGCTCACGCTGGCGTGGTTGTCCGGACTGCTTGGCACTCTCTTGCTCTCCCAGGACTATTACACCGGCGCATTCACGGCGCTCCTGCTGGCCCTGCTGGTTGTCGTGCCGGCGTTGATGAGTCCGGTCTTCCGTGACTTCTGGCTGGCGCTCGCGCAGTCCATAAAGTCGTCGACGACGGCGTTCGTGCAGACGGTGACGCCGGTGAGGCGTCCGAGCTATGTGTGGCTGCTCGTGGCGAGCGTCGCCATCGTGGTCGCGGCCGTCGCGTTCGTTCACCCGATCGATCGGACAGCGATTGGGCCATGGCGGTTTTCGGTCCGCGATCCGTCGAGGCCCCTGTTCCTGGGTCTCCTGGCGGCGGCGTGGTTCGCGGGCCGGCGCTGGAGCGTGCTGGCTCGGCTCTCGCCGGCCGCCTCGGTCTTGTCGGAGGGGGTCGCCGCCGCGTCTTCCGCCTTGATGGAGGTGTACCGGGCTCGCGTGCCGCAGGCCGGTCGATCTCTCGTCGTGGCTTTCGCTGTCGGCGGCCTCGCGGGCCTGGCGGTCTTCCTGTGGATATACCTTCCAAGTTACGCGGAGCACCCGACGTTTCCACGTGAGCACTTGATGAACGGGCTCAAATCGCTGGATCCCGCCCGCTGGCAGGACCTTCGCGGAACAATCGACGACTTCAAGGGATTCGACACCCTGAGGCCGTTCGTGCTCGTGCTTGGGGTCAGCCTGATCGTCTGGATGTCTCAGCGGCAGATCGACCGGCACGTGCGACTGTATGCCCTCTGGTTCTCGTTCATCTCCCTCCTCATCGTCCTGGTTCCGCTCCGGTACGGCGCCCTTTCATTCTGGACCGTGTTGTTTGGCTGGTTGCCTGGTCTAGGGCCGATTCGTGACCCGAAGCGGATCATCCACATCTACGAGCTTGGCGTCGTGCTGGCGACGGCTTTCGTTTTGAGGAGCCTGCCGCGTCGATCCTGGCCGCGCCTGGCGGTCGCGGCCATGGCACTCGTGCTTCTCGTCTTTACGACGGCGACGACGCCGTGGCAGCCGCCGACGATCCAATTCGACCGCCCCCGCAGCGTCTTCAACGAGTGGGTCCTTGGGCGGATCGAGGTCGATCCGTCCTGCCGAAGCTTCTTCATCAAGGGTGCGTCCGAGCGCTACATGTCACGCTCGGGGCACATGTGGACTCTCTACGCGATGGACTCGACGTTCATCGCCCTGAAATACTCCATCCCGACATTGAACGGATACAGCGCATGGACGCCCACCGGCTGGCATCTCGCGAACCCACAGGAATCGGACTACATGACCCGCCGTCAATGAATGGATCGCGGAACACAACCTGCGTGACGTGTGTCAACTCGATATCGACGCCCGAACGATGACGCCGTACGTGCAACGGTGACCGGGTCAAGGCTCAGGGCTCAAGGCTCAGGCTCAAGCAAGACCTTCGAGACAGTTAGCTCGAAGATCTTGCTTGAGCCTTGAGCCCTGAGCCTTGAGCCGCCTAACGCCGAGAGCCCAAAGCCTAGAGCCTTTTCGTTGCTACTGCCCGCGCTGCTTCTGGACGTAGCGCGTCGAGCGCCTCGTAGCGCGGCCGCAGCGAATCGGCCGACTCGTGGAGCGGCTCGTCGAGGTGCATGACGCGGCCGCCGCCGCGGTCGTAGCGCGGCCACTTCGGCACGGCGGAACCATTCGGATCGCCTGAACGGGCGAAATTCGACCAATACGTCATGATCGCGTCCGAGAGCTTCCGATCGGCCGCCTCCCAGGTCACGTTCTTGATCGAGTCGAGCGTCCCGAACACGTATTCGATCTCGCCGGCGTGGCGGGCGCCGATGTCGCGAGAGGTCGCGGCAACGCCGTTGATCTTCGTGTCTGGCGCCACTGGAATCTTCCGGTCGAACGAATAGCGATAGACCGGCGCCGCTCCCGTCCGCGAGTGCATCTCAATCCACTTCCAGGTCGCCTCGCCGATGAACAGATCGCTTGCCAGGGCGGCTGCCGATTCGAGCGCCTCCGCATCCGTTCCGGCAGGATACGCCTTGAGGATGGCATCCGCCTGCTCGCCGAACCGCTTGCGCGCATCGTCGGCGAAGCTCTGTGCCGTGGGTTTCTGCTTGGCGAGCACGACGCCACCGCGAACCTCGTCGGCATTCCAGCCCGCGAGGAGAGGGACGTGGGCCTGCTGGCCGGCGTCGAAGACCGTGTAGACGTCACGAGGGAGAACATAGCCGTCGAGATTCGGCGAGAACCACGGCTGGGTCTTGAGCGCGACCTTGAGCAGCTCGTCTCCTGATTTCGCGCGAAGCGCGGCGAGCGTCTCTGCCCCCATCGCGGCGCCAAACTTGACGCCCTGTTGCTCGCTCACCGACAGCGGCTGAAGCGCGAGCGTTCCGCTGCCCGCCGTGAAGTACGCACCGCTCTCGCCGATTACTTTGTGAAAGAGGCCCGCCGCCGGCGGAGCGGCCATCAGCGCGCTCACCGCGAACGAGCCGGCCGACTCGCCGAAGATCGTCACGTTCGAGGGGTTTCCGCCGAACGCGGCGATGTTGTCGCGAACCCAGCGGAGCGCCGCGATCTGATCGAGCAGGCCGTAGTTGCCAGACGCATTGCGGCCCGACTCGCGCGTCAGCTCCGGGTGCGCAAAGAATCCGAAGACGCCCAGCCGGTAGTTGATCGTGACGAGCACGACACCCTTGCGCGCGAGCGCGTCGCCGTCGTGCCGCGGCTCCGCTCCCGCACCTGCCTGGAAGCCGCCGCCATGGATCCAGACCATCACCGGCAGCCGATCGCTCGCCTGGGTCGCCGGTGTCCAGATGTTCAGGTTGAGGCAGTCTTCGCTCGCAGGTCGCGGAAACGTGATGTCGCCGAAGATCGGGCCTTGCACGCACTGGGCACCGAACTCGGTCGCGTCGCGAACGCCGTCCCACGCGCTGGCGGGCCGCGGTTCCTTCCAACGGAACTCCCCGACCGGGGGCGCCGCGAACGGAATGCCCTTGAACACGCGGATCTTTCCATCGGTGCTGGTCGAGCCCTTGACGAGCCCACCGGTGGTCTTGACCTGCGCGACGGCGGTTGCAGTCATTGCGATGCTGACGAAAAGCGCGAACGTCACCGTTCGCCACGGATGCCTGTGCATGTTGTCCCTCTGTTCGTCGTTTTGGAGCCGCGATCATAGCAGCAACAGGTTGGGGGTCAGACCGGGGTCAGACCACGGTCTGACCCCCGTCTGACCCCAGGCGCTACGCTTGGCGGAGTTGTGGCACCGCGTTGAGGGCGGTGACGAGACCCGAACGCAAGTCGCGGGCGGACGTCACGCTGAATCCGAGGTCGCGCAAACGGCCGTCGTCGAGTCCGTAGACGACGGCGTGGATCGCCAGCGCCTGGTTGCGGGCCCAGGCGTCCTGCACGACGGTCGACTTGCAGACGTGGACCGCCTGCTCGATCGCGTTCAGCTCGCAGAGCCGGTTGACGCGCGCGTCGAGGTCGCCGGCGTTGTCGACCTGCATGTGGTATTTCGAATGCACGTCCTGGACGTGCCGCAGCCAGTTATCGATCAACCCCAGCTTGGCGCCTTCAATCGCGGCGCGCACGCCACCGCAGCCGTAGTGGCCGCAGACGATGACGTGCCGGACGCGCAGCACGTCCACCGCGTACTGCAGCACCGAAAGGCAGTTGAGATCGCTGTGGACGACGACGTTCGCGACGTTGCGGTGCACGAACATCTCGCCCGGCATGAGGCCGACGATCTCGTTGGCGGGAACGCGGCTGTCCGCGCAGCCCACCCACAGGTACTGGGGCGCCTGCTGCGCTTTCAGCCGGTCAAAGAAGTCCGGGCGGGTCGACACGCATCGAGCCGCCCAGCGTCGATTGTTCTCGAATAGTTCCGGCAGATCCACGTCGGCTCCCGTCAGTCGGAGCCGACAGTCTACCTGTTTCCGGTGCCGTAGTGCCCGCCGTAGCTCTAGTCCGGCTAAAGCCGGACACTACGACCCGGGAGGGCTATCGCATGCCGCCGGCGGCGAACGACTTCAGAAGGTCGACCGGCAGGCGGGTGCCGGCGCGGGCGTTCGCGGTCTTGATGCGCTCCGGCGTCAGCCCGTGGTCGCGCAGCGTGACCAGGTCGTCCTGAGTCAGGCGATCGTACCCGAGCGCCTTCAGTTCCCGCACATACTCGGGCGTGACGCCATGGTCACGGAGCCGAATCAGCGCGTCCATCGGCAGATTGCTGTAGCCGAGCGCGGCGAGCTCGCGAACGAACTCGGTGGTGACGCCGTGATCGCGCGCCCGCACGAGCTCCGCGACCGGTAGCGCGTGCCCGAGCTGCCGCATGTCGCGCGCGTACTCCGGCGTCACGCCGTGATCGCGCACCCGAATCAACTCGTCGAGCGGGAGCTTGGCGTAACCGGCGTCGCCGAGCCCGCGCACGAACTCCGGCGTGACACCGTGGTCTCTCGCGTTGATCAGGGCGTCCATCGGCAGCGAGCCGTAGCCCGCGTCACGCATCGCGGTGACGTACTCCGGCGTGATGCCGTGATCTCGCGCTCGCCGAATTTCATCGGCCGGAAGACCCTTGTAACCGAGCTCGGCAAGCTCCCGGACGTAGGACGGCGTGACACCGTGATCCCTCAGCTCGATGAGTGGCGCGAGCGAGCCGAGGCGATAGCCGAGCGCGCCCATCTCGCGGAGGTAGGTCACCTGCACACCGTGCTGACCGGCGCGAACGAGCTCGGAGGTCTGCGGCTTCGCGTAACCCTGCTTGCTCAACTCGTCGACGAACGCATACCCGATGTCGTGACGCGCCATCTGGTACTGCTCGGCCGCTGTCGGCCGCGCAAAGCCGCGCTTGGTGAGCTCCTCGGGAAAGTTCGGATCGGCGGCAAATGAAAACGTGCCGGCGCCGACGCCATTGCGAAGCACGCCTTCGAACGTGAACGTGCCGGCGTCCCGGCGCATCCGGAACTGAACCGGCCCGCCGCTGCCAGTGAGCTGCGCGGCCGTCAATCCTTCCAGCCGTTCGAGCGGAACGTTCGAGTCCGACGATGAATTGATCTCGACGAGTCGCAGCCTGACGACCCCGTCAGTGTTGGTTCGGCGGACTTCCCACGTCCCGGGCAGATTGTCCTGCGCCAGGCCCATCGCCGCTGCCGTCTCGCGGATCAGGCGGCGAAGGGATTCGCCGATCGGCCAGTTGATCTCTTTCAAATGCGGCGCTGGCCGAGCGACCTGAATCGGCGGCGCGGCAGCGCGCGCGGGAAGAACGACGGTTTCCTCACTGCTGCTCGCTGCAACCAGGGTGGGCGCTACGGCCGCCAGCGGCAGGAGGATCGCCACCGCAGCCGCCGCGATGACAGCGCAGAACCGAATTGGGGGAACGGTGCGATTGCGCCGATCGTCGAGCGCGGCCAGCATCCGCCCTTCGAGCTGCCGAGGACGCGCCATGGTGACCGCGAGCGCCGGCGCGGCCCGTCCGCCAAGCGAATACGCGATCTCCAGCAGATGACCGGCATAGTCGCGCGGGGGGAACCGGCGGCAATCACGCGATCGTCACAGGCGAGCTCACGCTCGACGCGCAGCCGTCCGGCGACCCACCAGAGCGCCGGGTGGAACCAATAGAGCGCGCAGGCTCCGAACGCCACGCTCTGCGTCAGGCAGTCGCGCCTGGCGACATGCGCCAGCTCGTGAAGCAGCACCGCTCGCCGGCGGTCATCCGTCCACTGGTCAGCGATGTCGGGAATCACGATGGAGGGACGACGCGTGCCGAACGCCAACGGAACGCCGTGCGTACGACTCCGAAGCAGGCGGACGGGGCGGCGGATGCCGAGCGCGTCTGCGCATTCGTCGAGCAGCCGCGTCCACGCCGCGTCCTGCACCAGCGTCGCCTGACGCGCGAACCGCCGGACATTCCATTGCTGCGCCAACAGGTACATCAGCAGCCCAATCGCGCCGGCGCAATAAACAATGATGAAGGCTGCCGACCACGAGACGTTCGCGGCACGCGGTGGTGCCGGCGTCGATTCAAGCGCGATGACGGGCGACGCCGGGCCATTCGCGATCTCGAGCGGCGCATCGGCGGACGTCGCGACCGGCGTCACCGACACGGGCCTCTGCGCCGCAGGAATCTCGACGGTCCACGCCGGCCCGACCAACGACACGACGGGAAGCAGGAGCACGCTGACGAGCGCGATCGTCCACACCAGGTGGCGGGTCGCGGCTGACGCCCTGCGAAAGACGACGAGCTGCATGATGGCGGCAATCCCGAGGAGCGCCGTCGCCTTGACGACGACCGCGAGAGCGACGAGTAGGGTCGGGTCGGCAGTTATCATGGTCATCGCTCCTCTCCCTGTTCCCGCGTCCGCTTGAGCAGGCTGCTCAACCGCCGGTACTCCTCGTCCGAGAGCCTGGTCGAGCTGATATCGAGCAGGGCCGCCATGGCGGAGCCGGGCGAGTTGTTGAAAAACGTGCGCAGCAGCTGCTTCAACGCCGAGCGGCTCGCATCCTCGGGCTTCGCGGCGGGAAAGTAGACGTAGCGCGGGCCGTCATACTCACGCGCGAGCAGCCCCCGATCGATCATGATTTCGAGAAGTTTCCGCACGCTGGATGGGCTGGGCGCGTCAGGCAGCTCAGCTCGAATCTCCTCCACGGTCGCGCGGCGGCGCCGATACAGGATTTCCATGATCTGACTTTCGCGGCGGGTGAGATCGATGTGGGTCAGCTTCGGCATGGGCGACAGCGCGTCGCGACTAAGGGCGAATAATTTCGCTATGCGCGAATATATTCGCCGCCGGCGGCTCGTGTCAAGTGCCCCCAAACACGGAGCCACGGACACACCGACACCACGGATCGCGTGGACCGCGCACTCCAGCAGTCGGTTTCCGTGACTCACGAGGGTCGGCTTGAGCCGTGCCCTAGCCGCGTAGGCGGTGTCATCGAGCCCTACCGTATCGTCGATGAGATCGTGGCACTAACTCAGCGTTGAACCGCAACAACCCGAAAGCCGATGTGATCCGAGCTTCGCTCTGGCTCGTATCGCAGGCGAAGGGCCGACCGGCACGGCCAGCCGTCGTCGTTCCAGGCCCCGCCGCGGCGGACGCGCGAGTAGGTTCCGTCACGATTGGGCGCGCCCTTGACGTCGTGGAGGTCGGGATCGGTGCCGCCCGGCAGGCGCGGGTGATACCAGTCGCGACACCACTCGAAGACATTGCCGTGCATGTCGCAGATGCCCCAGGGATTGGCGGGATAGCTGCCGACCCGCGCGGCTCGACCCAGCGCGGGGCCACCCCGCCCGCCGTTCAACGGCTCGCCCTTGAAATTTGCCTGATCGCGGCTCAGTTGATCGCCAAACGACGTCGCCGTGACCGTGCCGGCGCGGCAGGCATATTCCCATTGCGCTTCAGTGGGAAGACGGAACTCCCAGCCGGCAGGTAGAACGTCCGAGCGCCGGGCACGCTCCGTCAGCCTGCCGCAGAACCTCACCGCGTCGTCATAGCTGACCCAATACGCAGGAAAATCGTCGCCCTCGCCAAATTCTGCGGTTGGTTTCTTCGTGGGCCACTCCCCGACCACGCGGCTCCATTGACCCTGTGTGATCTCGTACTTCGAGGTCCAGAACCCTCTGGTGAGCGTCACGGTCACCTGCGCTTCGTCGGCCCGGCGGCCCGTCTCTCCCACCGGGCTTCCCATCACGAACGTTCCTGGTGGGCACCAACAGAGCCGCACGCCGTCGACGTCGCGCTCGCCTCCAGGATTCTTTCCGGTGAAAGGGTCGGATTGAAACTCAAGAAGCGCGGCGCCGCCTAGAGCGGAAATGCGTCGTAGAAACTCCCGGCGATTGGCCATCAGTACCAATGCTATATTGCAGCCGTTCTGGCGTGACAGTGCGAGCGAGCGCGCGAGCGAGCCACGCGAACGGCCCGCCTTCGCGCGAAGCGCTTCGGCGAGGTCTCGCCGTAGCTTTAGCGGAGGCGGAAGCGCGCCGGCGAAGCGGCGCGCGAGAGCGCGTGTAGGGGACACGCATCGCGGTGACGTACTCCGGAGTGATGCTGTGATCGCGCGCTCGCCGAATTTCATCGGCCGGAAGCCCCTTGTAACCGAGATCGGCGAGTTCGCGGACGTAGGACGGCGTGACACCGTGATCCCTCAGCTCGATGAGTGGCGCGAGCGAGCCGAGGCGATAACCAAGCGCTTCGATCTCGCGGAGGTAGGTCACCTGCACACCGTGCTGACCGGCGCGAACGAGCTCGGAGGTCTGCGGCTTCGTGTAACCCTGCTTGCTCAACTCGTCGACAAACGCATACCCGATGTCGTGACGCGCCATCTGGTCCTGCTCGGCCGCTGTCGGCCGCGCAAAGCCGCGCTTGGTGAGCTCCTCGGGAAAGTTCGGATCGGCAGCAAATGAAAACGTGCCGGCGCCGACGCCATTGCGAAGCACGCCTTCGAACGTGAACGTCCCGGCGTCCCGGCGCATCCGGAACTGAACCGGCCCGCCGCTGCCAGTGAGCTGCGCTGCCGTCAATCCTTCCAATCGTTCGAGCGGAACGTTCGAGTCCGACGATGAATTGATCTCAACGAGTCGGAGCCTGACGACCCCGTCAGTGTTGGTTCGGCGAACTTCCCACGTCCCGGGCAGATTGTCCTGCGCCAGACCCATCGCCGCTGCCGTCTCGCGGATCAGGCGGCGAAGGGATTCGCCGATCGGCCAGTTGACCTCTTTCAAATGCGGCTCTGGCCGAGCCACCTGAATCGGCGGCGCGGCAGCGCGCGCGGGAAGAACGACGGTTTCCTCACTGCTGCTCGCTGCAACCAGAGTGGGCGCTACCGCCGCCAGCGGCAGGAGGATCGCCACCGCAGCCGCCGCGATGACAGCGCAGAACCGAATTGGGGGAACGGTGCGATTGCGTCGATCGTCGAGCGCGGCCAGCATCCGCCCTTCGAGCTGCCGAGGACGCGCCATGGTAACGGCGAGGGCGGGCGCGGGCCGTCCGCCAAGCGAATACGCGATCTCCAGTAGATGACCCGCATAGTCGCGCGGGGGGGAACCGGCGGCAATCACGCGATCGTCACAGGCGAGCTCACGCTCGACGCGCAGCCGTCCGGCGACCCACCAGAGCGCCGGGTGGAACCAATAGAGCGCGCAGGCTCCGAACGCCACGCTCTGCGTCAGGCAGTCGCGCCTTGCGACATGCGCCAGCTCGTGAAGGAGCACCGCTCGCCGGCGGTCATCCGTCCACTGGTCGGCGGTATCCGGGATCACGATGGAGGGACGACGCGTGCCGAACGCCAAGGGAACGCCGTGCGTACGGCTCCGAAGCAGGCGGACGGGGCGGCGCATGCCGAGCGCGTCTGCGCATTCGTCGAGCAGTGCCGTCCACGCCGCGTCCTGCACCAGCGTCGCCTGACGCGCGAACCGCCGGACATTCCATTGCTGCGCCAACAGGTACATCAGCAGCCCAATCGCGCCGGCGCAATAAACAACGATGAAGGCTGCCGACCACGAGACGTTCGCGGCGCGCGGTGGTGCCGGCGTCGATTCAAGCGCGATGACGGGCGACGCCGGGCGATTCGCGATCTCGAGCGGCGCATCGGCGGACGTCGCGACAGGCGTCATCGACACAGGCCTCTGCGCCGCAGGAATCTCGACGGTCCACGCCGGCCCGACCAATGACACGACGGGAAGCAGGAGCACGCTGACGAGCGCGATCGTCCATACCAGGTGGCGGGTCGCGGCTGACGCCCTGCGAAAGACGACAAGCTGCATGATGGCGGCAATCCCGAGGAGCACCGTCGCCTTGACGACGACCGCGAGCGCGACGAGTAGGGTCGGGTCGGCAGTTGTCATGGTCATCGCTCCTCTCCCTGTTCCCGTGTCCGCTTGAGCAGGCTGCTCAACCGACGGTACTCCTCGTCCGAGAGCCTGGTCGAGCTGATATCGAGCAAGGCCGCCATAGCGGAGCCGGGCGAGTTGTTGAAAAACGTGCGCAGCAGCTGCTTCAACGCCGAGCGGCTCGCATCCTCGGGCTTCGCGGCGGGAAAGTAGACGTAGCGCGGGCCGTCATACTCACGCGCCAGCAGTCCCCGATCGATCATGATTTCGAGGAGTTTCCGCACGCTGGATGGGCTGGGTGCGTCAGGCAGCTCAGCTCGAATCTCCTCCACGGTCGCGCGGCGGCGCCGATACAGGATTTCCATGATCTGGCTTTCGCGGCGGGTGAGATCGACGTGGGTCAGTTTCGGCATCGGCGACTGGTGTGCGACAAGGGCGAATAATTTCGCTATGCGCGAATATATTCGCCGCCGCGGCTCGTGTCAAGTGGCCCCCAAACACGGAGCCACGGATCACACTGACAACACGGATCGCGTTTATGAGACGCGTACTCCAGCCTGTCGGTTTCCGTGCCTCTGACCGTGGGGTCGGTGTGATCCGTGCCCTAGCCGCGTTGTCGGTGTCATCCATGCCCTAGCCGTGTCGTCGGTGTGATCAGTGGCACTAGTGGTCAGCGTTGAACCGCGACAACCCGAAAGCCGATGTGATCCGAGCTTCGCTCTGGCTCGTATCGCAGGCGAAGGGCCGACCGGCACGCCCAGGCGTCGTCGTTCCAGGCCCCGCCGCGGCGCACGCGCGAGTAGGTTCCGTCACGATTGGGCGCGCCCTTGACGTCGTGGAGGTCGGGATCGGTGCCGCCCGGCAGGCGCGGGTGATACCAGTCGCGACACCACTCGAAGACATTGCCGTGCATGTCGCAGATGCCCCAGGGATTCGCGGGATAGCTGCCGACCCGCGCGGCTCGACCCAGCGCGGGGCCGACCCGCCTACCGTTCAACGGCTCGCCTTTAAAATTTGCCTGATCGCGGCTCAGTTGATCGCCGAACGACGTCGCCGTGACCGTGCCGGCGCGGCAGACATATTCCCATTGCGCTTCAGTGGGAATGCGAAACTCCCAGCCGGCAGGTAGAGCCGTCCGAGCGCTGGGCCCGCTCCGTCAGCCTGCCGCAGAACCTCACCGCGTCGTCATAGCTGACCCAATACGCAGGAAAATCGTCGCCCTCGCCAAATTCCGCGCTGGGTTTCTTCGTGGGCCACTCCCCGACTACGCGGCTCCATTGACCCTGTGTGATCTCGTATTTCGAGGTCCAGAAACCTCTGGTGAGCGTTACGGTCACCTGCGCTTCGTCCGCCCGGCGACCCGTCTCCCCAACCGGGCTTCCCATCACGAACGTTCCGGGCGGGCACCAACAGAGCTGCACGCCATCGACGTCGCGTTTGTCTCCAGGATCCTTTCCGTTGAAGGGGTCTGATTGAAATTCAAGAAGCGCGGCGCCGCCGAGAACGGAAATACGTCGTAGAAACTCCCGGCGATTGGGCATGAGTAGCAATGCTATATTGCAGCCATTCTGGCGTGGGTGTGAGTCCAGAGGAGCGCGACAATGACTTCGACGCGGCGACGTGTGTGGATGTTTGCAGCCATCGTGTTCAGCATTGTCGACATGGCCGTCGCGCCTGGATTCGTGACCGTGGGCGCCATGCCGGCGCAGTCAGGACCACAGCCGCGGCTGAGGATTCTCGTCGTGCACGGGCCGAATCTCAACCTTCTCGGACGGCGGGAACCCCAGATCTATGGGACGACGACACTCGAGCAAATCAACGGGTATCTGACGGACCTGGCCAAGGAGATCAACGTCGAGCTCGTCACGGTGCAGTCCAACCACGAAGGCACGCTCGTCGACGCGTTTCAGAAACACATGGACGACGTCGATGGCGGGATTATCAATGGCGCGGGCCTCAGCTTCAGCAGCGTGTCACTCCACGACGCGATCAAGGCGATGCCCTTCCCGGTGATCGAGGTGCACATCTCGAACCTCGGCACGCGCGACGAGATCCACCAGCATTCGATACTGACGCCCGCAGTGCGCGGCACCGTAATGGGACTCGGTTGGCGGTCGTATACAGCCGCGCTCCGGGCCCTCGCCGAACTGGTCCGAGAAGCGAAGGCTCCGAAGTGAGCCCGAACTAAAGCCCAAGTGAGCAACGACACGAGGACTATGAAGAACAGTA
This sequence comes from uncultured Acidobacteriota bacterium, assembly GCA_963797625.1. Classification (GTDB taxonomy): domain Bacteria; phylum Acidobacteriota; class Vicinamibacteria; order Vicinamibacterales; family 2-12-FULL-66-21; genus DATBJJ01. Next base: position 204,483 of record CAWCQI010000025.1, read on the forward strand.
TTCGCACGAGCCGTCGCGTTGGCCTGGCCGCGATCGCCGCATGCGGTTGGCTGGCATTTGCAGAACCGCTGCGACCCTCGCTGGCGCTCGAGCCAGCGCCGGGGACCGCGGCGAGCACGGCCGTCCAGGGACGTGGTCAAGGCGCGCGCGGTGGCGGCCGCGGCACGATTCAGCGGAAGCGAGTACTCGCCTGGGCCGATACTCGCAACGGCCAGGCCCAGCACGAGTCCATCGGGCATGCGCTCGCGATCATCGAGCGGCTCGGCTACGAGTCGGGTATGTGGGACACACTCATCCGCACCGATTCGAACATCATTGCGAAGAGTCCCAAGAAAACCGATGGCAGCCCGGCGAGCGGCGGGCCCAGTCTGAGCAACGTGGACGCGATTTTCTTTGCGGGCCACCGCGACGTCCCGCTCGATGCCTCGCAGAAAGAAGAGCTCCTCCAGTTCGTGCGCGAAGGGCACGGGTTCGTGGCGGCGCACACCGCCCTGACCGCCTTCGAGTCGTGGCCGGAGTTCGGCGACTTGATTGGGGCGCGCTTCGACGGGCATCCGATTACCGGCGCCGGGACCATCATCAACGAGAACCCGACCTTTCCCGCAACCAGACACTTCCCCACCGCGTTCGCCTTCAACGACGAGTTCTACCAGCCGAGTCAGTTCTCCCGTGAAAAGATCGACGTCCTGCTGCGATTGGATGTGAAGCCGGGTGACACCCGCGTGCACCCGGACGGCGACTATCCGCTGGCGTGGGCAAAGATGTACGGCAAAGGACGCGTGTTCTTCGGCTCGTTTGCCCACTCGAGCAGCACCTGGGACATCCGCGACGTCCAGCAGATGTACTTCGAGGCCCTGCGCTGGTCGCTGGGCCTGACCGACGCGGAGCCAGCGCCGCATCCCATGCGAGGCAGCGCCGCGGATGACGGCCCGGGGCGCGGGCGCGGCGCGCCGCACTGAGACCGTCGAGGCTGGTCACAGCCGGCAGATCAAGAGTTCGCGCTCGTAGACGACTTCCGGAGGCAGGTGATCGTGTAAATCGATAAACAGCTCCTCGTGCTGGATCACTTCCTTGCGCCACTGCACGGGATCGACTCGCTGCATTTCCTCGAACTGCTCGCGGTGAATGTCGAGACCACTCCAGTCGATGTCCTCGTAACGCGCCATCCAGCCGATCGGTGTCTCCTTTGCCAGCACGCGACCGCGCACGCGGTCGACAATCCACTTCAACACACGCATGTTCTCGCGAAACCCCGGCCAGAGAAACCGGCCCTCCGCGTCTTTTCGGAACCAGTTGACGTGAAATATCTTCGGCGTCTCGCTGAGCAGCCGCTGCATCTTGATCCAGTGGCGGAAGTAATCGCCCATGTGATAGCCGCAGAAGGGCAGCATCGCCATCGGATCACGACGGAGCGTGCCGACGCTGCCGGTGGCGGCAGCGGTCGTCTCCGAACCCATCGTCGCGCCGACATACACACCCGAGCTCCAGTTGAACGACTGATAGACCAGCGGCATCGTGTTGGCACGGCGGCCGCCGAAGATGATGGCGCTGATTGGCACGCCTTCAGGTGCTTCCCAATCGGCATCGATGATCGGGCACTGTGACGCGGGCGCGGTGAACCTTGCGTTGGGATGCGCCGCCGTCCTGCCGTCGCGGCGACCGATTTCTGGCGTCCATCGCTCGCCCCGCCAGTCCAAGCATTCGGCCGGAGGCTGCTCCGTCATGCCTTCCCACCACACGCCCCCTTCGGGCGTCAGGGCCACGTTAGTGAAAATCGTGTTCCGCGCGACGGTGGCCAGGGCGTTGGGATTCGTCGTTTTCGACGTCCCTGGCGCGACACCAAACACACCCGCCTCTGGATTGATCGCTCGCAGGCTCCCGCTCGCGTCCGGCTTGATCCAGGCGATGTCGTCGCCGACCATCGACACCTTCCAGCCCTTCATCGCATCGGGCGGGATGAGCATCGCCAGGTTGGTTTTGCCGCAGGCACTCGGAAACGCTGCCGCCATGTAGGTCTTCTCGCCTCGAGGGTCTTCGACGCCGAGAATCAACATGTGCTCCGCCATCCAGCCCTCGTCTCGCGCGATGTTGGAGGCGATTCGCAATCCGAAACACTTCTTTCCCAACAGCGCGTTGCCGCCGTAGCCTGAGCCGAAGGACCAGATTTCCCGCGTCTCTGGAAAATGCACGATGTACTTCTCTGGATTGCACGGCCAGGGAACGTCCACCTGGCCTGGCGCGAGCGGTGCGCCCACACTATGCATGCACGGCACCACGCGCTGGTTGTTGCGGTCGATCTCGCGCAGCACCGGGCGACCGATGCGGGCCATGATCCGCATGCTGACGACCACGTATGGCGAATCAGTCAACTGGACCGCGATGCGGGACATCGGCGAGCCGGGCACCCCCATGCTGAACGCCAGCACGTACATCGTGCGACCGGCCATCGCGCCGCTGAACATCTCTTTCAGCCGCGCGTGCATCTCATACGGGTTGACCCAGTTGTTCGTCGGACCGGCGCTGTCCTTCGACAACGAGCACACAAACGTGCGCGATTCGACACGCGCCACGTCGTTGGCATCCGACCGGGCGTAGAAGCAGCCGGGCCACAGCTGCTGGTTGAGGCGAACCAGAGTGCCACTGCGCACCATCTGATCGCAGAGCTGCTCGTACTCTTCCTCGGAGCCGTCGACCCAGTGGATCGATTGGGGCTGCGTCAGGTCCGCCATCTTCCTCACCCACCTCAGCAGGTGTAGGTTGGTTGCCAGCGGCGCCGATGTGTCGCGCGACGTCGTGTGTGTGTCCATATAAGAAGCGCTGAGCGGAGCCAGTTACTTGACTCAGCCCAGCTCTTCGAGACGTGTCGTGGCGTCGCCGAATCGATCCAGCTTGACGCCCATCCGATCCATGAGCGACAGATGGAGGCTGCACGCCTTCCGCTGGTCGTCGTCTTTGTCGAGGTAGTCGACGATGCGACCGGGTTTGAGGGTGCCGCCGCCCTTGCCCGTCAGCAGGATCGGAATCTGGTTCGCGCCGTGGCTGTCGCCGTCGAACAGGCTGGAGGTCGCCATCAGGATCGAGTTGTCGAGGAGCGTGCCCTCACCCTCCTGGATCTCCTTCATGCGCTTGGTCAGGTAGGCGAACTGCGCGATGTGGAACTGGTTGGTCTTCAGGTACATCGCTTCCTTGTCGGCGGCCTTTCCGTTGTGCGTCAGGTCGAGATGCAGCGCGCCCTGCACGCCTTCGAGGAACTTGAAGTTCATCTGCGACAGGTCGTTGTTGAGCATCAGCGTCGCGACGCGCGTCTTGTCCATCTGGAACGCGAGCACGACGAGGTCGAGCATCAGCTTCATGTGATCCGGAACGTTCTGCGGCAGCTCGTTCGCCGGACGCGGCATGTCGGGCTCGGCGAGCGTCGGCCGCCAGCCCTCGATGCGCTCTTCCTTCGACGCGCGCTCGATGCGCTTCTCGATGTCGCGAATCGATTCGAAGTACTCGCTCAGCTTGAGGTTGTCGTCCTTGCTGATCTTCGGCCGCAGGCTCTGCGACTCCTGGCGCACTTCGTCGAGGATGCTGCGATCGAGCGTGCGGCCGGTGCCGTCCCCGACCAGTCGGTCGAATGTCCGCGACGGATAGATCTCCTTGGTCGCGGGCTTCGTCGGCGAAATCCAGGAGAGGCTCGAGCCGTAAATCATCGACAGGCCGTCTTCGAGGCGCAATTCGTTCGGCTCGATGCCCAGGACGAGGCTCGGGATCGCCGTGCGGCTGCCGACCTGCGAGGCGATCACCTGATCCATCGACGTGCCGACGCGGATCTCTTTCGGGTCGAGGCTGACCGTCGCACCCGACAGGACGTTCATCCGTCCGAGGTGCGGGCTGGTCGACACGGCGGCGTTGTGGTTGAACAGCCCCTGGATGAAGAGCATGTCCTCGCGATGAGGCATCATCGGCGTCAGCCCGGGGCCGAGCTCCATGTTGGCGCCGGCGCCCTTGGCCCACCAGTGGATCGGCTCGACGCCGTTCGAGAAGAAGACAATCCCCAATCGCAGCGGCGGCGTGTTCGCCTTCGCGGCGGCAACCGTCCGGCCCACGAGCGGCAGCGATTCCAGCCAGGGCAGCGCCAGCGCGACGCCCACGCCGCGCAGGAAATGACGCCGTGAAGGGTGCGAAGTGTTCTGCTCGCTCATCGGACACCTGTTATCAGCTGCGGAGGTTGATTCGCTTTCGCCGTACTTGGTCGGCTTCGCTGCAGGGACGCCGTCATCGCCGACGCGATTGCGGAACTGGCGGCTGGTGACGATCTTCACTGCCAGATCCGAGAACGACGCATTGCTGCCGGCCGTCGCCATCTCGGTGAGGAGCGGCTTGTCCGACGCCAGGACCGTGCGTCCAAGCGCGTAGCCCAGCATCTTCTTGGACATCGTCGTCATGATCTGCCGGTCCTGCGTCTGCAGGTATTTCAACAGGCCGTCAGTGCCAACGATCGTCTTCTTGTCGGCCAGCTCACCGGTGACGTCGACGGCCTGCCCGTCGGCGTACTTGTCGCGGCGCCGCCCGACCGCGTCGAAGCCTTCGAGCGGAAAGCCGAGCGGGTCGATCCGCTGGTGGCACGACGCGCAGGTGGCGTTGCGCTTGTGCTCGGCCAGGCGCTGCCGCAGCGTCAAGCCGTTGAACGCTTTGTCGTCGGCCGGAAGCATTCCGGCGTCAGCCGGCGGCGGCGGCGTCGGCGTGCCGAGCACGCGCCTGAGCACCCAATCCCCGCGCTTGACCGGACTCGTCCGCAGCGGCGCCGACGTCGTCGTCAACACCGAGCCCAGGCGAAGAGCCCCACCGCGGTTGAACGCGCTCGCGCCGTCGACTCTCACCATCTTGTCGGTCAGCGTCGCGTCGGCTGCGCCCTTGGCAGTCTTTGGCATCCTTTTCGACGCCGTAGAACCTCGCCAGCGGCCGGTTGAGGAACGTATAGTCGGCGTGGAGGATCTCCTTCACGGGCCGGCCTTCCCGGACGATGTACTCGAAGGTCGAGACGGCCTCGTCGTACATGGCGGCCCTGACGTCCTCGGTGAACTCGGGGAAGCGCGTGGTATCGACGCCGCGGTACTCATCGAAGTGATAGAAGCCGAGCCACTGCCCGAAGAACTCGGTCGAGAGGCGTCGCGCTTTCGGATCGGCGGTCATGCGCTTGACCTGGCGCGCGAGCGAGCGTCGGATTGCTCAACTCGCCGGCGGCCGCGGCACGCCGCAGTTCGTCATCGGGAATCGACGACCAGAGAAAGAAGCTCATGCGGCTGGCCATTTCCCAGTCGTTGAGCGCCTTCTCGGGGCCACGCGCCACCGTCTCCACGCGATAGAGGAACGCCGGAGACACCAGGATGCGCGCGAGCACGGCGCGGATCGCGTCGTCATGCTCGAGGCGATTGACGGTGCGGGACTTCTGGTAGAACGCGCGAAGGTTCGCCTTTTCCGCCGGCGTCAGCGGCCGCCGCCACGCGCGGCTGGCAAAGGTCAGCACATCACCGACGTGGCCGGGTTGCGCCAGCGTCTGCGCCTTCATCACCTCGTCGTAATGGGCGCGGAGCGACGTCAGGTGCGGCCTCGCCGCGGCTGGAAGTGCGGCAATCTGCGCGGCATCCAGGTCCGCGATGCGGCGGCTCTTGAGGTTGAGCCCGTAGTGGTCGGCCAGCATGCCGAGGTAGGCATCGTGGTACGGCCACGATCCAAAGAGATCGTTCCACGCGTAGTTGAGCCGCGCCCGGTCGGCCCCGTCGACCATGTTCTCGGTGAAGAATTTGTCGCTGCGTTGATACTTCACCTTCAGCACGAACGCGTCGTGTTCAGGGCTGTTGTAGGTGTTGTCGAACGGCTGCGGCACCGGGTCCTTGTCCGCGGGATTCGCCTCGCCGTGCGAGTTCGGCGGCAGGAGCGCGACGTATTCGGCCATGTTGGCGCGAAACGCCTTGTATCCCGGGCTCCCTGGATCGGCGAGCACGGTGCGCTGGAGTGCATCGCGGGCGGTGCCTTCCGGTCGATCCGAGAGCATCACGCGCACGACGGCGTTGCGGTCCTTGCCGAGTTCGGCGTCGGCCTGGAACTCGATGATGTTCCCCCCGGCCGGTATGTCGATTGAAAACGCGGTGTTCCCGGTCGTCGCGAAATCGTCCGGCCCGATCGACGTCCCGTCGGGGCTTACGCCAAACGCGAGCGTTGTGGCGACCTCCGCTGGCAGGACCGAACGGAGGGACTGCGTTGAAAGAACCGGACCCAGCCATACCGCGTCCGCCCTGTGCGGCTGTCGCCGGTGTCGCCGCCGCCCGGCTGCGCCGGTGGTCGTCGTTCCTCGCCCGGCCGGCACTGCGCGCGTCACGATCCGCGGGTTGCGCCAGATCACGACCGGCATGTCGCTCGCGCCGGGAGCGACGTCATTGAAGAGGATATGGACCTTCTGCACGCCGGGAGTTGAAGGTCCGCCGCGGCCACGCCCGCCGCGCATTCCCAGCGGATACGCAAAGCGACGCGCCGGCTCGGCTTTGAGCGTTTCGTCGTCGAAGGCCAGCGGGCTCTCGTCACCGGCGCCGCCGGCGGCCGAGATCGCCTCGGGCAAAGAACCAGCTCGGCCAGGTCGTGAGGCTCTTCTGGATCTCGTCGCACGCCGCGCGACCCTTCGTCAGCGATGCCTGAATGTCGGACGTCGGCGCAGGAAGCTTCTGCCAACGGTCGACGGTCTCGCGGGTCGGATAGGCCGTGTTCGGCTTGTTCACGACCATCCAGACGTGATCCGCGAAGCGGCCGGTGATGCCCTCTTTGGCGGCCAGCCCGCGAATCGTCGCGCCGGGATCGCCAAGCGCGACGCGGTGCTTGTAGTACCAGGCGACGTAGAGGGCCTTGCTATACCGTTCGAGGCCGAACGGCCCTCCGCCTTCGCCGGACACCACGCGAAAGCCCTTCGCCTCGTAGAGCTCGTTGATCCTGTTGAGAGCGGACAGCTCGAGACCCGTCTTGCCCGGGTCGGAGTAGAACTCGAGCGGCCCGGCGCCGATGACCGCGTGATCGGCCACAAGCTTCGCGGCTTCGAGGTAGCGCTCGATGCTTTCGTCCTGCACGAACTGGACATCGCCGAAATTCGCGAAGCCTTCACCACCGACCGAGTCGCTCGAGGCCTCGATGCCGACCTTGACGTCGATCCCCGTGAGATCTCGAACGGCGTAGGCGTATTCAGCGCTGGTCAGCCGCCGGACGGTCACGCGGCCAGGCTCGCCCGCGTGCGCGGTTACATACGCCTTCAAGGAACCACGGATCCATGCCGCCGTCGCCGCGCGCTCGGCATCGGTCGGCTGCTCGGTTGCCTCGAGCGGAGGCATCATGCCGGTCTCCAGCATCTCGGCGATTTTCTCCCAGGACTCCGACTGCGTGGCGATGGAGAATTGGCCGACGAGCTTCTGGATGCTGAGGCCGGCTTCAGGCTTTTTCGTGCCGTGGCACTCGAAACAGTACTTCTGGAAGGCTGGAGGTGGAGTCGCGGCGGAAGACGGAGCGGTGCCACGCCGGGGCGTCGGGGCCGGAGCCTGGGCCGACAGCATTGACGCAAGCGCCACTACACCAGCGACGCACAACCCTGAGCGTGTCATTGGCCTCATTGACTCCCGGGGAAAACACCAGGCCGGGGGGTGCCGAAAACCCGTCGAAAACCCTTGATACGATTGTAGATGTTCCCGATTGCGTGTGTCCAGCCGAGGGCTCAGGTAAAGACTGAACAGGAGATCAAGAGGTCAGGAGAGAACCCTTTAGTTCTTGATAGAGGACGGGTGAGCTACAGTGAGCTCGCGAAGTTGAACAAACATGACCCCAAATACTCCTGATCTCCTGAACTCCTGTTTTCGTGTGACTGAGACGACTGCGGGGGCGGACCGATGAACACGGCTGTCGTAACCGGTGCCGGTAGCGGGGTCGGCAGGGCCATCGCGCTCAGGTTCGCGGCCGAGGGCTGGCAAGTGGCGCTCGTCGGCCGGCGAGGCGAGACGCTCAACGAAACCGTGGCGCTGGCCGGGTCGGCCACGGACGGCCGGATCGCCGTGTTTCCGTGCGACGTCAGTTCACCGGAGGCGGTGGCCAACATGGGTGCGGCCGTCCTCGCGCGCTTTGGCGACGTCGACGTGCTGGTCAATGCCGCGGGCATCAACGTCCCGCGGCGGAGTTTCGAAACCCTCTCGATCGACGACTGGCACCGCGTCTTCGCCACCAACCTCCATGGCGCGTACTACTGCGTTCAGGCGTTCCTGCCGCGGATGCGCGAGCGCCAGAACGGCACGATCATCAACATCAATTCGGATGTCGGCAAGGCGGCGCGCGATCTCGCTGGCGCCGCGTACGTCGCGTCGAAGTTCGGCCTGCGCGGGTTGACGCAGCAGATCAACGCCGAGGAACGCGGACACGGCGTGCGCGCGTGCTCGATCTGTCCACGCGACATCAACACGCCGCTGCTCGACAAGCGTCCGCAGCCGCCGCCGCCCGACGTGCGCGCGCGGATGCTGCAGCCCGAAGACCTGGCCGCGTGCGCCTGGCTGGTCGCCACGCTCCCGCCGCGAGTCGTCCTCGACGAGATCTCGCTGTCGACGCGATAGGTGGGGTCAGGCCGTGAATCGTGAATCTCGCGTTTTGACGCAGAATCGCGAGATTCACGATTCACGGCCTGACCCCATGCCAGACAGCCGCCGCCGAACCGCCGACCTCATCTTCCGCGGCGCTTTGGCGTTCAACACCGCCCTGACGATCTTCTGGCTCGCCACCTACGCGATGGGCGGGTCGGTCTTCTTCAAGAACTACCGCGCTGACTCGGGGACGATCGGCCGGGTGCTCTCCGGCGTGCTCTTCTTCTATGTCATCTGGGGCATCGTCTGGTGGGCGATCAAGGACACGCTGCTGCGATTCTTCGTGGGGTTCAACGCTGACGAACGTCGCGACGCGTTTTCCTCGCGCATGGACCGCCCCTACGACGTCAGCGACCTCGTCGCGAGGCATTCAGAGCGTCGCATCCGCATCACCGACATGATCGGCCGGCGCGGCCGGTTCCTGACGCTGGCCGCCTCCGCCATCTACTATCTCGCCCTCGACGTCGCGCGCGAGCAGAAGTCGGACTTCGCTTCGGCGTTCCTCCAGGACAACCTGCTCGACGGCCTCCTGACCAGCTGGATCTTCCTCGGCTTCTATCGCGTCAACGGGCTCCTGGCCGCGTTCTTCTACGGACCGCAGTCGCGCGTCATGGACGGCGTGCTCGCGCGTGCCAACTGCCTGCTCATCACGACGCTGTGGACCGCCTTCAAGTTCGTGATGGTCCCGATCGGGTTCCAGCTCGCGGCAGTTTTTCCGCGCGAGGAGTTCGCGCCGGTGTTCGCGCTCATCTGGGGCTCGTATCTGGCCACCGACGGGAGTGCGGAGATCTTCGGGTCGCTGTTCGGCAAACAGCAGATTCGCGTCTGGGGTATCGGCGACGTCAACCGGAAGTCGGTCACGGGCATCGTCGCGGGATTTCTCGCGGCGCTGATCCTGTGTGTGTGGATCGTGACGGCGCACGGGCTGGGGGCGCCCTGGCTGGCGCTGTCGCTCGTGCTCGCGATTTCGAATACGGTCTTCGAGCTCTATTCGCCGCGCGGCACCGACGACTTCACGATGGCGACGGCCAATGCGCTCATCTGCTGGGCATTCGGCGCCTGGTTGCACTGAACTCCCAAGCGTCGTCAAATTTTCGGACTACCGCCCGCCTGGTGTCGATCCAGCACTAGGCCGTTCGTATAGAGCATGAACGGCAATGGACACGCCTCAGGAAGGGACCAGGAGATGAGAATGAAACAGTATCTGCTCAACATTTATCAGCCGAGCGGCGGCACGCCGGCGCCCGAGTTCCTCGAAAAGGTCATGCGGGACGTCGATGCGCTGATTCAGGAAGCCAAGACGGCTGGCGTGTGGGTGTTCAATGGTGGCCTGCACCCGCCGGATGCGGCCACGGTCGTGCGGCTCCAGCAGGGCGGCAATGCCGGTGACTATCTGATCACCGACGGTCCGTACGCCGAAGGTAAGGAGCACATCGGAGGGTTCCTGATCATCAAGGCGCCCGATCTGGACGTCGCGCTCGAGTGGGCCCGAAAGACGGCGCGGGCAATCCCGCTGCCGATCGAGGTCCGGCCGTTTCAGGGAGACGTCGCGAGCTGAGGTCATCGGTGCCAAGCCTCGACACATCGGACATCGAGCGGGTGTTCCGCGAGGAGTACGGTCGCGCGGTGGCAGTCCTGGTCCGCCAGTTTGGCGACATCGATCTTGCCGAGGAGGCGGTTCAGGACGCGTTTGCCGTCGCGATCGAACGATGGCCGGCGGCGGGAGTGCCGCCGAGCCCGGCTGGCTGGATCATCACGACCGCTCGCAACCGGGCCATCGATCGCTTCCGGCGCGAGGCATCACGGCAAGACCGTCACCTTCAGGCCATCGAACTGCAAAACACCGGCGAGGACGACGAGGGCCCCGTGGACGACGACCGATTGCGGCTGATCTTCACCTGCTGCCATCCGGCGCTGTCGAGCGGCGCCCAGGTGGCGCTGACGCTCCGGCTGCTTGGTGGACTGACCACCGCCGAAATCGCGCACGCGTTCCTGGTGCCAGAATCGACGATGGCCCAGCGGCTGGTGCGGGCCAAAAACAAGATCCGCGACGCGCGGATCCCGTATCGCGTCCCGGGCGAGGCCGATCTTCCGGGCCGCCTGGGCGCCGTGCTCGCAGTCGTGTATCTGATCTTCAACGAAGGCTACACGGCGAGCTCCGGCGACCGGCTGGTCCGCGAGGAACTCTGCGCGGAGGCGATCCGCCTGGGACGACTCTTGACTCAACTGATGCCCGGCGAGCCGGAGGTCATGGGACTGCTCGGGCTGATGCTGCTCGTCGAGTCGCGTCGAGAGGCGAGGACGACCGCCGGCGGCGCGCTCGTCAGGCTCGCCGACCAGAACCGTGAGCTCTGGAATCGCACCCTGATTGCAGAAGGCCAGGCCCTCGTGCGGCGCTGCCTCGCGCGCAACCGGCCGGGCCCATATCAGATCCAGGCGGCGATCAATGCGGTCCACAGCGACGCGCCGACCGCCGCGGCGACCGACTGGCGGCAGATCCTGCAGCTCTACGATCAGCTGCTATCGATCGCACCGGGTCCAATCGTCGCGCTCAATCGCGCGGTGGCGGTCGCAGAAGTCCAGGGACCCGACGCCGCGCTTGATATCGTCGAGGCGCTCGATCTCGGTCAGTACTATTTGTTCCACGCGATCCGCGCCGATCTGCTCCGTCGTCTGGGCCGAAACGCTGAAGCGGCGGCTGCATACGAAGCGGCGATTGCCTGCAGCCAGAACGCCAGCGAGCGCGAGTTCCTGGTGCGCACGTATCAGGCGTTCACTGGTTTGTGAGTGAAGCGATCAGCGCTGGCAGCGCGGACAGTAGAACGTCGAGCGTCCAGCCTGCCAGATCCTCCGGATCGTGCCGCCGCATCCGCGCTTCGGGCACCGCTCGCCCTCGCGCTCGTAGACGCGGAACCGGCCGGCACGATACGGGCGTTCGCTTCGCGCGATCGCCTCGAGCAGGACGCTCTTGATTGCCGACGTCAACCTGACGGCGTGGGCACGTGGACGGCCGCTGACGGTGGCGATCGTCGACGCTCGTCGCAACGGCGACAGGCCAGCGCGATGCAGCGCTTCGCTTGCGTAGATATTGCCGAGCCCGGCGACGGTCCGCTGATCGAGCAGCGCCACCTTCAGGGCCACGCGCCGGCCCGCACAGGCGCGCGCGAGCGCGGCCGCGTCAAAAGCTGCGTCGAGGGGCTCGAGACCCAGCGCGTGAAGGGCTCCTCGGCCGGCGGACGGCTCGGCCACGATCAGATCCATCACGCCGAACCGCCGCGGATCGTTGAAGGTCACGATCGAGCCATTCGACAGCTCGAAGACAACGTGGTCGTGAGGATCGGCTGGCGAGTTGGCAGGACCACGGTCGCGGCGGCGCGAGCGCGCGTCGACGCGGAACGATCCAGACATCCCGAGGTGCATCAGCAACGTCTCGCCCGACGTCACCCTGACGAGCAGGTACTTGCCACGCCGATCGATCGAATCGATCGTCTGACCTTCGAGTCGTGACACAAAGCCCGCGGGAAACGGCCGACGTAAGTTCTGTCGCCGCAGAAGTACGCGCACGATCCGCGATCGCAGCATCGCCGGCGCAAGCTCGCGCCGCACCGCCTCGACTTCGGGGAGCTCGGGCATGCGCCAATGATCGCACGAGGCACTGGTCCGGCTAACCAGCCATCGCTGAAAGCTACGAGCGGTCCGCCGAGCCATGCGCGGAGGCGGGCGACGCGGCGCGCATGCTGTCGGAGCGTCCGGCCGACACGGCCCCGGCCGCGAGACGCGCACTAGCCACCTACGGCGCACGTCGAACGCGGCGCCGCCAACCGCAGCCGCAGGGCGATGTCCGTCTCATAGCTCGGCGGGTTGATCGCGCGCACGCCGCCACCATCGACGCGCGTGGTGAGGACGATCTTTCCAGTCGATGGGTCGACCCATTCAGCCTGCCAGTTGCCCTCGGCGAGTTCGACCTGAAGCGCGGGCGCATCGGACGAAGCCGCCGAGATTGGCGCCGTCGTGCCCCAGACGAAGTCGATCTGCGCATCGGAGCGCTCGGCCCAGGCGTTCTTCAGATCGTTGCCCTTGAAATACTCGCCGCGCAGACCGGCACCGCCTTGTGGGCCGGAGCGTTGAAGCGCGCTCGCGGGAACCGGCTGCTTGACGCCCTTGCCGGCCCCATCCGGAAGCGTCCACCACAGTTTCGTCGCGCCCTGTCCGCCGTTGTAGAAGTACTCCAGCCGCACCCGATGAGTTGTGCCTGCAGACAGCGCGATGCGACCGACGTCTTCGGTCTCGGTGTGATCGGTCCAGTTGTCAATCAGCTGCGTGTCGTCGATCCACAGGCGCACGCCATCGTTCGAGAAGGTGTGAAACACGTACTCGCCGGAGACGGGCGCCGTCAAGACACCGGTCCAGCGCGCGGACCACGGCCCGGTTGGGGACTCCTTCCGCACGTAGATCGCCATCGCCCGGTTCGGCTCGACGAGTGCCCGCGCCGTTCCAGACCGCGGCACGCCACCTTTGATCGCTGACATGTCCGGCGACATCCGCACGAAGTCGAATCCGTCGATGAAGTCTTTCAGCACCTTGAGCTGACGGCGAAGCGCCGCGCTGCCGCCGCCGGGCTGGGTATCGGGGTAGACGAAACTGCCGTCTTCGTGCCCGACCGCAAACGAGTAGTCGAGATTGTTGTAGAGCGCGCCGCCGGCAATCACGAAGTCCCAGCCCTCGGTTCGATAGGTCTGGTCGCGCGTGCCCCGGAAGCCGGTCTCGTCGTCTCCAATCACTTTCCCGAGCGCGTAGTTCTCGCCGACGGCGTCGGGCGGGGTGGCATAGTGGAAGTTGAAAATCGAGACGGCGGGATGCGGAGCGGTGATTCGCGCCGTGTTATTGGCGATGTTCTGCGCGATCAAGTGCTTCACCGGAAGATCGCGCTCGGTCGCGACGATGACGTCGGCGATGCGATGCTGCCAGGCGAGCTGGACGGGACCGGCGTACGGCTCGTTGCAGATCTCGAAGAACAGATTGTCGAAGCCGTTCAGCTCGGTCACGAGCTTCCGGGTCAGTGACTCCTGAAGAGCAAGCAGGCCGCCATAGTTCCCCATCGTGTAGACGTCGGCACGCGGAACCTCGCCGATCCCGTTGACGTTGTTCGCTGCGCGCATCGGGCTGAGCGTCCACTGCAGATCCTCGTACATCGGACAGAACAGCGTCAGTTCGACGACGATGTTCCTGGTCCCGGCATACGTGAGAAAGTCTTTCAGCCGCGCAAAGTAGGCATCGTCCCAACGGGACAGATCGAACTTGTTACCGCCGTTGGCGTAACCCGGCTGCGTGCTGCGCGGCCACGGTGCGATAAAGCGACCGGCGGCCGGCGCCAGCGTATTTCTGGCGATGTTGAAAGCGCCCTGCGGCTCGACGTAGGCGCCGCTGAACACCCGCGTGTAGTTCAGGCCGTCGGCGGCCAGCGTGTCGAGATAGCGACGATAGTCGAAGTCGAGGTTGAGCACCGCGCCGTAGTGCTCTCCCGACGTGATGAGGATCGTCGGGCGGCCGCGCCACTGAAAGTAGTGAGGGTTGGCTGGATGCAGCGCCAGCGCGGCAGGGTTCCCCGTCGTCGCCGGTTGCTGCGGACCGGCGGCAAGCGCTACTGAGACAAGTGATGCGAAGAGCGCGACACCGCCAGATCTTGATCTCATGCGGGGATTCTCGCATGTTCAGATCGTCGCTTGTCCGTAGCGTCCGGGTTTAGTTTCCGGCCCGTCGAGTTCAGCTTTCGGCCCGTAGTGTCCGGCTTTAGCCGGACGCGGTTCTCCGTGTAATCCTTGCTCTGCGAGGCTCGGCGTCCTGAAAGGCGGACACTACGAGGTCAGGCGAGCTTCGTTCCCATCATGACGAGCTCGCGCGCGCGAGCGCGCGGCGCATGAAATGTGTAGTCGCTCCAGACCGCCTCGACCGCAAAACCGGTGTGCATGAAGAGCAGCCGCAACTCGCCAGGGAAATAGACGTAGCCGTCGAAGTCACTCACATACCGATCGACCGGACGGTCCTTCCGGAACTTGTCATAGAGAAAGCGGACGTGCGTCCGCTGCTCCAGCGCGTCGTAGGTCGTCGTTCTCGAGCGCACGAGCCGCTCGTCGCCGGACGGATCTCGCTGGTCGCGATCGATCTCGACGAGCGCGCGCGGCGGAGTCTCGAGGGACGCGGCAAAGACCCGGATGTCCGGCATCGTGACGTCGATGACAAAACGCCCGCCCGGCGCGAGCAGCGCATGGGCGCGGCGCCAGACCGCGAGACGGTCGTCCAGGGTGAGCAAGTGGGTAATCGACGAGCAACCCAACAGCACCAGGTCGAAGTCGGTCGACGACGACCACGTGCGCATGTCGCCGGAGTGGAGCGTGACCCGGCGCCCGAGATCAGGGCCAGCATCGCCGAGCTTGCGCCGCGCGAGCTCGAGCATCTCCCCGCTCAACTCGACTCCAACGACAGTCATTTCTGGCGCGGCTTCGGCCAAAGGGATGGTCAGCCGTCCACTGCCGCAGGCAAGCTCGAGCATCCGGCGAGGCCGCAGCCGGACGACAAGTTCCCGGTAGAACTCGATGTCGCGCTCGTCGCCTTCGTGCTCGAGGTCGTAGTCTTCAGGGCGGCGATAGATGGTGTCTGTCATTGGCCACCGCCGGTCGGCTCTTGCCCGAAGGCAAGATGCGGGCCCGGTTGAGCACGGTAAGACACTGTCGAGGTGATGAGGCTCGCCTCTTGCACAGCTCATGTGAGAAGGCCCATTCGGGCCAGTCGGGTCAGTCGGTTGAATGAGGTGAAGGATGAGACTGTGTACCCTGGTCGGTGCTGCTATCGGCCGCGTTCATCGGTTCCGCCTGCGCGGCGAGAAGCGTCAACGATGTGATGGCCGACCCTGGCCGTTACCGCAACCGTGATGTGAACGTCGCGGGAGAAGTCACCGAGTCGATGGGTGTGCTCGGCAAAGGCTTCTTCAAACTGCAGGATGAGAGCGGTTCACTCTGGGTCTACACGAGCCGCGGACTCCCGCGGAAAGGCGCCCGCGTCTCGTCCAAGGGGACGATTCGCGACCTGGCAAGCATCGATAGCGTTCCCGATTCGGTCCGTCAGGCCGTGGGCAGCGGGCTCCTGCTCGTCGAAAGCGACAGGAAGGCCCAGTGACGGCCTCCCGGTGAGGTGGGTGTGTATCTGAATGCCCACCAAGGGAGAAGCTCGAGCGTTGAGAGGTGAAGCGCACGTTCACACTCATCGCTGCACGACGTGAACTCCTCGCGATTTCAAAACGGCGACGGTCTTGCACTAAGCAGCCTGGGCGGCCATGACGGCAGCTCGAATTGAGGGCCTTACGGCCCTTTGAGGTGACGTGATGCTGATGACATTGGCGGTCATTCTTCTGATTGCTTGGCTGCTCGGAGTGGTGGGAACCTACACGGTCGGATCGATCGTCCACGTGCTGCTGGTGATCGCGCTGGTCCTGTTCGTCCTGGGCCTGATGGGCCGACGCACTGTCGTATAGCTGCAGCGGCGCCGGCCAAGGTGCCTCGCTGAGGAGCACCTGGTCGGCGCCCGGTCTAACCACGGATAACACGGACAACACGGAGCGGCGTTTTTGCGAGATCTTCTAGTCTCGCGCCCGCGACCTACGCGTACATCTGTCGTCGCGCGTTGAGCGCCATCCAGCCTCGTGCGACGCGGTAGATGAACCAGCCAGTCACGCCCACCATCGGGATCCACGCCACGAGCAGGCCAAGCCCGAACGTGACGATGACAAACGCTGCGCAAAGCAGGACCCACAGCAGGCCAAACCAGAACGTCCGGATTTGCCAGCGAAAGTGCGACTCGAGCCACGTGCCTCGCGCGTCGCCGCGCTTCACGTAGTTCAAAATGACGGCGATGATCGACGGCCAGCCCGTGAGAAAGGCGCCGATGACCGTCGCGACGCCGAGGATACCGGTGAGCAGGCTGAAGGCATGAAGTGCGTAGATAACTTGGGTCCAGGTCACGAGCGACTCGATGTCGCGTTCCGGCTGATCCATCAGCAGCAGCCCCTCTCCGTCCGGCTGAAGCCGGACACTACGAGAGTCTCTCATACTGCCTACGGTCGTAGTGTCCGGCTCCGCTTAGGCTCGGCGGACCGCCGTAGCTTCAGCGAGCCGGACCATCCCGCCTACTTCAACACGATCCGCTCGGTCACCTTCCCCGCGTCAATCCGCCGGACCGAGAAGGCAGGATTGCTGCGCATCTGTTCGGTGATGAACGGATCACCCTCGAAGACAATCTCGAAGATTTCGGCGCCCGTCCGGCGGCCGAGACCTCGAAATGAATGTGCGACGGCACGCGGCTGTTCGGGTACGAGCCCGGCCTGACCGTGTCGAAGCTCCATGCGCCACGAGCGTCGGAGCGAAGAAAGAGTTTGAGGCGCGGATCGCGGTTGTCGCTGGCCGGTTTCACGCCGTAGTAGCCCTCGTGATCGGTCTGATAGATGTAGAGCGAGGCGTTGGCGATCGGTGCACCGTCGGGGCCCACCACGGTACCGCTGACGTTCAGCGGCTGACCGGGTTCGCCTTGTGGCGCGACGCGACCCGTCGATGGCGCTCCAGCCGGCGCTTCGTGCACGGATTGCGCCGAGGCAGGAAGATTCGCGACCACCAGGATGGCGACGAGCGAGAGGCAAGAGATTCGGGCGCGGGCTCTACTGAATCGAAGACGCATGGGAGCCTCCTTGGGCGGATCCTCCCATGAATCTACTGCGGATTGCCTGACCTCGGCCGACACTCGGCGACGATTCCTGGTGTGAACATCGGGACGAGCCGACACTGGCCGCTGCCGAGCTCTACCGCTTTACACTATACTCGTTTACGGTATACTTGGCAGCGATACAACCATGGCCGACCCCAGACCTGACTCGTTGCTGCCACTGCCGACCGCGGTCTTCCACATCCTGATCGCGCTCGCCGATCGCGACCGCCACGGCTACTCGATCATGCAGGACGTCTCCGCGCGAACGACCGGCAAGGTCCAGTTGAGCGCCGGGACGCTGTACAGCTCGATCCGGCGGATGCTCGAACAAGGCCTGATTGAAGAGCTCACCCGGAGCCCGGATCCGTCGAGCACCGACGAGCGGCGGCGCTATTACCGCCTCACGCGCTTCGGAAGACGGGTCGCGTCGGCTGAAGTCGAACGGCTGAACGGCCTCGTGAAGCAGGCGCGAGCGACGGGGCTGGTGCCGGAGTCCTGATGCGCGCCGCGGCCATCTACCACGCGCTCCTGCGCTGCTATCCGGCGCCGTTTCGCGACGAGTACGGCGACGAGATGTGTCTGACGTTTGCCGAGCAGCTGAACGACGCCCGGCGGACGGGACGGCCGCTTCGCCAAACGCTCGTGTGGATCGAGGCCGCACGGTGATGTGCTGACGGTCGCGCCGAAGGAGCATGCTCACGTGTTGTTTCAAGATCTCCGCTACGCCTTTCGCACGATGGCTGCGAGGCCCGGCTTTACGGCCGTCGCCATCCTCTCGCTGGCGCTCGGCATCGGCGCCAATACCGCGATCTTCAGCCTGTGGAACGGCGTGCTGCACGCGCCGCTCCCGGCGTCCAGCAACCCCGAGCAACTGGTGATGCTCACCGATCCCGGCGAGGCGGGCATGTGGAGGGGCACGCTGGGACGGCCGGACCGACGGTCCGCGAGCCTGGCTCACCTACGCCGAGTTCGAGCAGCTGCGCGATCACGCCGAGCGGCTTCTCGGCGCATGATGGCGACGCAAAGCAGCATCAGCACCTGGCAGGTCCGCGTCGACGGCGACGGCGCGCCGGTGGGAAGAAGCGCGCGGCCGCCTGGTCTCGGGCGGCTTCTTCGAGGTGCTGGGCGTCGGCGCCGCGATCGGCCGCGTCTTCACGACCGACGCGGATCGCGTCGACACCGACGACGCCGTCATCAGCTACAGCTACTGGCAGCGACGCTTCGGCGGCCGCCCGACGTGCTCGGCAAGACCCTCACCGTCCGCAACGCGGCCGTGACCATCATCGGCGTCGCGCCGCCGGGCTTCGTCGGCGAGACGAGCGGTCAGCAGCCGGACCTCTGGCTCCCGCTTCGACTGCAGCCGAGCGTGCTGCCCGGCAGCGACTGGCTGCACGACACGCCGCCCGAGAAGGCGATGTGGCTCCACGTCTTCGGACGGCTGAAGCCGGGCGTGACGCTGGCACAGGCGGAAGCCCAGGCCAACGCGATCTTTCAGGCCGGCCTGGAATCGTTCTATGGCGCGGCCGCCTCAGGTGAACGCCGGCGCGAGTTCCTGGATCAGCGTCTCCAGGTCCGCCCGGCGGCGCGCGGCGCATCGTCGATGCGCGACCGAGTTCTCCGATTCGCTGACCGCGCTGCTGGCGGCGGTCGGCGTGCTGCTGCTGATTGCGTGCGCGAATCTGGCCAACCTCCTGCTCGCGCGCGGCGCCGCGCGCCGAGCCGAGATGATCGCGTGCGGCTGTCGCTCGGCGCCGAGCCGCGGACGGCTGATCCGCCAACTGGTCACGGAGAGTCTGGCGCTGGCCGCGCTGGGCGGCGTGGCCGCAATCGCCGTCGCCTACGTGCTTCACAGCGCGCTCGTCCGGATGCTGGCCGAATCCGACCCGCAGCTTCCACATGAGTTTCTCTCGGACCCGCTGGTCTCGGCCTTTCGTCCTCGCCGCGACCGTCGCCGCGGCGCTGCTGTTCGGCGTGCTCCCGGCATGGCAGGTCACGAAGACCGATGTCGGCGCCACGTCTCAAGGAGCAGGCCGCGGCGCCATCGGCTCGCGCGGCCAGCTGCGCTCGGGCCGCGCTGCTGGTCAGCCTGCAACTGGCGCTTGTCCTTGCCGCTTGCTCGTCGGCGCCGGTCTGCTGGCGCGGACCGCCTACAACCTGCAGCGCGTCGGATCTCGGCTTCCCGCCGAACGACTGCTGCTCGTCCGCGTCGATCTGCGCGACGCCGTCTACGACCCGGCACGCCGCGACAGCATGCTCTCGCGAGCTGATCCTCGGACAGATTCAGCGGATCCCGGGCGTGACGCGCGGCGAGCTTCTCGCAACTCGGCGTGTTCAGCGGCGGCTACTCGACTCGACGACGATCGAAGTGGAAGGCCACGTGCCGACAGGCGACAACGACCGCGAATCGGCCTCGATGCCGTCGGGCCTGGCTACTTCTCGACGCTCGGGCGTGCCGCATCACGCTGGGACGCGACATCCTGGAGAGCGATCGCGCCGACGCGCCGCGGGTCTGCGTGATCAACGAGGCGTTCGCCGAACGGTTCTTCGAGCGGCGCAATCCGCATCGGCATGCGCATCACGGCGATCGACGACGACGGCGACGCGGACGACGTATCAGGTGGTGGGTGTGGCGAGGAACGCGCGCACCCAGAGCCTGCGAGGCGACGTCGAGCCGCGGTTCTTCGTGCCGGCCGACGCAGACGCCGTCTCCGTCGGGCAGTCCGACCTTCCTGATCCGCATCGCACGGCCGAACGCGCCGTCGATGCCGCCGTCCGGAAGGCGATCGAGCGGGTGGACGCCGGCTTGCCGATCACGTCCGTCGCGTACGGTCGAGGAGCGGATGGCGCCGCTGACGGCGCAGGACCGCACGACCGCGCGACTCGCCGTGGCCTTTGGCTGCCGTCGCGCTGACGCTCGCGGCGATCGGGTTGTACGGCGTGCTCTGCTGTACGGCGTGGCGCGCCGTACGAGCGAGATCGCGATCCGGATCGCCCTCGGCGCTCAGCCGCGCCGCGTCATCTCGATGATTCTCGGCGAAACCACGCTCGTCGTCGCGTGCTGGCCTGGCGGCTGGCGTGGGGCTGGCGTACGCCGCTTCGCGGCTTGATCGACAGCCGGCTCTACGGCGTCGCGCCGCAGGATCCAGTGACGTTCGCACTCGCCACAGTCGCTGCTGCTCGCGTCGCGCTGGTCGCGGCCTACCTGCCGGCGCGCCGGGCGTCGCGACTGGAGCCAACGGCGGCGCTGCGGGGCGACTGACCGCAGCCGAGTGGCATCGGAAGGGCGTTGACAACTCAAAGCACTCCAGAACACAGTGTGTGCTTTGACTTGTGTCCGCCCTCCCGATGCCGCCCGCGCACGCGCGCGGCGCGACCGGTCCTCCGCGCGTCTCCGTGCGCTCCGTGTCTCCGTGGTGAATCCGTAACTCCGTCCCCTCCGTCGGACGGCGTCAGGCCTCTCGTCAGAATCACAACGTAATTGGCGCTGACGTTTCTGTCGTTTGGTGCGCCATTGTCGTCCGCCCCTGTGCGCGCCCATCACTCCAACGCCAAAGTCCGGCATCGATAGGAGCGAGGCACTCGTGGCGCGCAACTTGCTGGAGGATCCGCCTAGGAGCTGCGTCTCCTTAGCGTTGGTAATCGCGTCGGCCGCAGTTTGTCGTGTCACGCCAAGAAGGGAATTCCAATGCCTCTTGTGACGCTTCGAACGGAGACGAGTAACAGCGCAGGCAACGTGCAGGAAGACACGCTTTCGGAATACATGTGCGACTGGCCGGATTGCCCCAATGTCGCTGAACACGTCATCGGAACCGTGCGCGAGATTCGCCTCGTTTCCGTGATCTGCTCGGAGCACGCAAAAGTCGTCGCGCCACGCTCGAAACGCTGACGAGCGCTCCTTCGAGATAGCCGGAAACCGCTGGACTTACTCGTTCCCCACTCCTCCGCCTGAACCCTGTTTTACCGCTCGCAGGTTATCGGCCCAGTGCCTGAGCTTGTTCGCCAATGGTCGTCGCTTCGCCGCGTACGATTGGGGAGAATGGCATGGTCATGACCGTTCCGATCGCGGCTGCCGTCCTGGGTGCGGCAGTCGTCTACAGTGCATTGGCTCAGCCTCCTCCACCAGCTCCGGCGCTGGCCGGCACGTCCTGGCGGCTGGTCAAGTTCCAGGGGGGCGACGGCACGACGCTTACTCCCGACGACCGGTCGAAGTACACGATCCAGTTCGGGCCCGACGGTTTCGCTCACCGCGCGCATCGACTGCAACGCGGCAGAGGCACGCTGGACGTTACCAGCGGCCCAACCAGCTCCGGCTCGGTCCGCTCGCGCTGACGCGCGCCATGTGTCCCCCCGGATCGCTGCACGATCGAATCGTGAAGCATGGGATTACATCCGTCGTCGTCATGAAGGACGGATATCTTTTCCTGTCGTTGATGGCCGACGGCGGCATCTACGAGTTCGAACCTGTCGCGGCCGGGCAAACACCGGTGACGGGCCAGACAGGCAGGACAGTGGTCAAGGGCACCGCGACTTTCCGGGAGCGGATGGCGCTTCCGCCCAACGCGGTCTTCGAAGCGCAGCTCGAGGATGTGTCGCGAATGGACGCGCCGGCTGAAGTCATCGCGCGCACCGCGCTCAAGTCGCTAGGGAACCCCCCATTCGCATTCGAGATTCCGTACGATCCGGCGCGCATTCAATCCAACCACTCCTACAGCGTGCGCGGCAGGATTCTCGTAACTGGAAAAGTGCTCTTCACGACCGATACCAGCTACCCCGTGCTCACGCGCGGAAAGACCGACACCGTATCGCTGCTGCTGCGCCGAGCGGCGCTCTTCCCCTCCCAAGCCGCCTCAGGCCTCGTCAGGTGGCCGTCCCCTCGAGAAGACTTATTGGAAAGCGACGCTCGTCGGCTCGACGACCGTGGCGGCCAAGGATCCTCAAGCAGAGCCGCACCTGGTGCTGGGGCCGGGTGGGCGCTTCGCCGGCTCGGACGGATGCAACCGTCTCACGGGGAGCTACGAGCTGAAGGGCGAGACGATCACGTTCAGCAAGATCGCCGGAACAATGATGGCGTGTCCCGACACGGCCGGGACCGAGCGCGCATTCAAGCAAGCGCTACCGAACACCCGGCGCTGGAAAATCACGGGCGACGGCCTCGAGCTGTACGACGCGGACGGCACGCGGCTGGCGCGGTTCGAGGCGCGCGACAAGAAGTAGCCTGAGTTCGAGGTATCCGCGCTCACACTGCCGGCGAGATCGACGTCATCCGGAAATCCTCGATCCGCATCGGCGGCACGAGCGCGGTCCCGGGATTGTCGTAGGCCTCACCAATGTGCATCGGAACGGGCCGGCCGAGCGCCGTGATGTTGTTGAAGCCGCGCGCGGGGCCGTCGTTCCAGCGGAAGTTCTGCACCGGTCCCGTCACTTCGCCGTTCTCGATGAGGAACAGCCCGTCGCGGGTCATGCCGGTGTTGAGCAGCGTCATGGCGTCGACGACGCGGATGTACCAGAAGAACGACACCAGCAGCCCGCGACGCGTCGACTTGATCATCTGCTCGAGCGTCTGGTCGCCACCGTCCATGACCAGGCTCATCTGCGGGGTCGCAGGCGTCGGCGCCTTGCCTTGTTTGCTCGCCCAGAACCGATCGTAGGCAAGGTTCTTGACGACGCCCTTTTCGATCCAGGTGACGGACTGCGCGGCGAGCCCGTCGGTCCCGATCGGCGTCTGGCGAAGCACGCTGTTGCCGATGTCGCTTCGGATCGTGACGTTGTCGCCGAACACTTTCTGTCCGACCTTCGTCGTGCCGAGCTCGGCGCCGCTCATGAAACTCCGGCCCTCCTCGGCCTGGCGCGCGTTCAGCGACCCGAGGAGCAGCGACAGGAACCGGGCGGCCGGGCGCGGTTCGAGGATGACGGTATACGTGCCCGGTTCGACGGCGCGCGGCTTTCGCGAGGCCAGCGCCTTGGCCGCCGCGGTCTCGCTGATGGCCAGCGCGTCAATCTTCGTCGCGTCCTTCAGCCCGGTCGTTCCTGCCCACCCGGACCCGGTGCCATCCGGGGTCCGGCACGTGAGGATCATGCTCGCCTCGGCGTAGCGGTGGTAGGCGAAGAGTCCCTCGGAATTCGCCCGCGCGTCGGTCCAGTGCAGCTTCGGTATGTAGCCGGAGCCGACGACGCCTTTCTTTTCGCAGACCTCGACGCTCTGTTTGACCAGACGGGCGCGCTCGGCCGCACCGAAGTTCACCGCCGCGGGCAGCGCCGCGTCAACCTCGACGTAGTTCTGCGGCGGCTTGAGGAGCGGCATCAGCTCGGGATTGTCCGGCCGCTGCTTCGCCAGCGTCTGCGCCTCGCCAATCGCCCGCTTCAGCGACGCGTCGTCGAACTGATGGACCGTCGTCGAGCCCGCCTTCTGTCCGTAGCGAACGGTAATCGTCACCTCTTGATCGTGCTCGGTGAGGTTGGCGGTGATGGTGGAGTTCGCGTAGCGCGTGGCCGATCGCTCGCCGCCGGAGAACTCGATCTCGACGCCGTCGGCCTTCGCCATGTTGAGGATCTTGTCGGTGACGGCCTTGACGTCTTCGCGTGAGTAACTCATTTTTTTAGTTTGCGCTGGGGCCCCACCCCCAGCGCCTGCCAGCCCTTCGCTTCGCTCGGGCCGGTGGTTAGCAGCAATCGGGTGCTTGGAGCACGACTCCGTCGTGTCACCCGCGACTTCTAGCTCCTAGCTCCTGTCTCCTGTCTCCTAGGCATACGCCGCGCCGACCATGACCCGGCGGATCAGGCACGGCGACGAACCATGGGACGGATGATTGGACTGCACCGGCTGCCCCTTCGCGTCGCCGGTCATGCCGACGTGCTGCCACGTCGCCGGCGGCCCGACGGCATCGAGGTTGGCCCAGAAGTCCGTCGTGATGGCGTTGTAGGTGAAGTCGCTCACCATCCGCGTCTTCTTGCCGTTCTTGATCTCCCAGAACGCGTCGCCGCCGAACTGGCCGTTGTAGCGCTGCTGGTCGATGCTGAAGCTGCCCATCCCATCAACGAGGATGCCGTCTTTGACATCGGCAATCATGGCGTCGACGTCCGGTGAGCCGGCCGGGCCTGGCTCGAGCTGGATGTTCGGCATTCGCAGGAACGGATAGTTGCGCCAGTGGTTCGCAAACGTGCAGCCGCGGCTGAAGTTCTCGTTGATGAGGTGCGCCGTTTCGCGATTGGTCTGCAGTCCGACCAGGATCCCATCCTTGACGATCTGCCACTTCTGCGCCTTCACGCCGTCGTCGTCGAAGCCAACCGTGGCCATCGCGCCGGGATAGGTGCGGTCGGCGACGATGTTGAACTTCGGCGATCCATATTTGAGTTTGCCGAGGTCGGAGATCTTGATGAAGCTCGTGCCAGCGTAGTTCGCCTCGTAACCGGCAATGCGATCGAGCTCGGTCGGGTGCGCGACGATCTCGTGGATGGTCAGCGCGAGGTGTGACGGAAGCAGGACGAGGTCCTTGACGCCCTGGCCGACCGGCTTCGCTTTCGAATGTTCGATGGCTTCGGCCGCGACTCTGTCGGCCTGTCCAGGGAGGTCGCACTTCTTCAGGAACTCGTAGCCGCCGCCCGAGGCCTGCTCGTAGGTGCGCGTCTTGACCTGCGCGCCTGAGCGCGCGGTTGCTGCCGCGCTGCAGTTGCAGAAACGGAACAGCTGCTCGATGAACGAGCCCTCGCTCGTCGCGAGGTATTTCCATTCGTACTCGAATCCGGCGTTCGCGGTCGCGAAGAGGATGCCCGGCGTCTTCTGAATCGCCGCGGTGACACCGCGCAGGAGCTCAACCTTCTCCTCGAGCGGCACCGTCCACGGATCGACCTCGAACGGCATCTGCCAGTACCTCGTCGTACTTCTCCACTGGCGCCAGCCGGACGTCGTACTTCTTCGCAACGGCGCTGGCGCGCGCGATGTCGGTGGCGACACCGGCAACGCGCTTGATCTCTTCGGGAGTGACGAGCGGACTGCTGGCAAATCCCCAGACGCCGCCGTGAATCACCCGAATACCGAACCCGTAGGTCTCGACGGTGCCGCCGCCACCGCGTCCACCGAAGCCATCGCCGCCAAAGCGGCCGCCGCCAGCGAAAATCTGACCGTTTCTGATCGTCAGCGACTGCGAACGGTTGCGCGTGAACCGAATGTCGGCGTACGAGCATCCAAGACGCTTGGCCTCGGCGAGCGCGACCGTCGACCACTCACGATAGCGCGGGTCGCGCACAGGCGGCGCCGGCTCCTGGTTGGTCGTCACCGGACGCGCGTAGGCCCACGCCGGCACGCCGGCTGCGACCGCGCCGGCGCCGATGGCCTTGAGGAAATCTCTACGGTCTCGCCCGTTCACCTGGACCTCCGATAGTCAGCCTGCAGCGCCTCGCTCCACGCTTCGAACACCAAGCTCAGCGGACGACTCAGGCGAGCGCGATTATATCGCCGGTCACGACGCCGAGGACTTCGCACGCCGGCGTGCGTCGTCGTTTAGCCTTGCGGTCGCCGTGTCACAACACCAGAATCAGAAGATTCAGCGGTACTCGGCCGGTGGACCAAGCTCAGCCAGTGGCTGACCGAAAGTCGGTTTGTGTTTCAGGAAGGACGCTTCAATGCATGTTCTCGCTGGCCTGACGATTGCCGTCGCGCTGTTTGTTGCTCAAGCGAAGTCGCCGGTCACGACCAAACCAGATCCGGCATTCCCGCTCAAGCCGGGCGACTTCATCTGGCATCCCGAACGCGCCACCGAGGGGCCGGTCGTCGTGATCGTGAGCATTCCCGAACAGAAAGCGTTCGTCTACCGCAACGGCATCCGCATCGGACAGAGCACCGTCAGCACCGGACGCCCCGGCCATGCGACCCCAACCGGCGTCTTCACCATCCTGCAGAAAGACATCAACCATCATTCGAGCACGTACAACAACGCGCCGATGCCGTACATGGAACGTCTGACGTGGGACGGCATCGCGCTGCATGCCGGAAATCTGCCGGGCTATCCCGCGTCTCACGGGTGCGTGCGGCTCCCGCTCGAGTTCTCGAAGCTGCTGTTTGGAGTCACCGCCAAGAGCACGACGATCGTGATCGCCGACAAGAGCTCCGCGCCTGAGGAAACGCTGCATCCGGGACTGGTGCTGGCGTCCGCGAACCTCGAGAAGAGCGCGACCGCGGCCGCGTTGCCCGAACCTGCCGGAGGATTCGACTGGCAGCCTGAGAAAGCGAGCGACGGACCGCTCAGCATCCTGATGAGCGGCGGCGATCGGACGGTCTACGTCTACCGCAACGGTGTCCTGATTGGACGGAGCGCGATGACCGTTCAGAACCCGGAGCGCCCGCTGGCGGCCGGCGTGTTCGTGATGCTCGAGGGCGAATCGACGATTCCCAACACGTTCGTTCCCGGTCGGCCGATGCCGCGGTGGATGGTCGTCTCACTGCCAACAGAAAACAGCGAGCTCCTCAAGCACGACATCGTCGATCGCGTCCGCTTGCCGGTGGCGTTCTCCTCGAAGGTCTTCGACGTGCTGACACCGGGCACAACGTTGATGGTGACCGACCGGAAGGCCACAGCCGACACCACGCCGGCCGCGCAGATGACGGTGCTCTCGACCGCAGACGCGCCGGCTGGCAAGTAGGAGAAGTAGCCCTCTGAATCACTGCAGTGGCGGGCACCGCCCGGGGCCCGTCCCGGCACGACCCGGGGTCCCCGACGCGCGTTTCGTGCGCGTTGGGGTGGAGGTCACGGGTGCTCGCGCGCCGCGCGAACGCTGGATCGCCTGGTGGGGTAACCAGGACCGAGGTGATCGAGGTTCAGTGAGCCAGCGTCAGAAATCCATCCTCACCCCGCCGTTGAACACGCGGCCGTCGAGCGGCGCCCATGCGTCGACGGTCCACCGGCCGTCGACGCCCTGCGTCGGACGAAGCAGAGAATCCCAATGCGTCTGACGGACGTTGGTGATGTTCTCCGCGTTGATGAACAGACGGAAGCGGCCGATCCGCCGCTCGGCAAGAAACCCCACTATCACGTAAGGTATTGATTCCGAACGATACGGATTCACTTCCAGGCGTTGCGTCCCCGTGTAGTACACCTCGACGCCAACGCGTCCAGTGTCTTCCGCCTCCCACATGCCGACGAGACCTGCGCTGTGCCGCGGTGTCAACGGCGTGTCTTCTCGAGTGTCGCCGTGTTGTTCACGCGACTGAACGTAGGCGTAGCTGACAGTCGCGCCAAACGGCCCATGATGCAGGGTCGCGAGAAGCTCCAGCCCCGCGTTGGTGGCCGCCTCACGCTGGTTGAAGAGCACGTAGGCGTTGTCGCGATCGACCGCGACCGGATGAGCGATGCGAGAACCAAATACAGTCGCGGTGAACGAACCCGCGCCGACGGTCCTCGTCAGATCGACTGACGCGCTGGTCCCGCGCTCGGCCTGGAGGGGCCGAACAATGCTCAGCCGGGTGAGGCCGGCGGCTTCGGTCTCTTCGGTCAGCGGCGTCGACGCAAAGAATCCCCGGCCAACCGAGACGCGGCTGGTCCAGCCGGGAGCGCGGAACAGTGCCGCCAGCCTCGGACTGAAAAATGTTCCGTACTCGTTGTGGAAATCGACTCGGCCACCGGCCGACACGACCAACCAGGAGGCGAGGTCGATATCATCCTGTGCGAACACGCCGGGCACATCGTAGGTGTAGCGAAACCGCCGCACGTCGATCGGATCGTAGTCGTCGCGTTCGTAAGCGAGCCCGGCGACCCAGGTGTGCCGCCGGCCGGCGCCTCGTGCCGCAACCTCGCTGAAGAGCGTGTTGTGATGGTCACGTTCGAGGACGTCACCAAACTGATGATCGTGGTGCTGCCACGCGGCCGCGGCACGCGCCGTCACGACAAAGCGATCCTCGAGGAGCGTCTGAACGGTTCCGCCGACGTCGTAGCGGCGCGTTTCCAGCGCCTCGATGTACGGTTGACCGGTCGCAGCCAGCACTCCGCCTGGCATCGTCCCACCGTCGCGGTCCTCGTAAGTGACGCCGGCGGTCAGGAACGCGGACCGTCCGTTGCCGCCGTCCCAGAAGAACCGTGGCCGCAGGACACCGCGAGCGTAGCCAGCGAGGTCCGCCCACTCGTCGCCGTCGCGATCGTTCTCGATTTGCCAGTGGCCACCGCCAATCAGGGACGCGCTCCAGCCACGGCCAATCGGAGATGCGAGGTACGAAACCGCATCGGTGGCGCCAAGGGTTGACTGGTTGAAGAGGAACTCTCTTGTCGCCTCGGGTCCGGGACGCCTCGTCAGAAGATTGACGACGCCGCCCATCGCGCCGGCGCCATAGAGCGCCGAGGCCGTTCCCTTGATCACTTCGACCTGGCCGAGATCCATCGGCGGGATCTGCAGCATCCCCAGGCCGCCAACCTGCTGCCCGAAGAGCGGCAACCCGTCGCTCAGGAAGCGCGTGTAGCGGCCCTTCATGCCCTGGACCCGAACGCTGGCCGCTCCAAGCGACGGCGACGTCGTCTGAACCCGAAGCCCGCCCATTTCGTTCAACATCATCACGATGTCGCCCGGAGTCATCAGCATCTTCTCTTCGATTTCTTCGCGGCCCAGCACCTCGACACGCGTCGGTTGATCATCGAGCCGGCGCCCGGTGCGTGTCGTCGCGACGACGATGACTTCCTCTTCGAGCCCAGGCTGCACGGTCAGATCGACGACGATCGGAAAGTGGACGCCGGTCACGGTGACATCGACGGTCGCCGGCAGGAACCCCTCTTTCACCACACCGATCTGCACCGGCCCTGGCGCCATCGTCCAGGTCACGACGCCGCCGGCGTCGGTCGTCGATGAACGGCCGCCGGAGCTGACGATGGCGCCCTCGACGGGTGCCGACTCCGCCCGCACTTCGATCCGCACGGTCGTCTGGGCAATTTGTGAAGCCGCCCTGACGGACCCGGTACCGAGAACGGCGCTCGACGTGATCAACCACATTACTGCTCTGAGCATGGACTATCGGGAGTATCGGCTGCGCGGGTACGGTTTTGAAACTCGACTCCCTCAGTTCAAGAGCCTTACACCGCAGAGCGCGCGGAGTTCACTGAGGGGAGTCGGCTCTGGCGCGCAGGCCTGCCGCGAAGCACTTCCCATGCGTTCATCTCAGGCGTTCGTGATCGACTTCCACTGCCTCAGCCGCTCTGCGATCAACTCGGCGCGTTGCCGATCGTCGCCTCCGTCCAGGGTGCTCATGTCCTCAGGAGCGGCGCGCCAGAAAACACCGGCCGTCCGCGCCTTCACGCTCTCGGGAGTGTCCGAACGAGTCGTCCAGTATCCGGACGCGCGATCGGCGGACTCCAGCAGGATTTCTCCCGTCCCGTCCAGCTGTGGTGCGTTCGAATCCCGAGGCCGTTCCCCCTTCCAATAATAGAAGATGCCCGAAGGCTCCTTCCTCTCCTTCGACGCTTCGCACCAGTATCTCGCTGACAGCCTGCCATCCTCTTGCCATGAGCGGCCAGCCAGCTCCAGCGCGCCGTCGCGGTCTCGCCAGATTCGAATGAGGCTCACGGCGGAAGGCTCGAGAGGGCTGCGCTCCGTCAGGGAGAACTGCCACCACAGGCCTTCGATGCGTGCGACGCGCCCCTCGTTCTCGATCGCCTTTCGAAGCTTCTCGTTGATGACTCTCATCTCGGAAGGCTTCGTCGCATCGCCGTAGCGTACGCTCGTGAGCCCGAGGAGATCGCTCGGAAGCTTCGAGCCGCTCGCATGGAGGATGAAGGTTCGGCGCATTCCGAGGACTCCACCGAAAAGGCCGGCTTCGAAGACGACATTGTCTCGCGGAGACGCCTGACCGGATCCCGTGGGAGGGGATGCGGGCAGGCTGGTTGTCGTCCAGTCGTCCTGAGCAAACGCGAACGCGGCGAAGTCGACCTCATGCGCGAGCTCGAGGAGGCGCTCCAGGGTGGTGGTCCCAGGATTGAAGGAGGTCGTCCACGGTTCCACGTGCGCGACGTCCTCGAGACCGCGGGTCAGCCCCCGCAGCAGCTTCTCCTGTTTTCCTGACGAGCCCAGGAAGATGCGCGGCTTGTCCATCCGTCCTTCCATCTGCGACTTTAGCTTACAGGATCATCCTGGAGCGCCCCTGTCTACGCAGGCGTGACTGCGAACATCGCCCGCTATCCGTTTCTCAGCGCGATTGCAGGCTCGACTCTCGTGGCGCGACGCGCGGGAATATAGCCCGCAGCAATCGTCACCAGAATGAGAATCACTGTGGCCGACGTGAATGTCATCGTGTCTCGCGGCTGGACTCCAAACAGCAGCTTCGCCGCCAGATTGCCGAACGACAGTGCCGCCGCAAGGCCCACCATCAGACCGATACTCACCAGGAGCACCGCTTCTGTCATCACCATTCGCAGGATGGTCAGCCGTCTCGCTCCCAATGCCATGCGAATGCCGAACTCTCTAGTTTTCCGGACGACGTTATACGACAGGAGTCCGTAGAGGCCGACTGACGTCAACAGGATCGCCACGATCCCAAATCCCATCGACAGCCAGCTCACCAGCCGCTCAGGCGCCAATGTCCGGTTCACCGCAGCCGACAGGGGCTCGAGCGAGACGATCCGAATATCTGGACCGACCGTGCGGATCGCCGCCCGGAAATCCTGGACGAGGGTTGCAACTTGGCGCTCACGGTCCGTCTTCGCTCGAATCTGCACGAAGTTCGGACCAGAGCCCTGCTGCAGGGCCGGAAGGTATACCAGCCGCGGGGAATCCTGCCTGAGGTTGTCGTACTTGGCATCCCTGACCACGCCGACGATCTCGACGTCCTTAGGAGCGGTATGCCACCAGGCGAATCGTTTTCCCACCGGGTCGGTGCCGCGAAAGTAATGGCGCGCCATCGTCTCATTGATGATCGCCACCCGGGGCGCTCCGTTCCGGTCTGCGTCGGCGAACGGACGGCCGGCGATCAGCGGGATGCTCAATGAGCGGAAGTACTCGGCGCTGACAGGCTGGACGCGAACGCTCTTGTCTTCATTCTCGTGAGGTACGTATCCCTCCAGGGAGATGCAGCAAATGCGGGAGGCGCCCCGACCGAAGCCGAACTGAGAGAAACTCGCCCGTTCCACGCCCGGTACGGCGGACAATCGTTCGAGAAGCGCGTTCCCCAGGGCGACTCCGTTTCCGGATACCAACGACGTGTCGAGGTTCGCTTCCAGGACCTGTTCATCGAATCCGGGATCAATCGCCTTGAGATTCAGAAACGTTCGGAGGAGCAGGCCTGAGGCAATGACCAGCACGACCGAGAGCGCCGTCTGCGTGACGACCAGGAGGCGGGACGCACTGAACCGCGTCCCAATGCCAGCCGAAGTGATTCCATCTTTCAGCGTCGGCCAGGGATCGATGCGGTTGCATTGCAGCGCGGGTAACAATCCAAACGCCACCGCCGCCGCCGAAGATATGGCGACCGTGAATGCGAGCACCGATAGGTTCAAGTGCACCTCCAGGCCTTGGACCTCCGAGACGGCGAGCAGCATCCGCACGATACCGTCGGCCAGCGCCAAGCCTGCGACCGATGCCATCGCCACCAGCAGAAAGGACTCCGTCAGAAGTTGCCGCACCACTCGGGCCCGGCCGGCACCGATCGCGAGCCTGACCGCGAATTCTCGCCGCCGCGCGGCCGACCGGGCCATCAGGAGGTTCGCGACATTGGCGCACGCAATCAGCAACACGACCGCCACCAGCGCCATCAGCACGCGTAGCGGCTGTGCGTAGTAGTCGCGCAGACTGGAGAGGCCGCCGCCTCCCGGCTCGATCGTAATCGCGCCCAGGTAATCATTCTGCGAGTCCACGCGCAGATCGGCGCGTAGTGATTCGAGGAGGGGCTGCATGCTCGCCCGTGCTTGTGCGGCTGTCACACCTGGGCGGAGCCGGGCCATGACGTCCAGCCAGCTCACGTTCCGGGTATGGAGAGTCGAACCGCCGGCGCCGGAGAAGGCCGGCTGGACGCCGAGCGGTAACCAGAAATCGGGAGGGCTGCCGGCGAACTCTCCTTCGAATCCCTGCGGCGCAACGCCGACGATTGTCAGCGAGGCTCCGTCCAGACGCAGACTCCTGCCAAGTGCATCGTCGCGTCCGGCAAACGAGCGTTGCCAGAATGCATGGCTGAGGACAGCGATCAGGCGGCCCTGGTGGTCATCGTCGACGGTGATCATGCGGCCCGCCGCCGGTTCCACGCCGAGTAGCGTGAAGTAGTTCCCCGAGACGAGTTCGGCGGTGACGCGCTCCTTGCGGCCGCCGGCGTCGAGGCTCATTTTCCACACGGCCGAAGCGGACATCGCGGAGAACGCCCGGTTGTGATCTCTCAGCCACTCATAGTCGGTGTGCGAGAACGAATCCCGAGCGCCCTGACGGCTCAGCGCGCGTACGATGACCAGCGACTGCGGCTCGCGGACGGGCAGCATCCGTAGCAGCACCGCCTCGACCAGGCTGAAGATGGCCGCATTGGCTCCGATGCCCACGGCAAGCGTGAAGACAATGGTTGCAGTAAGACCCGGACTGCGCTTGAGCAGCCGCGCCCCGTACCGGACATCCTGCGACAATGTTTGCCAGAAATGAAGTGGGCGCGCCTCGGCGAGCTGCTGCCGGACCGCCAGGGCATTCCCGAATGTCCTGAGGGCTGCCTGCCTCGCTTCCTGAGGAGACATCCCGCGATCGAGGTTCTCCCGGACCTCCATTTCAAGATGTGCGTCCAGCTCTTCGCGGTAGTCGCGATCCCCTCGGCCGAACCACTTCATGGCTGTTCCTCCTCGGGCCGTGCCTGCAAGACACCCTTGACTGCCCGCACGAGTTGCTCCCACTTGCCGGTCTCGGCCACTAACTTCTTCCGCCCTGCCCGCGTGAGCTTGTAGAAGCGCGCGCGGCGGTTGTTGTCGGAAATGCCCCACGCGGACGTGATCAGCCCCGCTCGTTCCAGCCGCTGGAGGGCCGGATACAGCGAACCATGGTCCACGAGCAGAAGCTCGTCCGACGTGCATTGGATGGTGGTGGCGATCCCGTGGCCATGCCGGGAACCAAAGACGAGGCTCTGGAGCACAAGCATCTCCAGCGTTCCAGGCAGTAGTGGAAGTCGGTTGTCTTTCGGCATCCTAGGAGACAGCCTACTAGTGTTTCAGTAGCCTGTCTACTAGAAGCAGCTGTAACGGGGTGTGCCCGACTCTCCCTCGGGCGACCAGTACCATCGCCGGGGCGGTCGCCCGGCAACGCGGGGCAGGCGCAACAGACCGCACAACTGGTAGCGCATCACTTCACGGGCAGCCGGATCGTCGCCGCGACCGGAAAGTGATCCGACGGATACCGATCGTTCCGGCTCGCGCGAATGATCTCAGCGCTGATCACCTCCGCGCCCGGCTGAACTAGCACGTAGTCGATCTTTTCGCCGGCCGTGTTGCCGATCTTGAAGCCGGTGAACGTGCCGACTACTGTTTCGTCGGGGTGCAGGACGCGATACGTGTCGACGAATGGCGAGGCCGGGTTCCCTTTCGAGACGAGTGCCGCCAACGCGGGGTTACGCTCGCCGACATTGAAATCGCCGGTTACGACGACCGGATCGGTCAGAAACGCCCGCGCCTCGATGCGCTGCCGGAGGAGGGCCGTGCTGCGGTCTCGCGACGGTTGCGACTCGTGATCGAGGTGCAGGTTGAAATGATAGAAGCCGCGGCCGTCGCGATCGATGAGCCTCGCCCACGTGCAGATCCGGGTGATGTTGTTGCCCCA
The DNA here is from genome assembly GCA_963797625.1 of uncultured Acidobacteriota bacterium. Taxonomy (GTDB): domain Bacteria; phylum Acidobacteriota; class Vicinamibacteria; order Vicinamibacterales; family 2-12-FULL-66-21; genus DATBJJ01. The sequence goes on from CAWCQI010000025.1 coordinate 238,622, forward strand.
GGATTTCGACGCCGGCACCTCGGGCGTGTCCGAGAACCAGAACGTGCCGGCGTCTGCGACGCGAAACCGCCCCACCTTGAAGAGAATCGCCGACAACTCCCCGGCCCTGCCGCCATCGTCCCGGCCGACGCCGACGACCGCATAGCCCGGCACCGCGGCCTGGATCTCGTCGATCTGAAACGCCAGCGCTTCCTGGAGCCCGACGAGATCGGCGTCGCGCTCGCGGATCACGTCGAACAGCATCTCGCGGCGCGCCGACCAGTGGTTGTCGCCGTCCTTCGCGGTACCATAACGGATGTTGAAGGACATGACCTGGAGCGGCTCGCGCGTGACCGGCTGCGCGCCGGCAAAGCCGTCGACGAGCAGCAATGCCAGGACAGAAAGGATCGCAAGCAGCTGCGGGCGCCGAATGTTGTCGGGCATGGCCACCGATTATACGGGCGGCGCCCTACCGTCGGCGGCCCTCAGGCCTCAATGATAAA
>CAWCQI010000026.1:0-129819 GCA_963797625.1 uncultured Acidobacteriota bacterium
CGAGAGCGCGCTCCTTGGCGTCACCGGCGGCCTCATCGGTCTGGTCCTGGCCCGCATCGGGCTGCACTTCCTCGTGTCGGCCGGTCCGGTCACCTTGCCACGTCTGAACGAAATCGCCATCGACACGCGCGCTCTGGGATTCACGCTAGCGGTGTCGCTCCTTTCAGGATTGCTCTTTGGCCTGATGCCAGCATGGAGGTCGCCGGTTCGCACATCTCCCTAGTCCTTCACGAGCACAGCCGAACCTCGACCGACAGCCGGCACCGTTACCGGGCGCGCAACCTCCTGGTCGTCGCTCAGGTCGCCTTGGCACTCATGCTGCTCGTTGGATCGGGGCTGATGATGCGGACGTTCCAGGCGCTGCGCGCGGTCGAGCCGGCTTCACGCACCCTGACCAGATCCAGACCGTGCAGATCTCCGTGCCGGCGTCACTCGTTCCCGAGCCCAATCGTGTCGCGCGCCTGCAGAGCGATATCGTCGACAGGATCGCAGCCATTCCGGGCGTCACGTCCGTAGCCTTCGCGACCGTCATGCCGATGGACACACGCACGCCCGACTGGGACGCCGTCCATGTCGAAGGCAGGACGTACTCGAAGGACGAGGTCCCGCCCCTCCGATTCTTCAAGTCGGTCTCTCCTCGCTTTTTCGAAACGTCGGGCACTCGACTGGTGTCGGGCCGCGACTTCACCTGGAGCGACCTCTACGATCATCGCCCGGTCCTGATGGTCTCGGAGAATCTCGCTCGCGAGCTTTGGGGCTCGGCAGAGGCTGCCATCGGCTCGCGGATCCGCACGATTGATGTCTCGCCCTGGCGCGAGGTGATTGGCGTCGTCGAGGACGTTTTCGACAACGGCGTCAGCGCGCCGGCACCGACGACTGTTTACTGGCCAGCGCTCAAGCAGAACTCCTTCGGCCGGATCACCGTCGACCGCATCGTGACGTTTGCGATTCGAAGCCCGCAGGCCGGCAGCGAGCGCCTGATGAGCCAGGTGCGCCAGGCCGTGTGGTCCGCCCATGGCAGCCTGTCGGTGGCGTCGGAACGCACGCTGCAGGACACCTACGACCAGTCGATGGCGCGGACGTCGTTCACGCTCGTGATGCTGGCGATTGCTGGAACGATGGCGCTTGCGCTCGGCGTCATCGGCATCTACGGGGTCATCGCGTATGCCGTCTCGCAACGAACCCGCGAGATCGGCATTCGACTCGCGCTTGGAGCGCAGGGTGGCGAGATGAAGCGGATGTTCGTGCGAAACGCGCTGAAGCTGACGGTCGGTGGCATGGCGATCGGCGCGGTGGGTGCCGCAGGGCTGACGCGCCTGATGTCGTCGCTGCTCTTCGGCATCAGCGCGCTCGACCCGATGACCTACGTCGTGGTCCCGATGCTGCTCGTCGCGGCGACGGTCGTCGCCAGTTACCTGCCGGCGCGCCGGGCCGCGGCCGTGGACCCCGTCGTAGCGCTGAAAGCCGAATAGCGCGGCCGATCGCCGAGGCATTCACCTCGCCGCAGCGGTGATGACAACCACGCCGATCTTGAGGGTGTTCCGATCGGCGGTCAGACCGTCAAAGATGTGCGGCTCAACGTTCAGTGCCTCGAGTCCCGCGACTGAACCGACCAACGCCTGCGCCTGATCTTCGAACCGCACGGCATCGCCGCGAATCTTTCCCGTCGTCAACAGTTCCAGGCCGAGCGGATCGTGCACCATCTCGACCAGATTCCCCGTCAGCTCGCGATAGGCGCCTGTGCGCCCGCAGATTGGACAGCTTTCGACGTCGGCGTGATTCGGGTTGTAATGCTCGACTTCGTAGTGCGCGCTTGCTGCAAAGCGATAGAACACTCGGTTGCCCGACGCCGTCTTGAGCTCGACCTCCGCGGACTTCTGTCGTGCGAGCGCTGAATAGTAGTAGCGCATGTGAAACGCGTGCGCGTGCTGGAGGCGGGGCGCTGCTCTGTCCAGCCATGGCTGCAAGTGCTCGAGCCCCGCCTCGAAGTCGCACCCTTCGGGATTGCTAAAAGGAGGAAACGACTCGCGGAGCCGCATCGCCGCCCGCAGACGATCGGTCACGAGCTTGACGGCCGCTTCGTACGACGACGCCAGCGACGCGTCGACATAGAACCAGGCGTTCGGGTACCGCGGCATCGATGCATCGAACATCGATTTCGGGGGCAGCCGGAAGTCGTCGAGCGAGCGGGGGCTAACGCGGCCGGCGACGGCCTCACCCGTTTTGGCGCGTTCCGCGGCCGGCTCGCGCTCCTGCCGTGTCGGCACGACTGCCACGGCCACGCACATGACGGCGATCGCGCTGGAGGTTGCGAGAGATGGCGTCCACGTCATGATCGCGACAGCAGTCGATCAGAAATAGAACTTCAGACCGAACTGGATGATTCTCGCGCTCGACGCCGTGAGAATCTGGCCGAAACCACTGGAGTCCCTGGCGATGTTCGGCGGTCCGAAGTTGGGATGATTGAAGGCGTTGAAGAGCTCGGTCCGAAACTGGACGTAGCGCTGGTCCGACACGTGGAAGTTCTTGGCAAACGTGAAATCGAAGTTGACCACCCCTGGTCCACGCATGATACCTACGCCGGCGTTGCCGAACGCCTGAGGCGACGGACTGAATGCCGCAAACGCGTCGGTGTTGAACCAGCGGGCAAGCGTGCGCTCCGACTCGGGGAGCTCCGGATCGCCGACCAGATTGGGACGGGCGCGGCGCTCGCCTCCTAAATTGAGCACGGTCGATCCGCCGAGCGTCGCCGTCAGCGCCAAGCCACTCTGAAGCACGTTGATCCCCGATATCTGCCACCCGCCAAACACCAGGTCCACCGCCCGGTTCCAGTCACTGCCGAAACGGCGGCCGCGTCCGAACGGCAATTCCCAGACGTAGCTGGCCACGAAGCGGTGCCTCACATCGAACTCGGACGGTCCGATCTCGGCGCGGAGGTTATTGCCATCCTGCGGCTCGCGGAACACCCCGGTGTCAATACCGGCGCCGCCACCGCTCGTCGAGATGTGATCGGGCGCGCCGCTCAGCGCCTCACCGAGCGTATAGCTCACGGTTGCAGTGAATCCGTCCGTAAAGCGCTTCTCGAGCTGCATCTGGAGCGACTTGTAGGTCGAGGTGACACGGTTCTCCATCCACTGAATGTCGCCAAAGGCCGGGTACGGACGCGCGCCGGCGGACTGCGAGCCATCCGGGTTGGTGATGACCGCGCGCTGATTGAGGTTGCGGAATCCGGGCAACTTGGTGCCCTTGTTGCCGACATAGGCGACGTCGAGCACGAGGTCTTCCATCAGCTCGTACTGCACGCCGACGTTGTACTGCTGGATGTAAGGCGTCCGCTGGTTGAGGTCCTGGCCTCGGCGCCCGACGGTTGGCGAGAGCGTGTTGGGATCGAGCAGGCCGGACGGGTATCCGTTGACCAGCTGAAACGGCGCTGCGGAGGCGACAGCTGCGGCCCCGGTCACGCCCGTCTGCAGGAGATTGTCCACGAGATAGGGTGGATTGAAACCGAGCAGGCCTTCGCGGCCCTGACGCACCGTGTGCGTGTAGAACACGCCGTAGCCAGCGCGAACGACCCATTTGTCTACCGGCGTGTACGCAAAGCCGATGCGCGGCGCAAAATTATTCCGATCGGGATGGATCAGCGCCCGCTCGTAAACGCCGCCGTCCGTGGCAAACACCATGGTTCCAGTCGCGGGATCGAAGTTCGCAAACTGGTTGTCTCGTTCGATCGGCGGATTGGCGTACTCGTAGCGGAGACCGAGGTTGGCGGTCAGCTTGGACGTGACTCGGTAGTCGTCCTGGACGAAGTAGAACTGCATGTTCTGCCCCTGGTCCATGACGGTATAGCTCGTGAGCGCGAGCTGCGATGGCAGACCGAGCAGCAGATCGCCGACCGCCCTGTTGGTGAACCGGTTCTCGAAGTTCATCCGGCCGATCGTGGCGTTCAAATCGTTGATGCGGGTCTGAACGTTGAGAAACTCCCCTCCAAACTTGATGAAATGCGCGCCGCGGGTCAGGCTGAAGGTCGCGCGCGGATTCCAGGATCGCGGTGTCTGGAACTGCGGCGTCGAGGTGTGCCGTCCAACCGCGTCGAAGCCCTGGATGTTCACCTTGGGCACGCCGCCGACGATTGACGGATCGTTTGGCACTCCCCGCAAGCCGATCTCGGCCGCGCCATCGATGCCGAAATTTGGCGGATACGTGTAGTAGTCTCCCTGCGCGTAACCGAAGCGAAAGTCCCCGACCAGCGTCGGCGAAGCGATCCACGTCAAGCCGATCGCCAGGCCCTGCGACCGATTGTCGTTCGACCCGAACGCGTCGTTGAACGAGCCTTCGCCGAGGCCTGGCAGCGGGGACGGCCGGAACGTCAGCGTATCGACGAAGCTGTAGCGCCCGAACAGCGTGAGGGCCTGCCCGATCTGGTGGTCGATGCGGACATCGAACTGGTCCTGCCGCGTATCGGTCACCGGCGTCGAGGCGTAGATGGTCGAGCCCGCGACGTTCGGATCGGGGATCAACGCGACGATCGCCGCCCCGACAGGATCCCAACGGTCGCGTGGAATCTGCCACAGCCCCAGCGCATTGCGACTGAACTCTGGACGCCCGGCCGCAAACGGATCGACGACCGCGGTGGCGAAGAGGCCCGCCTTCTCCGCCGCCGTCGGCACCTGACGCACGCGCGGAACGCCTTCTTGATCGCGCAGGCCTTCGTAGTCCGCGAACCAGAACGTTCGGTTCTTCACTATCGGACCGCCGGCAGCCCCGCCGAATTGATTGCGGTCGCGCTTCGGCTTCGGTGCGCCGAGCGCGTTCGAGAAGAAATTGTTCGCGTCGAGATTGTCATCGCGAAGAAACTCGTAGACGCTTCCCCGAATCGTATTGGTTCCTGACTTGATCGTCGCGTTGACGACCGCGCCGGAGCTGCGGCCGAATTCAGCCGAGTAAGCATTGGTCTGAATCTTGAATTCCTGCAGCGCCTCGATCGAGGGCTGCACCAGCTGGACGTTCTCGCCGCGAAACGAGTTCGAGTAGGAAATATTGTCGACGCCATCAAGCAGGAAGACGTTATTGAAGGTGCGATTTCCGTTCACATTGAGCACACCCTTGAAGTTCACGCTGGCCAGCCGCGGCGTGCCCGAGAGGACGCCTGGCGAGAGCAGCGCGAGCTGGTTGTAATCGCGGCCGTTCAGCGGCAGCTCGACGATCTGCTTCTCGCCGATGACCGAGCCGCGCGACGACGTCATCGTGTCGAGCAGCGGCGTCCCGCCGACCACTTCCACGGCTTCGGTAATCTGGCCGGCCTGCAGCGCGATGTCTACGCGCGCGACCTGGGCCACCTGCAGCGTGATCCCGGTGCGCACCATCTTCTGAAAACCGGCGTTCTCGACGGTGAGGGTGTAGTCGCCCGGCCGTAAGCTGGGGATCACGTAGCCGCCATCGTCGCCGGACTGCGTGCGCGTGGCAATGTTCGTCCGAATGTTCGTGACGGTGACCGCGGCGCCAGGCACAACCGCGCCCGACGCGTCCCTGACCGTGCCGGTGATGGTTGCCGTTTCCTGTTGAGCGAGCGCAGCCGACGGCTGCAGCCCGCACGCAATCGTCAGTGTCAGAACGAGGAGTAAATGTTTTTTGGACATCGCAAGGCTCTCATAAGCAGCTAGAGGAGGGACGATTCCGCCGTGCGGGGGGTTGGGTTCCCGCTGTACCGCACGGGGCGAGTGTGAAAGGCCGTCGTAACATTGCGGTGACAGCCGCCGTTCGATTTCGTAAACGAGCGCGCCCTGGAGCTACATCGCCATCCAGCGAGCGTCGAGAGGAATGAGCCTTAGCTTACATCATTCACTTCGCACCAGGGACTGCAAACGCCATGATGCTGTCGTCGGTCAGCGGCGCGCCGAAAAACCCGCCGCCGGCCGAGGTGATGACGACGTACTGCTTGCCATCCTTGCCGAGATAGGTGCTCGGAGTCGCATTGGCGGCGCCGCCAAGCTTGACCGTCCAGAGCTCCTTGCCGGTCTTCGCGTCGAAGGCGCGGAACCGCGCGTCATCGGTCGCCGCGACGAACACGAGTCCTCCCGCGGTCGCGATCGGCCCGCCGTTTCCCGGCCGGCCGGTCTTCTGCTTCTCTGGCGGCAGGCTCTCGGTGATGCCGAGCGGCACTTGCCAGGCGAACTCGCCGGTGTGAACGTTTACCGCCGTCAACTGACCCCACGGCGGCTGCTGACACATCATGTTCGACGCCTCGTCCTTGAAGCGTCCGCCGCCGGGAATCCCCACATACGGACCGTCTGGATGAACGCGGTTGCCTTGACCGGCGCCCTGCGCCGAACCGGTCGCAGCTGCATCGCGATCCGTGACGCCAGCCAGCTGCCCGAGCTCGTTCGTGTTGACGAACAGGTAGCCCAGCTCGGGATTGAATGACGTGCCGCCCCAGTTGACGCCGCCGTGATTGCCAGGAAATTGCACGCGCAGGCGTTTGTATCCCTGCGGGAGGTAGGGACCGCCCAGTTGCAGACCCTCCATGAGCTTCCGGCACGCCGCCTCGAGCTCGGGCGTCACGGTTGCCACATCCGCAGGCGTCATCGTCATGCGCGAGAGCGGCGGAGGTTTGAGCGGGAAGGGTTGGGTCTTCGCGGCTCGCTCGAGCGGCACCTCACTCGGCGGCACCGGCCGTTCCTCGACCCCGTAGATCGGCTTCCCCGTCACGCGGTCGAACAGGAACAGCAATCCCGGCTTGTTGATCACCGCGACGGCCGGAATCGTCTTGCCGCCCTGCTTCACGTCGATGAGGGCCGGCGCGGCTGAGAGGTCGGCGTCCCAGATGTCGTGATGCACGATTTGGAAGTGCCAGAGGTATTTGCCGGTGTTCGCATCCGCGGCAACGATGCTCGTGCCGAAGAGGTTGTCGCCGGCACGGTCGCCGCCGTACTGATCGACCGAAGGCGCACCGAAGGGCATGTAGACGATGCCGCGCTGGACGTCGACGGTGAAGAATCCCCAGACGTTGACGCCCGAGCGATTCTTCCAGCTGTCGCCCGCCCAGGTATCGTTGAATTTCTCGCCCGCGCGAGGAACCGAGCGGAACGTCCAGACGAGTTTGCCGGTGTGGATGTCCCACGCGCGCACGTCGCCCGCCGGTCCCTGCGGCGGGTTCTCCTGCGTGCGGCCGCCAGTGATGATCAGGTTCTTGTACATCAGCGGCGGCGAGCTCAAGGAGTTACTGCCGGGCAGGCCCTGAAGGATCTCGGGCGTATTCAGATCGATGCTGCCGCGGTCGCCGAACTTCTCGTTGGGGAGGCCCGTCTTGGCGTCGAGCGAATAGAGCCGGGCGTTGCTCGAGCCGAAGACAATCTGCGGCGGCGTCTGCGCGTCGCCAGCCCAGTACTCGACCCCGCGCGTCGAAGGGATTGCCCGCGGGGAGCTGAAATACCCAGACCTCCTTGCCGGTGGTCGGATCGAGCGCCACGACACGGTTGTACGGCGTACTCGATGTACATGATGCCGTCGACGACGATCGGCGTGGTCTCGCTCGAGGCAAAGCCGGATCCACCGCGGCCGCGTCCACGACCACGTCCCGCCGCCGCAGCTGGCGCGTCGGCGTCCGGCGCCGGCGGCGTCGCCGGTGTTGCGGGCCGCATGTGGTAGGTCCATGCCACCTGTAACTGACCGACATTGGCCGGAGTGATTTGCTTGAGCGGCGAGAACCGCATCCCGCCCGGATCGTGACCGTAGGTCGGCCACTCCGTCGACGGCGCGGCAGGCTTTGCCGTACCTGAGCCAGACTGCGCGCCGATCGGCAGCGTCGACGGAACCGCGAGAGCGACGGCTGCGAGAACGAGCGCGCCGATGGATGCTTTCATTGTCCGCTTCCCTCCGGCGGGCACGGACTTGGGCGCCCGCGAACGGGAGAAGCATACAACGAGCACTATTCGCTGCGTAGTGTCGCGGCGGGATCCGCGTGCGACGCCCGCCACGAGGGAATCCAGCTCGCGACGAGCGCGATCACGGCAAGCCCGAGCGCAGCGCGCGCCAGGAGTGGTCCGCTGAGCGCAGGCGAGGCCGGCACCAGACGGGCGAGGACTCCAGCTGCCGCGACAGCACCGGCAACGCCGCAGATCACGCCGAACGCGACGATCGTCAGCGTGTCACGCATCACGAGCCGTTGAACGTCCAGGCGCCTGGCGCCGAGCGCAAGCCGGATGGCGATTTCCGAACGCCGGCACGCGACACCGTAGGCGACGACGCCGTACAGACCGAGCACCGCAAGCGACAGCGCGACGATCGCCACGCCGGAGGAGAGAACGGCGAGCAGCCGCTCGCGGCTGACCATCGCGGCAACAACGTCGTGAAGCGGGCGAATCGACTCTATCTGCGCAGGAGCTCCGACGGATTCTGCGGACGCCCGGATGGCAGCGCTGGTCGCGGCCTGGTCGCGGCCGCGCACGAGGAGATGTGCGCCAGACGAGCCCCCTGGCTGATAGACCATCGGCCACGGTTGGCTGCGCACACCGTAGTGGCGGACATCGGCCACCACGCCGACGATCCTGCTGACCTTCGGCGTGGGCATCGCGGGCAGGCGCACCGACTCGCCGAGCGCGCTCCGGCTCTTGAAGTACCTCCGAGCAAACGTCTCGTTCACGACCACCACGGACTCCCCATCGCGCATGTCGGGCTGCTCGAAGTCCCTGCCTTCGCGCAGCGCGATCCCGAGCGTCGCAAAAAAGCCAGGCCCCACGACAATCGTCCCGGCACCGATGTCTTCGCCGGGCGCGGGTGAATAGCCAACCGGCGCGATGCCCATCGACGTACCGCCGAGGTCGTAGACCGAAGGGAACGCGTAGCTCGTCGACTCGATGCCGTCGGTCTCCGCGAGACGCTGTCGGATGCGCTCGAGGGTTGAAGCGACTTCCGCGGGCGGCACGCGCTTGGGAAAGGAGAGCTCGACGGTCGCCACCGAGTCGGCGTCGAAGCCGAGATCGACACGACGGAGGTCCTGAAGCATCGCCAGGCAGAGGCCGGCAACGACGAGCAGGACGAGGACCGTCGCGAGCTGGAGTGCGACGGCTGACGCGGCTCATCACAGGCCGCCGCGTGACACGCGCCCCACCCGCGTGGGACGCGGCGATCGTGGCGGGTCGCCAGGCGGGAATCGTGATCGCGACAAGCGCGGCAGCGATGCCGAGGAGCGCTGCGACGGCGAACACCGTCCAGTCGGGCGCGAGATCGAACGCCAGCGGCTCGGTCGCGGGAAGGAGCGCGAGGATGCCGCCACCGATCCATGGCGCCGCGAGGAGACTGCCGGCGGTGCCGGCCACAGCAAGCAGCAGGCCTTCGACGAACAGCTGCCTGAAGATTCGCGGCCCGCTTGCGCCGAGCGCGCGGCGTAACGCAAATTCGTCCTGGCGTCTGGCATTGCGCGCCCGCACGAGGTTGCCGATATTGGCGCCGGCGATGAGCAAGACGCACGCGGCGATCCCCGCGAGCACCCAGAGCTGCGATTCGTAGCGCCGCCCCGTCGTCGCGAATCCTGCGGCGGCGGGGCGGAGCTGCAGGTGCTCGTCGCGCACCATCGCCTGCACGCGCGCCGGCATGTCCGGCAGCAGCACGTTCTCGAGGTGCGCGCGGAAGCGCGTGTCGAGCGCGCCCTCGAGCGCGCGCGGGTTCCCACCAGGCGTCAGCCGCGCCATCAACGTCAGCCAGTAATAGTTGTGCGACTGCAGCCAGTCGGGCGTGATCATGACGTCAGCCGTCACGGGTAACCACACCTGCACGCGACGCTCGGCATCGACGCCTTCGAAGGTGCGCGCCGCGATGCCGACGACGGTGAACGCGGTCTCGTCGATATAGATCGTGCGCCCGAGAACCGAGGTGTCGGCGCTGAATCGCGTCGTCCAGAAGCGGTGGCTGAGGACCGCGACGCGGCGGCCGCCTGATGGGCCATCGTCGCCCGGGACGAACAGACGGCCTGCGGCTGGCGCGATGCCGAGCACACCAAAGAAGTCGTCGGTAACCGTCTCGACCGTCACGCGTTCCTTCGAGTCGGGATCCAGGCCGAAGGCGCGCCGTCGCGGCGTGCCCTTCGCGACGACCTGCGCCGAAGAGCCGGCCGCGTCGCGCAGCTCTCGGTACAAGGTGTAGGACACGCTCGTCTCGCGTCCGTCGGACCTCGCGGGATTCGCGCGGCGCACGTGCACGATTTCTTCCGGATGGCTGACCGGGATGGCGCGCCAGAGCGCGGCATGCATGAGCGTGAATACTGTGACGTTGGCGCCGATGCCGAGCACGAGCGACCCGACGATCGTGAGCGCGTAGAGTGGCGTGTGGCGCAGGCTGCGCACGGCGTAGCGCAGATCCCGCGAGAGATCGGCGACCAGGCTGACGCCGCGTGCGTCGCGACAGGCATCGGCGACGCTCGACACTCCGCCGAAGGCCACGGCCGATCGGCGGCGGGCCTCCGCCTCATCGAGTCCCGCGCTCGCGAGCTTGGCTCGCTCGCAGTCGAGGTGAAACTGCAGCTCGTCGTCGAGATCGGCATCGGCCCGTTTCGAGAAGACGAGCGAGCGGATCCGAAACCACAGATCGCTCAGCACGGCGGTCCTCTATAGAAGCGATCCATAAACCTGTTATCCGTGTGATCCGTGGCACTAGTCTATCGAGCACGCCGCCCACGACGGCGGTCAGCTTGCGCCAATCCTCGGTGGCGGCGGCCAGTTGCCGGCGCCCCGACGCGGTCAGTTCGTAGTACTTCGCGCGGCGGTTGGCGTCGGTCGTCCGCCAGCGCGGCTTGAGCAGACCCCGCCGCTCGAGGCGGTGCAGCGACGGATAGAGCGAGCCCTGGCCGACCTGCAGGGCATCGGACGACAACTGCTGCAGGCGTTCGGAGATCGCCCATCCATGGAGCGGCTCGAGGGCGAGCGCCTTGAGGATGAGGAGATCGAGGGTCCCTTGCGGGAGGGTCAACGGCACGTCAGGCAACGGTCACTCCCCTTCTACTTCGACACCAGCATACCAAGACGTGGTGTCGAAGTGCAAGGGGAACGGCGACGGAGGTGCTTGACGTCCTCATGTATGTAATCTACAGTAGCGAAGCAACTGGACAACGGCACGATGACCGACGACAACGCCCGCGATGTGGTCAAGGGCACGCTCGACATGCTCATTCTCAAGGCCGTGGAGCGCGCGCCGATCCACGGGTGGGGTGTCGCCGAACGAATCGACACGCTCTCGCAGGGAGTCTTCCGACTCCAGACCGGCACGCTCTATCCGGCGCTCCATCGCCTCCTCCGCAAGGGATGGATCGCCGCCGAGTGGCGCACGACCGAGAACACTCGACGCGCCAGGTACTACACGCTGACCGCCGCCGGCCGCAAGCGGCTCCAGGCCGAGCGCGACTCGTGGCTCCGTGCGACGGTCGCGGTCAAGCGGATTCTCGACGCCGTGTAAGCGAGGTCGCCGATGTCCTGGTTCAGCGGTTTGAGACATCGCCTCCACGAGGCGCTGCGCCCGGGGCGGGCCGATCGCGACCTCGACGAAGAGCTTCGCGACCATCTGGCGCGTGAGGTGGCTCGCCAGTCGGCCGACGATGTCCCGCCAGGCGAAGCCTTGCGGCGCGCGGCCCTGCGCGTCGGCGGCCTGCAGGCCGCGAAAGAGGCGGTGCGGGACGAGCGAACCGGTCACGTCCTCCGGGATCTGGTCACCGATCTCCGCATTTCGGCGCGCATGGCTCGCCGCAATCCCGGCTTCACTGCCACCGTCGTCGTCTCGCTGGCGCTTGGCGTCGGCGGCACGACGGCAGTCTTCAGCGTCGTCAATGCCGTCCTCGTCCGGCCGCTGCCCTACCCGGACGCCGACCGGCTCTTCATGACGCGCGTCTGGTGGAACTCGTTCTCGGCCTCGCTCTCGCCGGCTGACCTGCTGGCGCTTCAGGAGCAGAGTGCCGGCATCGCGAGCGTCGGCGCGTATTTCGTGCCCGAAGACGATGCGTTCACGATGGCGACGCCAGACGGTCCGGCGCTCGTGACAGGCGCCGTCATCACGGCCGATCTCCCGCAAGTGCTGGGCATCCGGCCTCTCCTCGGCGCGGGCTTCTCTTTGACTTCGACGGGGACCTCGACGGGGCCCGATGCGCGCGAAGCGCTCATCGGTGAAACGCTGTGGCGCGATCGCTACGGCGGAGCGCCCGACGTGATCGGTCGGAGCATCAGGCTCGAGGACACGGCGTTCACGATCGTCGGCGTCATGCCTGTGGGCTTCAACGTGCCAGGGCAACGCGAACGGTGCCGTATGGCAGAGGGCGATTGTCCGGCAGCCGACGCGGCGCGGGCCTTTCTACCTGAACACTATCAGTCGGCTTGCGCCCGGCGTGACCGCCGAGGCCGCAGCCTCGAAGCTCACCGCCGCGGTCACTCCAGTGCTTCGCGACAAGTACGCAGTCAAGCCGACGTGGCGATATGGCCTTCGGACGCTCAGGGAGACGCTCGTCGGCGACGTCCGCCGAACCCTCCTCCTGCTCTTCGGCACGATGACGCTCGTCCTGCTGATCGCCATCGTGAACGTCATGAATCTGTTCCTGGCGCGCGGCACCGTGCGAGCGCGCGAGCTCGCGGTGCGCGCGTCGCTTGGCGCAGGCCGCGGCCGGCTTGCGCGGCAGCTCCTTGCCGAATCTGCGCTCCTGGGCGCGGTGGGCGGAGCTGCCGGTCTCGGGCTCGCCTGGACGTTGCTGCAGATCGGCGGCGCCAGCGCCACGCTCGCCGTGCCGCGACTCCAGGACGTCCGCGTCGACGCGGCCCTCGTGTTCTTCGCTTTGGCATGCGGCGTCGGCGCCGGCCTGGCCGCCGGAACGTGGCCGGCTCTGCGGCTGCCCTGGTCGCAACTCGTGAACGTGCTCCGCGACGGTGGCCGCGGCGGCAGCGCCGGTTCGCTCCACGGACGCACGCGCCAGGCGCTCGTCATCGCTGAGATTGCGCTCACGGTCATAGTTCTCAGCGGAGCGGTCTTGCTGACCAAGAGCTTGCTGCGGCTGCAGGCGATCGACCCTGGCTTTCGACCGGATGGGATCGTGACGTTCCGTCTCAGCCTGCCGGGCGAGTCGTACAACGAGGATCGCGTCGCGCTCTTCGCCGGGAGCCTCGAGAGCCGCCTGCGCAACGAACCCGGCGTATCGTCCGTCGCGTTTGCGCTTTCGCTCCCGCCCGACCTTCTGGTCATGTCGAACAACTACACGGTCGAGGACGGGCCGCGGGAGTCTCCCGGCAAGGGTGGCGTCGCCGAATGGAACGTCGTCTCACACGACTACTTTTCGGTCATGAGCATTGGCGTACTGCGCGGGCGCGCGTTCACGGGGAATGACCGCACGTCGTCGCCTCCAGTCGCGATCGTCAATGAAGCGTTCGTGCGCCGGCACTATCCTGACGGCCAGGCACTCGGCCGGCGGTTCAAAGCCGGCGACTGGGATTCGACGGGGCCCTGGACGACAATCGTCGGTATTGCGGCGGATGTTCCATACGGCAAAGGCTTGTGGGGCGGCGCCGACCCGACGGTCTATGTCTCGTACGCGCAGAACCTCTGGATGCAGTCCCCCTACGTCATCGTCAAGTCGGATGGCGACCCCTCGCGCCTCCTCCCGGCGATCCGGGAGGCCGTGAAGGCTGTCGATCCGAACCTCCCGCTCCGAGACCCGGCGACGATGAACGAGCGGCTGCGGAGGTCAACGACTGAGCCGCGCCTCCGGAGCCTGCTGTTCGCGCTCATCGCGGGCCTCGGGCTGGCGCTGGCCGTGACTGGCATTTACGGCGTCATGGCATATCACGTGAACCAGCGCCGCCGCGAGACGGCGATTCGCCGAGCGCTCGGCGCCCAGGCGAGCCGCGTGGTCGGCGGCGTGGTCCTCACCGGTCTCACGCTCGTCGGCTCAGGCATCTCCATAGGCATGGTCGGCGCTCTGCTGCTGTCGCATAGCCTCGCGACCCTGCTCTTTCGCGTGGACCCGCGCGATCCGGTCTCGCTCGTCACGGTTGCGGCGCTGCTCGCGACGGCCGCGCTGGTCGCGTGCGCGGTTCCGGCCGTGCGCACCGCGCGCATCGATCCCGCGTCGGTGCTCCGGGACGAGTAGCCGTCACGACCGACACGACTCCGCACGCTGTCGCTTCAGCCGGCCCATCTTCTGCCCGAATACTCAAGCGCCGGTTCGACCGCGCCCGATCTCGCGCGGGTCGACACCGATCTCGGCAAGGAGTAGGATGCCGCGACTAGCGACAACGAAGGAGGATCGCGTGAGAAGGCTGACGTGTGCGACGGCAATCGTGTGCTTCGCGGTGTTGCAGTGGCCGGTCGCTGGTCAGCAGCCGGCACCACCTGCCCCGGCGGGACAGGGCCGTGGTGGCGGTCTCTTCCCGGAAACCGAGCCGGACGATGCGGCCGGGTTCGTGCCGATTTTCGATGGAAAGACGCTGGAAGGCTGGGAGGGAGACCTGACGTTCTGGCGCGCCGAGAACGGCGCCATCGTCGGCGAGACGACCGCGGAGAAAGTGGTCAAGGTCAATAACTTTCTCATCTGGCGCGGCGGAAAAGTGAAGGACTTCGAGCTCAAGGTCGAATTCCGCCTGAGCGGCACGAACAGCGGCATCCAGTACCGGAGCGTCGAGCTGCCAGCATCGGCAAATGGGTGCTGAAGGGCTACCAGGCCGATTTGGATTTCACGGAAGGATTCGTCGGCAACATCCACGACGAACGCGGCCGCTCACCGAGCGGTGAGGGCCACGTGATCCTGTCCCCGCGCGGCCAGGCGACACGCATCGTCGACGGACCGAAATACAAGGTGCTCGGCAAGATCGGCGATCCCACGCTCCTGCGCGGCGTCATGAACGTCAACGGCTGGAACCGGTATCACATCATCGCGCGCGGGCCGGTGATCCTCCAGTTCCTCAACAGTCAGCTGATGAGCGTTGCGATCGACGAGGACTCGGCGCACGCCGTTCCGGAAGGCGTCCTCGGTTTCCAGATGCACACCGGGCCGCCGTTCAAGATCGAGTACCGCAACGTGCTCTATCGGAAGCTCTAGAGCCACGGATTACACGGACCACACGGATCGGACTCGTGAGATGGCGTCTAGACAGAGCGCGCCTATCGGCGAGATGTAACGTGCCGCTCGCGGGTGGCCGCGAACGGGGCGCCCCGCTTCGCGCGCAGGGCCATCTCCCGTGACAAGTGCTCTTTGGCCCGAGCACGAAGTGGGGCTGTTCGCGGACAGGACCCGCCATCGGCACTCTACATCTCGCTAACACATTCGCGAGCCCGCCGCCTGACAGCAGTGATTCAGCGGCACAGCACGTTGACAGCACATCACTGTCTATATACTATCTGCTTATGGCAGATATCGACACCCGCGCCCTCGACCGCGAATTGAAGAAGGGATCCGCTGAGCTCCTGATCCTGTCGTTGCTCGAGGCGCGGCCCCGGCACGGCTACGAGTTGAGCAAACTCATCCACACGCGGTCGGACGGCCAGCTCACGTTCCACATCGATTCGCTCTACCCGCTGCTCTATCGCCTCGAAGAACGGGGATGGATCAAAGGGACGTGGGTCGAGAAGGAGGGCGAGCGGCGGCGGCGCTTCTATAAGGTGACGGCCGAAGGGCGGCGAGTGCTCGCCCGCCAGCGCAAGACCTGGGAGACCTTCGTCGAGTCCGTCCGTCGGATCACGGGAGGCGAACATGCCTGATTGGGCGCCGGAGATACGCGCGCGGCTTGCGGGCGTGCGGCTGTCGCCCGCGCGCGAAGCCGAGATCATCGAAGAGCTGTCGCAGCATCTCGAGGATCGATGGAGGGAACAGGTTGCGGCAGGTGCCGATCCCGAGATCGCCAGGCAGCAGGCGCTCGGCGACTTCCGCGGCACTGAGGTTCTCGGCCGCTATCTCGCCCCGCTTCGGCAGTCTCGGTGGGCCGACCCTGCCCCGCCGGCTGCGAGCCGTCCGTTTTCCTGGGAGGGCTTGATGTCCGACCTCCGAACCGCCGTGCGCGCGCTCCGCGCCGCGCCAGGTTTCACCGTCATCGCACTCATCGTGTTGACGCTCGGCATCGGCGCGACGACCGCCATCTTCTCGGTCGTCGACGCGGTGGTGCTTCGGCCGTTACCCTTCGACGAGCCGGATCGGCTTGTCGCGGTTGGAGAACGCTCCACACCCACCAAGGGCGGGCCGGTTCCTGCCGGTGTGGGCAAGCCAGTCCCGGCCGGAGTGGGCAAGGCGCCGCCCGCCAGAATGCCCTGGTCACTCGACGCCGGCGACCCGCAAGCTCTGGCGCGCGTGCAGCCCCAGAACTATCTGGACTGGACGGTTCAGCAGCAGGTCTTCGAGTCACTGGCCGCGATTGCCGACGGCGAATTCACGCTCCAGATGCCCGGCGCGGCACCCGAGGATGTGGTCGCGCTCCGTGTGACGGCCAGTTTCTTTGACGTACTCCGCATTCGGCCGGCCATTGGCCGTGTCTTCACGGCCGACAGCGAAGTCGAAGGACAACATCGCGTGGCCATCGTGAGTGACGCCTTTTGGCGCCAGCGCCTTGGCGCGAGTCCCGATGTCGTCGGCCGAACGATTGCGTTGGAAGGCGCCACCTACGAGGTCCTCGGCGTCATGCCGCGGGAGGTGACGTACCCGGTCGGCGCGTTGCGCCCGACTGATCTGTGGGTTCCGTATGTCGTCCCGCCGAACGAACGGGTCCGAGGGCGCGGCATCAGCATCTATCTGCAGAGCATCGCCCGCCTGAAGCCGGGCGGGACTCTCGAGCAGGCACAGGCCCACATGGACCAGATCGCGGCAGCGATCGCGCAGGCCAATCCCGAATCGAGGGGAATCAGGGCATTCGGCGTCCGGCCGCTTCGCGACCATCTCGTCGGCGCCAGCATGCGGTCATGGATGCTGATGCTGCTCGCATCGGTGGGAATCGTGTTGCTCATCGCGTGTGCCAATGTCGCCAACCTGCTGCTGGCGCGCGCAACGTCGCGCGAGCGCGAGATCGCGGTCCGCGCCGCCCTCGGCGCCGGCCGCTGGCGTCTCGTCCGTCAATTCATCGTCGAGAGCCTCGTCCTCTCGGCGGCAGGAGCGATCCTCGGCGTGATCCTCGCCTACTGGATGGTGCAGGCGCTGCGCGGCGCGATGCCTGAGGGCGTGCCGCGAGTCACGACGATTGCGCTCGATCTTCGTGTGCTTGCCGCCACGGCGGGAGTGTCGCTCATCACCGGCCTGCTGTTCGGGCTCGTCCCCGCGTGGCAGATGTCGAAGCCCAACCTGAACAATGCGCTGAACGACGGAACGCGCGGGGCCAGCGCCGGACGCGCACGCCAGCGTTTGCGCGGCGCGCTGGTCGTCGTGGAAGTCGCACTGGCGGTGGTGCTGCTCGTCGGTGCGGCGCTCTTCATCGGCAGTTTTGTCCGCTTGATGCGCGTCGACCCCGGCTTCAAGCCCGACGGCGTCATCACGATGCAACTCTACTGCCGCGCCCAGCCCGGGCAGCGCCCACCGCGACTGGGGCCGCTGCGTTCAGCTCAGATCGTCGAGCGGCTCGGCCAAGTCACACGGCATCGTGCAAGCCTCTGCAGTCTCTCCGGGGATCCCGTTGAGCATCCGGCTCGCACATTGATGGCCTCACGGTTCCCGGACGCACGAACGAAGGCGAGGCCGCCGTCAGCCTGCAAAACAGTGACGCCGGCCTATCACCAGGCGCTCAGGATTGCCCTCAAGCAGCGGCCGGCTGTTCGACGTCGACCGACCGTGAAGGAAGCCCCAACGTCGCGATCATCAACGATTCGGCGGCAAAGACATTCTTTCCCGGTGAGGACCCGGTCGGACGAACCGTGGTCGTCGCGCGAGCCGATCGCACCGTTGTCGGCGTGGTCGCAGACGTGCGGCAGTGGAGCTTCGAGGAGAGCACTCTGGCCGAGGTGTATCTGCCGATGGCCCAGGTCAGTCCCGGCACCGGGTATCTGGTCATCCGCACGGGCGACGATCCCCGCGCCGCCCTGCCGGCGATCAGGGCCGCGGTACTCGACGCCTTGCCCGACGTTCCCCTGCGTTACGTCGCCACGATGGACGAACTCGTGGCGCGGCAAACGGCGCAGCGCCGGCTGAACATGCTGATGCTCGGACTCTTCGGGCTGCTGGGGCTCGTGATTTCCGCAGTTGGCGTTTACGGCGTGATGGCCTACGCCGTGTCGCAGCGCACGCGCGAGATCGGCGTCCGGATGGCGCTGGGCGCGACGCGATCGCAGGTCATGGGCATGATCCTCGCGAACGCGTGCCTCCTGATCGTCGTCGGACTCGTCTGCGGCGGCGTGGGCGCCTGGTATCTGAGTGCCTCCGCGAAGGCGTTCCTCTATGAGCTCGAACCAAACGACGTGCGAGCGTTTGTCGCCGCTGGCCTGGCGCTGTCGCTGGCGGCGATCGCTGCGAGCGCCATCCCGGCGAGGCGTGCGGCAAGCGTCGACCCGACCGTGGCGCTACGGGCCGAGTAACACAATTCTGAATGCTGAGTGCTGAATGCTGAATTGAATTCTGAATGTAAAAGGATTAATGAAATGTCGAATGTGGCACTGAATTAATTCCTTCACTTCAGCATTCAGCACTCAGCATTCAGCATTTCTTGTTAGCATTCCCTGAGGATTTCCGCCGGATCGAGCCTCGCCGCTCGACGGCCTGGCACGAGGCAGGCGAGCGCCGCCATCGTCACGAGCGCAACGGGAACAGCCGGCCATCGTCGGCACATCGGTGGCGCTGACGTCAAACAGCACCGTCGTAAGCAAACGCGCCGTGAGGAACGACGCGCCCACGCCGAGCGCGACTCCGACGGCCACCAGCCGCAAACCCTGCAGGACGACCATGCGCCGGACGTCCGACGGCTCGCCGCCGAGCGCCAGCCGGATGCCGATGTCGCGCGTATGCTGCTCGACAAAATAGGCCATCACGCCGTAAACGCCGACAACCGAGAGCACGAGCGCCGCCAGCGCGAACATCCCGACGAGCACGCTGAGATACCGGGGCGCAGAGAGCGATCCAGCGACGAGGTCGTCGCCGGTCGCGACGTTCGACAGCGCGAGGCTCGGGTCGAGCTCGCGCACGGCACCTCGCAGGGCCGTGGTCAGCAACGACGGATCACCTGCAGCGCGCAGCACGACATAGGCGCTGGGAAGATCCACGAGCGGCCAATAGACCGTGCCCGCGTCTTCGGTTGCGTCGAGACCTGTCCATTTCACGTTGCCAACGACGCCGACGACGGTCGTCCAGGGGCACGTCGTGCATCCGCCGCTCCGGAACCGGCGTCCGAGGACTTCCTCGCCGGGGAAGAACCGGTTGGCCCACGCCCGGTCGACGACGACGACGTCGTCGCGCAGCGAGAACTCGTCGAGCAGCCTGCCGCGGTCGAGCGGCAAGCCGACGGTCTGGAAAAACTGCGGCGACACGGCGACCCACGTGCAGACAGGCTGATTCTGCCCAGCCGGGGTCGGTCGATCTTCGAGATCGAAGTTGTTGCGGTTGCCGCTGTCTGCAGGCGGGCGGCTGTCGGCCAGCGCAACGGACTCGACGCCCGGCAGCGCCGCCAGCCGAACGATCGCGCGGTCCCAGAAGGCCTGTCGATCGGCGTCTCTCGCATAGGCCGGGCCGGAGAGTGACACGCCGCCGGTCAGCACGCGCTCCGTATCGATGCCGACGCTCACCTGGCTCAGGCGATCGAGGCTGAGCATCACGAGCACGGCCGCGACGATGAGCGGCGTGGCCAGCGCGAACTCGGCAGACACGAGCGCGCGGCGCAACCGTCGCGCTGCCGGCCCGTCGGTCGCCGACCGGCCTCCGGACCTCAGCGCGCTGTCCATCCGCCGCCACCCGCCATGAATCGACGGGACGAGCCCGCCGACGAGAATCAGAAAACCACTCGCGATGGCGAGCGCCGCGAGCCATCCAAGGCTGGCCCCGGACAGCGTGACCTCTTCGACGCGCGGGACATAGCCAACGCCGAAGACCGTCACCAACCTCACGGCGAGGCCCGCTACTCCGAGGCCAACGATAGCCGCACTGGCTGTGAGCACGCCGCTCTCGACCATCAGGTATTGCAACAGCCGGCCGCGCGACGCGCCGAGCGCGCTGCGAATGGCGATCTCGCGGCCGCGGTTGAGCGCGCGCGCGATGAGCAAGTTCATGGCATTGGCGCAGGCGATCAGCAACACGCAGCCAACCGCCGCCAGAACGATGAGCAGCGTCGAACCGGCCTCGCCGACGACGCGCGCCTTCAGATCCTGGAGACCCCACGTCGCCTTCTCGTCCTGGTACGACGACTTCCAGATGGGAAAGAGGCGCGCGTTCGTGGCGCGCAACGTGTCGAGCGCCGCGGCGCGGGAGACCTCCGGACGCAGACGCCCGATCGCCATCGTGAAGAACGGTCCCTTGCGCTTGGGGACCGGCCACCGTGCCGCGGTGAACATCGCGACGTTCTGCTCGAGCGGGCCCGTCACCTTCTGCAACACTCCCACGACCGTGTAGCTCGCGCCATCGATCGTGATCGGCCGGCCGAGAATCGCTGGATCGCCCCCGAAGCGGCTGGTCCAATAGGCCGCCGTCAAGACCGCCACGTTGTCGCCGCGGCCGTCGTCGGCAGGATCGAAGACGCGGCCGAGAAGAGCCGTCTGCCGAAGGAGCGGAAAATACGAGCCCGTGACCGACTTCGCCGTCACGCGTTCTGCCACGCCGCCGTTTGTCACCGTGACGCTGCTCGTCTGATACGCGGCGACCGCGCTGAACGCCGGATGATCGGCCTCGAGCGCGCGATAGTCGACCACCGAGAAACGGAAGCGGTACGGCGGATTGTCGGTGTAGATCCAGACGATCTCGTCGGGCGCGGCGTAAGGCAGCGGGTTCACGAGCACTGCGCGAACGACGCTCACCATGGCGGTCGTCGCGCCGAGACCGACACCAACAGTCAGCACGATGGTCGCGGCCAGCGCCGGCGTCCGCGCGAGGCTGCGCAGGCTATACAGAACGTCGCGAAATAGGTGGGACATGATGACAGTCTTCAGTCGGAAGTCGTTAGTCGGCAGTCACAGTCGTCAGTCGCAGTCGGCAATCCGAGTCGACAGTTCGAGTCGACAGTTAGTCTACACTCCGGTGCGCGACTCGGACTGCCGACTGGAACTACCGACTCTGACTGACGACTGCGACTCCCGACTGCCGACACCCGACTGAAGACTGAGATAGTCCTCTAACCATTAGTCGCAGGATGTGCCTTTGCGGTTAGCAGATCTATAATCTGCCCGTAAAATCGCCCTGGAGATGGCAATGACGCATACCTACGAAGAGCTCAAGAAGAAAACCATCGCGGAGCTGCGAGAGATCGCCAAGGAAATCCAGCACGAGGCCGTGCAAGGCTACACGCAGCTGAACAAGGAACACCTGCTGCCGGCCGTCTGCAAGGCGCTCGGAATCGACACGCACGCCCACCACGCGGCGGCGCTCGCCGAGAAGGCGGCCGTCAAGGCGAAGATGCGCGAAATCAACGCCAAGAAGGCCACGGCTGTCGAGAGCGGCGATCACGAGCTGCTGCGCCAGCTCCGCCGGCAGTACCATCGGCTGAACCACACGCTCCGCACGGCAGCCAAGCACTCGCCAGAGAGCTGAGCCGCGTCGCGCGGATCTGCACCGCTATGCCGGCTGGTGCATCTGTCCTGCCCGGGCCGACTAACACGGCACCGAACCGAACGTTGCGTGCAATCGCAGATCGGCGTTCAGGCCCAAAGATTCACCCCGAGCCTCGGCCGATTCAAGTGCGCTGCGGATCCGCTCGAAACCGCGTTGGTATTCATCATCTGTCAGGACCGCGAGTTGGGACGTGGCGCCCTTGTGGAGACGTCCCTGTTCAATCGCCGACCGCGCTGAAAGCCGAACCGGCAAGTGTTGCACCTCGGATGTGCGCACACTCGAGAACTGAAGTGCGAGCATCCATTCCCGAATCTGATTCGATGAGGGATAGCGACGTTTGTCGATTGCGAGTACAGGCTCGAAGTACTCGGTAGATGTACCACCGATCAGTACCAGTGTGGGGATCCAGACCGACGGTCATCACCTGGCCACCCGGCACAAGCACTCGGCGTGCTTCGGTGAGAAATCCTACCTTGTCCTCAAAGTGATGAAGGGCGTTGATACAGAAGACACGCTCGAATGTCTGACTGCCCCATGGAAGATGCTCAGCCCTCCCGTGCGCGAGCGCTGCGCCACGTGCTCGGGCGCGGGCATAAGTCAGCATGTTGCCAGAAGCGTCCACACCCGCGACGCGAAGTCCACTCTCACCCAACAGCTGCAACCAATGGCCAGTGCCGCAGCCGACTTCGAGCACACGCCCGGTGACGTTCGAGCCGACGAAGGCCATGAGGGCCCTCTCAACACCGGAGTAGTCGTTCTCGAGGTATCGCCGGTCGTAGGTGGCCGCGATCGAGTCGTAATTCACGTGAAAGGCCATCGCATGCCGCTCCCGCGCGCAGTTACAACAGTACAATGCCCGGAGGCATGCCCGACCGTACTCCTCCCAAATCGAAGGCCGCCTCGACCGGATTCGCCACGCTCGGGCTGGACGATGCGATCGTCGCGTCGGTGACGTCGCTTGGATACGAGGAGCCAACGCCGGTTCAGCGCGAGACGATTCCGTTGCTGCTCGAAGGGCTCGACCTGCTCGCGCAGGCCGCAACCGGCACGGGCAAGACGGCGGCGTTCGCGCTGCCGATGCTGCACCGCATCTCCAACCTCATCTCCAACCTCGGGGCCGACGATCGCCGGCGCACCAACGGGCTCGTGCTCGTCCCGACGCGCGAGCTGGCCATGCAGGTCGCCGAAGCGGTGCACAAGTACGCGCGCGGCGGCCGGCTGAGCGTGCTGCCTCTCTACGGCGGCGCGCCGATGCTTCAGCAAGTACGAGGACTCGAGCGTGGGGCTAACATCGTCGTGGCAACTCCAGGCCGCGCGCTCGACCACATCCGGCGCGGCACGCTGAAGCTGGATCGGCTCGACGTGCTGATTCTGGACGAAGCCGACGAGATGCTCGACATGGGCTTCGCCGAGGATCTGGACGCGATCCTCGATGCGACGCCGCCCGAACGGCAGACGGCGCTCTTCTCCGCGACGATGCCGGCGCGGATTCTGTCGATTGCGGAACGGCATCTGAGAAATCCCACGCGGCTCGCGATCGCGCGGGAAACGCCGGCGGCCGGCAAGCTGCCCCGCGTCCGTCAGATTGCGTACGTCGTGGCGAGGGCGCACAAGCCGGCATCGCTCGAACGCGTCCTCGAAACCGAGAATCCGGACTCGGCGCTCGTTTTCTGCCGCACGCGGCTCGAGGTCGACACGCTCGTGGAAATGCTCAACGCGCACGGCCATCGCGCGGAAGCGCTCCACGGCGGCATGGAACAGCGCCAGCGCGACCGAGTCATGGGTCGCTTTCGCGACGGAACGGCCGAGCTCCTGGTCGCGACCGACGTTGCCGCACGTGGCCTCGACATCGAACGGCTGTCGCACGTCATCAACTACGATGTGCCGGCCTCGGCCGAGACCTACGTCCACCGCATCGGCCGCACGGGGCGCGCCGGCCGCGGCGGAACCGCCATTACGCTCGCCGAGCCGCGCGAGCACCGCCTGCTCCGGGCCATGGAAGCCGCCACGAAACAGAAGATTGAGGTCGCGCCGATCCCAACGGTCGCCGACCTCCGCGCACGTCGACTGGAGATCACGCGCGCGTCGCTGCGCGAGCGGCTGATCGCCGGCAACCTCGACCACACACGGGTCGTCGTCCAGTCGCTCGCGAACGAGTTCGACATCGTGGATATTGCCGCGGCAGCGGTGCAGCTCGCGCACTCGGCGGCCGGTGGAGATGGAGACGATCGGGAGATTCCGGCGCCGCAGCCCCCACCGCCTTCCAGCGAAGGACGCGCGCGGCGCCCGTTGAAGGCGGCTCGCGGCCGGCTACCCGGCGATCGATCCAGGCCCGCGATCGAGGGAGATCTCACCCGCCTGTTTGTCGGCGCGGGCCGGCGAGCGGGCATACGCCCCGGCGACCTCGTCGGCGCCATCACCGGCGAGGTCGGGATTCAGTCGCGATTGATCGGCGCAATCGAGATCAACGACGGGTTCTCGCTCGTCGACGTGCCCGAAACAGTGGCCGACGACGTGATCGATGCGCTGCGCGCGACGAAGATCCGTGGGCTGAAGGTCACGGTGCGGCGTGAGCGCTGAATGCAGCCAACACTCGCAGAGCGTCTGACTCCCCTCGCTGCCGCGGCCACGGCGCTCGCGGCGTTTGCCTGCTGCATTCCACTCGGAATAGCGGGCGCGCGTCATGGGACATAGCTAACCTGTGACGCCGGTCGCGCCTCCTCCCGCGAGCGGACAGCAGTACGAGCGGCTGATCGCGTACTACGAGAATGCCGGCCCCGACTACGGCGCGTGGAGCTCCGGCTTCAACATGCATTTCGGCTACTACCGGCCGGGGCTGAATCCGTTCCGCCGCGAATCGATGCTCGACGAGATGAACCGGCAGGTTCTGGCGCGACTGGCGCTCGACCGGGATGGCCAGGGCCTGGTGCTCGATCTCGGGTGTGGAGTCGGCGCCACGGTACGTACGGCTGCGTCGCAGTTTCCGTCGACACGCATCCTCGGCATCACGATCGTGCCCTGGCAGGTGGAGACCGGCAATGCCTGGAACCGCCGGCTCGGGCTGTTCCCGCGGGCGCGGCTCGAACTCGGCGACTACACCTCCACCGGCCTCCCGGCATCGTCAGCTGACGGCGCGGTAGCGATCGAAAGCGCCTGTCACGCCGAAGGGCCCGACAAGGTTCCGTTCGTGCGGGAAGCCGCGCGCCTGCTCAGGCGCGGCGCACGTCTTGTCGTCGCCGACGCGTTTCTCAAGAACCCGGACCGGCCGCTCGGCCCGATCTCGGCGCGGCTCAACGCGCTTCTCAACCGCAGCTTCGTGCTGCCGCAGCTGCCACAGATCGAAAGCTTCGCCGCGGCGCTCGGCGCGTGCGGCTTCGAGGATGTCACCGTCGAAGACATCTCGTGGCGGGTCGCGCCGTCGGTGATGTATGCGCCGTATGTCGTGACGTCGTTCGTGCTGAAGCGGCTGCTGCGCCGGCAGAAGCTCAGCGAGCACACGAGAAACAACCTGCGCGGATCGTTGATGTGCTCGCTCCTCGGTGCCAACCGGCGGAAGTTCGGGTACTACATCGTCTCCGCGAGGAAGCGCTAGCCGCTGGGGTCAGATCTCGATTTTCTCCGGCGCGACAGTGAAAACCGAGAAAATCGAGATCTGACCCCGGCGTGTTATCGTTGAGGGGTCGGACGCGCCGCGCGTTGAGACGGCGCGTAAATAAAGGCTGAGCGATCATGTCCCGCCATCCGGGGCAACACCATACGGTCGCGGCCGGGAGGTGCGCACATGCAAAACACCACCGGGAGTCGTCAGTAGACACTCCCAACGGAAGACGAATGGCCGGCGGAAACGCCGGCCATTCTTTTTTCCCGGCGTTTCTCCTTTAGCTAGAATGGTCCAGGTTCGCCTGCGACGCTTGAGTGTGATGGCTCCCTCCAGGCCCCAAGATTCATGTTTACCCGCGTGAGCTCCTATACGTTCGATCGGTTACTCGCGACGCTCGTGTTCCTGGCGATCGCCCTCGCATGCGGCCTCACGCCCATGCAGACCGATACTTGGTGGCAGCTGCGCGCCGGACGAGACATGTGGCACTCGCGCAGCGTAATGCTCACCGATGTCTATTCGCATACGGCCTATGGCTCGTCCTGGCCGAATCACGAGTGGCTGGCCGAGGCGATTTTCTACGCGCTCGTCAGGGTCGGCGGATTGCCGCTGCTGACGCTGTTTGCCGCAGCGTTGATCATGGGCGGCTGGCTCATCTCCTGGAACCTGGCCAAAGGGTCCGTTCGAGAACGCTTCCTGTGGGTGGGCCTTGCGCTGCTGCCGTCGAGCCTCTGGTGGGAGCCTCGACCGCATGCCTTCTCCCTTCTGTTCATCACGACCACCGTGGCTCTGCTCGCCAAGCGCCGCCTCTTGTGGCTGCCGCTGGTGTTCGTGGTGTGGGCGAATTGTCATGGCGGAGTCCTGTTGGGCTTCGTGCTCCTCGGCGCCGGTCTGGGTGTGCAGACGGTGCTGGCGCCCGGCACGTGGCGGCAGGCGGCGCTGGTGTTTCTCGCATGCATGGTCGCCGCCACCGCGACGCCACTGGGCTTTTCCTTCTGGTCCGAGATCCCGCAGTCCCTGGCACGCATCCGTCTCTATCCGCTGGACGAGTGGCGCCCGCCGCGTTTGATGGACGTCCGCGTGTTGCCGTTCTGGATCATCGCGGGAGCCTTCTGTTATGGGCTCGTTCGCAACCGCCACAGGCTGCGCCGGCCAGCACTTGACGAAGCCACGCTATACGCATGCGCGCTCGCCCTTCTGCCCATGGCCTTGTCCGCCATCAGGAACGTCGGGCCGTTCCTGATGCTCGCAGCCCCGGCGTTGACGTCGTTGATCCGGATCCGCCCCAAATCGGAACGGGTGCAGGTTGAACGCCCGCTTCTGAACGTCGCGGTGATGACGGCAGCCCTGGTTGCCGTCGTCGTGACGCTCGCGTGGGCGTACGTCAACCGAATTCCTCGACTCCGCTGGGCGCCCGTACCGCCGGGCGCCCTCACGGCGCTCGCACAGTGCCCCGACAACTTGTACAACCGGTACGACGAAGGCGGCTACCTGCTCTGGTTTGCGCCCGACCGCAAAGTGTTCATGGATGGACGGCAGGATCCGTTCCCCCCCGAGCTCGTCCTCGAGCACATCCGGATGGAAACCGGTGGCGCCGACTTTCACGACGTCTTTTCCCGGCACGGCATTCACTGCGCGTACTTGCCGACTGAGTCTCCGACTGCGGCGCAGCTGGCGACAGCCGGCTGGACGACGCTCTATCGGGATACGGGCTGGGTCGTCCTCAGGAAGTGACTGGAGCCGCGAAGCTGAGAAATCGCCGCGACAACGAACTCCCAACGGAAGACGAATGGCCGGCGGAAGAGCCGGCCATCCTTTTTTCCGCTCAACTGACTTACTCGGCTCTCAACGCGACCATCGGATCGATGCTGGCCGCGCGCAGCGCCGGAATCGCGCTGGCGACGAGCGCCGCCAGCGAGAGCGAGGCCACGGCCGCGACGAACGCTCTCGGATCGCTCGGATCCAGGCGGAACAGGAACGACTTCGCCGCCGCGCTCAGAGACCAGGCGCCAACAGCCGCCAATCACCAGCCCGAGCACGACGAGAAGACCCGCGTTCCGCAGCACCATGCCGACGACGTTCGATCGTGTCGCGCCGAGCGCCATCCGCACGCCGATCTCCCGCGTCCGCTGCGCGACGACGTAGGCCATGACACCGTAGATGCCGACCGCAGAGATGACCAGGCCGAGCACTCCGAACAGGCCCAGCAGGAGCATGTTGAGGCGACGTTGCGCCACGCGCCTGGCGAATATCTCTTCCATCGTCCGTCACGTTGCGAAGCGGCACGTCCGGAAGCACGGCGAGCACGGCGGCCTTGACGGCTGGCAGCACCTGATACGGATCATCGCTCGTTCGGACGATGAGATCGCCGAACGGAGCTTCCTGCTGAGCGATCGGCACGTAGGCCTCGGCGCGCGGCTCGGTCTCGAGGCTGAACTGATGCACGTCCCCGACGATGCCCACGACGGTGCGGTCTCCAGTCAGGCCGACCGATCGGCCAACCGGGTTCTCGCCGGGGAAATACTTTCTGGCCGCTGACTCGTTCAGGATCACGACGTTCGCGCCATCCTTGCGGTCGGTGGCCTCGAACAACCGGCCGGCCTTGAGCGGAATCCTCAGTGCCTTGTGATACTCCGGCGTCACACCCCGAATGCTGATCCCATCATCGTTCTCGATCTTTCTCCCAGGCACCGTGATGGACGTGACGCTCATGCCGCCACCCATCGGTATCCCGCCAGAGATCATCGACGCGTGGATCACGCCAGGAGCCTGGCTGATGCGCTCCACGATGTCGATGAAGGCCCGTGACGAGTCGCCTGGCGGCTTGCCCGGTTCGAACCGAGGCGAGACCTGCACCGTCAGCACGTTCTCCGGGTTGAAGCCCGGGTCGATGCGCATGAGCGTGATGAAGCTCCCGATGAAGAGCGACGCGCCAACGAGCAGGACGACCGCCAACGCCACTTCCAACACGACCAGCGCGCTGCGCAGGCGCTGACGCTGGCCGCCGACGCTGCCGCGCGCGCCCTCCTTCAACGCGTTCGCCAGGTCGGGCTTCGACAGTTGCAGCGCCGGAACGAGGCCGAAGAGGAGTCCGGTCACGAGCGCAAGGCCCGCGGCCGCGCCAAGCACGCGCAGGTCGATCGAGATCTGACTGATTCGCGGCACGCCCTCGGGCATCGCGTTCCTGAGGACTTGCACCGCCCACCAGGCGAGGACCGTGGCGAGCGCGGTTCCGGCAATCGACAGCACGAGGCTCTCCACCATGAGCTGGCGAACGAGGCGCCACCGACTGGCACCGAGCGCCGCGCGCACGCCCACCTCGCGTTCGCGCGCGCTGGCGCGCGCGAGCAGCAGGTTCGCGACGTTCGCGCACGCGATCAGGAGCACGATCCCGACGGCCCCGAGGAGCATCAGCATCCAGGATTTCGTGTTGCCGCCGACGATGTGATCGCGAAGCGGACGAACGCCGATCCGTGAGTCCTTGTTCCACACCGGATGCGCCTTCTCGAGTGCTGCGGCAACCTGGTCCATCTGCGCCTGGGCCTGCTCGCACCGAGACGCCAGGCTTCAGCCGCGCGATGCGTCTGAAGATAGATGCTCACCCTCTGCGGATTCCGTATTCGCTCGTCGGCTGGAACGACGTATGGCACCCAGAGATCGGTCGGACGCGTCGGCGCCGACGGGATAGGTGAAATCCGCCGGCATGACACCGATGACCTCGTACGATCCCGCCTTCGAGAGGAATCGTGCGTCCGACGATCGCCGGATCCGCGCCGAAGCGCCGCCGCCAGAGACCGTCGCTCAATACCGCGACGCGGTGACGGCCGTCGACTTCCTCGTCGGCTACAGGCCCGCGTCCAAGCGCGGGCTGCACTCGAAGCACCTTGAAGAAGTCCGCCGTGACCCGCTGCGAGCGCAGATCTTCGGGCTCGGCGCCAGGCTCGCGAAGGGTGACGGCGCCGCCCGCGATGGCCGCAATCGACTCGAAGACCTGCTGCTGGGCCGCCCAATCCATGTAGTTCTGGGGTGCGGCGCTCGAGAGCTGAAGCGGATCGCGGTTCGGATCGACCGGTATTCGCGAGACCGAACCTGCCCCCGGCTGGTGGCGCTGCCCCACCGCGACCAGGCGATCGTGCTCGTCGAACGGCAGCCCGCGAAGCACCACGGCGTCGACGACGGAAAAGACCGCCGTGCTGGCGCCAATGCCGAGCATCAGCACCAGAAGGGCGACCACGGTGAATGTCTTGGAGGACTTGAACGAGCGGAAGGCGGCTTTCAGATCGTCAGCCATAGTCGTGTCAGACGAAGAAATGTGGTTCTTGTTGATCGACTACTTGTAGATCCACCGGAGAATGTCTGGCAGCAGCGATCCGCCATGCGCGTCAGAGTGCGCCCCATCGCCCCACTCGTGTTTCACTTCGTAGCGCGGACCCGGCAGTTTCTTCGTGTCAGCAGTGGTGTTGGCATAGTTCAAGGCGGCCAGCATCTGCTGGTTGGCGAGGAACCAGCTGCCATGCTGGTTGTCGAGATCCGCCGAGCCGTCCTGGAGAAAAATCTTGATCGGCTTGATCGGATTCTTGCGGATCAGCGTCGGATACAGGTCGCCGCCAGGCACCATCGGCTGTCCGTCCTGCGCCGGCCGGTAGGCGATCGACGTGTAGCTGCCGATCATGCTGATGACGTTCCTGAACTGGTCCGGCCGGTGCCAGGCGACGGTGAAGGCGCAGATCGCGCCGCTGCTCGTGCCCCCAATCGCCCGCCCCGCCGGATCCTTCGTCAGGTTGTAGGTCTTGCCAACCTCCGGCAGCATTTCCTCGACGATGAAGCGGGCGTAGGTGTCGGTGAGCGAGTCGTACTCGGCGGCACGATTGTTTGGGTTTCCGGTGCCGAGATCCTCCGGGTAGGTGTCGCCACGCTGCCCGGGCGTGATGAAGATGCCGATCGTGACGGGAATGTCTTTCTTGTGAATCAGATTCTCGAGCACCTGCGGCACGCGCAGCGACCCGGTCGGGTTGGTGGCCCGCTGCCCGTCCTGAAACACGAGTACGTTGGCGGGAGTCGCGCTCGAGTATTGCGCTGGCACGTAGATCCAGTAGCGGCGAACCGTGCCGGTGATGATCTGACTCTTGAACAGGAACGGCCCGTCGAGCTTCCCCTTCGGCACACCGTCTTGCGGGAGAGAATCCGGGCCGAGCGGATAGGTGCCGGGCTGGCGCGCGCCGCCCGCCGCCGGCTGCGGCGTTTGCGCGGCGACAGAGTCCGCTACGAGCGTGGCCCAGCCCGCCCATGCGCCAACGCCGAGGATCGCCGAAAGCACACACGCACGTGCGGTCGTCATACGTCGAAGTCTCCGGGAAATGGGCATGTAGTGCTACGACACCCGATCTTGAACAGGAGATTATGAGATCAGGAGAGGACTTCTCCATCCAGATCTCCTGACCTCCTGGTCTCCTGTTTGTTCGTGACAGCAGACCAGCAATCCACAAACGGTGCGGTCTCAGGACCTGGCGCCCAGATTGTAGAGCATGAACGCGTAGACGTCTGCGGTCGTCTCGAGCTGTTTGGTGAGATTGCTCGGCCCGTGGCCCGATCTGGCCTCGATTCTGATCAGCACCGGGTTATCGGCGCTCGCCAGGGCCTGGAGCGTTGCGGCGTACTTGAACGAATGCGCGGGCACGACGCGGTCATCGTGATCGGCAGTCGTGACAATCGTCGCCGGATAGGTCACGCCGGTCCTGATGTTGTGCAGCGGCGAATACGCGAACAGCGTCTTGAACTCCTCCGGGTCGTCGCTCGATCCGTAGTCGGCGACCCAGTTCCAGCCGATGGTGAACTTGTGAAAGCGCAGCATGTCCATCACACCGACTTGCGCAATCGCGACCCGAAACAGCTCCGGCCGCTGATTGATGACCGCGCCGACGAGCAACCCACCGTTCGATCCGCCCTGGATCGCCAGTCGAGCCGGCGACGTGTAGTTGTTGGCGATGAGCCACTCGGCGGCCGCAATGAAGTCGTCGAAGACGTTCTGCTTTCGGAGCTTGGTGCCCTGCTGATGCCAGGACTCGCCGTATTCGCCGCCGCCGCGCAGGTTCGCCGATGCGAAGACGACCCCTCGTTCGAGAATCGCGAGCCGCGCCGCGCTGAACGTCGGAGCGACCACGATGTTGAAGCCGCCGTAGCCGTAGAGCAGCGTCGGGTTGTTGCCGTCGAGCGTCAGGCCCTTGCGGTGGACCAGGAACATCGGCACGCGTGTGCCGTCGCGGCTCGTGTAGAAGACCTGCGTCGTTTCGAACCGCTCGGGATCGTAGCCAGGAACCTCCGAGCGCCGGACGATTGCGCTCGTGCCCGTCGCGATGTCGTATTCGTAGATGGCCGGCGGAACGCTCAGCG
The DNA here is from genome assembly GCA_963797625.1 of uncultured Acidobacteriota bacterium. Lineage (GTDB taxonomy): Bacteria > Acidobacteriota > Vicinamibacteria > Vicinamibacterales > 2-12-FULL-66-21 > DATBJJ01. The sequence goes on from CAWCQI010000026.1 coordinate 31,665, forward strand.
AGTTGAACGTGTAGAAGACTGACGTGTCGTCGCGGGAGCCGTCGAAGCCGGCGGCCGCGCCTGGCCCTGGCAGGGACACTTCGTTCTCGAAGCTGCCGTCCAGGGCGTGGACGTAGACGCGTGTCGCGACGTCCTCGAGATACGTCGCAAACAGCTTGCCCCCGGCGGCCGTCGCGGTTTGAAGCGGGCCCGAACGCTCCGGCAGCACGTCGATCCAGCCGGTCTCGTCCGGACGCGCCGGATCGATCAGCACGACGCGCCAGTTCGGCGCGTTCCGGTTGGTCTGCACCAGCAGCCGGTCGCCGACATTGTCGACGGCGACAAACGAATCGTCGGAAATGGTTGCGACGAGCGGCGTGAACACGACGGCTTCGATCGCGCTCTTCGAGAGATCGCAGACGTGCAGCGCATTGCCATCGGCGCCCTTGCCGCGCTCGGAGATGGACAGGATCGCGAAGCGCTCGTCCTCGGTGGTCTGCACCGTGTGAAACCGTTGCGGGTTGGCGGCGTCCTCGTAGATCAGCCGATCTTGTGACTGCGGCGTGCCAATCCGGTGAAAGAACACCTGGTGGTTCTCGTTGATTGAAGCTTTCTCCTGGCCAGCCGGCGGCGCCGGATACCGGCTGTAGAAGAATCCGTCGCCACACCACGCCACACCCGAGACCTTGACCCACTCGATCGTGTCGTCGAGCGTCTTCCGACTGGCCAGGTCCATGACCTTGTAGACGTGCCAGTCAGATCCGCTCTGAGAAATGCCGTAGACCGCGTAGGTCGCGTCCTTCGACGGTACGAAGACGCTCAGGCTGACCGTGCCGTCGGCCGACCAGGTATTGGGATCGATGAGCACCTCGGGCGCGCCAGCGCGGCCCGCCTGAATGAACAACACACTCTGATTCTGCAGCCCGGCGTTCCTCGTGAAGAAGAGGTATGGCCCCTTGCGCAAGGGCGCCGAGTACTTCTCGTAGTCGTTCAACTGCAGGACCCGCGCGTGAAGCGCGGCGCGGAACGGAATACGCTCGAGGTACGGCAGCGTGACGTTGTTCTGCGCCTCGACCCAGGCCGCAGTCTCGGCTGAGGTGTCGTCTTCGAGCCAGCGATATGGATCGGGCACGGCCACGCCGTGGTAGTAGTCGACATGATCGCCCTTGCGGGTCATCGCAGTTTCACCGCTTCCTTACTCCTTGCAGGCGAGCCTGCGACAGGGTAAGTAGACGCGCGGGACGCGCCACAGCGACGGGAGTGGACGGAGTTCGCGGTTCTCACCGCAGCCACGGCGAGCCCCGTCGGGTAATCCGCCCGTATCGGTAGCGCCCGGCGCTGGCGTCTACGCGCGGCACCAGCCCCGCGTAGCTCGCCAAATGGCCTGACGTCGGAAAACGCTGGATGTCGCCGATCTCCGCGCGAATCAGCAGCCCGAGCACGGGCCCCACGCCGCGGATGCCCTGCAGGCGGCCGACGATCGGATCGGTCGCGGCGACGGCTACCACCTCCGCCTCGACGACCGCCATTTCGCGGCGCACCGTGGCCAGCAGCTGACGCAATCGCCGCACGCTGGCGGCAGCCCGTGGCGGTAACACCAGCGTGTCGAGCACCGCATCGTGCCGGATCAGGCGCCGGGCTTCCACGAGACCGTGCCGCAACAGCACGGCGCGGAGCCGCTGCAGGAGCTGTGTCCGCACCTGCACCAGCGTGTGCCGTCCGCGACACAGCTCGCGTAATTCCCGAATCGCCACGGGCGGATGGTAGATGCCGACGACGCTATCGCGCCGCAACGCATCCGCCAACCGGCGCGCATCCAACCGGTCCGTCTTGGCCGCATACCCCGCCTTGAGGCGCGTCTTCGCCGCGTCGACGATCCGCAGCTCGCCGACATGGGGCACCAGCGCATCTGCGAAATGCCACGTCGGCGTACTGGCTTCCACGGCCACCGCGGTCTGTCGATGACACCGCGTCACAAACGCCGCGATCCCCGCTGCACTCCTCGGACAGCGCTGCTCCCACAACTGAACGCCATCCCGACCCACCGCACACGCTTGGAAAAACGCTTGGTGTAAATCCACGCCGATGTAATGCTCCATCATGGGCCGTCCTCCTCTCATGCCCGGAGCATGCGTAGGTGAACAACACATGCTAACCGGCGAGAGCCTGAGACGGCCCTTTCATCTGATCACGGAGACACGGAGCGCACGGAGACGCACGGAGGCTGTCACGCTGTGGACTGCTTGCGCGCCGGCCGATGGCCGGCGCATGGGGTCGAGCGGTGCGGATCGCAAGCGCGGCAGCAGTCGCAGTGCTTGCGATCCCGCGCTCGACTCCACTCCGCTGCGCTCGCGCGGCGCGAGCGTCTCGCAACGCTGCTGAGTCGACGCGTGTCAGTCCCAGCGCGACGGCCTCCGTGCGTCTCCGTGTACTCCGTGTCTCCGTGGTGAAAACCGCGATCTCCGTCAACTCCGAACCACTCTCAGAACATCGACCGCAGCAAATCCCTCACCACGAAGTAGGCGAAGAACGCATAGAAGGCCGAGCAGGCGAGCAGCCCGATCTCGCGCCAGAGTGGGGCGCGAACGGCCCTGGGCAGGAACCGCCGGTTGACGAGGAAGATCTGGATGCCGGCGATCAGCAACACGATGCCGGCCATGTTCGCGAGGATCTTGAACAGCTGGAACGGCGACGCCGAACGGATCACGATGACGCCCCAGACCGAGAAGACAACCAGGATGCCGTAATAGATCGCGCGAATCCCCATCTGCCAGTCGCGCGCGCGCTTGCTCGACATCCAGACGGCGTCGGTGATCGTCCGCACCAGGATGTCCGTGTTGCCGAGCTGCGTCTTGAACAAGATCCAGAAGCCGTTGAAGAGGGTCAGGAACCAGAACCCCGGCCAGATCTTGCTGAGGTACTCGGCTTGATACGCCCCCGCCGCCAGCCCCTGCAGGTCGGTGCCGTGCGGGATGATCGCGGTCGCCAGGTTGACGTTGAGAAACATGCCAAGGAAACAGAAGAGGCCCCACACCCACAGCTGATCCGCGTGGACGTATTTCATCCACTCGCGCCAGCGGACCAGATTGTCTGGCGTCGTGGGAAACACCGTGCCGACGTGCGTGAGCTGAATCGCGTGCCCGCCGACGGCGCTCGGGATCGCGCCAACCTTGGCGCCCATCCCGAAGCCCTTGTCGCGAACCCAGTTGGTCACCGTCAGGTTGCCGATACCGCCCGACCCGGCCGTTGCCGCGAGCGCGCCAATCAGCCCCCAATCGATCGGCTGCGGTAAGCCGGTGAAGCTGAAGAATCCCAGGAACGTCTGCAGCCAGTGCGACATCGGCACGAACGCAATGTTGATGGCGAGCAGAAACAGGAAGACGACGCCGAGCATCGTCCACGCGAAGTACTCGAGCATGCGCTCGATGGTGCCGCCAAACGAGAGGATGAGCACCACGAAGAGAATCAGGCCGGTCGCGACCCAGGCCTGCGCCGCCTGGTCGGGCGCGCCCGGCATGCGCCCCATCCAGGCGCCGAGCAGCGTCGCCGCGGCGCTGCCAGCGAGCGCCGGCCATCCGAGCTGAAAGAATCCGATCACGGTGTAGAAGGCCGCCCAGAACTTGGGCCCGGGCTTGAGCCGCATGATGCCGCCGTAGATCGGCTCGCCGGTGTAGAGCGTGTAGCGAATCGCCTCGAGGTTGAAGAGGATCTGCAGCAGGATGGCAATCGTCGCGATCAGGAAAATCGCCGACGAATACTTGACCGCGGCGGCCGGGCCGACGAGCCATTCGCCGCCGCCAATCGACGTCGCGGCCATGATCGCGCCTGGCCCGATGATCTTGAAGAGGTTGCGCGCGCCAAAGGGCGGCGGCGCCGGCAGATCGGCCACATCCCAGCGCGGGAGCTCGCCGTGACTGGCCGGCAGCGTGTCGACGGATGGGGACCTGTGCATGGGCACAGACGATATCACTATCGCTCGGGACCCGACATCGGCGATCGATCGCAGCCGCACAGGCATATCGACGGACCCGACCGTCGGTGGCCACGAGTGCCATCGACTGACGCGTCGGCCCCATGGTGGTAGACGCACGACTACCATAGTGGTAGAGTGACTCCTACATGAAGAAGCCGTCACGTTACGAGAATCGCATCGAGCTCGTGCAGGGCACGCTCGACATGCTGATCCTGCGAACGCTCCAGTGGGGGCCGCAGCATGGCCACGGCATCGGCGTCGCCATCCGGACGAGCTCCGGGGACGCGCTGCAGGTCGATCACGGGTCGCTCTATCCCGCGCTCCACCGGCTCGAGAAGCAGGGGTGGATCGATGCGGACTGGAAGCTGAGCGAAAACCGGCAACGCGCCAAGTTCTACCGGTTGACCGCCGCTGGAAAGAAGCAGCTGGCCGCCGAGCAGTCCCGCTGGAACCGGATCGTCGAAGTCATTGGACGGGTCATGAAACCCGCGTGAGGAGGGAACGATGCCCTTCAACCCGAAACGCGCGTGGAAACGGCTGCAGCTGCGGGTCTGGCGCCGGCCCGAGGACGACCGCGACCTGGCCGACGAGGTCGCCTTTCACCTCGCCGAGGAAGAACGGCTGCGCGTGGAGGCCGGGATGCCGGCCGACGAGGCCCGCGCCTCCGCTCGTCGTGATTTCGGCAACGTGCCACGCGTCATCGAGATCACCCGCTCGATGCGGGGGCTGACCGCGCTCGAGTCGGTCGTGCAGGATCTGCGATTCGCGCTCCGCCTGCTGCGCCGCAATCGCGTCTTCGCCCTGTTCGCCATCGCCTCGCTGGCGCTTGGCATCGGCGCAACCACCGCGATCTTTTCGCTGTTCGATGCCATCGTCCTCAGAGAGCTGCCCGTTCGCGAGCCCGGCCGGCTGGTGACGCTCTCGTTCGCGATGTCGTCGAATCGGCCCAACAACTACATGACCTACCCGCATTTCGCGCGGATGCGGGACGGGAATCAGACGCTCGACGGACTGTTTGCGTGGACGCGCGTGGCTCGAACGAGCGTCGGTTTCCAGGGCCGCGAAGACGTCGCGTCGAGCCTTCGCGTCAGCGGCGAGTACTACTCGACGCTCGCGCTAAAGCCGGCGCTTGGGCGCCTGCTCACTCGCGACGACGACCACGCGGGGTCAGCTGCGGCGGTCCTCAGCCACGGCTACTGGCAGCGCCGCTTTGGCGGCAGCCCGGTCGTCGGCGCCAGCATCTCTGTGAATCAAGTGCCCTTCACCATCGTCGGCGTCGAGCCCAAGGGGTTCGCCGGCGTGAATGTCGGCTTGTCGTCCGACGTCATCATCCCGCTGCGCGCCCGCGAGCGTTTCGGTGGCAGCAGCGGCATCTGGAACGACGCCTTCGCCACCTGGATCGAGATCATGGGGCGGGTGCGCGCGGACGTCACGATCGAGCGCGCGACAGAAGACTTGAAGCTGATCTTCGCGCAGGTCAACGCGTCGGTCGCCCAGGCCGCGCCGAGCAACGCGTTTGCCGCCCGCGTCTCGCGCGAAGCCCGCCTGATCGTCACGCCCGGAGCCCGGGGAGGCCTGAGCGGCCTGCGCACGGGCTACGAGCGCTGGCTTCAACTGCTGCTGATGATGCTTGCGGCCGTGGTGCTGCTCGCCAGCCTCAACGTCGCCACGCTGCTCCTGTCGCGGTCCGAGGCGCGACGCGTCGAAATCGCTACGCGGCTGGCGATTGGCGCAGAGCGATGGCGCATCGTGCGACAACTCATGACCGAGTCGCTGGTGATCGCCGGCCTCGGCGGCGCGCTCGGCCTGGTCCTGTCGTGGTGGATCAGTCAATATCTGCTGCGCGTGGCGCTCGTCTCGGACGGCGCGCTGCCGTTCGATCTCACTCCGGACGCGCGGGCGTTCGCGTTCACCGCGATCGTCAGTGTCCTGACGTCGGTAATGTTTGGCCTGCTGCCGGCGCTGCGCGCGACCGGCGGCCTGCGCCGTTCGGCGGGGCGCGAGACAGGAGCGCCGCGGCGGCGATGGCTGGAGCGAACGCTCGTGGCCACGCAGACGGCCTTGTCGCTCGTACTGCTCGTGTTTGCCGCGCTCTTCGTGCGCAGCCTGCAGAATCTCTGGACGCAGGATCCCGGATACGACCGAACGAACGTCCTCATGTTCTCGGTCGACGCCGGCCTCGCGGGCAAACGAGGGCCCGACCGTGCAAACACCTACCTGTCACTGCTCGAATCCCTCCGCGCGCTGCCTGGAGCGACCTCGGCCAGCGCCTCGGCGGTGGCGCCTGTCAGCACGAACTTCTACTTCGTCTCGAGCGTGGAGCGGGCGGGCTCGACGGAATTCCCCGACGGTCAACGTCTGCGTATCGCGTTCAATAGCACCGCGCCTGGCTATTTCGAGACGCTGCGCATCCCGCTGCTGTCGGGCCGCGACTTCGACTCTCGGGACGTCGCCGGCTCGCCAAAAGTTGCCATCGTCAGCGAGAAGCTCGCCGGCAGGTTCACAGGAAACCCGATCGGCCAGCTCCTCGGCACGAGCGACGGCGAGGCCGAAGTGATCGGTGTAGCCAAAGACAATCGATACGCGAACGTGCGAGACGTGCCGCGCGAGGTCGCCTACTACCCCATCTTTCAATCCGCGAACATCGGCTCTCCACCAACCTTCGAGATTCGCTACGCGGGATCCGCGGCCGAGATGCTGCGTCTGGTTCGTACTGCGGTGGCACGCGTGGATCCGGGACTCACCATGTTTCAGGCTAGCGACGCTCGAGGCGCGCACCCGCGACTCGCTCGCGCGCGAGCGGCTGCTCGCGATGCTCAGCACGTATGTCGGTGGATTTGCGCTGTTGCTCGCCTGCATCGGCCTCTACGGCTTGATGGCGTATAGCGTCGTCCAGCGGACGCCGGAGCTCGGACTGCGTCTGGCGCTCGGTTCACGGCCATCGGCGATTCGACGGATCGTCCTCAAAGACAGCGTCCTGACGGTCGTCGCCGGAGCGATCGTGGGTCTCGGGGCCGCCTGGCTGCTCGTGCGGTTCGTGCGCAGCCAGCTCTATGCGCTCGAGCCGACCGATCCGCTCGCGTTCGCCGCCGCCACGCTCCTGCTGTTGTCGATCGCGGCCGCGGCGGCATATCTCCCGGCCTGGAGAGCATCGCGCATCAATCCGGTCATTGCCCTGCGCCAGGAGTGAAGACGCGCTGCCCTAGTGTCCCGGCCGCGTGATACGTGGCGTAAATGCCGGGCGCGGCGCCCCGCTGGCAAGGCGCGACGAGTGAGAATATTCGGCATATTTGAGCGAGGAGCAACGCCGCCAGCCCCGGGGCCCCCGCCGCGCGGCTTGTGCGCGGTGGGGTGGAGCGGGGATGCCCCGCCCGGCAGTTATGCCGCGAATCACGCGGCCGGGACACTAGCTTGCCCGCGGCAGCCGGTCGTGGATCGCTCTGGCCCTCACCAGCGCGGCGTCGACATTCGGACAGAGATTCTCGGCGCCCGCGATCTCACTGAACCCGGCCTGCTCCATCACCGCCCGCGGCTGTTCCCGCGCGCCACAGAAGATCGCCGTCCGACCGGACGCACGCAGCCGCAACGTCAGATCCTCGAGCGCGCGGAGCCCGGTCGCGTCGATCGCCGTCATGTTGCGCAGTCGGACGACGAGGATCGGCGTCAGATCGTCGACGCGATCGATGACGCCCTGCAGCTTGTCGGTCGACCCAAACAGGAACGGCCCGTGGATTCGCAGGATCGTGACGTAGTCGGGAATCTCCTTGCCCTGCAGGATATGGACGCGGCCTTCTTCGAGGTACTGCTCGGTGACCTGATCGACGGTGGTCGTCGCCGCGACGCGGCGGACATAGAGGAGCGCCGCGAGAATGATCCCGACCTCGACGGCGACAGTGAGATCGGCGAACACCGTCAGCGCAAACGTCGTCACCCAGACGGCGATGTCGGTCTTGGTCTGACGCAGCAGCACGGGAATCTCGTGCCACTCGCCCATGTTTGCCGCGACGACGAAGAGGATGGCGGCGAGCACGGCCATCGGCACATGGCCGGCGAGGCCGGCGCCGAAAATGAGCAGCGCCAGCAGCGTCACGGCGTGGATCATTCCGGCAACCGGCGTCCGCGCGCCCGATCGCACGTTGGTGGCGGTCCGCGCGATCGCACCAGTCGCCGGCAACCCGCCGAACATCGGCGACACGATGTTGGCGACGCCCTGCGCCACGAGCTCGACGTTCGGATTGTGGCGATCGCCGCTCATGCGATCGGCAACGACCGCCGACATCAGCGATTCAATCGCGCCGAGCAGCCCGACGGTGATTGCCGGCGAGAGCAGCGTCAAGATGAGCGATGGGCGGAACTCGGGCACGTGGAAGTCCGGTAGACCCGATGGCACAGCGCCGAAGCGTGACGCCACGGTGTCGACCGGCAGCCCGGCCAGCCAGGCCACAGCGGTGCCAACAACCAGGCCGACCACCGTCCCGGGAATGCCTTTCACGAAACGGTTGGTCGCGACGACGAGCACGAGCGTCAGCACCGCAAGGCCCACGGCCGCGGGAGCCGTCGTGTCGAGGTGGCGGCCAATCGCAGCCAGACGCGCGACGAACTCGCCCGGGTTCTCGGTCATCCTGAGGCCAAGAAAGTCCCGTATCTGCGTGCTGGCGATGAGCACCGCGATGCCGTTCGTGAACCCGATGACGACCGGACGTGGAATGAAGCGAACGACCGACCCGGTGCCAGTGAGTCCAAGGATGACGAGCAGAACGCCCGCCATCATCGTGCACATGAAGAGACCCGAGATGCCGTGCTCGGCGACGATCCCCGACACGACCACCACGAAGGCGCCGGTCGGGCCGCCGATCTGCACCCGGGATCCCCCGAGCGCGGAGATGAGAAACCCGGTGACGATCGCGCAGTAGATGCCGGCCTGGGGCGTCAGGCCGGACGCGATCGCAAAAGCCATCGCCAGCGGCAGGGCGACGAGACCGACCGTGATGCCGGCGATGAGATCGTGCCGAACAGTGACGCATCGTAGTCGCGAAGCGCGAGGATCGACTTGGGGAGCCAGGATGCGGTCATCCCTGGCGGTCCTCGCGCTTGAGCTCGCGCAGCATCGATTGGCTCTCGGATTGGCTCTCGGAGAGACGTTGGTTCAGGAACTCACGCGCGACGCGCAGCAGATCGGCCACGAGCGGGCTGCGCAGGGCGTAGTAGGCCTGCGTGCCCTCACGGCGTACCGTGACGACGTTTCGCGCGCGCAACGCCGCGAGATGCTGCGACACGACGGGCTGACCGAGGACGAGGGCGCTCTGGAGATCCTGGACGGACCGTTCGCCCTGCACGAGCCGCTCGAGGATGCGGATGCGCGTCGGATGCGCCAGCGCCCGGAAGAACTCGCTCTTGAGCACCTGCAGCGGTGTCGACATATATTAATATTACTATATATAATGCTCCTTTCAGCCGGTCGTGTCGGAGGGCGTCAATGTATTCGCGTCCCTGGGGGTCAGGTCTTGCATTTCAACATTGGCTGTCATGCGGATTGACTCGAAATGTTGAAACGCAAGACCTGACCCTAGAGTCAGAACTTTGCCGGGCAACCCGGGCTGATCCGTTGACCCGCCGCGCGAGGCCGCGATGGTCGGGCGCTCAGCGGCGGCCCGGCGCGACCTGGCGCAGGGTACGCACGATCTCTTCGGGCGTCAGCGGGCGCGCCTGCACCTCGACGCCGCTCACGGCAAACCGATCGCCCGCATTGTGGACGAGGACCTTGCCTCGCGCGAGCGATGCTGCCGTTTGCAGGTCCCCGGCACGCCGCAGACCTGGAATGTACAACCGCTCCACATACGCGGCGTCGCTCGACGTATCGAAGCGGCCGACATCGAGCACGGCGATCGGCACCGGCACAATCGCGGCCGCCAGGATGGCGGCGAGCGCCACGTCGCCGTCAGCGACGATGGCAGCGCCAGGATTCGCGCGCGCGGCTGCGACGATATCGGCCACCCGCTGACCGGCGGCTGTCCGGTTGTAGGTATCGAAATGCGCCACCTTGGCGGCCGCCGCCTGGTCGAACGGCGTGAGCGAGAGAGGCCGGACGATGAAGCCGGCGCTCGACAACGCTTTGGCCACCGCGGGATCGGAATGCGAGATCACGACTGTCTTGTTGAACGTTGACACCGTGTCGGCGCTCGCGGATGCCGGTCCAGCGTCAAGCGCGTGGCGCAGCGCGGTTACGGCGTCGGCGGATGGCGAGGCCCCCAATTGCTTCGATGCGGCCGCGATCCATCCGGCAGTCAGCTGCGCCGGCGTCACGGCCTCTGATGGCAGCGCGCGGCGGTGGAACACGAGGAGATCTTGAAGCGGCTCGACGCTGAAGGAACGCTCGGGAAGCTTGGCGCTGGCAGGTGCCTGCTGCAGCCAGCGCGCCATCCACGCGTACATCGCTTCCCGGCTGTCCTTGTTGTAGTTGTGCTCGGCCGTCATCCGCACGGCCTGGACCTTGTCGCCGGCGCCAAAGAGGTCGTAGACGGCTCGGACGGCCGGGTACTCGACCTCCATCGTTTCCTTCGTCCAATCCCCTGTCGCCGAGACCATCAGCATCGGCCGGGGCGCGATCGTCGCCGCGATATCGACGTTGGTCAGATCGAGCCGGAGACCGGGCGGGTTCTCGCACAGGCAACCGCCCTGCATGTGGAGCGAGATCATGTTGACCGGCACGGCCACCTTGACGCGCGGATCGACGGACGCGAGCAGAAATGTCTGTGAACCGCCACCGGACTCGCCGGTCATCGCAATCGCGTCGCGCCGAACGTCGGGCAGAGTCTCGAGGAAGTCGAGCGCGCGCATGCCGTTCCACAACTGCAGCCCGGCGAGGCTGAGGCCCCACAAGTTCTCGGTGCGGCCGCCGAAAGTGTGCGGCAGCTGCTGGCTGTCGTTGTAGCCAACCATGTCGTAGGTGAAGACGACGAAGCCGAGACGCGCGAGGCCGATCGCCCGGCCTGGACCGGAGGTCAGCGCAGTATTCTCGAGGCGCCCGTAGGTCCAGTGCCCGTGCGGCGACAGGACGGCCGGAAACGGACCGTCGCCAATCGGGCGGTACAGGTTACCGGTCACGAAGAACCCGGGCAGGCTCTCGAAATAGACCTTCGAGACGCGATAGTCGGCGCGCTTGACCTCGCCGAAGATCGACGGGCGCAGCGGGGTTTTCTCGGGCAGCGGGAGCAACCCGGCCGACGCGAGCACATGCTCGCGGACGTATCCCGCGCGCGTCTTCCACGCATCGAGCGTCGTCAGGCGCGGCGGCGAAAACCGGTCGTTGTGGGTGCGATAGGCTGCCTGTCGGGCGCCTACCGAGCCAATGGTCGCGACCACCAACAGACCGGCGATCAGGAGGCGGATGGGCGGGGACATGTTATTGTGTTCAGAGTCAAAAGGTTCAGGAGGTTCAGGGTTCAGGTTCAGGTCAGGTTCAGGGTTCAGGTCGTTCAAGGTTCGTCAGTCGTGAGCCGCGAGCCGCGAGCCGCGAGTGCATTATCAATATCACGCCTTGATCCCCGTCGCGTGCCGTCCCGGATTGTGTTAGTGTCCCCGGCATGAAAAACCACGATCTTTCTCGACGCACGTTTCTCGCCATGGCAGGCGCGATGCCGTTTGCGGCGTCCCTGCTGGCGCAGACGAAAAAAGTCCCCGTCGGTCTCGAGCTCTACTCGGTCCGCGGCGAGCTCAAGAAGGACCCGAAGGCCACTGTGACCGCCGTCGCCAAGATGGGATACGAGGTGGTCGAGTTCTACTCACCGTACCTCTCCTGGACGGTCGACGAGGCCAAGGACTACCGCAAGCTCCTCGACGACCTGGGCATCAAGTGCCTGTCGACGCACAACGGCGCGCAGGCGCTCAGCGCCGAGAACCTGTCGAAGACCGTTGAGCTCAACCAGATCATCGGCAGCAAGGCGATCATCGTCGCCAGCGCGCCCGGGAAGATTGCCGACGTCGATGGCTGGAAGGCGTTCGCGGCGACGCTCGCCGCCGCAGCCGACAAACTGCGGCCGCAGGGGATGTCGACCGGCTTCCACAACCACCAAATCGAGTGGCAGCCCGTTGGCGACACGCGTCCGATGGACGTTCTCGCGGCGGGGACGCCGAAAGACGTGGTCCTGCAGCTCGACTGCGGCACCGCCGTCGAAGTCGGCGTCGATCCCGTCGCGTGGATCAAGGCCAATCCCGGACGCATCAAGAGCCTCCACCTCAAGGACTGGGGCAAAGGCGAAGGCCGCGGCTACGCCGTGGCGTTCGGCGAAGGCGACGTGCAGTGGAAGCCGCTGCTCGCCGCAGCCGAAGCGGTCGGCGGCGCCGAGTACCACTTGATCGAACAGGAGCACGCCGGCGCCGACGGCGAGCTCGCGATGGTCAAACGGTGCCTCGATAACTACAAGAAGCTTCGCGCGTAGCGGCGCTCGGCTCAGAGGTTCAGGGCTCAAGGGTTCAGGAGATCTTCGAGTCAAGGGGCTCGAAGGTTTTGCCTGAGCCTTGAACCTTGAACCTTGAGCCCTGAGCCTAAATCCCAGCCTTTTTCATCATCGCCAGCGTCGTCTCGAGGCCCAGCCGCGCTCCCTCTTCGGGGGGCATGTCGGCTGGCACGCGGCCGAGGGGCTCGGGGCTGACGCCGTCCACGTAGCCGATCTTCTTCAGCGCCTGGAAAAACCCCATCAGATCGATCACGCCTTCGCCGGGCATGTGACGCTGGTTGTCGCGCACCTCTTCAGGCGGCGCCGGCTTGGCATCCGACACGTGGATATGCACGATGCGTGACTTGCCGGCGGCGAGGATGTCGGCGGTCGTCCCTCCCGAGTGATGCCAGTGCCAGGCATCGAGCACGACGCCGATGTTTGGACCGCACTCCGCGGCGAGCGCTGCCGTCTCGGGCAGCGTGTACATGAACGTGTGCGGGTTCTTCTCGTTCGACCTGAAATACATCGGGCCCAGGAACTCGAGGCCGAGCCTGATCTGCGAGCGCTGCAGCACCTCGCCAATCGCCGTCACACGCTCCTTGATGAACTTGCGCCGCTCGTCCTTGGGCACGGGACTCGCCGGCGACAACACTGCCATCATCCGCTGCAGACCGATCGCCGCGGCGAACTGCGCGTGTTCCGGGAGCGCCTTGAGTCCAGTCTGAAACGCGGCCTCGTCTGGCGTCGCGAACTGGAGCGGCAGATTCGCCACCGCCGGCTTGACGTTCGCCTCCTTGAGGAGCGCGAGCGTTGCCTCGACGCCGTCCGTCTTGGCGGCGTTCAGGTTGACGTCTACCCCACCGTAGCCAAGCTTTCCGGCCAGGCGGACGAAATCGGGCCAGGGCATCTGGCGCGTCAGCGAACCATTGAGCGAGACATACATTCCGTCGGCCGCGGAGATCGGTCGTGACAGCGCCAGCAGGGCGCTGGCGCAGGCCGTCCGTTCGAGAAACGCCCGTCGACTGAGATCGCGTGACATGGGCAGAGGATATCGCATCTCAGCAGGTTCAGAGGTTCAGGAGGTTCAGGAGGTTCGAGGTTCAGGTTCAGGTTCGAGGTTCGGGGTTCAAGGTTCAGGGTTCAGGGTTCATGGTTCAGGAGGTTCCCGTGTGTTCATTGCGCCTATTGTGCGGTGGAAAAGAATCCGTTAGTGTTCCGGGACATTCGACAGACGACCCGCCTGGGGAAAAAGAGGATCGCATGGCGCAGATTACGACCGCCTCAACAGTCCATGATGTCGTCGTGGTGGGGTCCGGGGCTGGCGGCGGCACGGTCACCAAGGTTCTCGCCGACCTCGGCGTCTCGGTGCTGCTCATGGAAGCCGGCCCGATGTTGAACATGGCGGACCTCAAGGAGCACATGTGGCCGTACAACGTGCCGCATCGCGGCGCGGGTCCGAAGGGCGAAGCCTACTCGGGTCGTCCGACCGGGTTCACCTACAGCGCCACGTACGGCGGCGCGCAGCTGGCGGGCGAGCCCTACACCGTCGCGCCGGGCAGCGACTTCTCCTGGTTCCGGTCGCGGATTCTCGGCGGCCGCACGAACCATTACGGCCGCGTCACGCTGCGGTTCGCCGACTACGACTTCAAGCCGCGATCGCGCGACGGGCTTGGCTTCGACTGGCCGATCGCTTACGAGGACCTGGCCCCGTACTACGACAAGGCGGAACAATTCATCGGTGTCGTCGGCACCGTCGAAAACATCCGCAGCGCGCCCGACGGGATTTTCGACAAGCCGGCGGCGCTCCGCGCGCACGACACGCTCGTCCAACGCTCGTGCGCGAAGCTCAATATCCGCGCCGTCCCGGCGCGGCAGGCGGTGACGACCTCGGCGAGAAACGGCCGGCCCGGCTGTCACTACTGCGGCCAGTGCGGCCGCGGCTGCATGACGGCGTCCAACTACGCCTCGAGCTACGTGCAGATCTTCCCGGCGATCAAGACCGGCCGCGTGCAGGTCCTCGCCAACGCCATGGCGCGCGAGCTCATCACCGATGCGACCGGCAAGGTCACCGCGGTCTCGTACATCGACAAGACCGACGGGACCGAGAAACAAGTGCGCTGCCGCACGGTCGTCCTGGCGGCGAGCGCGTGCGAATCGTCGCGGCTGCTCCTCAACTCGAAGTCGTCGCGACATCCGCAGGGGCTCGCGAACTCGTCCGGCACGGTCGGCCGATATCTGATGGACACCGTCGGCTCGAGCATGTCGGCGTCGGTGCCCGCGCTATCGGGGATGCCGCACTACAACTCCGACGGCTACGGCTCGCACCTCTACGTGCCATGGTGGGGCTGGGACAAACATCAGGAGCTCGGATTTCCCGCGCGGCTACCACATCGAAGTCGGCGGCGGGTACGGGATGCCGGGGATTGGCTCGTTCACCGGCATCGTGAACCGGACCGAAGGCTACGGCGTGAAGATGAAGCAGGCGATTCGCGACGAGTACGGGACCACGATCGGTTTGTCAGGCCGGGGCGAGATGATCCCCAACGAGCAGTCCTTCTGCGAGATCGATCCCGACGTGAAGGACCGCTGGGGCATCCCGGTGCTCCGCTTCCACTGGGCGTGGAGCGATCACGAGCTGAATCAGGTTCGCCACATGCAGACCACCTTCCGCGCGATCCTCGAGGGACTGGGCGGACAGGTCGCAAGCGGGGGCGGGCGTGGCGGCGGCCGCGGCGGCCCGGCGCCGGATCCCAACCGCCCGCCGATCTCGCGCGGCGGCGCGATCATTCACGAGGTCGGCACGGTACGAATGGGAGACGATCCGAAGACGAGCCCGCTCAACAAGTACTGCCAGGCTCACGACGTGAAGAACCTGTTTGTGGCCGATGGCGCGCCGTTTGTCAGCAATCCCGACAAGAACCCGACGCACACCATCATCGCGCTGGCGTGGCGCACGGCCGAGTACCTCGCGGAAGAATTGAGGAAGGCCAATGTCTGAGATCACACGACGGGACGCCGTGCGCCGGTTGGCGATGGCACTGACAGCGACCGGCCTCGTCGACCGGATGGCCGCCGCGGAAGTCCATCTGTTGACGTCTCAGGCAGCGGCCGCCGCCGGCGGGACCTACACGCCCAAGACGTTCACGGCTGCGCAGTATCGCGCGCTCGAGCGCCTGGCCGACCTCATCATCCCGGTCGAGAATGGGTCGCCGGGTGCGCTGGCGGCAGGCGCGCCGGCCTGGATCGATATGATCTCGAGCGAGAACGACGAGCTCAAGGCGAGCTACGCGAAAGGCTTCGCGTGGCTCGACAGCACCATGAAAGCCCGCGGCGCCGCCGACTTCGTCACCGCGTCTCCGGCCGACCAGATCGCGCTCCTCGACGAGATCGCGTATCGACGCAACGCATCGCCCGAGCTGTCGCCGGGGATCGAGTTCTTCACGCTCGTCCGCCGCATGACCGTCGACGCCTTCTATACGAGCGAGATCGGCATCAAGGACATCGACTATCGCGGCAACTCAGCGATGGCCTCGTATCCTGCGCCGACCGAGTCGATCGCCTATGCGCTAAAGAAGAGCGGGCTGGGCCAGTAGAGACAGAGACATCGACAGCAGCTGCCAGCGGTCCGAAGCGCCGTTCGAAGTCGCAGCGCAGATCGAGTTGAGATCTGAAGCATTGGATATGCTGACAGCTGAGAGCTCACACCTGATAAGACTGAGCGCTACTTCGAATTCCAGTACGCGTTCTGCCCGACGTAGTCGTCGTCTGGAAAACTGCCGAGGATGATGCGCCGCGTCTTGAGGATGTCGACGCGGCCACCGCTCCGGAACAACACCTTCCCTCCCGGCGCGATCACCATCGAATACGGGACGCCGCCGTTCCAGTCCTTATCGAGCGCCTCGACGATCTCCGAGGGTTCCGTGATCGCCGGCATCAGGTTGCGCGTCGAGGCCTTCTGCGCCTCGAGAAAGGTCCGGACCGCCTTCTCTTCGTCCGGGTAGTTGATGCTGACGGTGACGAGCTGGAACGGCCGGCGGCGATACATCCGCCAGGTGTCCATCAGCTCGGGAAACTCTTCGAGGCACGGCGCGCACCACGTCGCCCAGAAGTTGACGAGCAGCGTTTTCCCAGTGGTATTCGCGGCGAGGGCCTTCATCTCGGCGACGGTGATCTTTTCGAGCGGCACGGGCTCCTTCGCGAACCCGGCGTGCTCGGCGTCTCGCGAGGCCTTCTTGTCGAGCCACTTGACCGAGCAGCCGATGGCCGGCGTCTTCTCGACTGCCACTGTCGTCCCGGCGAGCACCGCGTCGATGGCGTTTCTCGCGTCGGGGACCTTCGCGAGCGCTTCGCGAGGATTGCTGTCGATCCGGCCGTGATAGCGCAGCTTGCGCTGCTCGTCGAACACGAAGATGTGGGGCGTCGCCACCGGACCGTACAACTTCGACACCGCCTGCGTTTCGCCGTCGTACACGAACGGGAAGTTGAACTGGCGGTACTCGGCGCGAATCTTCATGTCCTCGAGCGAATCTCCGAGATCGGTGTAGCCCATCTCGTCGAGCCGGACGGCCAGCGCGTTATTGGGCTGGATCGCTACAAACGCGACGCCGCGCTTCTCGTAGTCGGCGACGAGCGTCTTCAGACGCTGCTCGTATACCTCGGCGGTCGGACAGTGAACCGCGGTAAAAATCACCGCCAGCACCTTGCTGGCCTTGAAGCTCGCCAGGGAGTAGGTCTTGCCGTCGACGCCGGGCAGGCTGAAGTCCGGCGCGGCCGACCCGATCGCCAACGGCTCGGGAGGAGCGGGCTTCGACTGCGCGGACACGACCGGGCTCCCGGGATGGGCGCCCGTCCCGGCGGCAACGAGTCCCGCGACCGACAACACTCCGCACAGCACCACCCCGGCGGATCTAGCCATGGCTATCTGGTCCTTTCGATGGACGCGGCTGTCTCAACGCGTACCGCTGTCGTCAGCATCATCATGGATCTTATTCCCGAGGGCAAGCACGAGAACACCACGCGGCCGGGTGTTTGACAGCCGCACGGTAATGCTCCACTCTTGGCGCCATGCGAGCGCTCGCGATCGTGTCGCTGGCCTTTCTCGTCGGCCAGGGGACGCGGCAAGGCAGCCCGGAGGAGCATCTTCCGGCCAACATCACGCGCCTGACCCACTTTGGCGAGCGCGCCTCCTGGTCTCCGGACGACACGCGCATCGCCTTCATGGAGAAGAGCTTCGGCGACGCCTACGAAGTCGACGTCGCCACCAGGACGATTCGGCTCCTCACGCATTATCCGCACGCCGGCTTTCTGCGCGTCCAGTTCCTGCCAAACGGCGACTACTTTCTGATTGGCGCGCGCACGTTTGCCGACATCCAGACGACGCGGTCGCGTGACCAGGAAATGTGGGTCCTCAAGGGTTCCGCCAAGCCCGGTGATCGCCCGCTCGCGCTCGATCACAAGATCTCCGAAGGCGTCGCCATCTCGAAGAGATCGATGAAGATCGCCTGGTCGAACACGCGCGGCCAATACCCCGACCTTCTGGCGCAGGATGAGTCGGTCATCTTTACCGCCGAGATCGTCTACGACGGGGCGCAGCCGCGGCTGGTCAACCGGAAAGAAGTCATTCGCGCGAAGGCGCCGGAGTGCACGCTCGAGGCGCAGGACTTTCGCAGGAACGACACCGAGCTCATCTACACCTGCTACCGATCGCCGTTTGCTGACGTCTTCGGCATCGACCTCGCCAGCGGAAAAGTCACGGTCTACAGGAAGGTCAGCGGCGAGTACAACGAAGTTGAAGGAATCTTTCCGGATGGCGAGTACACGCTCGTCGAGTCGAGCCGCGATCAGCTCGAGCAGAATTCGAACTACATCGACATCTGGAAGCTGAAGCTGGAACCGAACAGCCAGGACTTCACGCGCGTGACCCGCTGGGGCGAGTACGCGGGCTACAAGGCCTCGAACCCGGTGGTCAGCAGTGACGGACGCCGAATCGCATTCCAGTCGGCGCGCAGCAAGGACGCCGCCGGAGTGGGCTACGGCATCTTTGTCATGACCGTTCAATGAGTGCGGCGAGCCGCAGTCGGAGGAAGCTGTGACGAGGCGACAATTCACTGTCATCACATGGTGCGGCGCTGCAGCGATCATCGCACTGGCCGGGCCGCCTGCCGCGATTTCCGGAAGGAGCGATCAGCACCTTCTTTATGTCGCCACACCAGGTATCCGCAACTACATCGAATACGGCGGGATCGGGTTGGTCGTCTACGACATGGACAACGGCCACCGCTTCGTGAGGCGGACCCCGACCTTCGACGTAGCCCCCGGGCTGGATCCAGAGAACGTGAAGGGCATCGCGGCGAACGCTCGCACCGGCCGAGTCTACATCTCCACACACCGGCGCCTCGGCGCGTTCGATCTGACGACGGGCAACCGAATCTGGGTGCGCGATTACGAAGGCGGCGCCGATCGCATCGCCCTCTCGCCCGACGGCAAGATCCTCTACCTGCCGTCGTTCGAGGGCCCGCACTGGCACGCGCTCGATGCGATGACCGGCGACGTGCTCAAGAAACTGGTGCTCAACTCCGGCGCCCACAATACGCTCTACGGGCCAGACGGCCGCCACGTCTACCTCGCCGGCCTCCGTTCACCAACGCTCTCGATCGCCGATCCCGGTACCCACACGGTCGTGGGCGGCGTCGGGCCATTCAGCGCTCCCGTCCGGCCGTTCACCATCAATGCGAAGCAGACGCTGTGCTTCGTCAACGTCAACGACCTCCTCGGCTTCGAAATCGGCGACATCAAGACCGGCAAGGTGCTGCACCAGGTCAAAGTGACAGGCTACGAGAAGGGCCCGGTCAAGCGGCATGGCTGTCCGAGCCACGGCATCGGGCTGACGCCTGACGAGAAGGAGATCTGGCTCGCCGACGGCGCCAACAGCAAGGTCCATGTCTTCGATATGACGGCCATGCCTCCGAAACAAATCGCGACGATCGGCGTTCGGGACCAGCCAGGCTGGATCACGTTCAGTCTCGACGGCAGGTACGCCTATCCCTCGACCGGCGAAGTCATCGACGCGGCCACGAAGCAGATCGTCACGACGCTCTCGGATGAAGCCGGTCTGCCCCTTTCGAGCGAGAAGATGGTCGAAGTCGTGTTGTCGAACGGCAAGCCGATCACTACTGGCGATCAGTTCGGCATCGGTCGGCGTCCATGAGCCTCTCCCGATTGAGTTAGCCCCTTCCTGCAGATATGCGTGACCTCACTGCCGCTCCCAGGACTGATCCCTCCGCTCTTTACCGGAGTCGCGACGAACTGTACGCCACCGACATGCTGATCGCGGCGCTCCAGGGATGTGATTTCTTCACCTGGCTCGGCACGCATCCGTCGACGGTCGACGAGATCGCGCGGCACTTTAGCTTTCATCGACGTCCCGTGGATGTGATGACGACGTATTTCGTTGCGCGAGGACTGCTCGAAAGCGCGGGAGGCAGGCTTCAACTCACGCCAGAGGCCCGCGAGCATCTCGTCACGTCATCCGAGTGGTTCCTTGGGCCGTATTTTCCGAAGCTGACCGATCGGCCGATCGCCGTCGACCTGCTGGAGATCCTGCGCACCGACCGGCCGGCGAATTTTGCCAGCCGCAAGGACGTCGCCGACTGGCACAAGGCGATGGAGACTCCGGAAGTCGCCGAGGAGTTTACCGCCGCGATGGACTGCCGCGGCCGCCTGCTCGCGCAGGCGCTGGCGACGCGCCTCGCCCTGGAGAACCGACATCGCGTGCTGGACGTGGCGGGCGGCTCCGGCATTTACGCGTGCGCGCTGGCCGCTCGTTTTCCAAGGCTCCGCGCCTCGGTCTTCGAAAAGCCGCCCGTCGATCGGATCGCCGCGCGCGCGATTGAGACGCGCGGCTACAGCGAGCGTGTAACCGTCGTCGCCGGTGACATGCTCACTGACCCGCTGCCGGAAGGCTACGACGTGCACCTGTGGTCGAACGTGTTGCACGACTGGGACGTGCCCATCGTGAAGCAGCTGCTGCACGCGTCGGCCCGGGCGCTCCCGACAGGGGGCGAGATCATCGTCCATGACGCGTTTCTCAACGCGGACAAGTCCGGACCGTTGCAGATCGCCGGCTACTCAATTCTCTTGATGCACGTCACGCAGGGGCGCTGCTATTCCGTCGAGGAGATGTCGGCGTGGCTCGTCGAGACGGGGTTTTCGACGCCTCGAGAAGTGCCGAGCGCCGTCGGCCGGAGCGCGCTCGTCGCGACGAAAGTCTAGTCCAGCCAGTACGTTGCAGCGCCGCAAAAGCTTTACCGCGGAGTGCGCTGAGGACGCAGAGCAATTTAGTCTTTCTCTGCGGGCTCAGCGGCCTCTGCGGTGAAAAGCTTTGGACAATTCTTCTTGAGACAGCTTGTAGTCAGAAATCCCCGCCCCTGATGCGGCCCACCAGCTCATCGAGCGACGCGACGCGGTCGCAGTCGACGCCGGGATGCAGATCGGATTCATCGAGCAGCACCGGGCGAATGCCGGCCGCTCGCGCGCCCACGACGTCGACCTGGTAGATGTCCCCGACGTGGATCGTCGAGTCCGCCTGCGCGCCCGCGCGCGACAGCGCAATCTCGAACAGGCGCGGATCCGGTTTCTCTACGCCCTCATCCGCCGAGTCGATGACGATGTCCACGAACGTGGCGAGGCCGATTCGGTCCATGTGGGCCCGCAGCGTGCCGTTGGCGTTCGAAACGACGACGAGCGTGAGCCCGTGGTCGCGAAGAGCGGTAAGCGCCGGCCGGACGCCGTCCGGCACGAGCTCCCAAAGATTGTTCGCCTGATGGTAAGCGTGAAGCTCGGTCAGGGCCGCCGACGTCTGCGGCGATCGAGGGATTCCGGCGCGTTCCAGAATCAGGTCGAAGAACAGCCAGCCCCGGCTCGCATCCGTCGTCGTGCCGATGGTGCGACGATCGTCGAGCTGCTTGCGGGCCCGCGGCTCGGCACGCGCCAGTTCGCCGGCCGTCACTGGCACGCCCTGTCGGGCCAGCGCCTCGACGACTCGCGTCCAATTCGGGAAGAGAAGCACGCCACCGGCGTCGAGAAAGACGGTCTTGAGCACGCGTCAGTCTACGCGATCCTCCGGACCCGCAGCGCGTGCAAGACGACGAGCACCGCGAGGAGGACCAGGAGTGCGCTCAGTCCACTCGAGAGCGATCCGGTGCGGCTGGAGATCGCGCCGACGAGCCACGGCACCGTCGCTGCGCCGAGCGAACCGAGCGCAACCATCGGTTGCGCGACGCGCGGCGGCATCTCGCGGGAAAGCGCGGCCATCGTCACCGGGAACGACGGCGACAGGCCGAGGCCGCAAGTCACCGCCACCGCAAGGACCGGCGACAGCCCGGACACCGCCCCGGATACAACAAGAAGCGTCGCGATCGCGGCGCCGACCAGCGCCAGCCCCGAGAAGAGGGCCGCATTCTCGAATCGCCGGGCCAATCCTGTTGCGACCAGCCCACGTCCCGCGGCCAGTCCACCCCAGAAAGCGGACGCTGCCGTCTCCCATTGGGTGTTCGTCGAAACATCGGCCGTCAGCCGGCGCGTGTACTCGGCGATCCACCCGCCAAACGCCGATTCCACGCCCGAGTAGAGCGCGATGCAGAGACCCAAGATCGTCACTCGCCGCCACGGCGACGGCTGCGCTGCCGGGCTCGCAGTCTCGTGAAGGGCGTGCGCTGGAAATCGCGCCGCCGCCATTCGCGCGGCCACGAGCAGTAACAAGGTCGACACGAAAAGGAGCGCGATAGGCACGCCGGGCGCTGGATTGAACCGCGCCACGACCACCGGCCACGTCGCAGCGCCGATGCCCCAACAGAAATTGACGGCGCCGAGCGCCGCTGCGGCATGCTCCGGGGTGAGCCTCGCAACCAGCAGGTTGGTGGTCGGAACGACGAATCCGAGGCCCACTCCAGCGACGCCAATCGCCAAAGTGCCGACCTCGCGGTCGCCGAGCGCCAGTCCGGCCAAGCCGGTGGCCATCAGTGCATAGCCCGTCGCCAGCGTGCGACTGCTGCCGATGCGCGCCACGATCAGCCCGGACAACGCGCCGGCGACGATGCTGCCAGTGAACTGGATGGTGAAGAGCGCGCCCGCGGCCGCATCCGTCAGCGACCAGCGCGCAGTCAGCCACGGCAGCACGGGACCGAGGACGGTCGTCACGAATCCGGTGACGACAAACCCTGTGAAGAGGAGCGCGCGGCCGCTCGAGTGCGAATCGCCGGCCTGACTCATGACGACGGAGTGGCCCAGAATGGGATCACGGAACCCAATCACGATGACCGCGGTGAACACGAGGGGCACGATGAAGTCGAAAGTGTTGCCTTCGTGTTCATCGCGCCATCGTGGCCATCGTGATTGGGTTGCGTTGAGTCGTCACAGGGATCTGGGTTCCAGAACCTATCTCATAAACCCGATCCTTGTTGTCCGTGTGATCCGTGGCACTAGTGTCCCACACCCGCCTGACTCGCGCGGAGCGTAAAGAGCGCGCGCGAAAGCGGAGCCGGCGATCGCACGCGCGTCACCGACCTGAGGTCAGTTCCCGTACGCGGCGGCGGAGCTCGTCGTCTCCTTTGACCGTGGCTGGTGAAGCGGAAACCGTCGATGCGGTCGAGACGTCCACTCGCGGTGTGTCCGCGCGCTTGACGCCCAAATTGGGGGACCGCCTGCCGTTCCGGCTGAGAAGGTTACCAGCGAGTCCGCCGGCGGCGGCGCCGACGAGCGCGCTCGTCCACACTTTTCGATCGCTATTGACCGAGTCGTCATAGGCGTTGAGCCCGAGGAACAGCCCGGCGCCGAAGCCGGCACCCATGCCGACGAGCGTCCAGACGATTCGTTTCGTTTTGGAAGGGCTCGGGGACGGGCCGGACGTGTCAGCCGAAACCGGCACGTGGCACAGGAGCAATCCAGCGAGACCAAAACACAGCGCTCTGCGGAACATTCGCTCATCCTTGTGGTTGTGGCGGGTCACCGTACCAAGCAAGGCGTTGACGAGCGGCAAACCGGCTCACATTTCGAATGAGGGCGGGACCGAAAAATTGGACCTACCCGCGTTGGGATTTGAGTGCGGCGAGAAACTCTGTCGGGGTCTCAACCCGAATGCCGTATCGTAATGCGGCCAGAAAGTGCCGGCGGTTGTCGGTCACGACAACCTTGGCGCCGGCGGCACGCGCGACTTCGGCGATGTGCGCATCGTAGATACGGCCACCGGTTGTGCCATCCTGGCCGGCGGTCCGGAGAAACGCCATCCGATCGCCTGGCGGGACATCGTGTACTGTCATCCGTTCGAAGATTTCCTCCTGGACGAGGTGGGCCGCGTCGGCCGGGGCCAAGCCTGTATTCAGCGGGGAGTCGTGTGGCGACAGAAAAGAATTCGAGGCAACAGTGCCACGCCGTCGCTGACGCGGGCGCCGTCTTCTCGGCCACCGCATGCATGACCGATTGCGCAGGTCCGCTCTGCGGACCGAAGTCGACGAGGCCGGCGAGGAGTACGCTCGTGTCGAGAAACACGTCTACGGCCATCGATTCCGCTCCTCTTCCACGAGCGCTGCGACGTCGATCGACGGACGCACGTCGGCCGCGACCGTGGGCCGCGCGACAAGGCGGCGGCCGACCTTGACGAGACGCGGGCCGGCGGCCACGCGCTCGAGGCGAATGCCGAGCTCGTCGACCGTCACTTCCAGTGTCGTGCCCGGCGAGAGCCCGGCGCGTTCGCGAACTGCCGCCGGAATGACCACCCGGCCTGCCTTGTCAATGGTTGTTCGCATGCCACAATAATACCATCCGCGGGGTCAGACCGGGGTCAGACCGGGGTCAGACCGCGGTCAGACCCTGCACGCGAAAGGTGGCTGGCACCTTTCCAGGCAAGGTGCCAGCCACCTTTCGACGCTTTGACGGTCCCGCTCGGGGCGTGCCGATACACTGGTCGAATTGATCAAGCTCGAACTTCACACGCATACAGACGACGACCCGGCCGATCGCATCACGCACTCGACGCGAGCGCTCGTCGACCGCGCGGTCACGCTCGGCTACGGCGCGCTCGCCGTGACGCTGCACGATCGCTACTTCGACCCGGCGCCGCACGCGGCGTACGCGCGGGAACGCGGGCTCGTCCTCCTTCCGGGCATCGAGCGGACGATCGGCCGGGCGCATATCCTGCTCATCAACTTCCCGGCTGCCTGCAAGGATGTGCGCAGCTTCGACGACATCGCGAGGCTGAAGCAGCAGTTCGGCGGCCTGGTCGTCGCCCCGCATCCGTTCTACCCGATTCCGAGCGCGCTCGGCCGATCGCTGGACCGGCACGTGGCACTCTTCGACGCGGTCGAGGTCAATGCGATGTACACGCGCCTCGTCGATTTCAATCGGCGGGCGATCACGTGGGCACGCGCGCATGACAAGCCGCTCGTTGGCAACACCGATCTCCATTTGCTCGATCAGATGGGCACGACCTACTCGCTCGTCGACGCGGAACCAAATGCCGATGCCATCTGCGACGCGATTCGCGCGCGGCGCGTCGAGCTCCGCACCGAACCGCTCTCGATGCTGCGGGCCGGACGACTCTTTTCGGGAATGTGCTGGGGCGGCCTCAAGGGCCGCCTCTACCGATCCGGGATCTGGTCAGCATCTCGTTGACTCCCTCCAGCTCACGACATACAGTCGAAAATACTCGACTCTTCGGGAGGAGGTTCGTTCATGTTCCGCCGCACGTCGGCCTTCCATTGGCTGATCACCTGCGCGCTCGCCGCGCTGGTCATCGCTACGCCAGTCACGCCTGCCCTCGCACAAAGCGCCACTGGCTCGATTGAAGGCTCGATCGTCGATCAGACCGGAGCCGCCATGCCTGGCGTCACGGTCACGATCATCCAGACGGCGACCGGCGTGACGCGAACGGCGGTTTCGGACGACAACGGACTGTTCCGCATCCCGTTGCTGCCAGTCGGCGTCTATGACGTCACGGCCGATCTCTCCGGCTTCTCCTCGCGAAAGCTTCCCGAACTGATGCTGACGGTCGGGCAGACCGTCACGCTGCGGATTCAGATGGCCGTCTCGGGCGTCGCAGAAACCGTCAACGTCTCGGGCGGCACGCCGATCCTCGAGACCAGCCGCTCGGAGGTCAGCTCGACGATCACCGAATCGTCGGTGCAGAACCTGCCCGTCAATGGCCGCAACTTCATCGACTTCGCGCTGCTCACGCCCGGCGTCACGCGCGACGTCCGCACCGGAGATATCAGCTTCGCCGGTCAGCGCGGCACGCTCAACAGCCTGGTCGTCGACGGGGCGGACAACAACAACACGTTCTTCGGCCAGACCGTCGGCCGCACCGGCTCCGGACGTGCCCCGTACCAGTTCAGCCAGGACGCGGTGAAGGAATTCCAGGTCAACTCGAACTCGTTCTCCGCCGAGTACGGCCGCGCCGGCGGCGCCGTGATCAACGTCGTCACCAAGTCCGGCACCAACGACCTGCACGGATCGGCCTTCGAGTTCTACCGCGACCAGGCGCTCAACGCGAACAACGTCATCAACGTGTTGAACAACCGGCCGAAATCGCCCTACCACTACAATCAGTTCGGCGGCACGCTCGGCGGGCCGATCCGGCCGAATCGCGACTTCTTCTTCTTCAACTACGATGGTCAGCGCAACACGCAGCCGAACCTCGTTTTCCTGAACCTGCCCTCGAACACGCCGACCGACGCCGCGACCCAGGCAGGAATCGCGCTGCTCGAACCGCTCGCCGACAGTTGGAATCGCGCGCTCAATCAGGATGTCTTCCTGATCAAGACCGACCACGAGCTGACCGACACCAATCGCCTGTCCTTCCGTTACAACCAGCAGAACTTCACCGGTGAGGGTTTTGAAAACGGCGGCCCGCAGAACTCGAGTCAGCACACCGGCGCGTCCCTCGTCAAAACCAACACGTTCAACGGAAGCTGGACCAGCATTTTTGGCACGACCGTCTTCAACGAGCTCAGGTTTCAGTGGGCTCGCGACAAGGAACCGGGGCTCGCCAACAGCGTCAACCCCGAAGCCGTCGTCCAGCAATCCGGTACGACCGTGCTGACGATCGGACGGAACAACTTCAGCCCGCGCGAAACGACGATCAGGCGCTGGCAGGTCGCCGATACCGTGACCTGGCTCAGGGGACAACACAAACTCAAGGGCGGGTTCGACTTCCAGTTCGACGACATCCTGAACAACTTTCCAGGGTTCTTCAGCGGCTCATACACGTTCCGCACGCTCGCGTCGTTTGCCGGCGGCCAGCCGAACGGCGCCAACGAGTTCTACCAGCAGAATTTCCGGGGCGCCGGCACGACGGGGCCCGAAACGCACCCGAACATCCACGAGTACTCGTTCTTCGTGCAGGACGAATGGCGGCTGCGAAGCGCGCTCACGATCAACATGGGGCTGCGCTACGACCTGATGAAGACCGCTCCACCGCCGGTGCGCAACCCCGACCCGCAGCTCGCCGCCGCGGATATCGACACGAGCCGGTTGGATGCCGACACCAACAACTGGGGTCCGCGTCTCGGTGTCGCGTGGAGCCCGGGAAACTCCGGAAAGTACGTCGCGCGTGGAGGCTGGGGGCTCTTCTACGGCCGGACGCCGTCGATCATGCTCGGCACGGCCCACTCGAACAACGGCATCAATATCGTGTCGCTGACCTTCACCGGCGACACGGTGCCGAAATATCCCGCCAACTTCAGCGAGATTCCCAACCTCGGCACGCCAGCGCGCCCGAGCATCTTCTACGTCGACAATGACTTCGCGAACTCGCGCCTGATGCAGGCCAACCTGGCGTTCGAGTGGGAAGTCCATCGCAACACGAGCCTGACGGCGACCTACCTCTTCGTCGACGGCGCGGATCTGCCCCGATCGATCGATCGCAACCTCGGCTCGCCGTCGGTGCGCACGTTCACGGTCGCCGGGTCCGGCGCGACCTACCCGTATCACTTCTTCGGGACGGATCGGCCGTTCACCAATTTCACGCGCGTCATCGGTTTCGAAGCGAGCGCCGAATCCCGGTATCACGGCATCACGTTCGAGCTGAACCGGCGCATGTCGAACCATCTGCAGTATCGCGCCGCCTACACGCTCGGCAAGGTCGAGGACACCGTGCCCGACGCGACGGCGGTCGTTCCCGGCAACGCCGGCGACGATGTGAAGTACGCGTCGAACCCGGTCAACTTCGACGCCGACCGGACGGCAGGCAATAACGATCAGCGTCACCGGCTCGTGCTGAGCGGCATCTACGACACGATCGGCGTCGATCGGCTGCAGGGATTCATGGGAACGCTGGTGAAGAACTGGTCGTTCAGCCTGATCTTCACCGCGCAGTCGGGCCAGCCGTACACCGCGAGGGTTGGCGCCGTCGACCTGAACGGCGATGGCAACACGCGCAACGACATCGCGCCGGGCACGGTGCGCAACCAGTTCCGGCTGTCGTCGCTCGTCACCTTCGATCCGCGGATCGCGCGTGAGATCCCGATCGGCCCGGCGCGGCTGCAGCTCATCTGGGAGGCGTTCAACCTCTTCAACCGCGACAACATCAACGGCGTCGACACGACCTACTACAGCGTCGTCGGCACGACGCTGACCAGTTCGACGACGTTCGGACGCCCGCTCTCGAGCAGCGGCGAGCGGATCATGCAGCTCGCGGCGAAGTTTACGTTCTGATTCAGCTCTCAGCTTTCAGCTACGTCAGCTCTCAGCTGAACCTCTGAACCTTGAACCCTGAACCGTGAACCCTGAACCCTGAACCCTGAACCTCTTGAACCCACCGTCTCCCATCGCCTGTCGATGGGGCTTGACAGCCTCCCGCCAACCGATCCATGCTTCCCATCGTCTAACGATGGGAGAAGGTGAATGGGACGGACCAACACGCCGCCGGATCTGCTGCCGGGCACGCTCGACCTGCTGATTCTCCGAACGCTCTCGACCGGCCCGAAGCATGGCTACGGCATCGCCGAGCGGCTGCGCCAGGTGTCCGAGGACGTGCTGCAGGTCGGCGAAAGTTCGCTGTACCCGGCGCTTCAGCGCCTGCTGCTGAACGGATGGGTCAAAGCCGAATGGGGCGCGTCGGATAACAACCGGCGCGCGCGCTACTACACGCTGACCGCCGCCGGCCGGAAGCGCCTCGGCGCGGAACGCGACGAATTCGAACGGCTGGTGCTCGCGATTCAGAGGGTCTTGCAGACGGGATAGACGCCGTACCGGCACGAATGGTTCGCAGCTCGGTGTTCGCGACTCGCAGCTCGCGGTTCTGAGCAACGTGAAAACAATGAGCAACTTCCTTCGACGACTTCGCTACTGGCTCCGGCACCGTCAGGTCGAAGCCGACCTCGCCGAGGAGCTCGAGACGCACCTGGCGTTCAAGCAGGAACGCCTCGAACAATCAGGGCTCTCGGGAAACGAAGCGCGGTACGCCAGCCGGCGCACGCTCGGCAACGTCACGTTGGCGCGCGAGGACGCGCGGTCCGTCTGGATTTGGCCCTGGCTCGACAGCGTGCGGCAGGACGTCGCCTACGCCGTTCGCTCGCTCGCCAGAAACCCTGGCTTCTCGGCCTCGGTGATCCTCGTCACGTCGCTTGGCATCGGCGCTACGACCAGTGTGTTCGGCCTGGTCGATGGCCTGCTGTTGAAGCCGCTGCCAGTGCGGGATCCCGATCGCCTCGTCTATTTCAAGAGCCCCGCGTTCTCCTATCGAATTTTTTCAGAAGTGCGCGACCGAAGCCCCGAGATCTTCTCGAGTTTCTTCGGCTGGAACCTCGAGTCGGTCAACGTCGATTGGACCGGTCAGCTCGAGCAGACCGAAGTGCTGATGGCGACCGGGGACTTCTACTCGACGCTCGGCATTCAGGCCACCCTCGGCCGCACGTTCACCGCCGAAGACGATCGGATCGGGGGAGGCCCGCACGGGATGGTCGCGGTCGTCAGCTACGCGTGCTGGCAACGCCGCTTCGGCGGCGATCGGTCGATCATCGGCCGGACCGTGCGCATCGAACGTCACCCGTTCACGATCGTGGGCGTCGCGCCGCCGGGATTCTTCGGCGTCGCGCCGGGGCTGGCGCCGGAAGTGACGATCCCTCTGACGACCGTCCAGAATGCCGGGTCCCTCGCCCAACCGTCGAGCTCGTGGCTCCACCTCATGGGCCGACTGCGCGACGGGCTGACCCGCGAGCAGGCCAATGTCGCGCTCCAGCGCATCTGGCCAGCGGTGCTCGAAGCGACGACCAACCCTGACGCCCCAGCCGACCGGCGAGCGAAGTTCCTGAGCCGGAAGACGTCGCTCGAACCGGGATCGAGCGGCTTTTCCCGCGTCCGGAACCAGTTCGGCGAGCCCCTGCGAATCCTGTTCGCGCTCGTCGTGCTGCTCTTCGTCGTCGCCTGCGCCAGCGCCGCGAACCTGCTGTTGTCGCGCGGCGTCGCCCGCCAGCGCGAGATCGCGATCCGGCTCGCCACGGGTGCGAGCCGCGCGAGGCTCGTGCGGCAACTGTTCACCGAATCGCTTGTCTCAGCGGCGATCGCCGCTGGCCTTGGCGTGCTACTCGCGATCTGGGCCGCGAGCGGCCTCGTCGCGATGATGGCGTCGCGGGAGGAGCCGATCGTCCTCGACGTCACCCTGAACTGGCGCGTGACCCTGTTCGCGCTCGCCCTGACGGTCTGCACCGTCGTCCTCTGCTCGGTGCTCCCCGCCCTCAGTGCGACGCGCGTGGCGCCCGGATCAACGCTCAAGGAAACCGGGCCGGCCTCCGGGATCATTCGACGCTGGTCGCTCGGCACGATGCTCGTCGTTTCTCAAGTGACGGTGACGATGGTGCTGCTCGTGGGGGCGGCGCTCTTCGTCCGCAGCCTGGGCACCGTCCTCGCCAAAGATGCCGGCTTCGACCGTGAAAAAGTCGTCGTCGTTGCGACTGACACGAGGGTCGGCGGCCTCACCGACGAGAGGCGCAGCAGCTACTACACGCAGCTGACGCGACAGGCTCACCGGAATCCCCGGCGTGGAAGCAGCCGGCCTCACGATGATGCCGCCGATCAGCAACGAAGATGGCAACTGGACGCAGAGCATCGCCGTCGATGGCGGGCCGATCGAGGAAGAATCGACGCGCTACGTCTATTTCAATGCGGTCTCGCCGCGGTACTTCGAGACGCTTGGCATGCGCTTCCTGCAGGGACGCGACTTCAACGTTGCAGATTCACCGGCGAGTACCCGCGTCGTCATCGTCAACCAGGTGCTGGCGCAGCGGTTCTTCCCAAATCAGAACCCAATCGGACGACGAATCACCATCGGCCGAAGCGATCGGCGTCGCGACCTGGAAATCGTCGGCCTCGTCGAAAATGCGAAGTACCAACTGCTCCAGGAGCCGGCTCGGCGCATCGCCTATCTTCCTCTCGCGCAGCACTCGGAGAATGAAAACCTGTTCGCGGTCGTCCGCGCGATCGGTCGCTCGTCATCGATCGCCGAGCGCGTCGCCGGCGAGGTGCGGGCGCTCGATGCTGGCGTGCCGGTGAGGATCGAGACGGTGACCGATCGCATCCGCGAGTCGCTCGTCAAGGAGAGAGTCATGGCCCTCCTGGCGTCGGGTCTTGGCGTCTCGGCGCTCGTCCTGGCGTGCTCCGGTCTCTACGGACTCCTGGCGTACGCGGTGTCGCGACGGGCCAAGGAGATCGGCTTGAGGCTGGCGCTTGGCGCGGATCGCCGTTCGGTCGTCTGGATGGTCCTGAGGAACTGCCTCGTCATCTCGACGATCGGCATTGCGATTGGAGCCGGGAGCTCGCTGGCACTTGGACGTTACGTCGGAACCCTGCTCATCGATGTCAGGGCTACCGACCTGGTGTCGCTCGGTGGAGCGGCCGCGCTCATGGTCGCTGTCGCGACGCTCGCGGGCCTGCTGCCGGCCCGACGCGCCGCCGCCGTCGATCCCGTTGTGGCGTTGAAGGCCGACTGATAGCGCCGACACGTCGGGCGTGTAGCCAGACCTCCGAAACGGGATTCTCGGCGGGCGAACCTCATCAGCGGCTGGGTTGGTTCAACTTGACCGCGTTGCCGCACCGCGTAACGGTCCTTCCGGCAACGAGAACTATTCCATTGGCGCGTATGTGCGGTAAGCCTTCTGCATCCGAGCGATAATTGCTGCCGCCGCCATGAACGTGCGCAGCGCTTTCCTCGCGACTCTGGTCCTTATCTTGAGTGGCGGGGACCCCTGCACCCCGCCAAGCTCGCTCCGTTACGCGGGCGGGGCGGCCCGCTCCACTTCGCTCGCACCGCTCCAGGTACCAGCGGTGTCCGTGCCGCTCGATCTCACGGGCGTGCAGCCGGGGCCCATCAGCGTCGTCCGCGGCGACGACTCGGTGACGGTGACGTGGCCGGACGAGACGGCCCGCGCCTGGCGCGCGACGTTCTCGCTCAATCCCGCACAGCCGCTCATCACGTCCATCGGACCAGACGGCGAAGCCGTCGTCCGCGGCGCGCGGCCCTTCTATCAAGGCGAGACTGGCAAGCGCCGAGGCGGGTGGTACGCCTTCTTCGACGATCCGGCGTCGCATCCTGACGGAACGCGCCACGTGCAGAGCACATTTCAGCTTCGTGGCGCCACGGCGCGCAGCGTTGGCGAACGAGTGGAGATTGTCTTCGACGGCCTGCGCATGGGCAGCTTCGACGGCGGTCTGGCTTACACGTTCTACCCGGGCAGCCGGTTGATTCAGCAGGAAGCGGTCCTGACAACGTACGACTGCCGACGTCGCGTACTACTACGACGCCGGACTCGACATGGCCGCGGCCTCCGATCGTCAGCCGGGCAACAACATGCGCACCGAGGCCGTCTACTACGACACCGACGGCGCGCTGCGGCGTGTCACGCTGAACGGGTTGCAGTCCGAGCGCGTGCCCGTGCAGGCGCGCTATCGCACGCTGGCGCTGAAGACGGCCGGCGGCAGCGTGGCGGTGTTTCCCGCGCCGCACGCATACTTCTTCCCTCGCGACTTCACGTCCAATCTGGGCTTCGTCTGGCATCGCGCGTTCCGCGGGCGCGTGTCGCTGGGCATCCGCCAACTCCGGGATGAAAATTGGCAGTTCTACCCCTGGGTGAACGCGCCGCCAGGACGGCCGCAGCGCATGAGCGTGTTCTTTCTGCTGTCGGGCGCCGCGCCGGAATCGGCGCTTGCACACGTGCTTCGCTACACGAACGGCGATCGCTTTCGCGCCCTCGACGGATACAAGACGCTCAGCACGCACTGGCATTTCGCCGACACCGTTCAGACGATCGCCCACGGCCCCGACTGGACGCCGCCGTTCAAGCCGGTGCTGAAGGCGATGGGCGTCGACGCGTCGATGATCATGGACTTTCACGGCGACGGGCACCCGAACGATCTCACCGATCTGCGTCTCGACGAGCTGCACGCGTACTTTGCCGCGCTGCGCGCGCAGTCGGATCCGGATTTCCTGCTGATTCCGGCCGAGGAAGCCAACGTGCACCTCGGTGGGCACTGGGCGCTCGTCTTTCCAAAGCCCGTGTACTGGTTCATGAATCGTCCGAAGGACGGCGCGTTCATGTCGACGCACCCGAAATACGGCACGGTCTACAGCGTGGCCGACGCGAAGGAGATGCTCGACCTCGTGCGTCGCGAGGGCGGCTACATGTACCAGACGCATCCACGGACGAAGGGATCGACAGGGTTTCCGGATCGAATTCTGACGACCGACCATTTCCGCGATGCCAGCTATCTTGGCGTCGGGTGGAAAGCGATGCCGTCGGATCTTTCGTCGCCGCGGCTCGGCGACCGCGTGCTGGACCTGCTCGACGAGTTGAACAATCAGGGGCTGCGCAAGCGGCTGCTTCGGCGAAGTGGACGTGTTCCAGGTCGACCACACGCACGAGCTCTACGCGCACATGAACATCAACTACGTCAGGCTCGATCGCCTTCCGGCGTTCGATCAATGGGGCGATGCGCTCGCGCCGCTGGCGAAAGGGGACTTCTTCACCACGACCGGAGAAGTGCTGCTGCCGGACGTAAACCTCGCCTCATCGTCCGCGAACGAGATCGTGGCGAAAGCGCGCGTGTTGTGGACATTCCCGCTTCGGTTTGCCGAGATCGTCTGGGGCGATGGCCAGACGACGCATCGCGAGGTCATCGAGCTGGCGGACACGCGCGAGTTCGGCAGCAAGACCTTCGAGTGGCGAGCCAAAGCGAACGGCTGGAAATGGGCGCGAGTGGCGGTGTGGGACGTCGCCGGGAATGGCGCGTTGGTGAACCCGTTCTGGCGGCCGTGAGCCCCAGTGGCGGTTGTTCCTATTCGGTCCCGATGGTGGGCCGGGCCCTCTGTTCGGTTCCGGAACCAAGCTGCCCGGGGCCGGTCAACCGCCCAGCCCGGTGGTTCGCCGCCTGAGTCTGCAAAATCACTGCTGTCCCTCGTCTTGCCATCTGGGCACGCCTTCTGCAGCAGCCAGCTGGTCGCGATTCGATACCCGTCGGGAGGCAACAAGGGGGAGGTTCAGCGTGGCATCCCCAACCTGTCAATCTCGTCATCTCGTCTAAATCGCCGTGGCCTGGCTGTCGTGACAAACCACGTTTTGCGCATCTGGGTTCGGGCATCGGGAGGCTGAACATGGGGTCGTTCACAAGAGACCTGCGATATGCGCTGCGGATGCTGCGTAAGAGCCCTGGTTACACGTCCATCGCGATGCTGACGTTGGCGATCGGCATTGGCGCCAACACCGCAATATTCAGCTTCGTCGACGGTGTGTTGCTAAAGCCCCTCCCATATCGGGATTCGGACCGCATCATGCGCGTGATGGAAAAACCGCCTCAAGGCGAACGGAACGCGATCTCGACGCTCAACTTTCTCGATTGGCAGCGCGACAACACGGTGTTCGACTTCCTCGCGGCGCAAACGGGCGGAGGCGCCACGCTGACGGGCGTCAGCGAGCCGGTGCTGCTGCGCGGCGCGCGCGTCTCGGCAGACTACTTTCGCATCTTCAGCATCGAACCTGCTCTCGGACGGACGTTCGCGCCCGGCGAGGATCAGCTCGGTAAACACCGTGTCGTGATCCTCAGCCACGCGCTCTGGGTGAGCCAGTTCGGAGCGGATCCCGGTATCGTGAATCGGCCGATCCTGCTCGACAACCAGCCGCACACGGTGATCGGCGTGCTGCCGAAGGGCAGCGCGTTCGATCGCGCCTTCAATCAGATCTGGCGGCCCCTGGCGTTCGAGCGGTCGAACATGACGCGTGACTTTCACTGGCTCGTGGCGTTCGGGCGGCTGAAACAGGGTGGTTCCCTTGACCAGGCGCAATCGGCCATGAGCGCGCTCGGCGCTCGGATCGCCACGGACTTTCCGGCGTCGAACAAAGGCTGGGGCGTTGTCGTGGAGCGCTATGCCGACACGCTCATTGGACCAGACATGCGCAGAGCGCTCCTGGTGTTGATGGTGGCGACTGGTCTCGTCCTCCTGATCGGATGCGCCAACCTCGCCAATCTCGCGCTTACGCGCGGCCTGTCCCGCGAACGTGAAGTCGTCGTCCGCGCCTCGCTCGGTGCCCGGCGCGGGTTGCTGATCCGGCAGTTCCTCACGGAACACGTCCTCCTGTCGGTGTCTGGTGGCGCGCTCGGACTCGCCGTCGGCTACGGGTTGATGCGCGCGATGCTCACGCTGCTGCCGCCGTTCTCGTTTGCGCGCGAGGTCGCGATCGCGATGGACGACGCGGGTGCTGGCGTTCGCCATGGTCGTCGCGATTTCTACGGGCATCCTGTTCGGCCTGGTGCCTGCCCTTCAGGCCACACGCCCCGATCTCGCCGCCGCCATGAAGGACGACAATCGATCCTCGAGCGGCAGCCTCGCGCGGCGCCGTCTTCGCGACACGCTCATCGTGGCCGAAGTCGCACTGGCGTTCGTGCTGCTGGTCGGATCGGGGCTCATGATGCGCAGCTTCTTTCGGCTGATGAATGTCGACGCCGGCTTCGACTCGACGAATCTGTTGACGATGCGGCTGCCGATGACCACCGATCAGTTTCCGGATGCCGATCAGTTGAACAGGTATCTCGGGGAGGTGCGCGCGGCAGTCGAGGCGGTGCCCGGCGTGCGCGAGACGGCGTACAGCTGCGCGCCGCCGATGCAGGGCGCGTGTTTCGGCATGCCCATGCAGATCGCCAATCGACCGACGGTCGATCGCGCCAACCGTCAGGGCGGGTTCTTCAAGGTCGTCAGCCCCTCGTATTTCTCGACGCTGGGGATTCGGATCGTCAAAGGCCGGGCGCTCTCGGATCGCGACACCCGCAGCTCGCCACCGGTGCTGATCATCAACGAACGATTTGCGCGCCGCTACTTTCCCGACGAGGATCCAATCGGTCAACACATCCTGATCCAGGAGATCGTCCCCGGGAAGACCGAGCTCGGTTCCGAGATCTCGTGGGAGGTCGTCGGCACGATTGGCGACGAGAAAATCGGCGGGCCGGCCGATGATCAGTCCGCAGGCGTGTACGTCTCGCACGAGCAGAGTCCCGTCTACGGCATGGTGCTCAGCGTTCGCGCCAGCGTCGATCCGCTGACGTTACAGAAGGCCATCACCGCGGCGATTCATTCCGTCAGCAAGGATCAGGCGATCATCGACGTCCGCACGGTCGACCAGATTCGCGATCTGGCCATGGCCGGCCGTCGCCTCCAGTCGGTGCTGCTGAGTGTCTTTGGAGCCGTCGCGCTCGTGCTCGCGGGGCTTGGCGTGTACGGGGTGATCTCCTATTCGGTCGCGCAGCGCACGCGCGAGATGGGTATTCGCGCGGCGTTGGGTGCATCCAAACCAAGTCTGCTGCGCCTCGTCTTCCAACGCGCCGCGTGGCTGACGGCCGTTGGCCTCGCGCTCGGCATGGCCGGCGCATCGGCGCTCACGGGACTGATGGGCAACCTGCTCTACAACGTCAGCCCGCGCGATCCGGCGACGATGACGGCGGTGGCGTTCACGCTGGCGGCGGTTGCTGGCCTGGCGTCATACGTGCCCGCGCGGCGTGCGACGAAGATCGATCCGATCGTGGCGTTGCGTTATGAATAGACGTTTCGAATTACCTGATGTCGACGTTCCGGCGCAGCTCGATCATTAGTCAAGTAGACCCCGGACCTCGCCGTTCGCTCTGCTGAAGCCTTCAGACGATGAACTAGTCGGTTCAGTGGTGAGCCTGATTTTCGCCAGTTGGAACCAGCTGGACAGCTCGATGGGATTTTGTCCGTAGTGTCCGCCTTTAGGCGGACCCGCTGAAGTCCGGCTGAAGCCGGACACTACGTGCTACAAAGAAGTGGAAACCGCTCTCTAGGGTTGCGGCTACCGCGCGCGTGTGAGCCGTCGTTCACCGACTCGACCTGCGGTGCATCACAGGGGTGCGACTGAGTATAGTTGGCCGGTGAGCACGATAGGACCAGCTCGGCAGCCTCGAGCAGGTGGAGCCGCTGATGTCTCACGATCCCACGGCACGGAGGTAACCATGAGCGAGACGAAGGAGCAAGCGACCCTCGACTTGACGAAAGGGGTTGCCGCCTCGGCACTGACTGACAAGGGCATGATCCTCGGGCGCGTGGGTGACGAGGAGGTGGTATTGGTGCAGTCGGGCACGGAACTCTTCGCCATCAGGGCGCATTGTTCGCACTACCGCGGGCCGCTCGTGAAGGGGCTCGTCGACGGTGACACGGTGCGCTGTCCGTTGCATCACGCGTGCTTCAGCCTCCGCACAGGCGAGGCGCTCCGCGCGCCCGCGCTGGATCCGATCGCCTGCTGGCGCGTGGAGCGGGAGGGGGACCGGATATTCGTCCGCGAGAAGTTGAGGGAGGCGCGACCGGCGCCGATTTCGGCCCGCCAGCTGCCATCATCGATCGTCATCGTCGGCGGAGGGGCGGCGGGCGTGGCCGCGGCCGAGATGCTGAGGCGCCAGGGGTACGACGGTCCGCTCACTCTGATCAGTGCCGATGCCGATCCGCCCGTCGATCGGCCGAACTTGTCGAAGGACTTCCTCGCCGGTGAAGCGCAGGACGATTGGATCCCGCTCTGGCCGAATGACTTCTACGTGGAGCAGCGCATCGAGCTGGTTCTCGGCCGTCGTGTGGTGTCAATCGATCCGGCCCGGCGGACCGTGCGTCTCGACGATGGATCTGATCGCCCGTACGGCTCGCTGCTCCTCGCGACCGGCGCCGATCCTGTGCGGCTGACGATTCCGGGCGCGACCGACGACCAGGTGCGGTACCTGCGCTCGTTCGCGGACAGCCGCGCCATTGTTCAACGGGCCGCAACGGCCCGGCGCGTCGTCGTCGTTGGTGCCAGCTTCATCGGTCTGGAGGTCGCGGCGTCACTGCGGGCCCGCGGCATTTCCGTCGATGTTGTCGCGCCAGATAGCACTCCGCTGGAGCGCGTGATGGGCGTCGAGGTGGGACGGTTCGTCCAATCGCTGCACGAGGCGCAAGGCGTCACCTTCCACCTGGGTCAGACGGTGGCGCGGGTTGACGGGCGGACGGTGACGCTCAGCGGCGGCGTCACGCTCGACAGCGACTTCCTTGTCATCGGCGTCGGCGTCAGGCCGGCGTTGGCGATCGCGGAACAGGCCGGACTGGCAATGGACCGCGGCATCGCGGTGAACGAGTACTTGGAGACGAGCGCGCCTGGCATCTTTGCCGCCGGCGACGTCGCCCGATGGCCCGACGCTCATACGGGCGAACGCATTCGCGTCGAGCACTGGGTGGTCGCCGAGCGCCAGGGGCAGGTCGCCGCACACAACATGCTCGGCGGGCGCGAGCGGTTCGACGCGGTGCCGTTCTTCTGGAGCCAGCACTACGACGTCTCGATCAAGTACGTTGGTCACGCAGAACGCTGGGATGAGGTCTTCATCGACGGCTCGCTCGAGGCGCTCGACGGCTCGGTCGAATACCGGCGCGGCGGGCGGACTCTGGCGATCGCGACTATCGGGCGCGATCGGGCGAACTTGGAAGCCGAGGTTCGGATGGAGCGCGATCTGCCGGGCCTGCCCTGAGCGAATAGCGGAAGCTGGTGAGCCTAACTTCCCTTGACGAGTGGTGCGAGCACGGCCCCACCGGCTTCAAGAGGATGAGGATCGCGAGTTTGCCGTCGATCATTTCGACAGCGCCCTCCAGCGAGACGACTTCAGCCATTGGCCCCTGACAGGAAACTGCGCCAGAACCGATTCGAGTGATGGCTTCGGTAGGTAAGATCGTCCTACTCCATCCGTAACACCGTGATCGGATCGACACGGGTGACGCGCCAGGCCGGAATCGCACAGGCGACGAGCGCCACGACTGACAGCACGGCTGCGACAGTCGCAAAGGTAATCGGATCCCGTGGACTGATCTCGAAGAGAAGGCTCGAAAGCACTCGTGACAGCAGCCATGCACTGGGCAGCCCGACGGCAAGGCCGGCGGCGGCGAGGACCATCCCGTGCCGGATCACCATGGCCACAAGCGTTCGCCGCTGCGCACCGAGCGCCATCCGTACGCCGAGCTCGGGAAGCCGGCGTGAGATCGACGTCGCCAGCATCCCTCCGACGCCGATCGCGGCGAGCAGCAGCGCGAGCGCGGCGAACAGGCTGACGAGCAGCGCGTTGAACCGCGGCACCGCGGCCGACCGGCTCACGATCTCCTTCATCGTCTGCACCGACGCCACCGGCAAGGCGGGGTCGAGGGCGCGAATGCGCGCGCGCACGGTCCGGGCCAGGGCCCCGGGTTCCACCTCACCGCGCACCGCGATACGGAGCGATCGCATCATGGCGACGATGTTGTCCGCCATCATCGCGTCTGACACCTGCAGCCACGGCGTGTAGGTGTGCGGAACGGTTTCGGTATTCAGCGCTCCCTGCTTGACGTCTCCGACGACGCCCACGATGCGCATCCAGGGCCCGTGTGACGCGGTGTTGCCCCAGGCGATCCGCTGGCCGACCGGATCCGCCGTGCCCCAGAAGCGGCGCGCGAATGTCTCGTTGATGATCGCCACCGGCTCGGACTGCTGGGCGTCCGAGGCGGTGAAATAGCGTCCGCGCTTCAGAGGGATGCCGACCGCCTCGAAGTAGCGGCCCGTCACGCACTCGTGCGCCACGCTGTGCGGAAGGTCACGCGCCGCCGGAGATTCCTGTTCGAGCGTGAACGCCCGCCGTTCGCGGACGCCCAGCGGCAACTCGGTGGAGGCGCCGACCGCACTGACGCCCGGCACCTGCGACACGTCGTCGACGAGACGCGTGTAAAAGCCGCGAACGCTCGCCGCGTCTCTGTACGCCTGCGCGGGAAGGCTGGTCGCAAGGGTGAGCACGCGCTCGGCGCGGAACCCGGGGTCGACCGCCATCAGCCTCGAGAAGCTGCGCAGCAACAGGCCGCCGCCGACGAGCAGCACCACCGCAATCGCGAGCTGCGCCGCGACCAGCGCGCCGAAAATCCGCCGCTCGCGCTGGCCGGTCGATACCCGCGCGCCTTCCTTGAGCGCTTCTCCGCGCGGGCGCGAGAGCTCGAGGGCGGGCAGGATGCCGCACAGCAACGCCGTCACGACGGTCAGGGCGGCCGTGAACAGCAGAATCCGCCCGTCGATCCCGATCTCGTGCAAGCGAGGCAGCGTCGGCGGCGCGAGCGCGACGAGCGCTCGCGACAGCCACACGGCGAGCACCAGGCCGAGGATGCTGCCAACCACCGCCAGGACCGCCGATTCGGCAAGCAACTGCCGGATCAGCCGTCCGCGGCCGGCGCCAAGCGCGCTGCGAACCGCGATCTCGCGTTCACGCCCCATGGCGCGCGCGAGCATCAGGCTGGCAATGTCGGCGCAGGCGATCAGGAGGACGAATCCGACGGCCGCAAACGCCACCCACAGCAGCGTGCGCGAGCCCCCGCTGACTTCATCGGTGAGCGGCCGCGCGGAGCCGCCGAGCACCTCGGCCAGGCCGCTGAGCGTCGCCGGATACATCTCGCGCGCATTCGACCGCACGAGGGCGCGTGTGTCGGCGTCCGCCTGCGCCGGTGTCACGCCAGCCTTCAGCCGCGCGATGACGCTGTTGTTGTACATGCTGCCGAACGCGCGCCGTTCGCCCGCCGTGAACCCGATCGGCACGTACACGTCGGCGGGAACGTTGTTGATGATCGGGCCGCGTTGCGGAAACGTAAAGCCGCGCGGCATGACGCCGACGATCGTGAAGGGCTGGCGATCGAGCAGGATCGACCGTCCGATCGCGGCCGGATCACGGCCAAACGTTCGCTCCCACAGCGCGTCGCTGAGGACCGCGACCAGCCGCCCCGCCTCGTCGTCTTCGCGCGTGAAGGGACGGCCGAGCGCCGGCCGCACGCCAAGGGTGTCGAAGAGCGTCGCCGACGCCCGCGTGACGGTCACGCGCTCCGGCGGCTCGACGCCCGACAGCTCGTACTCGCGGTTGCGGTATGCCGCGATGGTTTCGAAGAAGCCGGCGCGCGCCTCGAACGCCAGGTAATCGGGCGGCGAAAACCCGAACGACATCTGCGGGAAGGCCAGCTGCAGCAGCACCAGCCGGCTCGGATCGCGGTACGGCAGCCCGCGCAGCAGCACCGCGTTGACGACGGTGAACACGGCGGTCGTGGCGCCGATCGTCAAGGCGAGCGTGGCGATCACCGCGAGGCTGAAGATCGGCGCGCGCTGCAGACGGCGCGCGGCGTAGCGGACGTCCTGCCAGAGTCGAGTCATCGGGATCTCCTTCGGAGCGGAAGGTGGCACGTGAGCCCAGGCGACGCGCCGACGGCGGCGCTCGTCGGCACGCAGGACAATCGCGGCGACGAGGGTGTCGGCGATCAACCGTCCGCATGCGTACGCCGCACCGAAGCGCCCCAGGCGCCGGCGCTCGCGCGCCAGGCACTCGATGCAGGCCGCCTCCAGCACGTCCGCCTCGCGCTGACGCAGGTGCCGGGGATACGCGCGCAGCAGCAGCCGAACGAAGGCGGAGGATGGGTGCGGCATCGGATCAGGCTTTGAGCAGCTTCTTGCGTCTGGCGACTTCGACGAATCCGGCGAGCCGCTCGGCTTCGGCGGCGCACGCGCGGCGCCCGGCCGGGGTGATGCGGAAGAACCGCGGCCGTCCGCCCGCCGCCGCTGCGCCCTCGGGCGGCTCGATCTCGACGACCAGGTTCATGTCGGCCAATCGTCCGAGCGCGCGGTAGAGCATCCCGGGCCACAACCGCATGCGACCGCCGGTGCGTTCCAGGACGTCGTTCATGATCGCCGAGACCGTGCAGGTCGCGGTCGGCGAGCGCGAGCAGGATCTGGAACCAGTGCGGTTCGAGCGGGGCGGGCGCGGGAGACTTTCTGGCTGACATGGGCCGTTACTTTATACCTATCGGTATAGACATGTGCGTTAGACACGCGCGGCCTGAAAAAGGTTTGAACGTTGAGCGTAAGAGAAGGCTGACGTCGCGGTAATGCGTCAGTTCAAAATCTGGCTCAGCAATCGCTACGGCGTCAGCGTTGTGTGTTGGCTTCGGCTTGCGCGGTTGAGTCAGCCTTCGCGCGAAGCGCTTCGGCGGACGCGCCGCGTCCCCGTTGAGTGAGAAGGACGCCGATCGCGATGATGATGAGAGCCACGCCGCCCAGGACCAGATAGGTGCCGGGGACGACCTCGAACACGCGTTCGGCAAAGTAGGCTTGCGCGTAGCACCAGGGGGCCAGACCGAAGAGCGTGCCCAAGGCGACTTTCCACGCCGGCACGCCGGCGACTCCCGCGGCATACGACACCAGGTCTGACGTCGTGAGGGGGTTGAGGCGAAGCAGCAGGACCAGCCACATCCCTCGCTGCTCGAGCAGCGTGCGGTAGCGCCCGAGCTGCGATCCGTCGACACGCCTGGCCAGGACCCGTTCGCCAATCATCCGGCCGATCACGGCGCAGACTGCGGCGCCGGCCACATTGCCGACGAGCGACAAGGACCCGCCGACGAAGCCGCCGAAGATCGCGCCAGCGGGCGCGTAGAGCAGCGTCCCCGGGATCGGGGCGACGATCACCTCGACGACGACAGCCAGCGTGTAGACGACCGGCGCAAGCGGACCCCAGCTGGCCACGACCTCCCGCACCCGATCCAGCCAAGGCCCCTGATCGGGTGTGCCGGTGAAGAGGACGTAGACA
This sequence comes from uncultured Acidobacteriota bacterium, assembly GCA_963797625.1. GTDB lineage: Bacteria > Acidobacteriota > Vicinamibacteria > Vicinamibacterales > 2-12-FULL-66-21 > DATBJJ01. The sequence goes on from CAWCQI010000026.1 coordinate 74,187, forward strand.
AAGCCGGCGGTCCAGTACCAATGGAGCGCCCAGACGGAAAGACCGATGGCGATGATCAGGAGAACAGCGGGACCGCGACGCACGAGATACTGTAGTCCGGCTCAAGGCTCAGGGCTCAGGGCTCAGGGCTCAAGCAAGATCCTCGACCAATTACTCCAGGGTTTTGTTTGAGCCTTGAGCCTTGAGCCCTGAACCTTGAGCCCGTGACTATTCGTGCCGCAGGACCGCGATCGGATCGACGGACAGCGCACGTCTGGCTGGAAGCCACGTCGCCAGCAACGCCACCGCGCCAAAGAGTAGAGGAAGTATCACGAACGTAGCGGCGTCGAGCGGCTGGACGCCAAAGAGAAACGCCTTCAGGGTCCGTGTTACCAGGCCGGCGACACCCAGGCCAGCTGCGAGACCGAGGTGACGAGCGCGGCGGTGCGCCCGACGACCAGGCTCGAGCACATCCCGATCCTGCGCGCCCAGGGCGCGGCGGATGCCGACTTCGGCCGTGCGTCGCGCGACCTCGTAGCTGACGACGCCGTAAATGCCGACGAGCGCCAGCAGGAGCGCCAGCGCGGCGAATGCGACGACAACGCTGGTCCGGAAACGGGGCTCAGCGACCGAGGTCGACAGGATGCGATCGAAGCGCGCCAGTCGTTGAATCGGCAGCTCGGGATCCAACGCGCGGACCTCGCGCCGCAGCGCCAAAGCCACGACCTCGGCCTCGGCCTGGGGCCGCACGACGTAGGTCATCGACGTCAGGAAGAATTCCCGCGCTTCTTGCGCGATCGGAACGTAGATCGCGGGCATCGGCTTCGACTCGAGGCTGTCCTGGCGGACATCGCCGACGACCCCGACCACGGTGAGCCACCGGCCGCCTCGAGCGGTCGTCCATCGTGATCCGCCGGCCGATGGCGCTCTGGTTCGGCCAGCAGGTCCGGGCGACGCTTTCGCTCACGATAGCCACGAGCGGCGCGCCCTCGCGATCGCTCGCCTCGAAGAATCGACCGTCCGACAGGGGGATGCCGATTGACCGGAAATAGCCAGCGCTGACCGCAGGCTTGGCGACCTTCAAATCGACGGGTTCGTGCTCACGGCCTTCGATCTCGAAGTCACCGGCCCAGCTCATGAGCCCGAACGGGAGGAGATTGACCGCCGCCGGATCGCCGACGACCGGCAGCGCCTGGAGGCGTTCGAGAAGCATTGCAAAGAACGCCCGTCTCTGATCGATGGTCTGATAGGCGCGTTCGGGCAACGAGACGGTCATTGTCAGCAACCCCTCGGGGTGGAACCCCGGGATCGACGCGCCGAAGGCTCCAGAAACTCTTCAGCAGCAGGCCCGCGCCGATGAGGAGCACCAGGACGAGCGCAGTATCGACCACGATGCAGGAGGCCGCGACCACGGCGCTCGCCGACGCGTGGTGCCGCGGACTGAGCGAAGCTGATGGAATTGCGCGGCTCCGGTTCGTGACGCCGAGAGCGCCGGCCAGACGCCGAACATCAGGCCGGTCGCGAGAGAGAGCGCGAGCGTGAAACCGAGGACGGGCGCGCTCAGTCGCACCTCGGCCGCTCGCGGCAGCATGTCGATCGGAACCCAGGCCAGAAGAACGGGCAAGGCAATGGTCGACAGGAGCAGGCCAAGACCACCGCCGCATACGGCCAGCAGCACGCTCTCGGTCAGGAGTTGGCGCAGGAGCCTGGGCCGCCCCGCACCGAGTGCCGTGCGCACGGACATTTCGCGCGCCCGCGCGCCGCCACGAGCCAACAGCAGGTTCGCCACGTTCGTGCAGGCGATCAGGATGACGCATCCCACCGCCCCCATTAGCACCTGGAGTAGCCAGCGAACCTTACCCACCACCGACTCGCGGAGATCGACAATGGTCGCGCGCTTCAGTGCGACGCCTAGGCTCGACATCCGTTCCAACAGTGCCAAGAAGCGCTTCGAGCTCGCGCAGCGCTCGATCGGGCGTCACACCCGGCGCGAGGCGGGCGACTACCTTGTTGAAGGCGTTGTCTCGATAGGCAGGCCGGATCGCCAGCGGCGCCCAGATCTGCGCCTTCGGCGGGAACGTGAAGCCAGCGGGCATCACCCCGATGATGGTGTGCGGAACGCCATCGATCTTCACCATCCTGCCGAGCACTCCGGGGTCCGAGTGGTAGCGACTGCGCCAGATCGCGATCGCCGAGCACGACGACCTGAGCTCGAGATGATTCTTCCTGGTCGCTGAACACACGTCCAAGCGCGGCCTGTGCACCGAGAAGCGGAAACAGGCTTGCCGTCACCTGGCCTCTCTGCACGTGTGTCGGCTCACCGTCGTCGTTCAGCGAGACTTCCCCGCCGCCAACGGCTGCGACATCCGAGAAGGCGGTCAGCTTGCGGAACTCGAGGTATTCGGGGTCGAAAAATGGTCCATCGTCCCAGGAAAATGGTCCGAACGATCCAACCGAGTAGACCATGACGAGCCGGTCGGCCTGGTGGTACGGCAGCGGGCGGAGCAGCACCGCGTTGAGGACGGTAAACATCGCCGTGTTCGCGCCAATGCCGAGCGCGAGCGAGACGATGGCCGTCGCGGTAAAGCCTGGGTTGCGGCGCATCATGCGCAGGCCGTAGGCGAGGTCCTGCTTGAGCCGCTCGAACGACCCCCACCCCCACATCTCGCGCGTGATCTCCTTGACCTGCGCGACGTTGCCGAACTCGAGGCGCGCGGCCCGCGCTGCCGCTTCTCTCGTCTCTCCCCGCTCGACTCGATCGCGGATCGCCATCTCGAGGTGTCCGCGCACTTCGTCCTCGAGATCGGCGTCCCGGTCGCGTCGTCGCCGTCGCCACATGCTCCACCACGCCATGATTCATGTCTCGCTTGCGCGCCTGGGATTGAGAATGCCAGCGATGGCTACCTGCAGCTGCTCCCACCGCGAGCGCTCGGATGAGAGTTGGCGCTTGCCCGCGGCGGTCAGCCGGTAGACCTTGACGCGCTGATTGTTCTCGGACGTCTTCCAGGAGGCGGCGATCCAGCGCTGCCGCTCCAGCCGATGGAGCGCGGGATAGAGGGATCCGGTGTCGACCTGCAGCACCTCGCCCGAGTTGGTGCGCATCGCCTGCGTGATGCCGTAACCGTGCTGCGGGCCCCACTGCAACGTCTGGAGGATGAGCATGTCGAGCGTGCCCTGTAGGAGCTCGATTCGGTTCTCGTACCGGTCCTTCCTCGCTGGCATGTAGGTATCCTACACCCTTGGGGAGTAGGCTGTCTACATGCTTGGGGATCGGCAGGCTCAGGGCTCAGGGCTCAGGCAAAATCTTCGAGTACACACTCGAAAGGTTTTCCTTGAGCCTTGAGCCTTGAGCCTTGAGCCTGATCCCTGATCTAAAATCAGCACATGAGACCCGTCAACGGACTGCACCACATCACCGCCATCTCCGGGCCGGCGCAGGAGAACCTCGACTTCTACAGCGGCGTGCTCGGCATGCGGCTCGTCAAGAAGAGCGTCAATCAGGACGACCCAGGCACATACCACCTCTTCTATGCGGACGCTGACGGACATCCCGGCACGGATCTCACCTTCTTTCCCTGGTCGCACATGGCGCCGCCGCGTCTCGGCCATGGGCTTGCGGTCGAGGTCGGGCTCGAAGTGCCAAAGGACAGCCTGGAGTTCTGGGGCGCGCGCCTGGAGAAGTACGGCGCACGCGTGAACACTATCGACACCCGGTTTGGCGAGCGGACGCTGTCGCTCGTCGATCCTCACGGACTGCGCGTCGCGCTGGTCGAGCCTGCCAGCTCGACCAGCCGGTCGTTCGCGCCCTGGGATCACAGCCCCGTCAAGCCCGAGCATCAGGTGCGCGGTCTCTACAGCGCGCAACTGTGGGAGCGCGATCTGGCGCCAACATCCGCTTTCCTCACCACGGTGCTGGGATTCAAGAAAATCGCCGAGGAAAACGGCTGGACCCGCTATGGCTTCGACAACGCCACCGGTGTCGTCGACATCCGTGATGCCTCAGATACCCGGCGCGGAGCCTGGGGCGTCGGGAGTATCCATCATCTGGCCTGGCGCGTGGACGACGAGGCGCATCAGCTGGCCGTGCGCAGGCAGGTGGAGTCCTCCGGGCGTCAGCCGACGCCGGTCATCGATCGATTCTGGTTCAAGTCGGTGTACTTTCAGGAACCCGGAGGCGTCCTCTTCGAGCTGGCCACCGACGGTCCTGGCTTTGCCGTCGACGAGGATCGCGAGCACCTCGGCGAGACGCTCGTGCTGCCGCCGTGGCTCGAGTCAGCACGCAGTCGCATCGAGTCCGCCCTGCCGAAGCTCACGCCGGCGGCGTAGAGTTGCAGTCGTAGTGTCCGCCTTCAGCGCGGACCCGCGAAGTCACGAGCTAACCAGCCTCCGCTAAAGCTACGGCGGTCCGCCGAAGCCTTGGCGAAGGCGGAAGCCGGACACTACGATGTACATCACCGCTTCTTCATCAGCCGCTCGAACAGCGACTTCACTTCGTCCTTGGCTCGATTGCGAATCGCGCGCTGCAACGCGGACTGGACGTCGATGAACACCGTGGGTGAAGCGACCGTGCCGCTGATCCGCGCGGGAAGCACAATTCGTTCGCCCTCCCGCGCGAGCCGGTAGAGATCTCGTCCCGCCTGCGCGCTCAACTCGCGCGACAGCGTCACGTCGGTGCGAAGGTTGACCGCTTGCGAGGCCAGCGAGAGCGTGCCCTCCCCCGTCATGTCGAAATCGCGGGACTCGAATGTCAAATCGCGGGTTGACATCACCTGCTGGGCAACGTCGAGCGAGGCGGCGATGCGCGTGAATGCTTCGCCGGACCCGGCGGGACGCTCGCTCGACGGCCTTCCGAATGCGAGCACGACGGTCCGGACGATGTCGAGGCCGGGGATGCGTCCGTCCGTGATCGTCACCCGCGCCGTTCCGCGCGCGCGCTTCACGGCCTCGAGCGGCTCGACGCCTGCGGCGGCGAGCGCGACCGTGCCGGCCAGGCGGCCGGTCATCGATCCCGGAGAACCGGCAAATGCCACGAGCGTGGGCACGTCGAGGTTGTCGAACTTGCCGCGCCAGTTGTAGCGAGGTTCGCGCTGCGACCCATCGAACCCGGCAGATCCAGCGAAGCGGCCGCCAAGCGCCTCCATCTTCAGATCCTCGAGGCTGACGGCTCCGCCTCGCATCCGGCCAGTCGTTTCAAGATTGGTGAACGCGATGCCGAGCGCGCGACCCTTGCGCGCGCGGAGCGCGATGTCGAGGTGAAGCGGCACGCCAGCGACCGGCGGGGCCCGCGTCCCCTCTGGCGGCGGACTCTGCCGGGCGCCGGCGGGCGTCGCGGCGGCAAGAAACGCCATCAGCCCATCGAGGTCGAGGCTGGGCGCGTCGACCGTAAAGGTTCCAGTGCGCCGCGCCACACTCGAAAGCTCTCCCGATGCCTGTAGCTCCGAGTCATCGGATCGGCCATGAAGGCGCGAGACCACGAAGCGATCGCCGCCAGTGAGCGATGAATCCAGATTGGCGAGGAGCGTGCGGGACCCTGCGACCAGCGTCACGTCCCGCAGGGCGAAGGTTCCGATTGACTCGATCTTGAGGGCCGACGGCGCAGTGCTCGTCGTGTTGCTGGAATCCACGAGCGCGCCGAGCAGGGTGAGCGCCCACCGCACATCGATTCGGCTCCGCTCCACCACGACCTCTGCGTCTTCGACCCGGCCTCCGAAGAGCGCCCGGAGCCCGGTCGTCAGCCGCGCCTGATCGATCGTGACTTCACGTCCCTCGCCGATCGTGATGCCAGTCAGCTCGAGACCAACGCGCGGCAGCAGTCGTGGCACCGCGACGCGAATCGTGACCGGGCGGCCCAGCGCCGCCGACGCCTGCGCCTCGACCGCGGCCTTGATACGATCGCCCCCGAGAAGGACGCGCACCGCCACTGCGAGCCCGGCCAGGACCACCAGGACCGCGGCGGCTACGATCACAAGTGGCTTCGGCTTCTTCACTCTCGGGCAATGGTCTCACATTGGCTCTGCCCTCAACACGCTAAGCGGATCGACTGAGGCCACGCGGCGCGCCGGGATAATGCCGTTGAATCGCCGGAGGCTTCGAAGCGCGTCACCGAGAAGTGTCATGCCCGTCCATATCGCAAAGGCGTCCGAAAGCAAAGCCTTTCGCCTTGAGTGCCGGAACCATGAGGCGGATGGTCTCTGGCGTGTGACGACGGTCGGAACGGGGATTCGAGTGGTGACCGTCGTGGATCACGATGATGTCGCCCGGCGACGCTTTCTTGACGAGCCGCCGGGTCGTGCGCTCGGCCTCCGGCGTCTGCCACCAGCTCCAGTCCCACATCCCCCAGCTCCAGCCGGCAAGCTGATAGCCCGCAAGCTCAAGCCCCTGGTACATGGAGGCGCTGCGCCAGCCCGCATGTGGACGGAACAACCGGCACGGCGCGTACCCAGTGATCGACGTAATTCGATTGGCCGCGCCCGTCAACTGCGACGCGAGCGCCTCAGGCTCCATGAGCATCAGGCGTCGCGTGCCGCTGTGCAGGCCGATCGCGTGCCCATCTTCGGCAATCCGCCGGACGATCGGCGCGGTCTCGGGCGTGATGTGCTCGTCGATCAGAAAGAATGTCGCCCGCACGCCCTCACGATCAAGCGCGTCGAGCAGCGACGGCGTCCACACCGGATTCGGCCCATCGTCGAACGTCAGGTAAATGGTGGGCGGCGTGCCGGCGCGCGGGGGCACGCGCCAGATCGACTTTCGTGGTCGAAAGGCTTCGAACAGAAATGGCGCCGGCGCGGTATGCGACAGCATCGCCGCGCCGGCAATCACGAGCGCAAGGATCGCGAGCACATCAGGACGCGGCCCGGGCTGGTTTGCCGTACCGCTGCGTCGCGTATCCGACAATCAGCCCCAGGACGCTACCCGGCAGCATGATCTGCCACCAGTAGTGCGTGCCATCGGGCTGCGGGATCGCGGCAATGAGAAAGGCGAAGAAGGCGCCGACGGCGAGGCCAGCGATCAGGAGCGCCTGCTGTGACTGCACACGCGTGGCGATGTACCCGATGATCGCGCCGGCAACGATTCCCTTGACGGTCGAGCCGATGACGATCCCGACGATGTCCGGAGCCACTTCGGGCGCCGAGATGAGCGCGCTCAGCCCGTCGAAGATCCCGAGCACGCCGCCGAGCAACAGTCCCAATACAGGTTTGTTCATGCCATGTCCTCCAGCCGTCCTCTTACGCGCAGCTCGGATTCTTTGTACGCCGATCTCGCCGATCGATAGACGGGACGCGGATCGCGGATCCATTGACGGGACGCGGATCTCGCGGATTTCAGTTCGGATCGAAACGCACATTTCATTGATAGACAAGGCCGTTCATCACCTCTTGTTGATCCGCGTGATCCGCGTCCCGTTCGTCCCCTTGCTGATCCGCGTGATCCGCGTCCCGTTCGTCCCCTTAGTTATCCGCGTGATCCGCGTCCCGTTCGTCCCTTTGGCTATCCGCGTGATCCGCGTCCCGTGATACGACAGCAATCCGCGCTAGCGGCCGGCAAAAAACGCCACCGCCGCGCGCATCACGATGTAGGCGAGCACGAGCAGAATCGCCGTCCGATGGGTTCGGCAGAATCTGCCAATCCGATCGACCGCGGTCTCCGCGTAGGCGTCGACCTTCCGATTGTCTCTGAAGCGCGCCACATCGTCGGCAAGCGCCGTCACGCTTGGATAGCGCTGCGCGGGCTCGGACAGCGAGCGCCCGCGCGCAGATGGCCGCGAGCGGTCGAGAAACGCCCGCGCTTCGCAAACGGCCAGACGGATCGCCCTCGGGCACGCGGTTGGTGAGCAGAAGGAACAGAATGGCCCCCAGCCCGTATACGTCCGCCCGCGCGTCAAGCTCCTGAACATCCCCACGCGCCTGTTCCGGCGCCATGAAACCTGCGGTGCCAACGACGGTGCCAGCGTCGGTCTTGGGCGCCGAATTCGCCGCACTCTCGACTGAGACTGCCGACTGCTGACGACTGTCGACTGGGACTGCCGACTCAGACTGAAGACTGCGACTGCCGACTGGAACTGCCGACTCAGACTGAAGACTGTGACTGTCGACTGACGACTGACGACTGCCGACTGTCTTCGCCACCCCCCAATCCATCACCATCACTTCGCCGAACGCCCCGACCATGACATTCCCCGGCGTCAGGTCACGATGGATGAACCCTTGCGCGTGCGCGAACGCGACCGGCTCGCAAATGCGTTCGAAGAGCCGCAATCGTTCGTTCAGGTCCGGATTGTCGCGAAGGTGTTCTCCGAGCGTCCGGCCACGAACGCGCTTCATGACGTAGAACAGCCGGCCGTCGGCGAGCCGGCCGGCGTCGTGGATCGGGACGATGCCGGGGTGTTCGAGCCTGGCGAGGACACGCGCCTCGTTGCGAAGCCGGCGTTCGAGGCTGGCGCTCGCGAGCGCGTTGGGAATCTTGATCGCAACCTCGCGCCCGAGCTCTTCGTCGAGCGCAAGGTAGACCGTCCCCATGCCGCCGCGTCCGATCTCCTCGACGACCGCGTAGCGGCCGGACTCGAACTCTGGCCAGCGCCCGAGCGCTCGCAGCCGGGTCACCGCTGCATCCGATAGCCCGCTCGCGAGACTAGCAGCCATTGCACGAACCCGATTCCGTGTTATCCGTGAAATCTGTGGCGCTCATTCGATCTCCAGACCGAAGAGATCGCGCGCCTCGCGGCGGAACTCCTGGTCGGTGCCGCACAGGCCGCGCAAGGTGTCCAGCGCGCGCTCGCGAAAGCGTCGGCGGACCTGCGCCAGGTGATTGGTGACCTGTGCCTGCGTCAAATGAAACTCTTGCGCGAGCTGCGCGTAGCTCACGCCCTCGGCTGGCGCGAGATCGTAGCGCTCGAAGAGCGCAAACGGGACGGGCCGTTCCTTTTCCTCGTACTCGGCGCGCAGATCCTGCACTGTCTTGTCGAACAGTGCCCGCACGAACTCCTGGTGGAAAAACTCGTCGGGCTCCGGCATCGAGACGAGCCCTCGCGACGCGACCTCACGCTCTGCGCCGTCGAAGTCGAGCGGCAGCGTCTGGACACCACCGCCGCGCTTCAATCGCGACGACGACTGCCGCATGTTCATCACGAAGCGGTCGGCGCACACGCGGACAAACGTGCGGAAGCGAGCCTTGCCTGGCTCGTAGCGCTCGAGCCACGCCTTCTGAAACGCGTCGGCAAAGAAGCCCTGCGTGAGATCGCGCGCGTCTTCCGTGTCCAGGCGCCAGGTCAGTCGAAGGTATTTGTAGACCGGTTTCCAGTAGCCCTCGACGAGGTCGCCGAACGCGGCGCGCCGGGTCTCGGGATCGGCGTCGCGAATCCGCTCGATTGCCGAATGCCTGGTTGCGGGAAAGCCGCCTCTGGTGCGCACGTCATCCGGTTCCATTACCCGCCTCCGGCGCTGTCTGTACCGTGTCGCCACGGCGTACAGGTTCTCATGCGGTCGCGTAAAGGGGATGGTGAGCTGGGGCTATCATATCCGCCTTCGCCATGCTTCCGGTGCGCGTCGCCGGGCACGCCAAGCCTCGCGCGCGGACTTTGGCCGGGCCGGCGAAGCTTGTATGCTCTTCGAGCATGGCGCCGCGGCCCCCCGATGCTCAGCTCGCCGGCCAGATCGACCGTCTGTATCAACTTCCGCTCGATGAGTTCACCGCCGCGCGGAACGCGCTGGCGAAGGAGTCGGGAGCCGCGGGCGCCGAGATTCGCGCGTTGCAGAAGCCCCCGCTTGCCGCCTGGGCGATCAACCAGGTGTACTGGCGCGGGCGGCCGGCGTTCCATGCCTTCAACGCATCCGCGGCAGCGTTACGGGCGGCGCACACCGGAGTCGTGTCAGGAAAGCGCGCGGACTTGCGCGCCGCCGGCAAAGCGCACGAAGAGGCGCTCGAGGCCGTCGCGAAGGCGGCGCTTGCCATCCTTCGCGACGCCGGGCAGCCGGCAACCGACGCGACCAAACAGGCGATCCTTACGACGCTTCGCGCGCTGCCCGCCTCGTCGGACCCACCCGGCCGCCTCACCCAAGTCCTGCAACCAACCGGGTTCGAACTGCTCGCCGGACTTCCCGCCGCTCCGGCCGTGACCGCGCGTTCGGCACCGGCTGCCATCGAAGAGCTTCGAATGCTGCGGCGGTTCCGAAGCCGAAGGATGCCGCGCAGACGAAGGCGTTGGCCAAAGCGAAGGAGGCCGTCGCCGCCGCCGTTCGCGCGGAGCGGGCCGCCGACGAGAAAGCGCGCCGCGAGGAATTCGAGGCCGCTCGTGCAACGCGAGAAGCTGAACGTGCGGTCAACGCGCTCGCCAAGGCGCGCGAGGCACTCGAGACTGCCCAGGAAGCGGTCGAGACCGCCGAGCGCGAAGCCGAGGCGGCGACGCGCAAGAAGGATGCGGCGGCACGGCGCGTGCGCGAAACCGCCGACGCGCTCGCGGCGGCGAAGGTTCGCACCGAGGCCGCGCAGGCGGCCCTCCACGCGTTAGCCGTGAACCGTGAATGGGTCACGCCGGCGTCAGTGCCGTCGAGCCGTGCGAGTACGGTCTACCGCTCGTCGGCGATGAAGCCAGATCCAACCGTTCAGCGGATACCGTGGCAAAAAATTGGCCTCGTCCTTGGCGGGGCGGCGATTGTCGCATGGGCTGTAGGGTTTCTGGTCGGACTCCTCGTGCGTTTCGCTTTCGGACAATGAAATACATGCGGAAAACGAGAACGGATGGGCTGGCTAGAAGCGGCACGGGAGTTGATAGGGGAACCGGGAGGCCCCGTTTCTAACCCAAAAGCCCGAGGAAATGACCATCCGCCTCGCCAAACTGTCCATGCCGCGTACACTCGACGATCTTCGCGACTGGGTCAGGCAGAATCTCAAGATAGATCTGCTGGCCGAAATGCAGTTGTTCGAGGCGATCGAACAGGTGATCGCACGTCAGCGCCAGATGGTCGAGGAATCCAAGACTGACGCGATTCAGGCGCTCACCGAAGGGTTCACGGCCAAACTGAGCCGCCTCCAGGCGCAGCTCTCCGAGAAGGACGTCACCGTCAGCAACGTCGCCCGCTACTTCGAGGACGTCGTCGCGGACCTGACCGACAAATCGCACCGCGATCCCAAGACGAAGCTCCTCAACTTCAGCTGGTTCATGGAGCGCGTCGAGTCCTATCTCGCCGTCGAGCAACGCGTTCGGTGGTGCGGCGTCGGCGTCGTGGACATCACCAGCTTCAAGCGCTACAACGACACGTTCGGCCACGCGGTCGGCGACCAGATCATCGAGCGCGTCGCCCGCATCCTCTCGGATCAGATCCGCTCCGACGACTTCCTCGCCGTCGAACGCGGCGCCGAGGCGGGCGATCTGCACGCTCGTTTCGGCGGCGACGAGTTCTGCTTCCTCATCCCGCAGCTTCCCGGCTGCGTCGAGGCGACCGAGATCGCCGAGCGGTTCAGGCAATCGGTATCTGCGCACGACTGGGGAAGCGAGGACGACCGCCTGGCTGACAATCCCGTCAGCGTCGACGTCGGCGTCGTCTGCCTGCGGCTGGGACCGGTCGCGGAACGCCGTGGCGTGGCACGACAGCTCGCGGCCGATCTGATTCAACGAGCGGACACGTTGATGTACAAAGCGAAGAGCCACCGGTCGGGGCGTGTGCACGCGACGGCGGTGGCGGTCGAGAACGGCGCGCTCGTTGACATCACCGCCGCGGGCGGCGCCTCCCGCCAGACCCAGAACCTCCGCTGATTTGCCCGGCCGAGAGCGCGGGTGCTAGAATGCAAAGTTACTCGATAGGTTGAATGCCCGTCTGACTCGGTGCGATCGAGTTGACTTCAGCATTCAGCACTCAGCATTCAGCATTTCTTTACGGTGGGTGTAGCTCAGCGGTAGAGCGCCGGACTGTGGCTCCGGAAGTCGCGGGTTCGAACCCCGTCATCCACCCCAACCCCCCTCAATCTCATCCTCAATCCTGGACGTGTGCCCGTCCGTACCTCAGATAGATCGACGGCAACAGGAAGAGGTTGAGAACTGTCGACGTCACCAGGCCGCCGATGATCACCACCGCCATCGGATGCTCGATCTCGTGCCCGGAGCGATCGCCGCCCAACACAATCGGCACCAGTGCCAGGCTCGTGACGAGTGCCGTCATCAGGATCGGCGAGAGCCGCTCCTCGGCGCCGCGGATGACCAGCTCGCGTCCGAACGGCACCTGCTCTTGTTGCTCGAGGTGCCGATAGTGGCTGATCAGCATGATGCCGTTGCGCGCAGCGATCCCAAGCACGGTGACGAATCCGACCAGCGATCCGAGCGATAGGACGCCTCCGGTGAGGAAGACGCTGGCGACGCCGCCAATCAACGCAAACGGAATCGTCAGCGCGACGAGCGCCACCATCCGCAGCGATTCGAAGTCCACGTACAGCACGAGCAGGATACAGACGAGCGACACCGCTCCCAACGCGAGGAGTCTCTGTTGCGACGCGGCTCTGGCGGCATACTCACCCAGCACTTCGGGGTGATAGCCGGCGTCGAACTGGACGCCGGCCAGGGCCGCCTCGATGTCTCGCGCCACCGCGCCGAGATCGCGGTCGCGCACGTTGCAGGTGACATCGATGCGCCGGGACCCGCCTTCCCTCGTGATCTCGTTCGGCGTCGGCGTCACCCGCACGTCCGCGACCGACGCGAGCGGCGTGTAACCACCAGCCGGCAGTTCGACCGGCATTCTGCGGAGGGCAAAGACATCGCTTCGCACATCCGGGGCGCCCCAGACGACGACGTCAAATATCTTCTGCGCGTCGAAGACCTCACCAACCTTCGTGCCGCGCAGCATGGTCGCTACGGTATCGCGGACGACGGCGGGCGTCACCCCGACCTGCTGCGCCCGGTCGCGATCGAACGCGACCTCGACTTGCGGCACCAGGGTCAGCGCCTGAACCTTCACGTCGGCCGCGCCCGGCACGCCGCTCATGACCTTGCCGACCTGCGCCGCCTTCCGCTGCAGCACATCGAGCTCTGGACCGAAGATCCGCACCACGATCGTGGCGCTCGCTCCCGTCAGGACCTCCTTGATGCGCTCCCGCAGATAGGTCAGCAGATCCCGCTGCAAGCCGGGATAGCCATCGACGACCGACTGCACCTTCGCAACCGTCCCCGCGTAGTCGACGGCTGGATCCAGGCTGATCCAGAGCTCCGTGAAATTGATGCCGACCACCTCGTCGGCGACTTCCGCCCGCCCGATGTGCGCGCCAAAGTTGCGAACACCTGGGACGGCGCGCAACTCATCACTCGCACGAAGCGTGATCCGTCGCATCGCCTCGAGGGACGTGCCAGGCTTCTCGACCCAATGCATCAGGAAGTCGTATTCCTTGAAATGAGGCAGGAACTCTTCACCCAGGAATGGAAAGGCGAGAGCCGCAACCAGCAGCGACGCCGCGACAATGCCCAGGGCCCGTCTCGGGGCCGCGACCAGGCCCGGCAGCACGCGGCGATACCAACTCTTGAGCGACGTGACGAGCGGCGCCTCCCGCTCGTGGGTCGATCGTGGGAGAAGCATCAGCGACAGCGCCGGCGTCACAATCAGCGCGACGAGCAGCGACGCTGAGATAGCCAGGACGTACGCGAGCGCCAGCGGCCGAAAAAACGATCCGGCGAGCCCCTCCAGGAAAAACACCGGCAGAAAGACGAGCACGACGATCACGCTGCCGTAGACGACCGCGCTCCGGACCTCGAGAGAGGCGTCCAGCACCACCTGAAATGCCGATCTCGGTTCGCCGGCGGCCCTATTGAGCCGCAGGCGCCGGACGATGTTCTCGACGTCGATGATGGCATCGTCGACGACCTCGCCGAGGGCGATGATCAGCCCGGCAATCACCATCGTGTCGAGCGTGCCACCCGACCGGCTGAGCACGAGAGCCGCTGCCAGGAGCGAGAGCGGTATCGCCGTAAGGCTGATGACGGCCGTCCTCCAGTCCCAGAGGAACACAGCCAGGACGATGACGACGAGCACGCAGCCGACGAGGAGCGCGCGATTGAGGTTGCCGAGCGACATCTCGATGAAGGTCGCCGGCCGGAAGATCGTGGAGTCGACATCGACGCCGGCAAGCGCCGGCTTGAGCGCAGCCAAAGCGTCCTCGACGTCTCGCGTCACCTGCAGCGTGTTACCTTCCGGCTGCTTCTCCACAATCAGGAGCAGGCCTGGTCCGCCGTTGATGACGCCATCGCCAATCGGCGGCGGGGAGCCCTCGACCACGTCTGCGACATCCATGAGCCGACGAACAGCAGGGACGGCGGTCGCGGAGGCGTTGGCGGGCGCTCGCTGCGCGACAAGTGCCATCAGGCCGAGATCCGCCGCGGTCTTCACCGGCGACGTGTGTGTCACGGCCATGCGCTGGTTAGGGCCCTCGAGAAACCCGCCGGCGGTGACCGACATCGCGTCGCGCGTCGATGAAACGACGTCCTGGAGCGTGACGCCATTCGCGCGCAGGCGATCGGGATCGACGAGCACCTGCAGCTGCCGATCGCGCTGCCCCCAGATGGCCACGTTGGCCACGCCAGGTACCGCCATCAACCGGGGCCGCACGGTCCACCGCGCGAGGGTTGTCAAATCCATCTGCGAAAGTGAAGACGACGACATGCCGATCTTCATGACGCGGCTGAGGGAAGAGAGCGGCGACATGATCACCGGCGGACGGGCTGCTGCCGGCAGCGTCGGCGCCACGCGCGCGAGGCGTTCCTGGACGAGTTGCCGCGCCGGGATGCGTTCGGTGCCGTTCTCGAAGATGAGGACGACCGACGACAAGCCAAGCACGGACTTGGAACGGAGGACGTCGAGACCTGGCACCCCGTTCATGGCCGCTTCGAGTGGCACGCTGATGAGCGCCTCGACGTCGGAGCTGGAGAGCCCTGGTGCTTCCGTCTGGATCTCGACCAGCGGCGGCGCGAACTCGGGAAACACGTCAAACGGGGCGTCGCTGGCGGCCTTGATGCCTACGACCATCAGGATGATCGAGAGCGCCACCACCGGCAGTCGCAGCCGCAGCGAAGCGGCAATCAGTGCACGCATGTTTGAACGCTCCGCTCCTTCGGAGCTCCGCTCGGCCTACTTCCCCACACCAAACTCTGTGCCGAAGAGCTCGGCGGCGCCGACCGTAACGACGCGAGTGCCTGCTGGTGGTCCTTGCCGCAAGACAGCCGTGTCCCCCATCAGATCGACCAGGGCGACACGCTGGCGCACGAACGTGCCGCCATCCCGGGCCTCGTACACCCACGTCCCGCCAAACGCGTCGTAGAGGACGGCTGATCGCGGAACGACCAGGCTCTCCTCCCTGGTGCGTAGCGGCAGCCGGACGCTCACTCGTTGCCCGGGGTGCAGCGTCCGATCGCGGTTGACGATGGTGTAAAAGAGGTTCACGGCCGCGGTGGTCGCGTCAGCCGTCGGCGGGGCGGCGACGGGTGCTGCGGCCACGCCTCGCGCGCTGGACGGAGCGCCCAAGGGCACGACTTCAGCCGGCGCCCGTCGATCGATGGTGTCGATGTCGCCAGCGTAGAGCGGGACTCGCAGCCAGACCGTCTCGAGGGCCACCAGATCGAAAAGTGGCGCTCCGCCGCTGACGGTCTGCCCTGGAGTCGCGTGCAATGTGCGCAGCAGGGCGGCGTGCGGGGCGGCGAGGGGGATTGCGCCTGACGCGCTCACACCTCGGGATGCCAAGGCGAGACGATCCCGGGCCGCCTTCAACGCGGCATCGGCAACGGCGAGATCGGCTTGAGCTTCTTCGGCGGCCCGTTGACTGCCCGAACCATCGCGGGCCAGTTGCTGCGCGCGCGCGACGCGCTTCGCCGCCAGCTCCTGACGACTGGCGGCTTCCGCCACGGCTCGCTCGGCCTCGATGCGCACATCGCGTTCGGCAGGAGCCAACGGAACCAGGGTCAGGACGATCTGTCCCTTCTCGACGTGGGAACCCACCGCGGGCGTCCGACCGTCCGACCCTAGCGTTCCCGCGACCGGCGCAGTCACCGTGATCTCGGCCCCTCCGGCGGGCACGATCTCTCCGCCGACGCTTCTGCTCCTGGTGATGGTGCGTTTCTCGGCAACTCCCGTTTCGATGCCGAGACGCTTCTGCGCCTCAGCCGTCAAGGTCAGCGTCGTGAGGGTCGTCTCTGGAACGGCGGCCGTGACTTTTGCCGCGGCTGGCGCCGACGCCGGTGGCGCCGCGTCGCGCCCGCACGATCCCATGGCGACTGTCGCCACCAGGCACGTAATCCGCCAGCGCTGACGATTCACTGCGTCCCTCCGGTCCCGGCCTGGCAGCCAAGCCCAGCGGCACGCTCGATGCGCGCCTGGGCGCGTCGCTCGTCGGCCGCGATTTCCTGTTCGCGCACGCGCGCCTCGAGCAACCGGCGGGTGTTCTCGAGGACGAAGAGATAGGAGCTCTCGCCTGCGGCGAATGATTCCTCGGCATCTGAGAGATTGGCCGCGAGTGGCGCGACGATCTTGTCACCCCAGGCAAGCCGCGACTGACGGGCCTGATCGAAAAGCGCCGAGGCCTCGCGGACGTCGTGCCCAACCTGGTGTCGCAGCTGCACAAACGCGGCATGCGCTCGTTCCAACTCGGATTGCGCGCGGAGCTTGCCGCCCTGGTTGCGATTGAAGAGAGGAATGCTGACGTCAATACCCGGACCGCTTTCGAAACCGTCGATGCCTTCCGCGTTGGCGTCGAGCACGGCCGTCAGCGTCAGGATTCGCGACTTTTCCCATCCCAACCGCGCGGCCGCAGCTTCGATCGTGAGCTCCGCCGCTCGCAAATCCGGCCGAGCGGCGAGCGCGGCCTTCAAGAGATCCGGTAACGACCCGCAGGGTTCGACGGAGCCGGAGTTCTCGAGGCGGTTCAGCGCCGCATCGTCCGCGGGGAGCCCCAGCAGCAGCCGCAAGCGCTCGCGCGCGATCGTCACGTCGTGGACCGCTCGCTCTGCGTCCTGGGCACTTCGGACCGCGTCGACGCGCGCCGCGCGCGCGTCGAGCTCCGCGATGTCGCCGGCGGCCAGCCGAGACTGCGTCAGCGTGTCGATTCGCTGGAGCGTCGCCGCCGCTTCATTCGCAAGTTGCTGACGGTCAACGGCCAGTGCCAGATCGGTGTAGGCGACGCGCACCGAGAGCGCGAGATCGAGACCAGACTGCACGAGACCCTGCGCCACCGCCTCCAAGGACAGCTTTGCCGCCGACATCCGTCGAGGCCGTTCCCAGAGGACTTCAACCGGCCAGCGCAGCGTGGCTTCCAACTGCTTGGGGCCGACGGGAAACAACAAGGACAGCACCGGATTCGAGATCATTCCGGCGTCGACCAGGTCCGCGCGCGCGAACCCAAGCTGGCTCAGGCTGACCTGAAAGGCCGCGTTGTTCCAGAGCGCCACCGCCACCGCCTCTTCACGTGACAGCCCATCCTCGAGGCGAACGCCCGATGGCAGGCCCGTCGTCTGGGCACCGAAGCGCACGCTCGCGCCGGTGCCGGCGCGAATGCCATCAGCAATGTCGGTCTGGACAGGCGGCGTAGCCGTCGCGCAGGAGGCAACCGCAATGGAGGCAAGGACCGGAAGCAGGGCTGCACGAAACCGCATGCAGCGATCGATTGTGTCAATGGCCAGATGAACGATCGATGACAGAGTCCGAAGGCAGGGTCACGACAAACGTCGTCGAACCGGGCTCGCTTTCCTCCAGCCGAAGGGTCCCCTCGTGCGCTTCGGCGATCCACCGCGCGATCGGCAGCCCGAGACCGGCGCCGTCCGATGAGCCGATTCGAACGAATCGTTCGAAAATACGCTCCCGGTCGGCCACCGCGATGGACGGTCCGTCATTGGTGATCCGGAGCGAGACACGATCCGCTGATCGCGCCAGGCTCGCCATCACGGAACCGTTGCTCGCGGCGTGGCGGATGGCGTTGTCCAGGAGGTTACCGATCATCTGTCGCAAAAGCGCGTCGTCTCCGGTGACGCCGACTTCCTGATCGCCGTTCGTCGTGACCGTGACGGCACGCTGATTGGCCAGCACACGAAGGGCTCTTGCACTCTCAGCAAGTAGGTCATCGAGGTTCAGAAACTCGCGGCGAAGCGGCACTCCGTGGGCTTCGGCGCGCGACAGCAGGAACATCGCGTCGACCAGGCGGGAGAGCCGGCTCGCCTGCTCGCCGACGATGACGAGCGCTTCTCGATACTCCTCTGCAGGCCGAACCTCCCTGGCCAGCGTGACCTCCGCAGCAGTCCGCACCACCGACACCGGCGTCCGCAGTTCGTGCGACGCGTCGGCCATGAACTGACGTTGATGGTGCAAGGCGGAGGCGAGGCGATCCAGCAGACCGTTGAACGAGACGGCGAGCTGGCCAAGCTCGTCACCGGCCGGGGGCACAACGAGCCGCTCCCTGGGATCCCGCTCGTTGATGCGGCCGGCCTGTTCGGCCATCCGGGTCAACGGCTTCAGCGTTTGCCGTCCGATCAACCAGCCGCCGACTGCCGCCGCGATAAGCGCCATCGCGACACCCAGAGACATCGCGCGCACCATTTCTGCGTGTCCGGCGTGCAACGCGCTCAGCGAGGCCATCACCGCCGCGCCGTAGCGGTGGCCGTTGTAGTCGACCAACCGTGTCAGCACCCGAAGCTCGCCTCCGGGCGTCGCCACGGTTGCCGCGTCGGCATTTGCAACGATAGGCGGCAGCGACGACCGATCGACGGGCACACCCCAGAGCTCGAGGAGGCTGCCGTCCGGCCGCGTCACCGCCAGCGTCCGGTCCGGGACGATCACCTCAGCGCTGGCTTCTGCAGCGGCACCCTCGAGGGTGAGTCCCTCGCCGAACTCCGTGCGCATGACGCCTTCGAGCGTGGCCATCGCGCGCGCGAGCTCGTCATCCAGGCGCTGCAGCGCGAGCCGGGACTGCGCGAGCGATCCGGCGACCGCCCCGATCACCAGAATCATCACGACAACGCTGCTGTACCAAAGCGTCAGGCGCGCCCGAATGGAAAGGGGCATGAATCGTGGGTCGATCATAGGCCCTTTCATCTACTGTTCATGTTCACCGACGTACCATCCGTGCGGAAAGCCCATGATTGCGGTTCTCGCTGCGATTGCGGTCGTTGCGCTCGTCCAACTGACGCTCTACCGTGCCGGCATCACCGCCGTTCCCTCGTATGCCGCATCCATTGCTGCGGGGGCGGCAGTCCTCTTCGCGCTCCGACGGCGACCAAAGTGGTGAGCTCCGCACGGACGATGTCCTTCATGGGTCATGCATCGTGGTCATGCATCATGCGACGCCTCAGTGACAGGTGCGAGCATGTAACCCTCGCCGCGCCGCGTCGTGATCAGGGATGCTCCCTGTGGAGCATCGATCTTTCGCCGCAGGCGCTGGATCAGCACGTCGATGACGTTCGACATCGACTCGTAGGGCGCGTCCCAGACGTGCTCGGCGATCGCGGCACGGCCGACCACCTCTCCGGCGTGGAGGGCCAGGAACTCGAGGAGCGCAAACTCACGTGACGTCAGCTTGATTGGCTGATCGTGGCGGCAGGCCTGGCGCGCGCGGAGGTCGAGGCGCAAGTGGCTGACGGTGAGCACCGCGGGCGTGACTGGCAATCGGCCACGCCGGATGACGGCGCGCAGTCGAGCCAGCAGCTCGCCAAAATCGAACGGCTTGATGAGGTAGTCGTCGGCGCCGCTGTCGAGACCGGCGATGCGCGACTCGATCGCATCCCGTGCCGTCAGCATGAGGACGGGCACGTGTGAGCCAGCGCGCCGCAGCTCCCGGCACACCTCGAATCCATCGAGGCCCGGCAACATGACATCCAGCACGATGGCGTCGTACTCGGTGATCGAGGCCAGGTACAGCGCATGCCGACCATCCCTGGCGACATCGACGGCGTACGACTGCTCGCGCAGCCCCTTCGAGAGCAGCTGCGCGGCGCGCGGCTCATCCTCGACCAGCAGTACCTCTCATCAGCCGACACTCTCGAGCGATTGTAGCCGGAGGTCGCGGTGCACAACACGATACGTGATGATCGCTCCGTACAGATGAACCGACGGTGACAACCGCAGAACTCCAGGGTCCTGCGTCATCGGCCGTTCACGCACCGATAGGCATGCTGGCTGTCGTCGCGCGAATGTCTCCGCCTGCCTGGCAGCCATCTGCCCTTGGGCGCATCGCGGAGTGATGTCTCAGGCCGTGTCTCGTTGAGAGGTAACACATGATGAAACGATTAATGTTCCTCACGCTGATGTTGTGTGCCGGTGGACTCGCCCTGCAGCCGTTGAGCGCGCAGGACCAGCCCGAAACAAAAGTGAAGCTGCAGGACTTGCCGCCAGCTGTCCAGGAAGCGGTCAAAGTGCACAGCAAGGGCGCCACAGTGCGTGGATTCAGCAAAGAAATCAAGGACGGTCGCGCCCTCTACGAGGTGGAATTGAGCGTCAAGGGGCAGACGCGCGATCTCACCCTGGACGCACAGGGCAACGTCGTTGCCGACGAACAGCAGACAACGCTGCAGGACATTCCCGCGGCCGCTCGCGCCGCGATCGAAAAAGCGGCCACGGGCGGAAAACTGACGCTCGTGGAGAAGGTGATCGAGGGCAGCTCCATCTTCTATGAGGGGCACATCACCAAGGGCGGCAAGGAACTGGAGATCAAGGTCGACGCCAACGGCAAGCCAGTCGAGTAGCGATGCGCTGACGTAATGGGTCCAGATGAACCATTCATGAAATGTTCGCGAACGACGCGGGCCTCATGCGATGCTGATGCCACGTGAGGGATTAGACCTTTGAATATTTCATCGGCACAGAAACTATGCCTGGTATCCGCCTGTTTGTCCGCTCGCCACTGGCGTTAATCACCCGACGCGCCATCGCCCTTTCGGTTCTTTGCCTGTGCGCGCCTGGCGCGGCTGCGGCTCAACCGCCACGCCACTTGACGCGTGCGCTCGCGTCGTCTTCGGCAATCACTGCGCCGCAGACACCAGCCACACAAGCAGCGGCCGCTACTACCGGACGCGTCGTGGTCACGATTGTGGTCGAAGGGCTGCGCATCCCGGCTGTGAACGTCGAGCTACGTGACGCCGACCGCAACGTCGTTATCGCGCGCACGATCAGCGACGCGATCGGCCAGGTCACGTTTCCCGACGTGCCAGCCGGCCGCTATGTGGTGAAGGCGGTCCGGGAGGGTTTTGCCGACAGCGAGTCGGCGCCGTTCACGGTGCAGGGCGGCGCGACACGAACAGGTGCTCGTCGAGATGCGATTGACGTTCGTCCGCGAGAGCGTCGAGGTCGTCGTCCCGGCCAACTCGCCGACCGAGAGCCTGCAGCCGGTCGCGGTCAGCGACGTGCTGACGGGCGCGAAGATGGATATCCAGCCGCTCGCGGGCGACGATTTTCAATCGCTCCTGACGGTGCTCCCAAGCATCATCCGCGGTCCCGAGGGCCGGCTGCGCATCAAGGGCGGCGCGCCCACGACCGGCGCGCTGCAGATGAGCAGCGCGAGCCTCAACGACCCATCCACCGGCGACTTCGACCTCGAGCTGCCGAGCGGCGCAGTGGAATCGGTCGAAGTCCTGTCGAATCCCTTCGCGGCGGAGTACGGCCGCTTCTCCACGAGCGTGACGCAGGTGCGCACCAAGCGCGGCACCGAACGAGTGGGTCTTCAAGCCGGACAACCTGATGCCCGGCTTCGGCAAGGGCTTCGCCTTCGTCAACAAGTTCGAGCCGCGGCTTCTCGATCTCGGGACCGCTCAAGCGCGACAGCCTGCTGCTCGGCCAGTACTTCCAGTACCGCTTCGTCCGCACGCCGGTCAAGAGCCTGCCCGGCGAGCCTCAGCTCGGCCTCGACAGCTTCGACTCGTTCACGCGGCTCGACGCGACATTGTCGTCGCGTCACGCGCTCACCGGCGGGGTCATCTACTTCCCCCGCAAGATCACGAACGCGACGATGTCGACGTTCCGCCCTCCGGAGACGACGCCGAAGTTCACGCAGGAGGGCTTCGCGGCGGGCCTGGTCGATCGGCTGATTCTGTCGAGCCACGCCGTGCTCGAATCGACGGTCGCCGCGCGCACCTTCGAGGTCGACCAGAAGACCCAGGGCGACGCTGCCGATGGTCTACGCGCCGCAGGGGCAGAGCGGCAACTTCTTCAACCGTCAGGAGCGCAACGTTCGCAGTCTGCAGGTGGTCGAGGCGCTGACGTTCTCGAAGGATGACTGGCTGGGCCAGCATGTGTTCAAGGCCGGCCTCGACCTGCAGCATTCGCGCTTCGACGGCGACAACTTCAGCCAGGAGGTCGACGTCGTGCGTCTCGACGGCTCGCTCGCCGAGCGGACGACGTATGCGCCGCCCCTCGTCAACCCTGAGGTCAGCGGCACGGAGTTCGCGATGTTCGTGCAGGATCGCTGGCGCGTCAACGATCGCCTGAGTTTCGAACTGGGCATGCGGGTGGACTTCGACGATATCGTCGAGGGCGTCAACTACTCGCCGCGCGCGGGCATGTCGGTCAGCCTGCTCCCCGAAGGCCGCGGGATCCTGCGCGGAGGGTTCGGCAAATTCTCCGAGCGCACGCCGCTGACGGTCGGCGCGTTCACGCAGTACGACGTGCAGACGGTCAGCCGGTTTGCTGCTGACGGCGCCCCGCTCGGCGCCCCGGTCACCTTCGCCCACGTGCTCGACGGCAAGCTCAAGACGCCGGAGAGCATCGTCCAGACCGTCGCCTGGGACCAGCGATTCGGCCGCCGCTTCTTCTTCAAGGCCGCCTACCTCCACCGCAACGGATCACACGCCTACATCGTCGATCCGGATCCGAGCCGCGGCGTGCTCACGCTCGGCTCCGTCGGCGAGTCGAAGTACTGGGAGCTCGAGACGACCGGGCGGTTTCTCGCCAGCGAATACCGCGACCTGAGCGTGTCGTACGTGCGCTCGCACGGCACGCGCGATCTCAACGACTACGACCAGTTCTACGGCAACTTCAGGAATCCGATCATCCGATTCAACGAGAACTCGCTCAACCCGACCGACGTGCCCAACCGGCTGATCGTGC
The DNA here is from genome assembly GCA_963797625.1 of uncultured Acidobacteriota bacterium. GTDB lineage: Bacteria > Acidobacteriota > Vicinamibacteria > Vicinamibacterales > 2-12-FULL-66-21 > DATBJJ01. The sequence continues at coordinate 97,211 of CAWCQI010000026.1, forward strand.
GCGGCACGATCGGGCTGCCGGGAAAGTGGGTCTTCTCGCCCCTCTACGAGTGGCGGACCGGGTTTCCGTGGTCGGCGGTGAACGAATTCCAGGATTTCGTCGGCGAACGCAACAAGGCGGGACGACTGCCGACGGTGTCGACGCTCGACTTCACGCTCGCCCGGCCGTGGCGCTTCCGGAAGTATCACTTCACGGCGGGACTCAAGATCTACAACGTGTTCGACGCCGGCAACGAGCGCGACGTGCAGAACAACCTCGCGTCGCCCGACTACGGCAAGTTCTACAATCCGATTCAGCGCTCGATCGGATTCGTCTTTGGCACCACCCGGCCGTAACTCCGTGGCGGAGCTGGACCGTATCTGACGCCGCGACAACCCCGACGGACACCTTCAGGGCAGAACAACGCTTTCGCGAGGCACGAGGCGACGCTCCAGCCTCAGCACGAGCAGCGGTTCCAGACTCGCCCGAAGGGCGACGATTCTTCGCATTATCTCGACGAAAGCCCGGCGCTCGGTGCGCCTGACGGAGGCACGCGCAAAGATCGCCTGCAGCTCTTCGCGAGAGATGAACGGATTTCCCATGCCATAGCGAGATGCAAAAATCGTAGTCACAGGAATGAGCAATGCCATTCATCTGAACGGACCGCCTGCCCGACCGATCAACACGATTACTGTTGAGGTCGGAACGTCAGTCGAGTCGATCGCTGACGTTGCTCGTGCGCGCGGTTGCGCACATTGTCTTGACTGCTGAGTCCTTTTGTGGAAAATGAATTCGTAAATTGATCGGGAGAACGCTCGCATCGTTCGACCTGTCAGTTTCGATCCCGACAGATGAGCAAACTGTCGGTCCGGCGTCGAATCTGCCACGATCGCCAGGCGAGCGCGCGGCGGCAGTCGAACAACCGGCGTGCTCCCGCCGATGAATATCCGGTCACAGCCGCGATAGCTGATGGAATCTCCGTGTGGGCACAGGCCGATAACCTGCTAGCGAACCGGCACGTGCCGGGCCGGTCTGACGAGCTCGGCGATCGAGTCGTGATCCTCGACGAGCGGGGCTCGCCATCGCTCGAGCTTTTGCGGTTCCATCGGACGCTGACCATCATTCCAGGGTTTGAAGTCTCCCTGAGGCGCCGCCTCGAGCGACTGCGCCAGTTCAAGCATCCCGCGTTTGCCACGACCCCGGCCGTCGAGTATCTGGGCGAGGATCGGGGCCTCGCACTGCTCTCGACCTATACGATCGGGCGCCGGTTGTCCGACCTCCTCGACAGCGCCAGAGGCGGCGTGTTTGCCGCCGCCTTGATTCGCCAGCTCACCCCCGCGCTGGCCGCCTTTCACCAGTACGGCGACGGGATCGGCCACGGGGCCCTGACTGCCAGTCGCATCGTTGTCTCTCCAAGTGGACAGCTGGTCATCATCGAGCATGCGCTTGGTTCCGCGTTGGAGCGGCTGCAGCTGACGGCCGGGCGAATGCACGAGGCCCTTGGGCTACCGGTACCCGCCGGAGCGGCGGCCCGGCCGCACATCGATGCCCGCACGGACTACTTTCAACTCGCCCTGGTCGCTCTTTCGCTACTGCTCGGCCGGCCCCTCACGGCTGGCGAGTCTCGCGAAAATCTCGACGCGGTGTGTGACCGGGCGTTCTCCGCCGCCAACCTGGAATCAGGAGACGAGTGGCGCGGGCTGCGAAGCTGGCTCGAGCGAGCAATGCAGCTCAACGGACGGGCCTTCCCATCGTCGAAGGACGCGACCGACGCGATCCGCGACGTCGGGGATCCGGCCATCGACCCGGCGCAGCCGTGGCGAGCGCTGCTCGAGGCTCGCCAGGACCGCTCCAATCCCCTGCTCGAGTTGATGCCGGCGACGAAACAGGAGGCGCCAGCACCTCCACTCGAGACACCTGCCGCTGCCGAACCCATGCCTGAACCTCTGGACCTTGATAAGGGGAATACAGGGGAGACGGGTGACGATCCCGAACGCATTCCTGCGGCTCCGGATACGTCATTCGAACCCGACCAGCCCCGGAAGAGCTCAATGCCGAACTCAGATGCCGAACTCAGTGCCGCCTGTGTTCGTCAAGCCGGCAGTGTTCGTCAAGCCCGCGACCTACCTCCACTGGGCCGTCGCCCTCCTCGCGCTGGTCGCCGTCGGCGAGGCCATTGCGATCGCGATGCTCCTACGGAGTCGTCGTGGCCGTGCCACCGCCCGTGACGTTGACGGAGGTCAACCTCGATACTCCGGATCCGGGAGCCACCGTTCTCATCAACGGCCAGTCGGCGGGCGTGACGCCGCTGCAATTGAAGATTGGTCCCGACACGAAATCGATCAGCGTCGCAAGCCTGCTGCCGCCGGTTCCGAAACCGGATGGCGTCGTGGGCAGCACGGGGCAGCAGCCGCGGCCGATCGAGACTGGACGCGGCACGGCGGTGAGCCCCCGCCCGGCCAGCATCGCGGCGACGCCTCAGCCCTTCGGCGGCATCAGGTTGTCGTCGCCGATCGATCTCGAGGTATTCGAAGGCGACACCCGCCTCGGGTCGAGCGCAACCGGGATCGTGTCGGCGGCAGCGGGACGGCACGAACTCGACCTCGTGAACAGTTTGCTCGGGTTTCGATCGCGCCAGGTGGTGGATATCAAGGGCGGGCAGGTCGTACCCCTCACCATCACCCCACCGAACGGCCGCATCAACATCAATGCGGTGCCGTGGGCTGAAGTACTGATCGATGGCAAGTCCGTCGGTGAAACTCCGATCGGCAACTTGTCGATTCCCCTGGGAGAGCACGAGATCGTCCTGCGTCATCCGCAGCTTGGAGAAATCCGCCGGACCGCCCTCGTTCGGTCCGACGTTATCACGCGTGTTACCGCAAACCTCGAGCGTTGACCGTCACTTCGTGACTCCCTTCGGCGCGCGCGCCGTCGTGGCGATCGCCGTCGTCGCCTGGCTCGCCGCCTCACCCAATCTGGTCGCGCAGGATACGCTCGACGCGGGCCAAAGACCTCTACAACACTGCCGCCTACGACGAAGCCCTGCTGGTGCTCAATCGACTCCGTCAGACTGCTTCGAGCACGGATTCCACGGAAATTGCCGGCTACCAGGCATTCTGTCTCCTTGCTCTCGGCCGCACGCTCGACGCGAGGCAGGCGATCACGGCGCTCGTGAAGTCGGATCCTCTCTATCGACTGTCGGAGTCGAGCTCGTCACCGCGGACTCGCGCCGTGTTCGACGAGATCAGGCGGGAGCTGCTGCCGACGATCGTGCAGCAGACCTACGATCAGGCCAAGGCCGCCTACGATCGGAAGGAGCCCGACGTTGCCGTGCGGGAATTCGACCGCGTGCTTGCCCTTCTTGACGAGCCGGGGCTCTCGGGCCTGCCGAACATGGAGGACCTTCGCCGGCTGGCGACAGGATTCCGCGATCTCAGCAAGGCGGCGGCGACTCCGCCGCCGCCAACCGTGTCGAGCGTTCCGGATCTTCCGCCGACAGCGGCAACTCCGGCGCCCGCGCGTCGAGAACCGGTGACCTACAGCGTCGGCGATGCGGGCGTCGTGCCGCCGGTTGGGGTGTTGAAAACCACGCCTTCCTGGCGCCCACGCAGCGACATCGAGAGGCGCCAGCTGTTCCGCGGTGTCCTCGAGCTGCTGGTCGATGAGCAGGGCGATGTGGTCGCAGCGGTGCTGGGAAAGAGCGTCCACCCGGCTTACGATCCGGAGCTCCTCGAGATGGCGAAGAGCTGGAAGTTCAAACCAGCGACGAAGGACGGCGTGCCCGTCAGGTACCGCACGACGGTTGAAGTGCGGCTGGGGCCGGGATAGTCCGGCTGAAGCGGAGCCGGACGAGCACTATCCCGACTTTCACCACCATCATCGTCGCGTCATCGAAGGGCTCGCGCTTGCCGCGATACTCGGTGAGCACGGTTTCGACGCGCGCCAGGAGATCGTCGGCGCCGATTGCCGAGACGAGGAGGCTCTCGAGACTCTCCGCGCCGAACATCTCCCCCGCCTCGTTCTCGGCTTCAACGCAGCCGTCCGTGTAAAAGAACAGCAGATCGCCTGCTTCGAGTTGGACGCGGGCTTCGGCGTAGCCGCGGCCGGCGAGGAGGCCCACCGGCAGCCCGGACGAGGACATGCGTTCGAGCGCTTTCGCCCTGCGCAAGATGTACTGCGGATTGTGCCCGGCGTTCACGTAGCGCAGCTCGCGCGTCGCGGGGTTGAGGATGCCCACGAAGAGCGTCGCGTAGATCGGTCCCGGCGTATTCCCTTCGATGTCGACGTCGATCTCCCGCGCGATCGCGTCGAGGTCCTGGCCAAGCGCGAGGCGTGTCCGCAAGGACGCCTGAATGTTCGCCATCAGGAGCGCCGCGCCGACGCCCTTCCCCGAGACGTCGCCGACGAGGAGCGCAATCCGTCCGTCATGCAGCGAGAAGTAGTTGAAAAAATCGCCGCCGACTTCCTTGGCTGGAACCGACACGCCCTTGATCTCGGTCAGCCCGAGTCGGAGCGGGCCCTGCGGCAGCATGTCGTGCTGGATCTGCCGGCCGAGCTCGAGCTCGCGCTTGATCCGCTCCTGCTCGACGGCCGACCGCTGGTGCTGTTCGACATCCTCGGCCATCTGGTTGAAGGCGGTGGCGAGCCTCCCGACCTCGTCCTTCGATCGCACCTTGACGCGCGCGCTGTAGTCGCCGGCCGCGATGCGGTGCACGCCGTCGCTGAGCGTTGACAGATTCCGCGTCAGACGCGACGAGAGCGGGACGATCCCGATGAGGGCGAGGCCGATGAACGCCAGGCCGAGGCCGGCATTGCGCGCGCTCGTCCGGCGGAGGGTCTGCAGGGAGTCGCCGACCGGACGGGCGATGCCGAACCGCAGTCCGGAGCCCGTCGGATCGGTGGTCGACACGACGATCCAGTCACCCACCCGGTTCGTGCCGGCCGGCGCGTCGGGTTTCGTTATGTCACCGCCGATCGCCTCAATCTTCGTCTTGTCGTCGACGGTCTGCGTGTAGAGCCGACCGTCCTTTCCGACGGCGAACGGAATCTCGCCACGGTCCCGCCGCGTCGTCGTCAGCACGGTCGCGAGCAGGTTCGGCAGGTTCACCTCGGCGTTGGCGGCGCGCACGACCTCACCGTCGCGTTCGAACGTGACGTCGAGCCGCGTCCCCGAGAGCGCCGTCTTCCTGCGCGCTGGTGCCGTGCGCACTGACGCCGTGGGCGTCGCGCGCGCGGACACCGTGGGAGACGCGGCCTTTACCGGAGCTCGTTGCGTCGTCGCCTTCGCCGCCTTCGCTGCTTTCTCCACGGCGGCAGCCGCGGCCTGCGCTTTCGCGTCCGCCGCGCGCTGCGCTTCGGCCACTCGCTTCTGCGCTTCCGCGGTGCCGAGCTGAATCCCCTGCGCGATGCCGAGCATCCGTTGATTGACCTCGGCCATGATCCGGCGGCGCTCTTCGTCGGTCAGCTTCTCCCACTGCCCTTCCGGGACAAATTGCCGGACGATGTCGCGCCGCATCGGGCCGACGTCGATCATCATCCGATCGCGCGGGGTCGCGTCGGGGCTTGGCGCACCGTCGGCGCCGGCGGTGGCGGTGGCGGTGGCCGGCGATCGGGAAACGGTGGAGGAAGTGGTGGCGGCGCGGCGCCGTCAGCAGGCGCCGGCGCGGGCGCTGGCGCCGGCAAGGGGACTGGCTGGACGCCTGCTGCGGGCGGCGTTGGCGGAGTCGGCGCAACCGGCGACGCTGGCGGCGGCGGCGCGCCGCGATTGCCGTCCCCAAAACGTCCGCGGCCGCCGCCAGGCCCACCGCCCGGCCCGCCGCCAGGCGGACGAGGGCCACGAAGGCCGCGCAGCTCGACGTTCTCGAGCAGCATCGCCATCTCGCCGAGCGCTTGCGCGACTTGCGTTTCCTCGTTGGTGGGAACGACGGCTGGTTCGACCGTGCCGGTCGTGGCCAATGCCTCCGTCGCAGCGGTCGCAGCCGCGCGCGCGGCCGCAACGTCCATCAGCCGCTCGACCCGCTCGCTCAGCTGCGCGGTGACGACCTGCATGCGCTGACTGAGCTCGCCGGCGAGGAGTTCCGACTCACGCCCCGCCGCCTCGCGCATCGCCCGCGCGTTACTGGCGTAGGTGATGAGCGTGACGGCCGCCAGCGGCACGACCGACAGGAAGAAGAACGCGACGATCAGGCGGAGCCGAAGACTCATTCATCTCAAGCTTACGCCAGGACACCTCAGCGCGCGCGGCGTTTCGCCGCCGCCCGGACCGGCTTCTCGATCACCGCCTTGGCGGCCTTTTTCTTGCCCGTGCTGACCCGATCGAGACTCTGGCGCAGCGCATCCATCAGGTTGACCACCTTCGGCGGCGTCTCCTCCTCGGTCGCGACGACTTCCTCGCCGGCGACCTTGGCGTCGATGATCCGCTGCAGCTCTTCCTGATACTTGTCGCTGTAGTCTGCGAGGTTCAGCGCGCCTTCGAAATTCTCGATCACCTGCTTGGCGAGCTTGATCTCCTCGGGCTTGACCTTGGCCGGCACCGACTCGAGCTCTTCGATCTGCTCCATGCTGCGCACCTCTTTGGCGTGACGCATGGTGTACATCACCAGGCCCTTGTCGCGCGGCTGCACGGCCACGAGATACTCGCGCCCGTAGAGCGCCAGCTTACCGATGCCCGCCTTCCCTTTCATCCCCTCGCGCATGACCGCGAATGCTTCGCGCGCCATCGGCCCGTCCGGCGCCAGGTAGTAGGGCCGTTCGACGTAGACCGGATCGATCGACGACGCCTCGGTGAACTGCACGAGATCGATGACGCGCGTCGACTCGGGCCGCACCTTCGACATGTCGTCTTCGGTCATGACGACGTAGCGGCCCTTTTCGAACTCGTAACCTTTGACGATTTCCGAGATGGGCACCTCGCGCTCGCAGTGCGGGCACCAGCGCTTCTGCTGAATCCTGCGTCTGACACTCGGCGTGCAGCTGGTTGAAGCTGATGGTGGCCGCCGCGTCTGTTGCCGGGAAGACCCGCACCGGGATCGTCACCAGGCTGATCTTCATGAAACCCTTCCACGTTGGGCGAGCCGCCATCTATGCGCTCCTTTATTGATCGGCTGGGCCGCCATCCCGTGGCGCCCTTCGCGTTCAGTATGCCGTTTTGGAGATCCGCAAACAGCATTGATTATCGGCCCCGTACGGCCGTTTCGGCATCGAGTGCACAATTTTGCACCACTGACCGGCGCTCGTCCCTCGGCGCCGACCTCGTCCCGTTACCCCACGAGCCCCTCAAGGACCGTATCTCCTTGAAAATACTGCCGATTGGCGCGCCGCCCACTTGACGCTGAGCTTACAATGCTGAGGCACGGAAGGTTGTTGATTAATGACGCCAATTGGTTGAAGATGTTGGCAGTCGGTTACAGAGTATTCGGAGATTGAGCAGATTCGGACTTGGGGCATCCTCCTCCCGCCCCGACCTGGGTCGTCAGTCTCCGAATACTCGGTAATCGACTGTCCCTCCTTTCTCTCTCTCTCTCCTAATTTGTGAACTGGCGCGAAAAACCCGGCAGTGCGCGACCGATGCTCGCGACGCTCGCTGATCCGCCGCTGACCGGCGCCTCGCTCGTCTTCGAACCCAAGTACGACGGCATTCGTGCGCTTGTCGAAATCGAACCCGTGGCCACGCGCAAGTCCGCCGCGGTGCGCGTCTGGTCGCGGCTCGGCAACGACAAGACGTCGCAGTTTCCATCCATCGTCGAAGCGCTCGCGTCGTTCGGCGCCGCCGCGCGCGAACCGCTCGTCATCGATGGCGAGATCGTCGCGCTCGATCGCGACGGGCGGCCGATGGGATTTCAGCGGCTGCAGGGCCGGATTCACCTGAGCGACGCGAACGACGTCGCGCGCATCGACCGCGAACAGCCGGTGGCGTTCATCGCGTTCGATCTGTTGCGCGAAGGCAAGGACGATCTGCGCGGCCTTCCGCTCATCGAACGCCGCGCGCGCCTCGAGCGGCTGCTGGCGAGATCGAAGTCGCCGGCCATCCGAATCAGCGAGCAGGTCGCCGGCGACGGCCGCGCCCTCCACGAACGCGCGCAAGAAAGAAGGATGGGAAGGCCTCATCGTCAAGGACGCGAAATCACCGTACCAATCAGGCCGGCGCAGCCCGTCGTGGCGAAAACTGAAGCTCCATCACGAGCAGGAATTCGTCGTCGGCGGCTGGACTGAACCGCGCAACACGCGGCAGCATTTCGGGGCGTTGTTGCTGGGTGTGTACGAGAAAGGCGGCTCAGGGCTCAAGGCTCAAGGCTCAGGGACGAAGAACGCGCAAGGCACGACAGCCGGCGCGAGGCTGATTTACGTGGGCCACACGGGCACGGGGTTCGATGAGCGCGAGCTCCAGCGCGTGTCGAAGCTGCTCAAGGCGCGCGCGATAGCGCGCTCTCCCTTTGCCAACCCGATCAAGAGCAACGAGACCGCGCACTGGGTCACGCCCGATCTCGTCGCGCAGGTCCGCTTCACGGAGTGGACCGACGACGGGAAGTTGCGGCACCCGGTGTATCTGGGGCTGAGGGATGACAAGGATGCGAAGAGTGTCGTCAGGGAAGAGCAGCGCCTGCCTCGCCGAAGCCCGAGCGAGCGCCTGCGCGCGAGCGCCGGCGGTGGGGCCGCCGGCGCATTGAAGAGCGGAAGAGCGGTGGATCCCCGCGAGCGCTAAGAAAAGCGGACAAGAAACGCAATCCGCCCAGAGGCGACTCGCGGAACGCCCTCTCCTCCGATGCAGCCGGTCGTCGATCAACTGCAGGCCCTGGAGGACGCGCGCCGGGACGGCGCCATCGCGCTGCCCGACGGCAGCCGCATGAGCGTCACCAACCTGGCCAAGCTCTTCTGGCCGAAGCTCAAGCTCACCAAGGGCGACCTGCTGCGCTATTACGCGACCGTCGCGCCGTTCATCCTGCCCGTCGTCGCCGATCGCCCGCTCGTCATGAAGCGATTTCCGAACGGCGTCGACGATCCGGTCGCGTTCTACCAGCAGCGGAAGCAGAAGGAACGGCCGCCCGCTGGCGTGCGCATCGAAGTGCTGCCCCCTGACATCGATCCCATCGACGAGCCCGGCACCGAGCGATTCATCGGCGGATCGCTCATCACGCTGCTCTACATGACCCAGCTCGCCGCGATCTCGCAGGATCCGTGGTTCTCGCGCGTGCAGTCGCCGATGGACGCCGACTACGTCGCGATCGATCTCGATCCCGGTGACGGCGCCACCTTCGCGCAGGTGCGCGACGTCGCCTGCTGGGTGCGCGATGAGCTCGAGGCGCTGCAGGTCCCAGGGTTCCCCAAGACCTCGGGGTCGCGTGGCCTGCACATCTACATCCCGTTGCCGGCCGACACCTCGTACGAATCGGGTCAGCTCTTCTGTCAGATAGTGGCGACGGTTGTCGCCAGCAAGCACCCGAAGGTGGCGACCGTCGAACGCATGGTCAAGAGGCGCCCGCGCGGCACGGTCTACGTCGACTTTCTCCAGAACATCCTCGGAAAGACGCTCGCGACGGCCTACAGCGCGCGGGCCAGCGAGTTTGCGGGCGTGTCGACGCCGCTCGCGTGGGAGGAAATCGATTCAGATCTCGATCCGAGGGACTTCACGATCGTCACCGCACCGTCACGGTTTCGCGAGGTCGGCGATCTGTGGGCACGACTGCGAACGTCAAAGCCCGCTCGACTCGAACGGGTCTTCGGGAAGTACTCGGGGAAAGTCTAGGAACGCCGACTTATACGTGTCCAAAAGCCTCTCACCGCAGAGGACGCCGAGCCCGCAGAGAAACCAAATGGCTCTGCGTCCTCAGCGCCCTCCGCGGTGAAAGGCTTTTCGCGGCGAGCGACGATGAAGCTAACGTCGCTCTACTCGCGGTCGATACCGACCCTGACGCGGTACTCGCCCGTGTTGTCCGCCAGGTGATCGTCGTTCACACCCAGGAACAGCCGGCCTGAGTTGCGAACGACGATCGACGAACGTCCGCCGAGATAGAGCGGCTGCGAGTTGCCGATCCGCGCGATCAGCGCTCCGGCGGGTTCCTGAGGCAGCGGCGCCTCCGCCGCGCGGCGGTTGCTCGACGCGCCGGCCGGGCCCGCGATGTCGTTCGCGTCGTTGCTCAGTTGCACTCGCCCGTTGGCGTCTAGCGAGAGGATGTCGCCGTCACGCACCACCAACCCCGTGTCGGTCCAGCGCTGCACGGGGTTGACGACGACGGCCAGTCCTGACGTGCCCACGGGCTGCTGTACGCATTGCCAGCCCATTCGCGCCGTGTGAGGACGCCGTCCCCGTTGGCGTCAAGTGCGGTGAAGCTTCGGCGCGATCCGCGCCACTCCTCGCGCGAGATGCGACGATCCTGGTTGACGTCGAGCTCCGCGAACTGGCCGGGCGCTGGCCTCGCGATCGTCTCGCCTCCCTCGTCCGGATTTCGTACCTCTTCACCGGACAACACACCGTCGCCGTTGCGGTCGTTGTTGCGAAATGCCTGCGCGCTGCCGCGCCATTCCGCGCGCGTCACCACTCCATCTCGATCGGTGTCCATGTTCCTGAATCGCCCGACTGACGCATCGGTTCGAGCAGAGCCGCGGGGCAGGACGGTGACATCGGTCACCACTTCCCCATCGCAGTTCCCGGTACCGCGCGCGATGATCCGGTACGTGCCGGGCCTCGTGTAGGTATAGCTCTGCGTGGTTGGCACTCGCTCGATCGGGTATGTCACGGCCGTGCCGTCACGCTGATCGATGAACACCGCGCCACACGGGTTCGAGCCGGAGATCGTCATGTTGATCGGCGTTCCGGCCACTACTTCGGCATCAGAAACGCGAATACCGGTCACGACTCCTCTTGACTGAGCCGCTGCGTCCGCTCCAACGGACAACAGCGCGACCACTGCCAGAGATTTCAACGTTGTCTTCACTTGGGTCTGCACTTTGGCCTCCCCTACCGGGCTCCATCCATCAGCTGCACTGACTGACGGACCCGGCCGAAGGTATCGACATAGATTGACGCGTCGTCAGAAGGCGCCACTCCCAGCAGATAGAGCAAGCTGCCATCACTCAACGTAGTCGTCGAGACGCTGACGACTTCGCGCTCGCCACTGACTTCAGAGACGTTGGTCAACGTCGTCACAAGGCCGTTACGGCCACCGATGTTGGTGCGCGCGTAGCCGCGCTGGCGCCGGAGCTCGGGATTCGTCCGCGCGAACGCCTGCAGCAGCCGGTCCGTGTTCTGCTGCAGCGAGCCGCCATCGGTTCGCAGCACTCCCAACTCCAGACCGTGCGTGAACGCCGACTGTCCGTCCTGCCCCTGGACGTAACCTCCATCCGGGACATACATGACCGAACCGCCACCACTACCCACCTGACGCCAGTTCGCCGGAACGCTCAACCGCAGAAAGTCCGCCGGCTGGACCGTCTGCCACTGGCCGGAGGGCGCCTGCACGGCGCCGACACTGCCGCTCGTTGCGACCGGCCCGGGTTGCCGGCGCTGCTGTTGCCGCTGAGCCACCTGCGCGGACGTCGGCGCGGGTGGAAGCCGAGAGAGCTGCGCGTGGACGTCCGCGATGCGGTTCTGCGGCGCCGGGTTCTCGACCCTCAATGTCTCGGCCTCCCGGAGAATCGCTTCGTAGCGGTTTCCCGGGTCAGGGTGATCGCTCAACCACTCCGGCGCCGAACTCCGCCGCTGCTGCTCGATCGTCCGGAACATGTTGGCCATCTGCCGCGGGTCGTATCCCGCTTCCGCCATGATCTGCGCGCCGAGCAGGTCCGCCTCGCGTTCGTACTCACGCCCGTACTTCAGGAAGTAGACGCCGAGGCCGAGCTGCGATCCTTGCGCAATGACGCTGCCGGTCCGGCCGCCGACGATGCCACCCAAGATCTGTCCGGCGATCGCGCCGATCTGGAACTTCTGTCCCTTGGTCGCCTGCGCCGTCCCGTGACGGAGAATCACGTGGCTCAATTCGTGGGCCATGACGCCAGCGACTTCGCCGTCCGTTTTCGCCGCTTCGATCATGCCGCGATGAAGAAACATCGGCCCGCCTGGAAGGGCGAACGCGTTGATGTCCTTCAAATTCACGACGTCGAAGCTGTAGCGGAATTCCGGCTGGCGCAGGTAGTCAGGGATCTCGGCGATCAGGCGTTCACCGATACTTTCGACGAAGTCCTCGGTGCGACGATCGTTGACCATCGGCAGCTGCTGACGCACTTCCGCTGCCGCCTGCTGTCCGAGCTGGACGTCTTGCTGTGGTGAGATACCCGTTCGAATGGGGCTCGATGCGCGTCTGCGCACCAGCCGACAACGTCAACGCAACGAGGATCGTTGCCGTGAGCAGCTGTTTACTCGGTTTACCTACTGTATGAGGTCGCCGGGTCAGTCGTTCAGCCATGCCCCCACTTTGTGCAAGGTCGACGCCAACACCGTGTCGCTTCAAGTTATTGCAAACAGGGGCAATGAGTTGGGCGCCTCTGAGGCGTGCGTCCCCGTTGGGCTCATCCGGACTCATCCGGCACGGGACCCACATCTAGGTCGCGCGAGCGGATATGATCGCCGTGGCATGGGAAAGAAGGATCGGCTGTCGCCGGCGGAGACCGCCGAGTCGTTCGGCGTCGGCAAACTCACTCGTCATCTCTTCGTGTGCCTCGGACCGGACTGCACCGACAAAGACGACGGCGAAGAGACATGGGGCTATGTGAAGAAGCGGATGAAGGAGCTGAACATCGCCGGCGAGAGCGGCCCGTGCTACCGGACGAAGGTGGGGTGTTTGCGCATCTGCGACAAAGGACCGATCGCGCTCGTCTATCCCGAAGGCGCGTGGTACCGCAACGTCACGCCCGACAACGCGGAGCGCATCATCCAGGAGCATCTGATCGGCGGGCGCATCGTCGAGGACTTGTGCTTCGCGAGGAACCCGCTGCCGACTCCCCGTCGATAGCGCCAGCTTGCGCGCGGCTCTGCCGGCCCGGTATGATCGGGGTCCCATCGACCACTTCGCATGCGCGCCCGTAGCTCAGTTGGATAGAGCGCCGGCCTTCGAAGCCGTAGGTCGGGGGTTCGAATCCCTCCGGGCGCGCCAAAATTCGACGGGTCCATTCCTGGAACATAGGTGACAGTTTCATTCCGGAGGCAGGCGTGGCACTGTCGGCCGGTGTGCGCGGATGATACGCCAGCCCGACGGGATAGTCTTATGGTTCGTTCTGACCGTCCCTCGGTGCGTTTGTAGGTACGCATGGCCACGCGCCGGCACGTCTCGTGCGTCGCTCGGGAGCTGACTGACCCATTGTGGGTATGCATGCCCGTTGCTGCCGTGATGCTGTCCCCAGGCGACTGACGTCTGCTCTGCTCCTCGTCGGTCTACTGTCGCCCACCGCTGCAGCCGCACAATCTGTGACAGGCACCATCTTTGGAACGGTCCGTGACGCGACGGGCGGGGCGATCGCTGGAACGAGCGTCTCGCTCACCGAAACCTCGACTGGCCTCTCTCGTATCGTCGCCACGGACCAAGACGGTGTGTACACCGCGCCGCTTCTGGCAACCGGCGACTACACTGTTCGAGTGGAGGCAGCAGGCTTCAGGTCCGAGACGGTCACCGGAATCGTCCTCGGTGTCGATCAAAAAGTTCGCGTCGACGTCAACCTGACGATTGGGGAAGTGGGCGAGGCGGTCGTCGTCAGCGCCCGCAACTCGCTCGTGCAACGATCTGCCTCCGACCTGAGCGCCACGCTCGACGGCACCGAGATGCAGGCGCTGCCTCTGAACGGCCGGAATTTCGTGCAGTTGACGCGCACGCTGCCAGGCGTCGTCCGGGGAGTCCCCGGCGAGAACGTCGACGGATCCAGCTCGGTCGCCTGGCGCGCCTCGGCGTCGTTCTCGGCCAACGGCCAGCGAAATCGAGACAACAACTTCCTCCTCGATGGTCTCGACAACAACGAGGTGTGGCTGAATACAGTCGCCATCTACCCGAGCATCGATGCCCTCGACGAGCTGAAGGTTCAGACCGGCATCTATGCCGCGGAGTTCGGCCGGTCGCTCGGTGGCGTCGTGAGCCTGCAGACGAAGTCCGGCGGCAACACACTCCATGGCGGTGCCTTCGCGTTCGCGCGCGATGACGCGCTCGACGCCAACGACTGGTTCAATAACCGCGCCGGACGGCCGAAGCCGGACTTCAGCCAGCAGCAGTTTGGCGCAACGCTTGGCGGGCCGCTCGTCAGGAACCGGACCTTCTTTTTCGGCGACTACCAGGGCTGGCGCATCAAGCAAGACCTGACGCTCGTCTCGACCGTGCCCAGCGCTGAGATGCGGCACGGCAACTTCTCCGAGCTGATCCGCGTCGTCTACGACCCGCGGACGCGAGCGCCCTTTCCAGGCAACGTCATTCCGACCGAGCGCATCGACGCTGTCTCCGCAGGCATCATCGACCAGCTCTATCCCCTGCCAAACACCGCGGGCCGACGGACGACGAATGGGCAGACGATCGACAACTACGTGACTAATCCCACGCAGCAGCGTACGGACAATCAATTCGACATCCGAATCGATCACAGCTTCGGCCAAGCCAACCGGGCGTTCGTGCGGTACAGCTTGCAGAAGGCCAATCGGGTGATTCCACCGGCCTTGCCCAATGGGGACGGCGGGCCATTTCCGGGCACGTATCGCATCGATGCTCAAAGCATCGCCTTCAACGACACGCATACGTTCGGCTCGCGGTTGTTGAATGAGCTCCGCATCGGCTGGAGCGGTATCAACCTCGGCTTCGTCAGGTACGGATTCGGACAAAACACAGCCGAGCAGCTCGGGATCCCCGGCATCAACCTCGACGCCAGGACGAGTGGAATGGTGACCATCGGGTTCGCCACGCAGGACATGCGAACAGTCGGCGCCGGCGGCACGGGCACTGCCGATACGAGCGCGTTCCAGGTTACCGACAGCGTGACGCATGTCAGAGGGCGACAGACGCTCAAAGCCGGCGCGAGCTGGATCCTGCGCAGGCGCCACGTGTACTTCTCGGACAGCCCTCTGGGACTCTTCGCCTTCAATACCGCTGTGACCTCCAGCTGCACAGGGATGATCACCGTGTGCATACCGGATCCCAACAGCGGTTTTTCATTCGCTACTTTCATTCTCGGCCATCCGGGTGTTTTCAGCCGATCGCTCATTGCCGCGCCGTACACCGAGCGGCGCGCTGAGTGGTCGGCCTACGGTCAGGACGACGTCAGGATTGGCGAGCGGCTGACGCTGAACCTCGGACTCCGGTGGGATCTGTTCATGCCCTATCGCGAAGACGATGACCAGCAATCGAACTTCGATACCTCGACAGGCCATTTCGTTGTCGCCTCCGACGACGCGGTGATGAATGGCGTCCGGGTCGGGCGGTACCTGCAGACTTACTCGAAGACAGATTTCGCGCCTCGCCTCGGATTCGCCTACGACGTCGGCGGGACCGGACGAATGATCCTGCGCGGCGGCTTCGGGATGTTCTGGAATACGCCCCTGACCGGCACTGCGTCGTCCAAAGGACAGAATCCCCCGTTCGTGCTTTCGCAGTTCAGGACCAGTCCCTTGCCGTTCGTGCCGGGCCTCGACTACTCCGCTGGGAGCGCGCCGCCGACACCGACGACCGGTGGGAACTCGCGATCCAGTTTCGATCCCGGCTTCCGGGACGGATACGCTCAGCAGTGGTCGGTGAATGTGCAACGACAGCTCGGCGCGAGCTACATGTTCGAAGTGGGCTATGTCGGCTCGCGTGGGCGCCAGCTCGTCGTGATCGTCGATGTCAATCAAGCGCCGGCGCAGCTGGGCGTGGTCAATTCGAACGTCAACCGGCCGTTCTTTCGCGTCAATCCGGCCCTCGGCAGCGTGGCGCAGTCGCAGAGCAGGGGAACTCTCGACTATCACGCACTGCAGGCGCGCTTCGTTCGCCGCTTTTCCGGGGGCCTGTCAGCCACGAGCTTCCTACACGTTCGGCAAGGCGATCGACCTGGGATCGGAGACCGATGGCGTCACGACATTCCCGAACACGTACGACCTCGGCTACAACCGCGGCCCCGCGAACTACGACGTCACCCACGTGCTCACGTCGACCTGGATCTACACGCTGCCGCTCGCTCGCAACCACTGGTTCGGCAACTGGCAAATCAGTGGTCTGCTCCTCGCGCGATCCGGGTACCCGTTTACGGTCTTCCAGAGCCAGAATCCCGTGTCGACGATGAGCGCCGCGATCCCCGGACAGCTCTATCGGCCCGACAGGATTGGCTCAGGCTCGGTCGAGTCGCCGACGGTCGACCGGTGGTTCGATACGAGCGCATTCGTGGCCCCGAGCGAGCCCACGGCCACGTTCGGCAATTCCGGGCGAAATATTCTCCGCGGACCCGGTCAGTTCACGATTGACGCCGCGCTCGCGAAACTGACCAGGGTTGGCGCCGTCGAGACCGAGCTGCGGATCGAGGCGTTCAACCTGCTGAACAGCCCAGCGTTCGCCAACCCCGCGAACACGATCGACTCGGCCAATGCCGGGACGATTTCGAGCCTGATGCCCTTCACGCCGATGCGTCAGATCCAGCTCGGTTTGAAGGTAAGATTCTGATGGGCCGCCAATGGCGCATCCACCAGCCGCGTCGAGTCCCAGCACGGATCCTCCGGCCTCGCTCGTGCGGGCCGAACTCGACCGGATCCTCGCCAGCGAGCTCTTCACTCGCTCGGAGCGACTGTCCGCCTTTCTGAAGTTCATCGTCGATCGAACACTCGCCGGAGAGGGCCACGCGCTGAAGGAGCACGTGATCGCGATCGAGGTGTACGGCAAGGGTGTGGACTTCAATACAGCGGCCGATCCGATCGTGCGCGTCGACGCGCGCCGGTTGCGCGACCGACTGCGCGAGTACTACGCCGCCGCTGACGATCGGGAAATTGTCATTTCGGTTCCGAAAGGCAGCTACACGCCGGCGTTCCATCGCCGTGACGGTCACATCGATCCGCCCGCTTCCGTCCAACCAGCGCCCGCGCGCCGAGGGGATCGTCCGGCCTCGACGCCAACGACAGCGTGGAAACGATGGTGGATTGTCGCGGCCGCGCTCGCGTTGATGGGGGCCGGATGGGGCGTCGGGCGTGTGCTGATCGATGACCGATCCGAGCCAGGACGCTTGCTCACCGCGACATCGATGCCGGGAGCGGAGGAGAACCCTTCGCTCTCTCCGGACGGCAACGTCGTGACATTTTCCGCGGCCGGATCATCGACCGACGCGAGCCACGACATCTGGATCAAGGCCGTGGAAGGCGACGCCCTGCGAAACCTGACCAACACGCCGGACGTGATGGAGAAGTACGCGAGATTCTCGCCCGATGGTCAGTTCATCGCGTTTACTCGATTCGTCAAAGGCCAACCGTCCGTCTTCAAGGTGTCGGCGCTCGGCGGAGCTGAAGAGATGATCGCCGCGGACAGCGCCGAACCTGACTGGTTGCCCGACGGCCGATCCCTCGTCCTGGCCACGCACATGGCTGACGGGCGCGTCGGACTCGTACATCACGTGCTGGAAACTGGCACGCGCCGCCTGTTGACCGAAGCGCCCGAGACATTCGGAGACTCCCACCCGCGAGTCTCCCCAGACGGAACCAGCGTGGCGTTCATGCGCTCCGGCAATGCGCGATCGGCACTCTTCGTGGTGCCGTTATCTGGCGGCGAACCCGTCGCGCTCGGCAGCTGGAACAGCGGCCTGATCGGCGGGTTTACGTGGACCCCCGACGGCCGCGAGATCCTGGTGGCGCGACCGGCGACGAGCGGCAGGCGGCTGGTGCGAGTGAAGGTCGCATCCCCCGCGCCGGAGGTGCCGTTGGCGGGCGTTCCACACGGATCGATTTTGCCGTCGGCCTCGCAGTATCGCAGTGGACACACCTACCGGCTCGCCGTCGTCAACGGTCAACAGGATGTCGGACTTCGCCTCGTCGATCTGCGGGCGCCCCGGCAGGGCGACACGATCACGAGCCACTCGCCGTTCTGCGATGCCACGCGCATGGATACACCGGGACGGTTTTCTCCGGATGGCCGCCAGGTCGCGTTCGCATCGGACCGGAGCGGCAACCAGCAACTCTGGGTCGCGAACCTGGATGGATCGGCGCTGCGCAGCGTGACGGAGCTGCAGGATGCAACCGTCAGCCTCGGCTCGTGGTCTCCCGATGGGCGGCGGCTGGCATTCGACGCGACGATAGGCGACAAGACGCAGATCTACGTCGTGCCAGTGGGTGGCGGAGCGCTCAAGCGCGTCACAGACGGAACCGCGACCGAGATGGATCCCGAATGGTCGAGGGACGGCCGATGGATCTACTACGCGTCGAACGAATCGGGCCAGTTCGCGATCTGGAAGGTGGCGGCCAGCGGCGGCGCCCGCACGCAGCTGTCACCTGAGCTTGGCTTCGGACCCCGCGAATCCCCGGACGGCCGCAGCATCTACTTCATCGACAGTCCCAGGTCTTTCGGTCTGGGGCCTGTCGCCACACTCAAACGCGTCTCCGCCGACGGGGGGCCAACGGAGAGGGTGGATGTCCCGGTCATGCCAGGCGCATGGGACGTCACCGATGCGGGCATCGTGTTCGTCTTCGTCCCAGGTCTCGGTGGCGCGGTGGACTTCGCACGTGCCCCGGATGTGTTGCAGGTTTACGATTTCACCGAGTCGACGCATTTGCACCCTTGGAACACTGGGCTTCCGTGTCGGGCCTTACGGGGCGAACCGGTTCCTCACGGTCTCGCGCGATGGCGGCTGGGCAGTGGCCAGCCATGTCGACCGCTGGGAGCGCGACATCTTCGTCGTCGACAGGTTCCGGTAGAAAAGAACCGCCACTCAGTCTCCCCCTTCGAACTCCACCAAACGTTCGTAAACCTCTGGGTTTTTACATGTAAAGCACTGTAAACACCTGCCGCCGCCCTGCCCGGTGCGGTCATCTTCGCCGCCTCGACACACGAGGGGGCGGCGATGGCACCAGCCAGGATTGTTCGCGCGCGCATCGTCATTCTGACCGCGGGATTGGTTGGAACGCTGGCCTCACGAGTCCCTGCTGTCGAGCCGGATCAGGTTCTCGAATTGAGAATGCTCACCTACGCGGCGTTCGAGACGGCCGAGGTCCAGATGCGCAATTCAGACCGCACAGCCGCTACTGGCTTCCGGCGGCATCCAGACCGAATGGCGCCAGTGCGTGGGCAACGACGGCTGCGCTGAATCCTCCAGCGGCCGTCCTTTCGTCCGCGTGCAACTGCTTCCCATCATGAAGTCGTCGGATCCGTCGACTTCGGGCGATGCGATCCGCGCTTCGACGGGACCGATGGTCGCGCTGGTTTACGTTCCCAGAAATGCGGAGATCGTTCAGACGCTACGCCGAAGTCGCGAGGGGCGCTCGAATCCAGCGCTGTCGACGCTCGCGACGGGACATGTCGTCGGCCTCACGATCGCGCATGAGGTCGGCCATCTGCTGGGGCTGTCTCACAGGTCGGTCGGCGTGATGAAGCCACGACTGAGCGCGGATGATGTGGTCATGGCGCGCACATCTGCACTCGTCTTCCTGCCGGATGAGCGTGATCGTATGCGTCAGGCCTTCCACACTCTGACGCTCGACAGCGCCACGCCCGCCGAAGTCCTGACGCGAAAATCCCCTCGGGACGCTCCCGGCCGGTAGGATCACCCGAGCTCTGGCCCGTTCCCGAGCTGAAGCGGCCTCCCGAAGCGAGGAGGCCAGCGACGCGGCTTGAGAACCCGAATGCTAGAATCGCCGTGCACAGTAGCTTTCTGAGCTCGAATCTGAGAAGGTTTACGCTCAATGGGAACTCAGATCTCCCCGATGCTGGCCGTCAGCGACGGCAACGCCGCGATTGAATTCTACAAAGCGGCGTTTGGCGCGACGGTGTTGTGGCACCTCGACGGCGGCGGGCACATCGTCGCCGGGCTCGAGATCGATGGCGCGCCGTTCTTTCTCGCCCACGAGTCACCCCCGCACGGCACTCGCAGTCCGGCGTCGGCTGGCTTCACCACTGTCAGGATCGAGTTGTTCGTCAACGACCCGGTCGCGGTGCACAAGCAGGCGCTTGCCGCCGGAGCCATCGACCACAGTCCGGTGAGAGAACACACCCATACGGTCACCGGGCCGCGTCCGATCGGCCGGATGCTCCAGGGCGCCGTCGTCGACCCGTTCGGCCATCTGTGGCTCGTCGGGAAGTTTCTCGACTAGAGCCACGGATTACACAGGAAACAGCACGGATACACGGACAACACGGAAGACAGCCACGGATCACACGGACAACACAGACCAGCAGGATTACTCGGACAAGACACGGATCGAGTTCTGGGATGGCGTCCAGCCCGGGGCCACTTCCAACCGAATTCCGCCAGAATCCGTCTAATCAAGCCGATCGGCGTACGCTCGAGAGGAGAAACCCGTGGAAAGCTGGAAACGAGACATCGTCTATGCGGTGCGGTCGCTCGCCTCCGCGAAGAAGTTCTCCGCGATCGTCATCCTTACCCTCGCGTTGGGCCTGGGCGCGAACACGGCGGTCTTCGGCGTGCTGCACGCCGTCGTGCTCCGGCCTCTGCCGTATGACGATCCGGACCGGCTCGTCCGCGTGTATCACGTCGCGGGCGAGACCGACAATTACATGCCCCAGCCGGCGTTCCGCGCTTTCCGGGACAACAGCACGACGCTCGATCTGGCGCCGGTCTACACCTACAACAGCGAGGGCGCGGACCTCACCGATCGCGCGCAGCCCGAGCGCGTCAGCGTCCTGCCGGTCGGATCCGACTACTTCCGCGTGATCGGCGTGCGGATGCTGGCCGGGCAACCGTTCGACAGAGACGCCGAGCGCGCCAATGCCGGCGTCGTCGTCATCAGCGAGCGGATCTGGCGCGAGTATCTCGGCGCCCGTGCCGACGCGGTCGGACAGACGTTGTCGGTCAACGGCGTCCGTCAGCAGGTCGTCGCCGTCGTGCCCGATGCGTTCGAGGACCCGCTCGTGCCCGGCGTCGAGATCTGGACGCCGCTCGACTTCCAGAGTGCGAACCGGACGCAGTGGTACAACCACTACCTGAGCGTCATCGGCCGTCTGCGGCCCGGGGCCACGCTCGAGCAGGCGCAGGCGGAGCTGAAAACAATCGCGCTCCAGATCGAGCCCAACTACGGCCAGAGCCAGACGCGTCGGTGGGCGCGCGTCACGCCGCTGCAGGTTGACACGGTCGGGACGGCCGGAAGCCTGCTGTGGATACTCCTCGGCGCGGTCGGGCTGCTGCTGACGATTGCCTGCGTGAACGTCGCCGGGCTCGTCCTGGCGCGCGGCGCGGCGCGCGAGCAGGAGCTCGCCGTTCGTGCCGCGCTCGGCTGCTCGCGGTGGAGGCTGGCGCGCCAACTCATCGTCGAAAGCCTGCTGCTGTCGCTCGCCGGCGGCATCGTCGGCCTCGCCAGCGCGCAGGCCGTCACGCGCCTGCTGCTCGCCGCCGCGCCCGAATCGGTCGCCCGCGTCGCCGCCGGCTCGAGCGGGAGCGCTGTCGTCTTCGCTTTCGGTTTCGTCGTCGCGCTCGTGGCCGGACTCGCGTTCGGTCTCGCACCGGCGCTGCAGCACGCGCGCCCGAATCTCGAAGGCGTGCTGCGGGAGTCGGGCCGCGGCACGAGCGGTGGCCGCCGTCAGGCTCGCTTCCGGCAAGTGCTCGTCGTCTCCCAGATCGCGCTCGCCCTCGTGCTCCTGACCGGCGCTGGACTGCTGTTGCGCAGCTTCGAACGGCTCGCGGACGTGAATCTTGGCCTGCGCGCCGGGAACGTGCTGACCTTCCAGGTGAACCTACCCGCCGGCCGGTACTCGGAGCCGGAACGGCGGGCGGCCTTCCATGTCGCGTTCCAGGATCGGCTGGCGGCCATCCCCGGTGTGAAAGCAGCCGGCGCAGTATCGCGACTGCCCGTGACCGGCACGTATCACACGTGGACCAACGGACGAACCGACAGGCCGGAGAACGCCAACGTTGGGGCCGATCAGCGCGTCGTCGAAGGTCGTTTTTTCGAAGCGCTGGGCATCCGCGTCCTGCGCGGACGAACGTTCGGCGCGCAGGATGGCGCGACGCCGCGACAGGTCGTCATCAACGACCGGCTCGCGCGAACGCTCTTTCCGGACGAAGACCCGATCGGCCGCCACCTCCGCGTCTCTGGCGGCGAGGCCGAGATCATCGGCGTCGTCGCCGACGTCGCGGTCGCGGCGCGCGCGCCGACGCCGGCGATCGTCTATCACCTGCATCGTCAGTTCGCGGCCAATCGTAACTGGGCGCTCACCGAAGTCGTGTCATCCGACGTGCCAGCGGGGCGACTCGTCGACGACATCCGGCGCGAGCTCCACGCCATCGATCCCGCGCTCGTGCTCTATCAGCCCAGGATGCTTGCCGACATCATCGGCCGCGGCATCGTCCAGGAGCGGTTCGCCCTGCTCGTCGTTGCTGCCTACGCGATCCTGGCGCTGACGCTGGCGGCGGTCGGGCTCTATGGAGTCCTGAGCTATTCGGTAAGTCGGCGCCAGCGCGAGATGGGCATCCGCCTGGCGCTCGGCGCCCCGACGAGCGCCGTCCGAGCGCTCGTGGTCCGCGAGGGCGCGGCGATGGCGCTTATCGGAGCGCTGGTCGGATTGGCCGGCGCGTTTGCCGCCACTCGCGCGCTCGGCACGCTCCTCTACGGCATCACCGCCCGGGACCCGATGACGTTCGCTGTTGCCGCGGCGGTGCTTATCGCGATCGCGCTCCTCGCGAGTTGGATTCCGGCCAGGACCGCGACACGCATCGATCCGATCCACGCGCTACGGGGTGATACATAGCGACAGTCGCCAGTCTTCAGTCGGCAGTCGTTAGTCACAGTCGCCAGTCTGAGTCGTCAGTCACAGTCGACACAGTGCAGTCAGTCCCGCCCACTTTGGACTGAGGGATTGCAGCTGACGACTAACCGCGGGTTCGTATGCTACGATTGCTGTTCGCGTCGGCATGGGTGGTCGAGTCAGACGATGGACTGCGCCTGTCGACTTGAAGTGTCGACTGGACTGTCGACTGGCGACTCGGATTGACGACTGTGACTGTCGACTGCCGACTCACGACTGACGACTGTCGCGCCCGTAGCTCAATTGGATAGAGCGTCGGCCTCCGGAGCCGAAGGTTGCAGGTTCGAGCCCTGCCGGGCGCACCAAACCAGTCGGCAGTCTTCAGTCGTGAGTCGGCAGTCGCAGTCGTCAATCAGAGTCGACAGTCCGAGTCGACAGCTCAAGTCGGTTCAATTCGTTCCGACTAACACCCAGGCGCCGTACTCGTCCTCGTGAGTTGCGTCTTTGATGACGATTCTGCCTGGCGACCACCGACTGACGACTGCCGACTCCGACTGACGACTGTGACTGCCGACCGACGACTGAAGACTGCCGACTGTCAATGTCTTCTTTAGATTACGAAACCCTCGATCCGCGATTTCTCGACTGCTTCAATCGAACCGCGCACGTCGAACGTCTCTGGACCGGCGCGCGATGGACCGAGGGCCCGGCGTACTTCCCCGCCGCGCGCCACCTCATCTTCTCGGACATCCCCAACAACCGGATGCTGCGATACGACGAGTGCGACGGCTCGGTCAGCGTGTTTCGCGAACCGTCCGACTATGCCAACGGCAATACGGTCGATCGCCAGGGCCGGCTCGTCACGTGCGAACACGGCGGACGCCGGGTCGTCCGCACCGAGCATGACGGCCGCCTGACCGTCATCGCCGACAACTACAAGGGCAAGCGGCTGAACAGCCCCAACGACGCCGTGGTCGGATCGGACGGATCGATCTGGTTTACCGATCCGCCGTACGGCATCCTCTCGGATTACGAGGGTCACAAGGCCGACAGCGAGCTTGGGAAGAACTACGTGTTCCGCGTCGACGGCGCGACCGGCGAGATTCGCGCCGTGGTTGACGATTTCGTCCGACCGAACGGCCTGGCCTTGTCCGCCGACGAGCGCCAGATCTTCATCGTCGACTCGGCTGGCGGGCATCTCCCGAAGCACATTCGCGTGTTCGACGTCGGCACAGACGGCACGCTGTCCGGCGGCAAAGTTTTCGTAGACTGCGCGTCAGGGCGTTTCGACGGCATGCGGTTCGACACTGCGGGCCGGCTGTGGGCGGCGACCGACGACGGCGTGCACTGCATCGCGCCGGACGGCGTGTTGATCGGCAAGATCCTGATCCCCGAGATCTGCTCGAACGTCGTGTTTGGCGGGCCCAAGCGCAACTACCTCTACATTTGCGCGACGACGTCTATCTACGGGGTGCGACTTCACGTGAACGGGCTGAAGACGTTCTGACACTCGGATACTTCGACGGGACGCGGATTGCGCGGATTTCTTGGCGCGACGCGGGTGCGTGGATTCTTGATTCGTGGCTCGGTTTGCCGAGCGGCCCGTCCCGGCGGAGGGATGCTATAATCGGCAATTGTCCCTACCGCGTCGGAGCAGCCATGCCGACGCCGCGCAACTCAGTGGGCCGCTAGCTCAATTGGCAGAGCAGCAGACTCTTAATCTGCGGGTTCTCGGTTCGATTCCGAGGCGGCTCACCACATTTCCTTCGATTTCGTTCTGAAATTTACGATCTCGCCGGAGCCTCGTTGCTGGCCTCGCGCGCCCGAAACGCGCGACTGATCCCGTTCTGAGCCTGTTCTGCCCGATGAACCGAATTCTGCGCGGGCCAGCCATCGGTCGACACTTGGCGACTTCTCAGGATGGATCCGTTCAGCCGCGTCTAGCGGCGACCTGGCGGGGTGTTATGCAGGTCGAACTAATTCAAGGTCTTAGGGAGCTCGCTTCCTCGATAAGTCCCTGTCGCCGCACGAAGTTGTGCACATTCTTCGAGCAGGCAGGTTTAGCGTTATGCTGCGAGCCGCGCAAGGTCGTCCGAGATATGCCGGTCGGCCTACTAGTAGTTAGGCCGCTCACAAACAATCAAGATGTCCGACTGGTTCAGCGCGTTGGCTTCAGGGAGCGAGCTCCCGATGGACGCCGCCTCACAGTTGCAGGAGCGAGGCTTCGTCGTGCTTCCCGGCCCGGTGCCATGGGATCGGGTGGAACGGCTGGCCAACGCATACACCGCCGCGGTAGCGTCAGCGACCGTTGACGACGTCAAGATCGGCAGCACGTCGACTCGGGTGAGCGACTTCGTGAATCGGGGACCCGAGTTCGATCCCCTGTACATGTTTCCGCCGCTACTCGAGGCGTGCTGCCTCGTCATCGGCCGACCGTTTAAGCTGAGTTCGTTGCACGCGCGGACCGTGCGGCCGTGCACGCCCGCCCAGGACCTGCACGTTGACGTTCAGCGCGACTCCGCCGATTGGCCGCTTCTCGGCTTCATTCTGATGGTGGATGAGTTCCGGCCCGACAACGGCCCGACTCGCTTCGTGCCGGGCTCGCACCGGTGGCCCGGTACGCCAGCGGACAGCATTTCAGATTTGCGAGCCGAGCACGCAGGGCATGTGTTGGCGTGCGGCCGTGCGGGCTCACTCCTCATCTTCAATGGGTCCGCATGGCATGGCCACGCCGCAAACACATCGAGCGATCCACGCCGATCGATCCAAGGCGCGTTTATTCCGAGGGACGGCCGCGCGGGCACCGACTTCGCGGCCGGCATGCGACCTGAGACGCGCGCGCGGCTCGGCCCACTGGCGCGGCAGGTGCTAGCACTCTGACCGATCGTTGCTCGCCACGAGTCACGCTGAGCGGTCTAACAAGCGTTTGCAGCCGACGGCGGCCGATGCCATCATGAGCGGCCCCGGCTGAAACGCGACGTTAGGCCAACAACGACCATCTTGGAGACGTGCAAGTGAAAACATCCGACTCAATTGTCAAGATTATTGCACCCACAAGGAAAGTTTGGCTGGCCTTGACCGTGCCTGATCTAGTCAAGCAATGGCAGTACGGCTCTGATCTGCTGACAACATGGGAGGTCGGAACTCCTATCATTTTCCGCAACGAATGGAACGGGCGAGTATTTGAACAGAAGGGCAACGTTCTTGAGTTCTTACCGGAGTCGCGCCTGAAGTACTCACTGTTCTTCCCTCGCCCCGATCTGCAAGACATTCCAGAGCACTACTTTTTCATGACATACGAGTTGACCGAGAGCGAAGGAGTTACTTCCCTGCTTGTGCGTCAGGAAGACCCGCGCCCCTCCCCACCCAATGAATCGACTGGTGGAGATGAGGGTCCGGATGTACTTTCTTGTTTGAAAGAACTTGTTGAAGTAAGAATGCCGTGAGTGCAAGTCGGCCTAACAATTCATTCAAGCCGACGCCACTTCGTGGCGCGGCTTAATTCAGGCGTTAGTCGCGCAAAACGCCGCACTGAGCATCAATCCCCGCCCAGCAGGTGTCGGATTGCTGGACTCACCCCGTGACGTGGCCCCGGAGTCGACTACCTCGACGGAGCGGAGTAACGGTGGACGTCGGTGGTGCTGTCGCAGGGAGAGCCATCCAGGCGTCGAGGCGTGCTGCCGCTTCCCGTTGCATGGTCTCATCCACGAAAGCGTAGCGGCGATGGATCGACTCGGTCTTGTGCCCGACGATTCGATCTGGTCGCGATCAGGAAGGCGTACACGATCTTTCGGCCCTGGCAGCGGTAGCAAACAAGATCAGTACAACGAGCAACTGAAGAACGCCTGCCTCAACGCGCGTAGTTGGAGGCTCCATCACGTCGTAGGGTCCTGGCTCTTCGACCTTCGAACACGCGCAGCATGTTCATGAACCCCCGCGACTCGAGCTGGTTCTACTATCCCGGTTCGTCATGGTCGAACCTGCTGTTTCAAACCGGCTTCGAGTTCGAGACGCCGATTCCTGAAAATCACGCGCGAAGGCGTCAAGCCCTATCCACCCACCGGCTACCGCACGATGGATGCGCGGACGTATTTCTTCTACGGCATCACCGGCATCACGCCCGCGATGGCGAATGCGCCTGACCGGCATCGGGTCGCAGTATCTGCTGACGATCGCTGGACGCCGACAAGAACTACTTCAACGGCGCCAAGACCTACAAGTGACGCTGCCGAAGGGCATCCCGGAGGCGAACTTCTGGTCGTTCACGGTCTACGACAACATGACGCGCTCGATGCTCGACACGCCGCAGCGTTATCCGCGCGCCGGCAGCCAGAGCTATCCCTCGCCTGCCGCCGAAGCCGACGCCGACGGCTCCACGACGGTCTACTTCGGTCCGAAACAACCCGACGGCGTGAAGCGCGGCAACTGGATCCAGACCGATCCCGAGAAGGGCTGGTTCACGATTCTGCGCCTCTACAGCCCGCTCGAACCGTTCTTCACCAAGGAATGGCGGCCGAGCGAGATCGAATTGGTGAAGTGAGCACGAGAGATTTTGTCCGCACACAACAAATACTAAGCCATCCGTAGGAGACCATCTGGCACACGCCAAGAGATCATAGGAGGGAGTGGAGAAGAACAGAGATGGATTCTCTGAACTCCGTTCCCTCCATGGACACGGAACTATCCAGGCGCAACCGGCATAGGCGGTGCGATGAGGCTGACTGGCACCTGTGGCGGGTATCGATCACTCGAGCTCACGCAGCGAGTCGGTCGAGGGCTGCCTCATTCCATTCCCATGTATCCTCGAACGCCTTGATTTGCGCCGCAGCGCGTGTGCCGTCGCGCTCGACGTAGAGCACGTTGTAACATTCGTTACTGTTGAACGGCGACGCTCTCAGGATCCCTTCAAATCGTTCAGAAATTCTGACGCTGGTTCGGCCGCGCTGATCCAGAGGCGATCGCTCGCCCTGGTGCAGGCCACATAGAGCAACTGACGCTCCGTGTCGTACACCTTTGCAGGTCTCCTTCGTCTCCAACCGATTCGATCCGAGCCTGGAGCGGCAGCACTTCGTCATCGCACGCCATGACCGCCACGGCTCGGAACTCAAGCCCCTTTGCGAGGTGCATCGTGGCAATGCTCACGCTGCCGGGTCTGACGTCAACGCGGTCGTCGAGCGCACGTGCCGGTAGTTCCGCGGCGATCACGCCGGCCGTCGCCCTCGACACCTGGTCAAGCGACCTGACAAACACGGCGATTTGTGCGGCTGTAAGACCATCCGCCGCCAACGACTCCACCCAACGGCCGACTGCTGCGCTCTCCTCAGCATCCGTCGGGAAAGTGTGGATCTCGGGTGGCGGTCCGTTAAACACGGATAGATCAAAACCGATAGGCTGTTGACTTGGATGAAATCGCCAAGCCAGCGGCGTTAAAAAGGTACTTCGCGTACTGGGGAATTCCCGACATCTTCGAACACATAACTCGCTCGGCGACGACAAGAGGGCGCATGTACCTCCTGGTGAGCGAGCTCATCGACAAACGGAACAATATCGCCCACGGAGATTCCGCAGAGCAGGCCACAACGTCAGACGTCCAGCGATACGCGAAGACGGTCATGACCTTTTGCAGCCGAGCGGAAGTCGCGTTGGCCTAGACAATCAGCAGCCGATTCAGGAACGGCCGGCCATGGTGACTGGACTCTGTGCCGGTGCCGCGAGTCGGAATCCGAACCCGGGTGCGCTCGACAGCCGCAGTCGATAGCAATGGGTAACGCACTACACACTCTGCCGGCAAGCCCGCAAAACTGGCCGGCAAACGACACGGCACAGTTTCTGCTATTTGGATGGCTGCTGCTCGGATGCTCGAGCGAGGAGGGAGCGATGCTCTACTACGCCTTGATCTTTCTCGTCGTCGCGCTGATCGCCGGCGCACTTGGTGTCTCCGGTGTTGCATCCGTTGCGACCAATATCGCCTACGTTCTGTTCGTGATCGCACTGGTGCTGTTCGTGGTGCATTTGGTCGCCGGACGTCGCACGCTCGCGCCGTAGGGAGCCTCTACATCGCGGACGCGGGATCATATGCGGACGCGGGATCATATCTGGTTGTGATTTGGTCCCGCGTTCCGCTTCTCCCACTTCTCGCTCCACGGCGCCTTGGAGCACCGGAGCTGAGCAGTCGGCTTCTGCGGTCGGCGTCTGACTGATCAGCTGAGGAAGTGCTCAGTGAGGCCCCTGGGCTTCCAAGGTGGCCAGCGGGAGACCACTCCTGGGGCATGAGCACCGCAAATCGCCTGTCGTGAGGTGATGCCGCAACATGCGCGCCAACGCGACGCGGAGAATTAGGTCGTCGAAGATGAAGAAATCCGTGCCGCTCGTGCGGGTGCGCCGGCGACGACGGACGGTGCCGTCGACCGCTGCAACTCGCGCGACCCCACGCCGGACCCTCGCTGGGATGCGTGCTCAGCTGACGGACACATGGCCGTCAAAACGGACGCGCTGGCGCTCCGTCATCGAGCAGAGCCGTAACTACGACAACGGCTACGCTGCGCCACTGTGTGATAATGGAATTCCCGTCGCACGTCGACACCGTTCGGTGTCGCCTCCTCTCGAAGTACTTTCGCAATGGATCCCAAGATTACCGCGGTAACGCTACATCGCATCGTGTCTGACGGCGTCAGCATTCTTCCTGTCGAAGCGGTCGCACTGGTGCGGCAGCTCTGGCGCATGATCGATTCAGACCGGCGTCATGGCACCCAGGGGCGCATTCCGGCGCTCGACCAAGTCCGATTGCGCTCGACGGGCGAGTTGCGCGTTTCTGACGACCACTCGAGTGGACCGGAGGTCCAGACTGTCGAGTTCATCACCGCGCTCGGCACGATGCTCGCGGCGCTGCTGTCGGCTGGCCGGGAGTGGGACACCAATCCGGCTCAACTTCGCCGCATTGTACGTCGTGCGATGATCCCAGCCGACCGTGTGACGGCATTTGACCCGAACGCCACGCCGTTTGCTTCCACCGGAGACTTTCTGAGGGCCCTGGACGATTTCGCTCCCGCCACTCGCACGACCGACTTGCGCCCGCTGTTTGAGCGATGGCACACGACAACGGCTGCACAGGGAACGAGTTTAGTAGGCACAGCCGCTGCTCCGCCGCTGCTCCGCAGCGTCTCGATGTCAACTGCGGTCCCGCTGTCAACCGCAGCAGAGTCCGAAGCCAGCGACGATCCTCAGGCGACCACCGACCAACCTGAAGCCACCCTTGACGCGAGTCAGGAAAATATCAACACACATCACCAAGATCTCTACGATCCGGACGGACGTCTCGACGACTTTGCTTGTGAAGCGTCGCTTGCCGTCGAGGACTCGGACCGAGGGTCTTCGTCGCCCCTCTTCCAGGCAAACAAGGAAACAAATCGTCTGCTAAACGGGACGAGCGTCAGCGACCTCGAAGCAGAGATCGAACGGCTTGTAAAGAGTGTCTAGTTACGAAAGCTCAGCTTCCGGCAATTTCTAGAACTGCAGGCGTTAAAGGGGCAATGCAGTGACCGAGCCAGACCTCAGAAAAATTCTTAGGAATACTGGCTATTTCGATCGCTTGACGCGGCTCTCCATCTGCGGATTATTGGCGCATTGAGAACCCGACAGCTCACTCGCGTAAATTGGTGCTGTCAGTAACCGCCCGCCCGAATCAAGTACCCATAGTACCGGTCGGCGAACGGACTATGTGGATCGCCGTCAAATCCGTACGCGGCTCCTTGAACCGAAGCGTCAAGCCGGAGTTTGTCGATGACGTCACTCGGCTGTCCCGGGCAGTTGCCTGTGCCGATGCACAGCGCGGCTGAACCGGCGACGTGCGGGGAAGCCATGCTGGTGCCGGAAATGGTCTTGTAGCCGCTCTTCCATGTCGAGAGAATGCAGACGCCTGGCGCCGCAATCGTGTGGTTCGCGTCCGGACTGCCAATGGCTGTGAAGTTGCTGAAGCCGGCTGCCGTTTCGTCAACGTCGCTTAGACACGTTGCGACCGCACCGCCGCCTGGTTGCCCGTTGAAGTCGGCCATCGCTGTGACAGCCAGCACTTCGTCGTACGCGGCCGGCACGGACCCGGCGAGATCGCGGTTGTCATTGCCGGCGGCGACGACGTAGGTCACGCCGGCGGCGACAGAGTTGCAGATCGCCCTGTGGAGAGCGTCGTTGTTGCTGTTACCACAATCGCCGTCGTCTGTTCCCGAGCCGCTAAGACTCATGTTGGCGACCTTGATGTTCAATCTCGCGGCGTTGGCGGTGACCCAATCGATTCCGCAGACAACCGATGACCAGCTGCCGGAACCGGTATTGTTGAGGACCCGTACCGAGTAGATCGGAATTCCAGGTGCGACACCGACAACGCCGGCAACGTTGTTGATCGCGCCTATTGTTCCGGCGACGTGAGTGCCATGGCCGTTGCCGTCGGCGAAGCTCCTGCCGGTTGAACAATTCGTCCCGCCGAGAACGTTCAGGTCGCTGTGCGGACCACTGCCGGTGTCGATGACGGCGACCGCGATGCGCCAGTCATTCGATGAGAAATGCGAGCTGAGGTCCCCTTCGATTCGGCTGATGCCGGTCGGCAGCGTCTGCGCGACCGCCGTGACCGGCCGGTCTTCTGAGACGAAGGCGACACGCGGGTCGCGCTGAATGTCGTCGAGTCGCGCCAGTGGAATCGTCGCAGCGTATCCTTTTAACGCGCTATGGTAGCGGTGCAATACCGATGCGCCGTATGCCCGGCCATGTTCCGCCGCCAACCCATCGACGTCACCCTCGTCGTCGTAGAAGACGACGATGAAGTCGCGAGCACCCTGCGGCGCTTGTGCATGACCCAGCAGCGTGAGCCGCGTGATCCCAACAAGAACGGCGATCGAAAATGTAATGGCAATTCGCTTCATAGCGAGTGACGGAGCAATGGCTGTTCCCGGGCAGGTCGGGTCGCAGAACCGACCCGCCGCAAGGCGACAACGGCTTGGCATCGTGACGTTTGGGATTAGGGAGAGCGGCGGTTAAATGCAACTTTGTAAATCGAGTCATTGACGCGAGCTGACAATTGTCGTCCTGGCCGGAGACTTCTGACGCGGAGTGACCCGGCACGCCGGTGCAAGCTCCAGGGCGGAACCGCCGTTCCAGAACACTCGTGCCGATCCGCCACGGAAGCTGCTATACGGGAAGTAGTAGATCGTTCGGAATCCGACAGATGCCGCGTGCCGCACGCTTGAGGCGATCGTAGGCGCGGTGTAGCGCAGTAGTTGGGCCAAATTTCGTGCGAAGCGGTTTGGCGTTATGCTGCGTGCCTTGTGGAGTCGGTCGAGATATGCCGTCGGCCTACTGCTAGTTACGCGCGCGGCGCTGCCGCGAGAACCACTCACTCGTTATGAAAGCGTCCACGACATTCGCGCGTCGAGTCTTCTTCTGGGCCGGCGTGTACGGGCTGCTTGTGCTCGCGCCGCAGTACCTCGTCGAGCTCGGGGTCGGACCCTCTCTTCCGGGACCAATCCAGCGACCTGAGCACTTCTACGGCTTCATCGGAGTCGCGCTCGCGTGGCAAGTGGTATTCCTCGTCATCGCGCAAGATGTACAGCGCTACCGACTGCTCATGCTCCCGGCAATCCTCGAGAAGCTGGTCTTCGGAGTGCCCGTCCTTCTACTGTTCAACGCGGGACGCGTCGGCGCAGACGTTCTGCTGTTTGGCTGCATTGACCTCGCCCTCGGCGTGCTGTTTACGCTCGCGTTCCGGGCCACGCGTACGGCCGCGGCCAGGGCTTAACGACAGTTAGTGCAGTCGGCCGC